>CALWRI010000004.1 GCA_944383905.1 uncultured Christensenellaceae bacterium
CACCCTTCTTGTGTGCAAAAAGCTGTATATTGATAAACATATCACTTTACCTCCAAATTTACAAAATCCGAAAAGCCTTGATTGAGATCCGCCACGCCGAGAAGCATCGTATCGAGGATTATGTCGCAATCCCTTCTCGTCTTCCCGTCGAGATCGCGCGGGAGAGTCATTTTGAGATAACCTCTCTTTTCGTCCGTCGTATAACTGACGTTTACGCCCACGACCTGAAGCAAACCGAGCAATGCAGTCTGTACTATCGACGACAGCGCCGCGCAGACCACGTCTTCGCCTTCCGCGCCGTACCCGGTGTGCCCGTCGCATTCAACCGAGACTATGCTGTTATTGTGTTTTACTACAACAACCTCTGTCATTATGCCTTTATTTCGTTGATTTTGATTGCCGTGTAGGGCTGTCTGTGACCCTGGCGCTTGCGCTCGTTCTTCTTGGACTTGTATTTGAAGACGACGATCTTCTTTGCCTTGTCCTGCGCAACGACCTCACCCGTAACGACAACTTTTGCAGCAGCTTCACCGCAGACGATCTCGCCGTCCTTGTTGACCATAAGCGCGGTGAGCTCCACCTTGTCGCCTACGTTCGCGTCCAGCTTCTCGACTTTGATGATCTGTTCAGGCTCAACCTTGTACTGTTTGCCGCCTGTCAAAACGATTGCGTACATGAAATTACCTCCTCTTTCCAGTCTCGCTGATACGGGTGCCTTTGCAGGACTTGTAAACCCTTTTCATGCGGCTCGCAAATTATAATATCATAAAATAAAAGGACTGTCAACGGTTTATCGGCGGGTTTTGGCGGTATTTTTGAGAAAATTCCGCCTTTTCGCGCACGGTTTCACGCCGCCCTTTTCGCCGTATTTTCCGTCTCCTGTCCTACGTTTTCGCCTCACGCGACTTCGCTTCAAAACAAAATAAACGCCGTTTTACTCGCGCTTACCTCTACTCCGCCGTCCGCACAGGAGCGCTTTTTCTTCTCTCCCGACGTCAGTACAACATTCTCGCATTGTCGGGAAGATCGAGTATCGCCGAATTGAGAGTCTGGATCTTGTATTTTTCTATGTGCATGGCGGGATCGGGGATGACGTATATCCGCTTGTCCTTCCAGACAGTCCTGCACTCCTTTTCGAGATAACGGAGCGAGAACATCTTGTTGAACAGCGACGGAGCGACAGTCACGACGACCGCCTTCGCGCTTATACCCTCAAACACCTGCGTTATCGCAGAACGGATCTTCATAATCATGTGTTCGTCTCCGTAAACGTAACCGTCTCCGTTGCAGTAAGGGCACGGTTGAAGCATTACCGTCTCTATCATACTGCGCGTCTTCTTGCGGGTAAGCTCGACGAGCCCGAGCGCCGTTAAGCCGACAAGCGAAGTCTTGACCCTGTCCTTTTCAAGCTCCGCGCCCAGCACCGAGAGCACCTTTTCTCTGTGGTCGGGATCTTCCATATCGATGAAATCTATGACGACTATGCCGCCTATATTGCGCAGCCTGAGCTGTCTCGCGATCTCGACCGCCGCGATCTTGTTGGTCTCGAAAACCGTCTCTTCGAGATTCTTGTTGCCGACGAATTTGCCCGTGTTCACGTCTATCACGGTGAGCGCTTCCGTCCTGTCGATGATGAGATAAGCGCCGTTTTTAAGCACGACTTTGCGCTTCAGCAAAGCCTCTATCTGCTCCGCGAGATCGTAATACTGCAAAAGGTCTTTCGCGCCGTTGTAATACTTGAAAATGTCTGGGCGAGACTTTTCGACGTAAGGAAAACTCTTTTTGAATTCGGCATACAGCTTTTCGTCGTTGATGACGACCTCGTCCACGTCGGCGAGCATATCCCTGACCGCGCGTATCGCGAGATCCTGCTCCTTGTAAACGAGCGTGCCCGCAGGTTTTTTGAGTGTATCTTCCTTTATCTTTTCCCACAACGCGACCAGCTCTTTCATCTCCGCGCGGAGCTCGTCCTCGTCGCAGTACTGCGCCTGCGTGCGCAGTATCACGCCGCAGCCTTCCGGTTTTATCTCCGCCGCAAGTCTGACGAGCCTATCTTTTGTCTTTTCGTCCGTTATCTTGTGAGAAACGCCGACGTAATCTATCTGCGGCATATAGACGAGCACTCTGCCC
This sequence comes from uncultured Christensenellaceae bacterium, assembly GCA_944383905.1. Taxonomy (GTDB): domain Bacteria; phylum Bacillota; class Clostridia; order Christensenellales; family UBA3700; genus Ornithoclostridium. The sequence goes on from CALWRI010000004.1 coordinate 2,131, forward strand.
GGAAGGGTTATGTTGGTCGTGATCCTCGCGCCTTTGGTGCCGAACTGATCCTTTTCGACCTGACACAGCACACTGTCTCCCGCACGGAGATTGATCCTGAGCTGTTCCGCGCCCTCAAGTTTCTCCCCGTCTATCACGATGTCTCCCGCATAGAGGAACGCGTTGCGTTCAAGCCCTATGTTTACGAAAGCCGCCTGCATACCCGGCAGGACGTTCATCACCTTGCCTTTGTAGATATTGCCGACAAGTTTGTTGATATTCTTGCGTTCAACCCAGAATTCTTCGAGCAGATTGTCTTTTACTATGCAGACTTTCGTGCTGCTGGGATGAACGTCTATCAAAATTCTTTTCACACCAAGATCTCCTTTGCCGCGACGAATTTCCCGCCTTCCGACACGAATTGCTCCGTCCTCGTAACGTCGCTTGCGCAAGCGTCCACTCCGAAGCGCGACAGACTCTGAACAAAGCTGTCCACGCGCAGGTTGTCGTTGCCCGTCGCGAGCGTCAGCAACAACCTGTCTCCGTATATTTCGATGCCGAAGATCTTATCCCTGACTTCGACCTCCTCGATGACTCCCTTTTTGTTGCGGAGCATAAAATACTCACGCCCTTCGAGCACGGACAGCACGTCCTGCGAAACCGTCTCCTTTGCTCTGACCTCGTATGACGACGCGACCACTCTCGCCACAAGATTGGGATTTTTTCCGACGACTGCGCAAAAATCCGCTCTCATGCCCGACGGCACGCAGGCGTTGAATCTTTTCAGCAGCTCTTCCTCTCCGGTAAGAGGACTGTCCGCGGCAAAATACTCCGCCACGCTCTGCACTCCGAGAGGAAGCGGCGTCGTCGCATAGGTGAGCATATGCGGGACAAAGCCCTCGCTGTACTTTACCTCCGCGCGCATTCTGCGCATCGTGCGCTGGAGCACTCTCATCGCGTCGATATGAGACAGATAACCCGCCTCCCCCGTCTTGCGGTGCCTGAACACTATCATACGAAACACCCCCCGAGCTTGCTTGCGCCGCAACCGTTGCATTTGCCGATGCAGTTGGGAGTGGTTATTCCCGCGTAAGCCTTCTCTCTTTCCTTGAGCAGATATTTCTTCGTGACTCCGTTTTCGATAAAGTCCCAGGCAAGATCTCTGTCAATGGGAATTGCCCCCGTGTATTCGGACGGATTTATCCCGCAATACGCGAAAGCCTCGATCCATTTGTCATAATCGAAACATTCGTTCCAGCTGTCGAAAACGCACCCTTCGGCATACGCCCTTTCTATTACGGCGGACTGCCTGCGGTCTCCGCGCGCAAGCGCCGCTTCGATGACGCTCGCCTTTGCGTCGTGCCAGCTGTACTTGACGTTTTTCATCTTGAGCTCGCGTTTTAGATAATCCTGCTTCGCGTACATCTCCTCTATCGGGATCTGCGCTTCCCATTGGAAAGGCGTGAGCGGCTTGGGGATGAACACGGCGGTGGATACGGTAATATTGATTATGCGCGACTTGCCGTATTCCGCGTGCAGTCTGCGGACGAGCCTGACGATGTCGACGATGCCTTTGAGATCCTCTTCGGTCTCCGTCGGAAGCCCTATCATGAAGTAGAGCTTGACGTTCTTTACCCCGTGAGCGAGCGCCGCCTTGAGAGAGGACTCTATATCCTTTTCTCCGACGTTTTTATTTATCACGTCGCGCAGTCTCTGCGTTCCCGCTTCCGGAGCGAAAGTCAGAGACGCCCCCTTCGTATCCTCGTAGATTTCGGCTTCGAAACTGTCGAGACGAAGGGACGGAAGCGCGAGCTTCACGTTTTCTTTTTCAGCTTCTTCTTTCAACCCGTCAACGAGTCCTTTAAGTTGCGAATAGTCGCTCGTACTCAAACTCGACAAGCTCAATTCTTCGTAGCCCGTGTTGATTATAAGCTCTTTTGCCTGTTTAAGCAAAGTCTCTTTTTTTCTTTCTCTTATCGGTCTGTAATAAAAACACGCCTGACAGAATCTGCACCCGTTGGCGCAGCCTCTGAACAACTCGAGCGTGGATCTGTCGTGAACTATGTCGCAGCTCGGCACGAGTATCTTCGTCGGAAAATACGCGCTGTCGAGATCCTTGACGACGGCTCTTGTGACCTTGCCTCCGACCGAAGGAACGTATACCCCTTTGAGTAAAGCGGCGCGGCGAAGGAATTCGGCTTTGCCGACCCCCTGCTTTTTGCACTCTCTGTGCAGCGCGACGAAGGACGCAAGGTTGACCTCTCCTTCTCCGACGAGTACCGCGTCGAAGAAATCGAGTATCGGCGCGGGATTGACCATGCAGGGACCTCCCGCAACTATCAGCGGGCAATCCTCTCCTCTGTCCGCGGCGCGGAACGGCACTCCCGCGAGATCCATCATATACAGCACGTTGGTATACGCCAGCTCGAATCCTATCGAAAAACCGACGATGTCGAAATCGAAAAACTCCCTGCGGGTTTCGAGCGAAAAGAGTCTGATGTCGTTTTTGCGGAGCTCTTGCGCCATATCGACGGAAGGAGCGAAACAACGCTCGCATACCACTCCGTCGGTATCGTTGAGCATATGATAGAGTATTCTCAATCCGATATTGCTCATTCCGACTTCGTACTTGTCGGCAAAACAAAGACAGACCCTTTCGTCGCAGGGTTTGTCCGTATCCGGCAGATTGAATTCTCCGCCCAGGTATCTCGCAGGCTTTTCTACCTGAAGCAGTATTTTTTTGAGTATTTCTCCGTCTACCATTACATCACCAGAGCCGCGGCGCCGATTATGCCCGCCTTGTTGCCGAGCGAAGCGCCTATTATCCTGACTTTCGGGTTGTGCTCGCTTGCGAGCAGTCCGTCGTTGACCTTTTTCTCGAGCGGAGCAATCAGCGCCTCTCCTTCATTGGAGATCCCGCCGCCGATAATAATCGCGTTGGGATGAAAGATATTGCCGATATTGATAAGCCCCGTAGCAATATAGTCGATGTATCCTTCGACGACTTCTTTACCGGCTTTATCGCCTCTTTCCGCGGCGATAAACGCCGTCCTTCCGCTTATCTTACCGTTCTCCGCGACTATTTCGTGCATAAGACTTTCGGGATGCTTGTCCATAGCTTCCTGCGTCTGCTCTATCAGAGCGGTCGCCGAAGCGTACCTCTCCCAACAGCCCTTGAGACCGCAGTTGCACTGCTTTCCGTCCTTGACGATTATCATGTGTCCCGCTTCTCCGCCGGCGCTGGCAACACCGTCGAACAGTCTGCCGTCTATGATAATTCCCGAGCCTACGCCGGTACCCAGCGTGACGAGTATCACGTTGTCCATACTGCGGCTCGCGCCGAACTTGTATTCTCCCCACGCGGCGCAGTTTGCGTCGTTTGCCGCCTCCGCGCGTATACCCGACGCAACCTCAAGTCCGTGCACGACGGGCACGTCTCTCCAGCCGAGATTTGCGGAATAACTTACCGTTCCCGTACGGCTGTCTACAACTCCCGGCACGCCTATCCCTATGCCCGCAATGTCATGGTAGTCCGCGCCAACATGTTTGCAGAGTTTTCGTATATCGTCAACGATATCCTCGAGTATTCCCTTGTAATCCTTCGTATTGTCGGTTTTTATGCTGTTGTCGGCAAGTATCGTCCCTTTTATATCGACGAGACCGATCTTGATATTCATGCCTCCGATGTCCACACCCGCATAGATCATGTTATTGTTCCTCACTGTCGCGCACGCGCGTTTATTAATTTATTATAACAAAATAATACGGAGAATTCAAGCCCTATTTGCACGGCACCGATTAAGGCGCGAAAAAAAAGAAATAGCGGGATCCTCCCGCACAGAAAACAAATGCGCCTGTAAGCGCGTTTCAACAAAAAGTCCTGCGGTACGCCTCGTCCACGGTAGACGACAATTCACATTCTTCGCACATCACTCCGACGTCCGCTTCGTCGAGAGAATAAAGAGTTTTTCCGGCGTCGTCGACGATGGAAAACTTTGTCACGTTGTCTCTGTTGACCTGCGTCAACGCACGCACGAGAGGCACGTCTTTGTGAAGCAAAACATCGCGTTTACCTACACCGACAAGATAATTTTTGCAAAATTTATTGTTTGCCGCAGCAGAAAGCGCCCTCTCTCCTCCCGCACCGAAAACGGCTTCGTAAACAAGAAAACATCCAAAGACGCTTATCGTCGGGTTAAACTCGTACCATACGCTCAATATCCCGAGAACGACGAAAACGCACCCGACCGCCACGCCTGCGGCTTTCATGACCGCGACCGCCCTGCTTTTTTTCCGGGCTAGAGAGACGACCGCTCTGTAACCGTCGAGCGGATATACGGGAAGAAGATTGACTACGCAGAGCGCTACGTTTGCAGTGCACACGTCCTTCGTAAACGAATACGACGCCGGCACAAGCCACCACAGAGCCACGACGCTGACCGCGCACAACGCATTGAAAACAGGCGCAGCGAGAGCTATTATCACCCCGTCCTTGTCGTCGTAATTGTCTCCGCCTGCAATAACCCCGCCGTACGGCATCAGGGTCACCGCCCCGAGGCTGTAACCCCTCCATTCCGCCGCGCGCGAATGCGCCACTTCGTGCGCTATCACCGCGAGAACGTATCCGCCGAACATCACCGCCCTGTCGGTCAAAACGAAATACAGGGCGAGCAAAATAAACAGCGGATGAAGTTTTATCTTCATCAGCCAACGATGAATCTCGTAAGAAGCACCGCACAGCTTATTGCGGCGCAAACGACCGCCTGCACGACGAATATATCGAGAAGGTTGACCTTTTTGCGCTTTTTGCTTACTTTGCCGTAAGTCACGTTTTCGTTGAGTTTTGCTTCGGTTCCGATCACTTCGCAATCGTCATATTTCATACACTTCACCTCACGCAGGGATTGGTAAAGTATATTCTCTTTCAGGCGGAATATTCCTAAACGGCTCTTATTTGTCTGATCCCGTCCGCAGTCGCTTTGATCCTGACGGTATAGCCGCCGTCCGCGCTCTCGACGAGCACTTCTATTCCTTCGTCCTGTCTCAAAGCCATATAATAAGACAGCACTCTGCCGAGATCGTTTTTAAGCGCGCGCATAAACCCTTCGCTCATATTGAGTTTGTCCTTGAGCAACACACTTTTCAATCTGTTTACCGCCATCTTGCCTTCGTTCATATCTGTCTCCTCAAATACGTCCTGATTTTGCCGAGAATACCTTTGTATTCACCTGTGCAATCGTATATCTTGCGCGAGCCGCTGATTAGATTTTCCGCAATATAAGCCATTGCCATGTCGCTGCGCGAATTTCCCTTGCCGAGCCTGCCGAGCTGTGCGTACACCGTCACGCAGTCGTCTTCGGGTATGAATCCCAGCGCGCGATGGCGAAGGAGCCGTGAAATATCTTCGGCGCTCATCATACTCCCGCCCGCCACGAGGTCTCCTCTCACCCTGTTGACGACGACGGACACCTCGTGAAGGTCGTACGTCCCGAGCAGAGAAAGCACTTTGTCCGCGTCTCTTATTGCGCTTACGTGAGGGGTCGTGACGACGATCGCTTCGTCCGCCACGCATACCGCGCGGTGAAATCCGTTGTCGATACCCGCGGGACAGTCGATGAGCACGAAATCGAAAGCACCTTCCGCCTCCGCGAGCATACGTCTGAACGCCGCGGACGAAAACTCGGAGTCGTCCGCACCGCGCGTCGACGCCAGAAGACTCAACGTGGAATATTCGGTATCCTGCAATATCGCCTGACGAAGCGAGCATCTTCCTCTCAACACGTCGGTCATATCGTAAACCACTCTGCCTTCCATGCCCAGCGCGACATCGAGATTGTTCAGCCCTACGTCCGCGTCGACGAGAAGGACTCTCGCTCCTCTTTTCGCAAGCGCTATCCCGAGTCCCGCACAGACGGTGGTCTTTCCGACGCCGCCTTTGCCCGAAGTCAAAACTATTCTTCTTGCCATAATTACCTCACACGCCTGACATTATAATCCGTATCCTCGCGCGTAAAAAAGCAGAAATGCGAGAAATATGTCAGAGTTTGCCGAAAACGGCAGAGATATAAAAACGAGATAAAAAAAGCTCCCTTTCGGGAGCGTGAAATCCTGAAAAACGCGAGGTCAACCGTTGAGACCTTTTACGTTGAGAAGACGGGCGAGCGACGATTTGTCGTTGAAGAAATGGCTCGCTCCGAGCGCCACTGCGTTTTCCGGCATATCGGGCACTCTGACTTTGAGCTGAAGCTGCGCGGATATATAATCCGCAAGTCCCGGGATATAAGCGCTTCCTCCGCAAAGGGTGACGCCGTTTTCGTATATCTCCTGCGCGATCCCTTCGGGAATCTGGAAGGTGTAGTTGTATGCGACTTCGATTATCTTGTCGATCACGGGACATATAGCCTGTTTGAGCTCGCTTGCGACAAGTCTCACGCTTACGTTTTCGTCGCCGTGTATCGCCTCTGTGTTGACAATCATAGGAGAATTGTCGTTGTCGTACATACTCGCGATCTGGCGTTTCACCTTTTCTGCCGAAGACGGCTTTATCTTGCATCTCCTGGTGTCGATGACGTAATCGATTATAGCCTGATTGAGAGAATCCCCTCCGATGTTTATGCTGCAACCCGCAACGATGCCGTTTTTGTCGATGACGGCGATCTCCGTCTTTGAGCCGCCGATGTCTATGATAAAACTGCTCGTCTGTCCGCCGAGTCCCTGCGCTACTGCAAGCGGAGACTCAAGCACGAGCACCTCGCTGGCACCCGCTTTGAGCAACGTCTTTTCAACGTCTTTTTTCTCTATGTTATTCAGTCCGCAGGAAACGCACGCGATGACCTTGACTTTGGGAGAAATCAGAGTGCGTCCTACCGCGCGGTTTATGAAATCGCGGTACATCAGCACCGCGGCGCGCTCATGATAAATCGCGCCTTCCTTTATCGGAAACAGGATCTGAAACCCGTAACGGCGGGTATTCATCAGTCTTTGCGCGTTTTTGCCGCTTTCGAGCAGGACGATCTTGTTGTGCTTGTTGTTGATCGCGACGACGCTGGGTTCCTGCATGATGAGTCCCACGTCCTTCTTGTATACCGTCGTGACCTTGCTTCCTACGTCTATTACGAGTTCTACGCTTCCCATTTTATTCTCCCAGAATTGTCTTGAGTCGTCCGAGCGGCAACCCGACCACGTTGTCGAAATCGCCGATGACGCGTCTGACGACGCCCTCGTCCTGCGCGCCGTAAGCGCCTGCCTTGTCGAGTGGCGATCCTCCGGCAACGTACGCGTCTATAAAACCGTCGTCGAGCTTATTGAACTGCACGACCGACCTGCAATAATATACCGTTTTGCTCACGCCCTTTTTTATCACGCACACGCCTGTGTAAACACTATGCCTGTTACCCGAAAGTGCCTTGAGAAAACGCCTTGCTTCCTCTGCGCCCGAAGGCTTGTTGAGTATTTTCCCTCGGAAATAAACCGCGGTATCCGCGGCTATCACGACGTCGCCTTCTTCTGCTTTTTCAGCGACCCGTTCCGCCTTGTCCGAAGCGAGCGCCTGAACGTAAAGATGAGGTCTGACATAGCGCGTCTTCTCCTCTCCTCCCGCGGGTGTCACGCGAAATTCGCCGGTTATGCGGGAGAGCAATTCTCTCCTTCGCGGCGAAGCCGAAGCGAGGATTATCATTTGCCGTTACTACCGTCGCCGAGCGCCTCTTTGACCGCCGCCTCAGCCTCCGCGGTGGTCGCCTTGTTCTCTTCCGCCGCTGCCGCCGCCGCTGCTTCGCGAGCAAGCCTTTCTCTTTCCGCCGCGTCGCGCGCCATTCTCGTCTTCTTGGTCTTGTTTGTATCCCAATGAGTCGAATCCGTCTTTTTGAAATGTTTGAGGTTTTTGAGCGCCTTTCCCTTCTTGCCGGCGTTGTTGTCTTCGGTAAGCGCGAGTTTAGCGTAGTAAAGAGAAGCCTTATTGCCGTCCGAAGCGACGACCTTGCCCGTTTCATAACTGCGCGCCACTTCGTAAGCATAGATCATATCTCCCGCCGCGGTTGCAAGTTCTTTGTAATGCAAAGCCTTCGCGCTGTCATTGGTGCCTTTCGCCGAATAATACGCGATCAGGAATTTGCACGCTTTGAGGTATCCTGCGTCAGCCGCACGGGTGATGAGAGCGATCCCCTCATTCTTATCCGCTTCAAATGCAATGCCGTTGAAGAGCATATATCCTTTCATATACAGACCGTTGACGCAACCTCTGTCGCAGGATTCGTTGACGAGACGTACCGCCTCGGAAGCGTCCTTCGCCACTCCGCTGCCGCTAAGGTAGCAGTTGGCGAGATATGCAAGCGCCTCTCCGTCGCCGTTTTTGACTGCGAGATCAAAGAACTGTGCGCTCTTTTTGAGGTCGGTTTTGTAACCCTTTTCGTCTTTGCTGTAAGCTATGCCGAGTCTCGTATATGCCGCGATATAGCCCATGCTCGCGGACTTTTCGAAGAATTTGAGCGCGAGCTTTTTATCCTTTCTGAAATACTTGCCGCCGGCGTGTCCCAGACCGAGATAATAAGGAGCTATCGGATTGCCCTCTTTTGCGCTCGCGTTGAGATACTGTTTTGCGAGAACAAGCTCCTTTTTTGTGCCTATGCCGAACATATAGCGGTATCCGACCTCGAGCAAAGCGTCCGAATATCCGCTCGTCGCCGACAATTTGAAATATTTGAACGCCTGCGTTCTGTTCACTCCCGTGCCTATACCCTGCTCGAAGCAACGCGCAAGTCCGTAACAGCCTCTCGCGCTTTCTCTTGCAGCCGCACGCGAGAAATAATAAAACGCCGCGCTGTCGTCTTTTTCGACGATCTCGCCTCTCTCGCTGACAATGCCCATCTTGACAAGAGCGGGAGCGTAATCCGACTGTGCGCTTCTGTAATAGCAATCGATCGCCTTTTTGTAATCGCCTTGAGACTCCGCGACCACGCCCGTCCTGTATAACGCGGGAGCGTATCCGGCATCCGAAGCCATCTTAATGTACGCTTCGCCTTTTTCCTTGTTCTCCTTGACGTGGATCGCGTTGCAGAACATCTGACCGACGACGTACTGCGCCGCGACGCTGCCGCGGGAAGCCGCCTTGCTGAAATATTTGTACGCCTCTCTGTCGCTTTGTCTGACATAAGGGCTGCCGTCGTAGAAGAAGTAACCCATCATGCACAAACAGTCGGGATCGTTGAGTTTGACGCCCTTCTGCACCCACCTGTAAGCCTTGACCGCGTCGGGTTTGGTGCCTATGCCGAGGCGGTAACACCTTGCGACTTCGGAATACGCTTTGACGTGACCCGCCTTTGCGAGCCTCGTATAAAGGTTGAATGCCTCGACTGTATTCTTTTGCATACCCCAGCCGCGCTGCATACAGAACGCAAGGTTGAACATAGCAACCTCGTTGCCCTGATTTGCGGCTTTGGTAAACCAATATACTGCTTTGGGGAGATTTTGCGCGACCGCGTCGCCCTTGAGAAAACAGAGCGCGAGATAGGTCTGCGCGTTGGAGTCGCCCGTTTTTGCCGCGGGAACGAGATAGTGCCCTGCGAGGAAGGGGTTCTTGTCGGTGCCGTAACCGTTCTGGTAGCAATAAGCAAGGCTGTACTTCGCCTTTTCGTTGCCCTTCTTCGCAAGTTCGGTATATATGCCGAAAGCCTGACCTTCGTCCTTTGCCACGCCTTCGCCGTTGAGATACAGATCCGCAATGCCCATCTTCGCGTCGACGTTGCCGAGGTCTCTCGCCTCTATGTAAAGATTCATCGCGCCTTCGGGATTTTTCTTGCAGCCGTGACCCCTGCGGTAAAGGTCCGCAAGTTTGACTTTTGCCTTTACGTTGCCGTCTCTCGCCGCGCTGTCATAATATTTTCTCGCCTTGACGTAATCGTTTTTTACTCCGAGACCTTTTTCGTAACATCTGCCGAGATAGTATCTGCAGTTGCTGTCTCCGTAACCGCCAGCGTTCGCCTTGTCGAACCAATAAAACGCCTTTGCGTAATCGCGCGTTACGCCGTCTCCGTTGAAATACGCAACGCCGATCTTGTAGCACAATGCGGCGTTTTTTTTCGCAACCTTCTCCAATTCCCTGATATTCTCTGTCATAATACCCACTCCGTCGGAATTCCCTCGGGAACACCTATAATATTTTTATTTTAGCATAACACGCGCGTGTTTACAAGCATATTTTCAAAAGACTTGCAATCGTACGCAATAAAATTTGAGGCGCAGGCGCGCGGTTTTCGCCGAAAAACCGCCGTTTTGCGCGCTTTGACGAGCATAAAAAAACGAAGGCTCGCGCCTCCGTCTTTCGTCTTACAGTATCTGAAGCTGTTTTTTGTATGCTCTCTTGAAGTCCTGTATGCTCGTCATCGCGTCCTTGATCTCGAGCGAGCACTCCGCTCCTTCGCTGTCCGTCTTCATTATTACGCTGTCTCCGAGCACGTCGCAGGTAATCGTCTTTATAACCCCGCTCATGCTCCTGTCCAGGCTCTCCGCTATCCTGACGATAACGCCCAGCTTGAACACTGCGTCGACATCCTCCTCCGTCAGCATCTCGCGGTAACGTAAAAATTCCGTCATATTGACGTCGCCTTTGCGGTGCATACACGCCATAAACGCCGCCATGACGAGATCTTTGTGCGATATGCCGTAAAGGTTGCTGTTGAGTATTATATAGCACGAATGCTTGTGGTGATCGTAATACTTTATGCGGTTGCCCGAGTCGTGCAGCATCGCCGCTGTGCGCAGGACTTTGACGTAAGCGCGCGGCAGCTTGTGCAGAACTTTCAGCTGTTTGAAAAGCTGTATCGACAAATTGTAGACGTGTTCCGCATGCGGAATATTCTCTCCGAAGAAATTGAGAAGCGAATATATGCTGTGCCCGAGCACGTCGGAAATCGGCTTTTCATTTGTGGACGGAACGGCGTATTTGAACATCGCGCCTTCGCGCAGACCGCTGCCCGAAATGACGAGCTCCTCGAGATTGAGATAGTTGATGACGCTCTTTATCGCGGCAAGCGCGGACGGGAAAATGTCCGCCCTCACGCTCGAGAGCCCCTTTATCTTCATCGTCTTGTCAAGGTCGAGATTTTTAATGTTGCCGTAAATGCCGTTGAATTCCTGATTGGTAACGACGTAATTGTGCGCCATCGAAAGCGGATACTTTTTGAGCATACGGCTTATCTTGCCGAGATTGCGGAAAGAGCCGCCGACGCCGATAAGTTTGGTGTCGGGCAATATCTCCGCCATCCACGGCACGCTTTTGAGCTGCTCGGTGACGTAATCCTCTATCATCTTGTTTCTTTCCTGCGGCGAAACGCCCGGTTTGGAAAACATCTCCGTCAACACGACGGCGCCGAAAGGCAAAGTGATGTGAGAAAGCAGGTTTTTCCTGTTGTAATATACGAATTGAGTGCTTCCGCCGCCGATATCCATTATGATACCGCGCGGAATATCCATCGAATTGATGACGCCCTGATATACGAGCTGTGCTTCTTCGTCGTCGTCGAGCACTTTGAGCTTTATGCCCGTGGTCGCGAGGACTTCGTCGAGGAAACCTCTCTGATTCTTCGCCCTGCGCACCGCCGCCGTGGCGTATGCGTAAATTTTTTCGACTTTATTGGCGTCGCAAAGTCTTCTGAACATCTTGAGCGTCTTTATCGTCTGCGCAACTCTCGCCGGCTGGAGGAAACCGTCTATCTCCATATCCTGCGCGAGTCTCACGGTCTCTTTCAACTCGTCGACCACAGAAAAATAACCGCCCTCAAGTATATCGACCAGCACCAACCTCAAAGAATTAGAGCCGAGATCGATAATCGCTATTTTTTCCATTTACTTTTATCCTCTGATACTTTTCGTCTTTAACGTCTAAATTATAACACAAGAGTGATTTTTTGGCAATACCCAATATTTCTTTATGTACTCGTCTTGCGTGCGAACGCGCGTGAAAACGCGATATTTCGCAAAAAAGCGGGAATTACCGACAAGATTTGCAAGAAAATTTTTCGCCTTTTTCTCATCTTTTTGCGCCGCGCCGTCCGTCAAAGAAGCGAGAGTCGGAAAACGACGCTATCTTCCCTCCCACGCCGGGCGGTTTTACTCTCCTTTCCTTTGTTCGGCGCGCATAAAAAAAGCGGCTCGGATTTTTCCTGCCCGTGTCGCTTTTTCACACTTTTAACGCTTCTTTGACCTTCGTTCAGTTCCACCTTTCGTCGGTGCACAGAACAATCTCGCCGCTTTTAAGAGTCGCAGGCACGTCTATCACCCGCTGGTTTGACGACCCCTTGAATTTGGCGTCGTAACACCTCTTGCCCTGCACGAAAGGTCCGTCCACGAGCACGTCGAGCTCACGGAGCAGCTCCGTCGCGCCGTCCACCTTGCCGGCAAGCAGGTCTTCGACGAGATAACCCGTATAACACGCCACGTCGTCCACGCCGTTTTCCCTGAACAGATGCGCAAGCTCCGCGAGCGCTCTCGCCTGACACATCGGCTCTCCGCCGCTGAACGTGACCCCGCACAAAAGCGGATTTTGCAGTCCTTCTTCGAGAAGCTCGGAAATATCCGTCTCCTTTCCTCCCGCAAAATCGTGCGTCTGCGGATTGTGGCAACCTTTGCAGCCGTGCGGACAGCCCTGAACGAATATCGCGTATCTCAACCCGGGTCCGTCGGTTATCGAATCGTTTACCGTACCCGCGATCCTCAATTTCGTCATTTGTCTTCCTTGCTTATACCGTGTTTGACACGATCTCTCTCTTCGGCGCGTTTCGCGTTGTTGAAGCGGTCGAGCGTACCCACGAGATAGCCCGTGATGCGGCGTATCCTTTCAAACGCGACTCCGCTCTCTCCTTCTTTTCTGCCGCACTTGGGGCAGCACTCACCGATTATACCGTTGTATCCGCAGACGGGATCCCTGTCTACGGGGTGATTGATCGAGCCGTAACCCACGCCCGCCTCTTTCATGCATCTGACTATCTTCTCAAACGCCTCCACGTTGTTCGCGGTGTCGCCGTCCAGCTCAACGTAACTTATATGACCCGCATTGGTGAGCGCATGGAAGGGCGCCTCTATCCTGATCTTGTCAAAAGCGCGGATGTTGTACGAAACGGGAACGTGGAATGAGTTGGTGTAATACTCCTTGTCGGTAACGCCCGGGATAACGCCGTACTTTTTCTTGTCTATCCTGACGAATCTGCCCGAAAGTCCTTCTGCGGGAGTTGCTATCAGACCGAAGTTGAGCCCGGTCTTCTGCGACATCCTGTCAAGATAATCCCTCATGAAACGGACTATATCCATACCGAGATTGAGCGCTTCCTTGCTCTCGCCGTGGTGTTTGCCGGTGAGCGCGGTAAGCGTTTCCGCAAGACCTATGAAGCCGACGCTCAACGTACCGTGTTTGAGCACCTCTCCCACTTCGTCGTTGGGACCGAGTTTGTCCGAATCTATCCAGACTCCCTGCCCCATAAGGAACGGGAAATTCCTGACCTTCTTTTTGGACTGTATCTTGAATCTGTCGAGAAGCTGCTGTACGACGAGATCCATCTTGCGCTCAAGCTCCTCGAAGAACCAGTCCACGTTGCCCTGACTCTTGATCGCTATCCTCGGCAGATTTATCGAAGTAAAGCTCAGGTTTCCTCTGCCGTAGGTTATTTCCCTCGACGGGTCGTAGACGTTGCCCATGACCCTCGTGCGGCAACCCATATACGCGATCTCCGTTTCGGGATGACCGGGCTTGTAATATTGCAGGTTGAACGGCGCGTCGATAAACGAGAAGTTGGGGAACAACCTCTTTGCGCTGACCTTGCACGCGAGCTTGAAGAGGTCGTAGTTGGGATCGTTCTTGTTGTAGTTTACCCCCTCTTTGACCTTGAATATGTGGATCGGGAAAATCGGCGTTTCACCGAAACCGAGTCCCGCCTCCTCCGCAAGCAATATGTTCTTTATCACCATTCTGCCTTCGGGAGAGATGTCCGTACCGTAGTTGATAGAGCTGAACGGAGTCTGCGCTCCCGCACGCGAATGCATCGTGTTGAGGTTGTGGATGAGCGCTTCCATAGCCTGGAAGGTCGCCCTGTCAGTCTCGCTCGCCGCCTTTTTGGTCGCGAATGCCTTCGCTCTATCAAAGTCGGCTTCGGGAAATTCCGCAAACGCTTCCTTTTCCGCCTTGTCGTACTCTTCGTTGCCGGCAAGGCAGGGGTATACCCCTTTCTCGTTCTCTATTTTCGCGACTCTCGCCTTGACGTCGTCGAGAGTGAGCACGCTGTCGTCGATCAGTTCGAGCGCCTTCGTCAGATTGGAACAGTACAGTCTCTTGTAAGTCTTTACGACGCCGGGAGCGAGACCGTAATCGAAGTTGGGGATGCTCTGTCCGCCGTGCTGGTCGTTCTGGTTGGACTGGATCGCTATGCAGGCGAGCGCCGCATAACTCTGTATGTCGTTGGGCTCGCGAAGGAATCCGTGTCCCGTCGAGAAACCGCCCTTGAACAGCTTGAGCAGATCTATCTGACAGCAGGTTGTCGTCAACGTGTAAAAATCAAAGTCGTGAATGTGTATGTCGCCTTCTCTGTGCGCCTTGCTCTGCTCGGGCGGGAGAATATACTTTTCGTAATAGTCTTTCGCGCCCTCGCTGCCGTATTTGAGCATGGTGCCCATCGCGGTGTCGCCGTCAATATTGGCGTTGTCGCGCTTCATATCGCTGTCGCCCGCATCGGTGAACGTGAGCTCGTTGTATATGCGCATCAAAGCGGTGTTCATTTCGCGCGACTTGGTACGCTCCGCACGGTAAAGAATGTATTTTTTCGCGATATAGGCATAGCCGTTTTCCATAAGGACTTTTTCGACCATGTCCTGTATGTCTTCGATAGTGGGACTCTTGCCGGAATCGCCGTATTTTTCGAGCAGTCTTTCCTCGACGAGGCGCGCGAGCCTCGCGCATTCCACGTCGTCTTTCCTGCCCGCGGAAGCCATCGCCTTCGCGATCGCGGTCTGGATCTTTCCGATGTCGTAAGGTACCCTTCTGCCGTCTCTCTTGATTATCGTTTCAAACATTTTTCCTCCCGTGCGCGCCGTCCGCCCATTTTTTGACACCACAATATATTGTGGTATGCGTCGGCGCAATCAACCGTATTTTGTATTTATCTTATAAAGAATAGCATAAGGACAATACACTGTCAACGACAAAAGCGATAATAAAACAAAAATATTTTTCCAAAATTTACTTTACAAAATACGCGTTTCGGAGCGGCAAAAATCCGTGACTTTTTATTACTGCAATATACTTGTTGTTACTTTTGCAAACAGTATTTTTTTCAAACACTCCCTCGAACGTATACCCGCGCGTTTTCCACGACGTCTGCACAAAAAAATCCGCCCGGAGGCGGAAGCGTTTTTCGTTTTCATGTCGGAGACGTTTCTCTTCTGATCTTGTCCGCGAGTTTATCGAGAAACCCTTTGATCTGATCCATGACAGCAAAATAATCGTCTATGCTCTTCATCAGAAAGGGATCGGGTATCGTCGTATATCTGCCGTCGACGTATTCGCTGAGCGTCACGAATTTTTTGCGGTATTTGAGCGGCATCACGATCTTGTTCGCCTTCGTCATGCCTATTATAAGATCGGCTTCTTTGAAAAGACGTCCGTCTCCCCACTTGAATGCAGGTTTGTGCGCGTCAATCTCGCTTTGGGTAAACCCTTCGCGCAGCAACGCGAGGCGCGCCTTGGGATGTATCCTGTGCGAACGGTTGAACACCGCGGCGCTCCTTACGCTCTCCACCTTTGCGGACAGTACGGGATCGTTCTTCACCGCTCTGCCGAAAACGTATTCGCAAAACGGACTGCGGCATATATTGGACGAACAGACGAAAAGTATCTTCATAATATTGATTATATATTATAGCGCGCGCTATACGCAACTGTTTTTCCCGCTGTCAGGAACACGAAAAAAAGGACGGTTTTCCGCCCTTTCGTTTTAAGATCGTCTGTGTTCCGTTCAGATCTTTTCCTCGCCGTAATCGCTGATGAGTCCCGTCATATACTCGAGAAAAGCCTTCATCTTTACCAGGTCGTTGTCCGAGCATCTCTCCGAGATCGTGAACGTCGCCACGCCTTTGAACGTCGTGCACGCGACCTGCATATACGGCTTGAATTTGACGGTGCCCGTCATAAACGCGTTCGTCGCGGGTGCGTCTACCAGATCGACGTATTCGCTCTTTATAACGCCGATGTTCGACATGCCCACAAGCGGATTGGTATAGCCGATCTTGACTGCAAGCTGCGAGATCGCAAACGGAAACGCCTGAAACGCAAACGCCATCAAAGGCAATCCCGCAAGACCGAGCAACGGATTTTCCTTGTGCGGTTTCAACGCGGTTTTCACCCTGTCGAGCGTTTCGGCAAAACTGTCTCCCGCGCCATCGGTCAGCTTGCAAGGCATATACGAAGTGAGGTTTGTAAACCCGTCGGTGTCGTTGCCCTTCAGGTATCTGCGCAGGTCAAGCATCGAAGTGATCTCCGTCGGAGTCGTTCCGTCAACGCCGTCAAAGAACTTTACTATCGCCCTGAAAAACGCGGCGAGATAAATGTCGTTGACGGTAAATCCGTTCTTTTTACCCCTGATCTTTGCCTTTTCGAGAGACTGCGCGTCAAGATCCACTCTCATAATATGAGACTTGTCGGTCTCTTTGTCTTCATCAAACGGGAATTTGAGTTTGATATTCGTCCTCGAGACGTTCTTGTAAAGAGTCTTTGCCTTTTTTGCAAGCTCGGGAGGAAGATCTCTGTAAACCTGCTTTGCGCTGCGGGTACCCGTCTTTACCTTCGCTTTGTAATCGGGGTCGGCTTTGAGACCGTTGTAGGTCTCGCAGACCGTCTTGCCGAAGCTCATGAAATCCCTGCCGTCAAAGCACATGTGATTTATCAGGAAACACAGCATGCTTCTGTTGTTTCCTTTGAGCAGCGTAAACTCAAACTGCAATTTTCCTTTGCAGTCTATCCTGCGGGTCAGGATCTTCTGTATCTGCGCGATAAAGTCGTCGTCTTCGACCACTTTGAGGACGTCTTCCTCGGTATAATCGTAATTGACTACCCAATACGGGTTCACGGGATTCGCGACAAAACTACTGTGGAGAACGTCGACCTTGTCCACCACCTGCTTGAGCGCCTTGCGCATGACGACTTCGTCCACGATGCCCTCGTATTCAAACGCGCAATGCATCATTCCGTCATAATAATTTTTGAAAATGTATTGGACCTTGTCCCACATTTCCGCTTTTATGGTCTTTCTTTCCAAAATAATTCTCCTTGAATTTTGTTGTTCTTCATCTAAATAATATATAATAGCTTACTCGTTGTCAAATTATTAACAGCCGAAGCGTCTCAAAACGTACACAAGGTCATTTATTTTATGATGTACCCCAAACGCGTATTTCGCGTCACGACAGCCGCCTCTCTCCCCGGGGAACGCTCCTTCTCCTGACAAAATGCCGTTCCTTTCAATTTTTTTGATCAATCGTTTGCCAAAACCGCAAAGATATTGTACAATAACATAGCACGCAGAGATGTCCGAGAGGTCGATGGTGCAGCACTCGAAATGCTGTGTTGATGAAAGTCAACCGAGGGTTCGAATCCCTCTCTCTGCGCCAAGCAAAAAAGCCGAGGTTTACGCCTCGGCTTTTTGCTTGCACGCAGGAGAGGGATACACGAACCCTCATCATAAGCGTAAGCGTTGATCGGGTTCGGCGATCCGCCGCAGGTGGTCGCTTTCGCGGTTGGAAGGGGGTACGGTTATGCGCAGAAAACGGTTGAGCGAATATCCCTCTCTCTGCGCTCCCTCGCTATTCCGTCGCTCCGCTCCTTGCGAACCCTCATCATAAGCGACAGCGGTCGCGTGGCGACAGCTTGATTATGCTCCCGTCACACGGGCGCGGTTGGCAACGAGATATCAAATATCTGTGCGTTGATTATGCGAAGCGGAAATCACTATATAATTTTTATTCAAATCTTACTGCGTCAACAATTTTCATATGAGAAGCGTACCTTGCCGGTATTATACTTACAAAAGCACTTTCCAAAATATAAATTACGCTGATAATTGCCAAATGTATAAAATTGATTGTGATTTCAAATAAAACATTTGATTTAAATAAAAAAACTATTTGACCGATTATATAAAAAATCACAAAAATTAACAACCCTAAAACAAAAGAAAACAGTGCATATAAAACTCCTTCAAAAACTATTTGAGTTAAAATATTTATTCTGCTTGCTCCCATTGCTTTTCTTATTCCGATTTCCGGGATTTTCTCTTTTATATTAAAAAAAAGTGTGTTCATTGTGATCATGCCCGATATAACAAAAACAAATATAAAAACGCCAAGAATTGTCGGCATTATATCGGCAACGCTATCTTCAATGTCTGAATCTATTATTTCTCTATATGTTACATTCACTGTATCTTCTTCTATTTCATTGCCATAATAATGCTGCAAATTTGTAATAATACTATGTTTATTATCTAAATCCGATAATTTTAAAATTAAATCAGTTGGTTTATCAAGGGTGTCAAAGTAATTAATAAATGTCGTTAACGGCATATAGATTTCTATGTACGGATAATTTATTTCTGCCTCATTGTCTAAATTTAATTGTTTATTAATATCAACAATTTGACGATTTGTTGAGGCCGCATTAGCTAATACGCCTATGATTTTATATTGAAAACCATTTATTTCTATATACTTATTAATCGGATTTTCATTGCCAAACAGAAAACTTGCCCCAAAATAATTAATTATTATACATCTCTTTTTTAAATTTATATCGTCTTGCGTCCACGTTTTACCCTCAAACCATGTTCTTTGATTAATCATGGGATGTCCATTAACTATCATCGTACTATTGTTTTCAGGTAAATAATTATTAACAAAATTAGAAGATGCTCCACGTATAATATACGGTACACTTCTATTTGAAACGACCTCTTGCGTTATATAAT
The DNA here is from genome assembly GCA_944383905.1 of uncultured Christensenellaceae bacterium. GTDB lineage: Bacteria > Bacillota > Clostridia > Christensenellales > UBA3700 > Ornithoclostridium. The sequence goes on from CALWRI010000004.1 coordinate 21,108, forward strand.
AAGGTGAATAATATGTCAATTGCTCACTCTTTAAATTATTATTGAAAAAATATATGTTTTCATCATCAAACCCATTTTCATCACGGACATAGATAACATCATCTTTAAACTCTTCATAACTAGCATAAAAGCTATTCGTATAAGAATCTAAAACAGTTATCCCCACAAATAGCACTATGACGCTTATCGTCATTCCGATAATTGTCAACCAAAATCTATACGAACTAATAGATAAAGACTTATAATATGATTTAATCTGCTGAACAAACTTATAAGACTTCATCAATCAGATACCCCCCTGATATATGAAAACTTTTATTCGCTATTTCTTTAAATTGATTATCATGAGTAACAATTAATATCGTTTTTCCCAATTCTTTACTGATATTTTGAAAAACTGTCATGATTTTGTCTTTATTATAACCATCTAAATTACCTGTTGGTTCATCTGCCAGAATAATTTCGGGATCAGACATAAGAGCCCTACACAAACAAATTCGTTGTTTCTCACCGCCCGATAATCCACCAACCTTTTTATTCAATAAATCCAATAAACCAAATCGCTCTAACAAATCATCAACCGTTTTATCAAATTCATTTAAATCTATCATTCTCCCTTCCTTATATAATAAAGGTATTATAAGATTTTCTTTAACTGTTAAATTGGCGATTAAATGATATGCCTGAAAAATAAAACCGATTTTCTTATTCCTCAACAATGCAAGTTCTTTATTTTCCTTCAAAGTTACAATTTCGTTATCTAAAAAATAACGACCGTCATTATAAGAATCCAACAAACCTATTATATTAAGTAAAGTAGATTTACCACTTCCGCTTTGTCCCGTTATAACAGCAATATCTCCCTTATTGATAACCAAATTGATTCCTTTTAAAACATAGTTATAACCGTCGTATGTTTTAGTTAAATTTTCAAGTCTTATAATCTCACTCATATTGATGAATCAATAAAATTTCGCCCTCCGACAAACCACTTTTTACTTCCACATATTTATTCCCGATAATCCCAATCGCTATCTCTTTTCTCTCTACCGTGTCATTATCATTTAACACATCCGCAAAATAGCTAGTTCCTTCTGTAATTAACGCATCGTTCGGAATAATTAGAACATTGTCTTTCCGATCTAATATGACATCTACGACAATAGACGCATTTACAATAATCGAACTGTTTTTATCAATTGCTACAATTATATTTAAAAACCCATCGTCACTTAAAATATAATCTTTTTCTCGGACAATCCCATGAAAAACTTCACCGTTGAACGTAATTTCAGCTTCTTGACCAATAACTATATCACAAGCATTTTCCTGTGGAATTTTCAATTGACATTGCAAATGCTCAAAGTTACTGACAATTACCTTTATTGAATTTTCACTTGCAATAATTTCCTCTACTCTACCTAAATTCTTGTTTTTTATATCATCTCCTTCAAAAAAAGAGATCCCCGGCAATATAACATCTTCAGTTTTTACCAATAAATCTTCCTTGTTTTTATCAGTAAACGTATATGTATCACAATATGTATAATCAACAGCAGCTTTCCCTTCACATTTTACTGTTCGCTTAATTGTTCCTATACTTGACTTGCCGGTTATATAATCCGGCGTATTTTGTCCCCATGTAGGCAACGTCGTATCATCTTTATTAACAGTTGACACTATAACAAGCGTTATCAATAAAGAAACTACTAATATTAAGCAAATTAAAACTGTGATTTTGTATTTTTTCATTACTTACTGATTCCTTATTTTTTCTATCAAAAGTTCGAATTGATTGCCAAAAATTGAATAATCTGACCTGTAAAGGAAATCTTGTCCATCCTTTTCGTAATTTATTTCTAAATATACTTTATCTGTCTTTTTTCCCAAGCCGTATTCGGTAAATAAAATTTTTATATAAAACATATCAAGTTTAGCAACAGCTATATCATCTGTTAATGCAACCGAATTAAATAAAATTTGATTCTCGGTATTTAATGTTGACATCAACTTAACAGAAGTTATCACAATATCATCCATCGGCAAAAATACCCATTCGGCTTCCTTCGCAAAATCAGAAATATATGGAATCGATACAGGACGGATATCATCCTGCGGATGACTTAAATCCACTGTTTTTACTTCGATATTTAAATTAACAGTTTTACTGAAACTATCATTGATATTTAATGAAAAAGATTCCCATATAAAATCTTTACCGCACTCAAAGTAAAATATAATCCCATAAATATAATAATCATCAATTTTTAACAAGTCGCCATTCTCATCCTTTTCGCTGATAAACTCCCAAGCAAAATCGGTTTTATCTGAAAAAGCAATATCGGATATTTCTATTTCGTTTATTTTTTCATTATACGCAAACTGTACAGGGAAAGAATTACTTGCTTCTGAAATATAATAGATATTTGCATAATCATTCAGTATTAAATGTTCTTCTTTTTTTTCTGCACAGCCAATAAAACAAAACAAAAACAAACAAACAGCAAAAAGATAAATAAAGCCTTTTACAGATTTGTAAAAGGCTTTATTTGTTGAGATTGAATTATTTCTCATATATCTCACCATCAATTTCGTATCTATAATTTTTAGCCAAGTACTTTTCTGTCGGTGTCCACACTTTTGTCGTACTATAATACTTATAAGGACCTTGTCCGAACAACTTAAACTCTTGTTTATAGTGCTTAATCTCTGATTCTCTTGACTGATAATTTACACCTATACAAAAAAATTCACCAACATCATCCGGAGAAACAGTCCATGTATATGCTTTCAGTGCCGTTTCCGTATAAGAATATGACAGACTTTGTTTTAATGACCTTGATTCTGATATAGCGCCGTCCAAGACGGAAACCCCTACCGTTGAACTCCCTGATATTGTATATGAAATAGTCCCGGATACTGATTGAGAATATTGTATTATAATATCACCATCAGGATCTTTCTTGACCCATTCCGATACATTCTCTTTCATTAATGTTTTTCTATTATTTGTATAGTAAATTTCATGCTTCCAATCCGTTGGCCAAGGAGTGTTGTTTACGTATACCGTTTCATCAGGGGTACCAGTAGCCGCATCAACGCTTATTGTAGTAAAGCCCAGAATAATAAAATAAATACACATTAAAAAGAGAGAAATTGCACACAAAAATTTAATTCGATTGCTTTTTTGCCTAATCATAACCACCCCTCCATTTCCTTCATTTACAATTTAACACCATTTTTTATAGCTGTCAAGAGTTTAACTAAAAATTTAAATTTAATTTTCAGCCAGCCAAATTTTCACTTATTTTAATGCTTTACTCGAATATCTTTTTCTTCAATGATAGATAATCTACTATGAAAAAAGCCTTCGTCCACCAAAAGCCGCAATGCTCAAAATTGCAAACGGAAAAAGCAGGAAGATATTTACAATCAGCTCGTCAAACTCACGGTTAGGATATCATCTTCGTCTATATAGAAATATTAAATTCTGCAAAATGCCGGCACGGAGTTTATTCCCGTTAACGACCGCATATTTACCGCGCCACAACTGTAAATCTGCAAAAGCGTCTGTACCAAGCTCCTTTCTGCTCAACATTCGTTTTTTGCCATCCGACTATTCCCCCTCTTCTTTCGCCCTTTTTATAAGTTGCGTTACCTCTCTTGAACACAGATCATTACAACCTCTCGTTTGTTTCTTCTATCCGAATTATGCCTCATTAAGCGCCCCTCTGTACTGAACTTGTGCTATCCCTATATAATATTCTCCTTGCGCAAAATTTTAATTTGTTTACTTTTAATCTTTCAATCGCGGCGTGTGCTTGTCTTATGCGAAAACGCATGCATGCAAAGTTACAGTAAGGTCAAAAAGCCGCTCCGCTTTTGCGGAACGGCTTTGATCGTCTGATCTTGTTTGCGGAAGTCCGGATCGCGTCAGGACTGATAACCGCAGGCGGTTTTGAAGGCGTCGAGTTTCTCCGTCTTGACGATGCCCTTGTCCACGTTGAGAGAAAGTATCGTGTGTATGGCGTCCTTGGAAGAAACGGCGCAATCCGCCACGTTGTCTGCGACAAAGTCTTTCATAACGATGTTGATTTTGCCGAGCTTGATCTCGTTGGTTGCGACCTGTTCTTTCAGATAGTCGTCAAGAAGCGGTCTGATCAACGCTTCTCTGCCTTCGAGCGGAGAGCCGGTGAGCTGCGATTGAAGCACGAACAGCACCCCGTTCTTTTTCGCGTTGAAATAAGTCTGCCACTGCGCGACAAGTTCCTCGGGTTCTCCTTTGTGTATGCTGCCGACGTAATCGGACTGAAGAAAAACGCTGCGCCCGAACAGGAAGTCGTTTTCTTCGCACACGTTGCTGGTCGTATCCTTGTAGACGATCACGATGTTTTTGCCGAGCTCTCTCATTTCTCCTATGGTGATGGCGGACGGGTTTGCGCAATCCGTCTTTGTGAGCACCTTGTCCATGGGGAGCTTGTCTTTCATCAGATCGATAAGTCCTTGCTCCGTCGCGACCCAGGTGTGCTGGAAGTCGAGGATCAGTACCTCGTCGGTATTTCTTTCGACAAACGCCTTGATAGCGTCAAAACTCGTCGCGACGTTCTGCCCGTAAGAAACGTCCAAAGCGGGCATATCGCTGTTCGCATGGATAAAATAATAAGCGTCTCCGTCGCTCGGATTTGTCGTCGCGCGGAAGTCGAAATATCTGACGCCAGCCGCAAGCTGCTGTCCTATCGTACTGTGTTGCGTCGCCCACGCTTTGCCCGCGTTCATCGTGCCCGCGTCGTGAGATCCGACGATCGCGATCTCGCCCAGCGTGGCGTCGTCGGATATGTAACTCATCCAGGATTCTTCAAAGGTTTTCACGTCGTTTTCTCCGTCGTCGCACGCAACGAACGCCGCGCAAAGCGCAACGATCGCGCATACTGTCAGAATGATTTTGAAAATATTGTTTTTTACTTTTCCGTATTCCATAATAACAACCCTCCGCCGATATATTATCATAAAACTTTCGGTTTGACAATCTTTTTTTTGATCTCGTCGTAATTTGCGTTGCCGTACATGAAAAGTATTGATTTTTTTGTGCGGGAAATGACCGCGGAGACCGCGCAGCCCGAAGGCTACGGCTCGACCGCTTCCGATCACACATGGCAGACGAAAAATGCCGACCGTCCGTTATCAGGACAAGCGTCGGCATTATCGTCGCTTATAATCAGAAGACGCCATTATTATATCCGATCGACTCATGCAAGTCGCGATACTTCATCCCCTTTTGACGATTTTGTTTGTGTTGGTCGTTTTCTGCCTTTCCGCCTACGAAAAGACCGTACCGTTCTATTCTCTTATCAAACAGCTTTCTTTTGAATTTCCCTACCCGTGTTTTTTATTCCAAAATTTCAATCTCGTAACCGAAAGGTTTGAGCCTGCACGTCGAATAATATACCGTCTCCGCGTTGTGGTTTATAATAAACCTTATCCTGCCGCCCGCAAAGCGCCTTTCCACGATCTCCACCCCTTTCGGCGAATAGACGGGGTCGACGTGGGCGAACGCGCACGCTTTGGAGACGATCTCGTCAACGACTTCCGCTTCGGGCGAGCATCCGAGATAAAACGCGAGTCCCTTGCCGTACTTGTTTTTCGTTATCGCCGCATATTGTCCGAAGAACGGATCGTCGTAAGAATACAGCGTTTCCGCTCCCTCGGGCAGACACATATCCCTGAACACTCCCGCCGTCGCGCTCTTCTTTGCCGCTCCGCTCTCTCCTTTGAGCTTTGCGTCGTCTTCCTGCCACAGACTTTCGCTTTCCTCGACGGTGACGCCGAAAAGATCGGTAAGCCCTACGGGCAGTTTTTCGCCGAGCGTAAGATTGTTGTCCGTATCCTTTACCGACGCGCGGAAGGTCGCGATCACCGCTCCGCCCTGCGCGGTGTAAGTCTTCAACCTCTCGCGCAATTCCTTTCTGCATATAGTCGCGTTGGGCAGTACGACTATCGCGTAACTCTCGAAACACGCGTCCCACGGCAGTACGTCGACGGGCACGTTGACGCGGTAAAACGCCGCGTGCAGTTTTTTCATCTCCGCTTCCGCGTCGAATATCAGGCTCTGTCTCTGCAATCTGAACGACGCGAGCGAGTCGAAGTCGTACAGCATACACACCTTTGCCTCGGGAACGCAAGGAGCCTTCTCCCCGATCTTTTTCAAATCCTCGAAAAAACCTTTGGCTTCTTTCCACTTTCTGCCTTCACAATCGTCGGAATCCACGAGCCCGTAACAGAACTGTTCCGCCCCTTTGACTGCGCCGCGATATCTGAAAAACATTATTCCGTCACTCCCTCGTGCAACCGCCTGCATACTCCACATCGCCGCCTGTCCCGGGCGCGGCATATATCCCGTAATGTCGTGTCCCTGGGCGCCCAGAATCGCTTCCGTGATCCAGAACCCCTGCTGTTTGAGTCCTCTGACATAGTCGAGCGCGAACGCGATTTCAGACGGAGGAAGCGGCTCTCTCTGACCTCCCCATACGGGATAATTGTTGTATGCGACCTTGTCGATCGTCCTCGAAACTGCGCAGTAGTCAAGGCTCTTTGACAGTCCTCCGCCCGCAAAGTCGTGAACGACGATCGCCGTCGGTATCACGCTTTTTATAGTATCCGCCTGCATTTTCGCAAAAGCGACTATTTTGTCCGAACAAAACCTCTCCCAATCCAGACGGAGCGACGGATTGTGTACTGTTATCGTCGCGTTGGGAGCGTATATCTCGTCGAAAGAATTGTATTGCTGACTCCAGAACGCGGTGCCGTATCTCGCGTTGAGCTCCCCGATATCCGAATACTTCTTTTCGAGCCATCTGCGGAACCCGTCCCTGCACTTGTCGCACCAGCAGACGTCGCTGCCCTCGTGACCGAGCTCGTTGTCTATCTGCCAGGCGAATATCGCCTTTTCGTCGCGGTAATGTTCCGCAAGTTTCCTGACTATACGCCTCGCGCGGTCGACGTACACCTCGCTCGAATAACAGCAGGTATGTCTTCCGCCGAACGTCCTGACTCTTCCGTCCGCAAATTCGGACGAGACCTCGGGATAGCGACGGACAAGCCACGCGGGGGCTGTCGCCGTCGGCGTGCCGAACATGACCTTGAGACCTCTCTCCTTCGCCTTTTCTATCACTCCGTCGAAAAACGAGAAATCGTAATCCCCTTCTTCACGCTCCATAATATGCCAGCCGAACTCACCAATCCTGATCGCGTTGCAACCGAGCGAAACTATCCTGTCGAGATCGCGCCCGATCGTCGCAGTGTCCCATTGCTCTGGATAATAAGCTACGCCCCTGATCATATCGTCCTTTTCTCCGTATTCTTTCACATCAGACCTCCGTCGTCAATTTTTTGCTCGTCCGTGTTTGTTTCTGGCACTTTTTGCGTTTCGTCGCTCTTTCTCGAATCAAGCTCCGCAAGTATTTTGCGGTAAGTCTTGTCGCCCAGCTTATACCCTCTGAAATACACGAGAAGGCACGCAAGCATGAGAAGCGCGGGCACCGCGATCATGATTATTCTCATCCCCGCCACGGCAGTCGCGCTCTGCGGGCGGTTTGCCTCATAACCGATAGCTTCGAGCCCTATGCCGGACACAAACGCGCTGAACGCTCCGGCGAGTTTGACGACAAACGTCTGCGTTGAAAATAGTATGCTTTCGTTGCGTGAACCGAACTTGTATTCGCCGTAATCGACGACCTCGGACAGAATCACGGTCAGAATTACGAGCATGAAGCCGATGCCGACGTTTATCACTACGCTGCACAGCCCGACGAGGGCGGCGTTTTGAGGCGCGACGAAGCCCGCGCCGAGAAGAAGAAGATAGCCGACCGCGGGCAGTACGCACGCCAGCACGAACAACACCTTCTTTTTGATCTTCCTGCCCAGAAGCGGATAGCCGAGAAGCGCGCCCATCTGTGCAAATCCCGCGACAGCCGTATACACTGAAAACAAGCTGTCCTCCACCCCGCAGACATATTCGAAATAATATAGTGCGAAGCTGTTGGAGAGCTGATACGCGACGTTGAAGAAGAGCGCGATCAGAAGCACGACGAGCACCTGGTCGTTTTTGAAAAGCACCTTTGCCATCTTTTTCAGTCCAGTCTTCTCCTTTGCATCCGACGTCGCGACGACCTTCTCTTTTACGTTGAATACGGTGACGAGCGAGCATACGACGAATATCACGGCGACCGCTATCGCAAAACGCGAAAACCCGAGAGTCTTGTTGTCTCCACCGAAATATTTTACGATATAAAGCCCTCCCGACCCGACGACAAGCCAAGCCATACTCGCAAAAAAGCGAGGTATCGCGCTGATCTGATTGCGCTCGTTTTCGTCGTTCGTCAACGCGGGCACCATGCTCCAATAAGGTATGTCCATGAGAGTGTATGTCATGCCCCAGAGGACGTACATGAATCCGACATAAACGGCGTATCTGACGGGCGACAGCGTAACGTCCGCATACATCGCTATCAGCACCGCGGCGTTTATCAGAGTGCCGATCAGTATCCACGGTCGGAATTTGCCGAAACGGGAGCGGGTATTGTCCACGACCACTCCCATAAACGTGTCGTTTACGGCGTCCCATATCCTTGCCGCGGCAAAAAGAACCGCGACGAAGACGGGATCCGCAAGGCGGTAATCGGTCAGATATTTCATAAAAAACGTCGACACTATGGCATAAACCATGTCTTTGCCGAACGCGCCGATACCGAAGGAAATCTTGCTCTTCCAAGAAAGTCTGTCCTGCATATAGTCTCCGTGCAAAAAAAATTATGTAGCTTTTCAAGACAATTTTTGACACGACGCAAAAAATAATACTTCCCGCGACGGATAATCCTATACAAAAAACGGAATCAGATCCTTCCCGTCCCGATCGCGGAGATAGGCGCCTTATTTTCTCCTTCATCTGCGCAACAACGGCCGGGAAACCCGGTTCATCCATTGTTTGACCCGTTTTGTTCTCTCTTGAAATAATGTTTGACTATTTTGTAATTATAATTTAGAATATTATATTGAGGTGAATATGAACTACATCAATCTGAACGGAGAGTGGAAACTCTCGAGAAACGACAGCAACGAAATAATAAGCGCGACCGTACCCGGTTGCAATTTTACCGACCTTCTCGCTGCGAACGCAATACCTGACCCCTTCCTCGCCTGCTACGAAAAAAGCGTGCAGTGGGTGGGAGAAAAGATCTGGTCTTTCGAAAGGACGTTTGAGGTCTCCGCAGACGACTTTGCTAAAGGCAAGCAGGAACTCGTCTTCGAAATGCTTGACACTCTCTCCGAAGTGTATCTCAACGGAGAAAGCCTCGGCAAGACGCAAAATGCGTACCGCACTTACGTCTTTGACGTCAAAGGCGTGCTCAAAGAAGGCGAAAACTCCGTCAAGGTAGTGTTCTTCTCTCCTCTCGACTACATCAGACAGTGGCACAAGGCAATGCCTCTCCCCAACACCACGGAGGGAGAAGCAGGAAGCTGCCATATCCGCAAACCCGCGTACCATTTCGGCTGGGACTGGGCGCCGCACCTTCTGCACTGCGGAATAATGAAACCCGCTTACGTCCGCTGTTACGACGGCGCGAGACTCGACGGTGCGAAAATCGTGCAGACTCACGAAAACGGCAAGGTCACCCTTTCTGTTACTCCCGAACTGACCGACGGCGACGACGCGGTGGTGGGATACAGACTCACCTGCCCCGACGGCAGGGAAATGACCGCGGCAGGAAGCAAAACCGTCTCGTTTGAGATCGAAGACCCGCAGCTCTGGTGGACGGCAGACCTCGGAAAACAACCCCTTTACAAGCTCGAATGCGTGCTCGGCAAGCAGGTAAAAACTTACAGGATAGGATTGAGGACTCTCGTTCTCGACCGTTCCAAAGACGAATACGGCGATAACTTCCGCTTCGTACTCAACGGCGTCGGCATCTTCGCCCGCGGAGCAAACTGGGTCCCGCCCGACAGCTTCGTTTCGCGCACGACGCGCGCAGATCTCACAAGGATCCTCACGTCCGCACGGAACGCGAATATGAATATGCTCCGCGCATGGGGCGGCGGCTATTACGAAAGCGACGACTTTTACGATATATGCGACGAGCTTGGCATCCTCGTATGGCAGGACTGCATGTTCGCGTGCTCTCCCTACCCCTATACCCGCAAGGACTTCGTGCAGGAAGTCATGTGCGAGATCGAGGACAACGTCAGAAGAATACGCCATCACGCTTCTCTCGCGCTCTGGTGCGGCAACAACGAGCTGGAACAGATGAGCGGCGCATGGATGACGAGACCCGACATAATCGCGCAGGCAGGCGACTTCTTCTATAAGGATCTGCCCGAAAAGATCAACTCTCTTGACGGCATCACCCCTTATCATGCAAGCTCGCCGAGCGGCAACGCCTATATGACGAACTACAACGACGACAATTACGGAGACTGCCATCTGTGGAAAGTCTGGCACGGTATGCGTCCCAGCGATTACCTCGCAAAGCGCAATCCCCGCTTCTGCAGCGAATTCGGTCTGCAGTCTCTCCCCCACGCGAATACGCTGACGAGAATGAACGGAGGAAGCCTTCCCTCGTCGCTCAAAGATCCCGTGATGCAGGCTCATCAGAAAGCGCCTTACGGCAATCAACGCACTCTGTTCTATATCGTGGACCGTTTCCGCTCCCCTGCGAACCTCGACGATCTGATCTATCTGACGCAGTTGAGTCAGGCTTACTGCGCCCGCGTTGCGACCGAGAATTGGCGCTCCAAAAAGGGTAGGTGCAACGGCTCGCTCTATTGGCAGCTCAACGACTGCTGGGGCGTTACGAGCTGGTCGGGTTATGACTATTACGGCAATCCGAAGGCAGTGCATTACGAGGCAAAACGCTTCAACGCGCCCCGCACGGTTGCGATTCTCTCCGAAGGAGACAAACGCGTCGTCACCGTGATCAACGACACCCTCGAAGACGGAGATTTCGAAATAACGTTCGGACTCGTCACGTTCAAAGGCGATACCGTCTACGAACAGACCCGTCCCGTGTCTCTCAAAGCAGGCGAAACAAAGAAAATCGCGGCAATCAAACCCCGAGAACACGGACACAAGGGCAAGACAGTCGTCTTTGCGAAACTCAACGACAAAAACGGCAATACGCTGGCTTCACGCTGGCACACCGCCGAAAAGGAAAAATCGTGTTCTCTGCCCGATCCCTGCCTCTCCGCCGCGACGTCGCTTGCGGGAGACGTTTACAGGATAGAGATTTCGGCGAAGGCATACGCGAGAGGCGTCGAAGTCGCCCTCAAAGGCATCGACGTCGAATTTTCCGACAACTTCGTCGACCTGCCTGCCGGAGGCAAAGCCGTTATAACCGCTCCCGCAAAAGGTCTCGACAAAAAGACTCTCGACGACGCGCTGAAGATACGAAGTCTTTACGACGTGACTCCCAAGCAAAGCGTGATATCCGATTTCTTCACCGCGGCAAAGGTTTTCCTGAAGCCGTACAACTTTGCAAACTGGGTATACAGAACGAAGGAATAACCTTATGAAGACGCCGTTTTTCACTCAACCGATGACATCTTTGTGCGCTACGCTCTGCAAATTCGCGGGCGTGGAGCCGCCGCAATACGCCGCGCCCTCTTGCGACGAACTTGCAAACGCGCTCGAATCGCAGGGCGGCACGAAACGCGCGGACAGGATACTCATGTACAACCCGGACGCAGTCGCCGACTATATATATGACAGATACATCGACAAATTCGCTCCGTGCGAAACGATCGCTCCCGTCAGGCAAAGATTCATTACAGTCTATCCGCCCAAAACGCCGGTTTGCTTCGCAAGTATGTACACTGGTGCGCAACCGGAAAAACACGGCATAACGAAATACGAAAAACCCGTCGTGAGGATCGACTCTATCTTCGACGCATATATCAGAGCGGGCAAAAAGCCGTGCATAGTGAGCGTGAAAAACCAGAGCATGGACAAGATTTTCCGCGAAAGGGATATGGCGTATTTTTCGGAGGAGTACGACGAAGAGGTCGTCGATTGCGCGCTCGAACTGATCGAAAAGGACGAGTACGATCTGATATGCGTCTACAATCAGAGTTACGACGACGCTATGCACCGCTCTCACCCGAACAGCAAACGATCTCTGCGCGCGCTCGATCTGTACGCTTCTTCTTTTGTCAGGCTCGGTGAAAAAGTCAATACTTGTTGGCAAAATCACGACACTCTGATAGGTTTTGCACCTGACCACGGCGTACACAGGATGTTGATCGGACTCGGCAACCACGGCAGCAATATCCCGCAGGATATGAACATCTCTCATCTTTACGGAATAATACCCAAACACAAAGAATGAAGCGAGACGCGGCTTGCCGCGTTTTTTCTTTTGTCGGAATAACCCGGACAAAACGGGCAATCCTTTTTAATATGATATACAGGATATTGCTCAACAGTCTGATCGCTTTCGTCTCCCTGTTTTTCATAGCCAAACTGCTCGGCAAAAAACAGATCGCGGAGCTTACTTTCTGCGACTACGTCGTCGGGATATCGCTCGGCTCCATATCCGCGGAATGGGCAATAGACAGCGGCGACAAACCCTGGTACGTCTACTGCGCCGCGATATTCGTCTTTTTTGCGCTGAGCCTCGTCATCGACTTTGCCGAACGTAAAAATCCGTTCCTGAAAAAGCTGTTCAAAGGCTCTCCCATCGTGCTCGTGAGCAACGGAGAGATCGATTACGTCAATCTCAAGAAGAGCAAACTCGACGTCAACGCGCTTTTGGGAATGTGCAGGGTCGCTGGTTACTTTGATCTGCGCGACGTCGCCTACGCGGTGTTTGAAACGAGCGGCGAATTGAGCATCCTTCCCCGCTCCGACTGCCGTTCCGCTACGACCGAGGAGCTCGGCATACGGACAGATGAGGCGAGGCTGATAATGCCGTTTGTGATCGACGGACTCGTTTACGAAAAGGCGTTGCGTCAGTCAGGAAAAGACATGGCGTGGCTTGAACGCGGGCTTGAAGGAAAAGACGTCAAACGCGTACTCCTCGCATGCTACGATCCCGCCAAAGACGAACTTTTCGTAAAGATGAAGAACAGCGAACGGTTTGCCGAAACCGCAAAATAAAACGCTATTGACAACTACTGCCCTTTGGCATATTATTAAATTATGGTTTACTTTTACCTTATAGGAGCGCTCTGCGTGGCAAGCTCCGTCGCAAAAGCGTATTTCGACACGAAAAAACTTGTAAAACAGGAGTTTGCCGCAAAATTGCTGGCAAGCATAAGTTTTATGTTCTGCGCCGTATATGCGATTTACCAAAATCCCGCGGCAATGAAATACGGCATTTTCATACTGTGCGCGCTTATCTTCGGCGCGATAGGCGACGTCCTGCTCTGCCTTGACGGTTTTTTTGTCCACGACAGCGAGTATTTCAAGTTTTTCAACACGACGGGCACGGCGGTGTTCTTTGTCGGGCACGTCATGTATATGGCTTTGCTGTTCGTCTATGCGCCGATAAGCAAAACCCCGTGGCTTCTGCTGATCATTCCCGTCCTGCCGCTCATCCTTCTCTCGCTGATACTTACGAACAAGATCACCTTGCCGAGAATAAAAAGTTATCTGATGCTGATATACTTTGCTGTCGCGAGCGGAGTTATCGCGGGAGCAATAAGTTTTGTCGTAAATTCTCGCGGCGCGCCGGTGGGCTGGATAGTGCTTGCCGCGTCGGTGCTGTTCGCGTTTTCGGATTGTCTGCTCGGACTGCTGCATTACTGCCCGATGTTGAAGATAAGCGACAAGGTCGCGCCTTATATAATTATGCCGACCTACTGCGTCGCGCAGGTGTTGTACGCTTTGTCGATATTCTATATCGCATGACGACCCGATCGCTCCGTCCTCGCCGTCGCGCCTGAACGGAAAACCGTCGGCGGCGCTGTCGGGAAACGCCGATTTGATTTGAAACAATACTACAAAAATATCCCCCGCAGCGTGGGGGATATTTTTGTTTCGTAAATCAAGCGTTTTCCTTTTCTTCCTGCGCCTGAACGTCGACGTTCTTGCGCCTTTCAAGTTCCTTTTTTATTTCGTCGAAGCGCTCTCTGCTCATATTCGCGCGGTAGGCGAATATCACCGACACGAGGAATATCACACCGGGCACGACTGCAAGCACCACTCTTATCGCGGTCAGCGCGGACTCAGGCTGATCTATGACCTCGTTGCCCGTGCTCTCGACGTATCCGAACAGACCGAGCACGAATGATACGACCGCCACGGAAATGCCGGAAGCGAGCTTGTACATGAATTGAGTTATTCCGTAAAAAGCCCCTTCTCTCCTGACGCCGTTGACGTATTCATCGACCTCTACGACGTCGGGCAGACTCGCATAAGGAAGTATTTGGATCGCCGACATACCGAGTCCTGCGAGCACGCACATCACAACCGTGCTCCATATCACGCCCGCGGGCACGAACAGCGCGAGAAGCAGAGACAAAGTCATATACACGCAAGCGATCGCGTAGACCTTGTGTTTGCTGAACTTTTCGCTCGCCTTGACCCAAATAAACGAAGACGCTATCGCGCAGACGAGCGGCGTCGCGATGAAAACCATGCTCATCGTGCCGCCCGCAAACCCCATCGAATCGTTGATGAAGAACATGAACACGCTCATTATTATATCGAATCCGACCATGCTCAACAGATAGGTCGCGATCACGTTGCGGAATTCCTTGAGCTTGAAAAACTCCTTGAGAGTCGTGAAGAAGCCCTGCGTGTTTTCGTGTGACGTTTCCGGTCTCTCCTTTACGACGAGAGAACAGACGAAGAATATCACCGAAGCCAGGACGCCGAATATCACCGAAGCTACCGCGTACGCTTTCGAAAGAGACCCGAGCGCGGAGTAAAGCAGACTCTCCGTGCCGTCCGCGAGAAGTGCGAATATCGCCGCTCCGAGCAACATTCCGACGTTCGCCATCGCGATCCTTATGCCGCTGACCGACGTGCGTTCGTCATAGTCGTCGGTCATGTTGGCGGTCAACGCGTTGTAAGGTATGTAAACGATCGTCCACACGGTGTTGTAGAACATATAGACGACTGTATAATATATCATTTTGGCGATCTGCGCGTCCTTGTCGAACGGCGCCAGCCACAAAAGTATAAAACTCAATCCGTAAGGTATAGCGCCGAAAAGCATATACACTCTGCGCTTGCCCCATCTGCCGAACTTTGTCTTGTCGACGATCCTGCCCATAAGGTAATCCGTGACCGCGTCCCACGCTCTCGCAATGATGAACACGACCGACGCGAGACTCGCTTTGAGACCCCCGACGTTGACGAAAAAATAGAGCAGATAAAAAGAAATGGCGGCAAACAGAATGTTTACCGACATATCTCCACTACCGTATGCGATTTTCTGACCCAAAGAAATTTTGCCTTTGCGCTCCTCCATAATCCTCTCCCCGCAAATACCTTATCTGTATTTCTTCATCTCTTCGTCTATGATCGCCCTGACTTTTGCGACGCATTCGCCGAGGGCGACCCTCTGCGCCTGCTTCGTCGCGCGCATACAGATCTCGACCTCTTCGTCCGCGAGAGTCTTGGGAGAAACGACGATCCTGATCGGCATACCCATAAGATCCGCGTCCGCAAACTTGACGCCGGCGCCGCAGTTCCTGTCGTCGAAAAGCACCTCGACTCCTTCGTCGGTCAGTTGAGCGTAAAGCGCGTCCGCCTTTGCAGCGACGTTTTCGTCGTCGTAACGGAGCACGCATATATGCACCTGCCACGGAGCGACCGACATCGGCAGTATGAGTCCGTTTTCGTCGTTGGACTCCTGCGCTATCGAAGCAATCGCCCTGCCTACGCCTATGCCGTAACAACCCATGATCGGGTTGAACGCCTGCCCGTCCTTGCCGTGTACGGTCATGCCCATCGACTTGGTGTATTTCGTGCCGAGCTGGAATATGTTGCCTATCTCTATGCCGTTTTCGACGCGCAGTTCTCCTCCGCATATCGGGCACCTCTGTCCCGCCTTGACCTTGGATATATCCTGATACTTCACGTTTTTGAAGTCGCGGTCGGGGCTGACGCCGACATAATGGTATTCGGGCTTATTCGCGCCGCAGACCATACCGTTGGTGCCTTCGAGCGACTTGTCGAACACGACGGTGAGCTTGTCCGAAAGCCCGATCGCGCCGATATTGCCGCACACTATATCCTCGCTTATCCCGCCGTCGTATGCGACCACGTTCTTGCCGAGGACTTTTTTGAGTTTTGCCTCGTTGACTTCAAGGTCTCCCCTGACGAACGCGACGACAAGCTCCTCCTGCTCGCCCTTTACAGCGTAAACGACCGCCTTGACCGTCTTGTACTGCGGTATATTCAGACGTTTGCACACTTCTTCTATCGTCTTGTCCTCGCCCGTAAACACTTCTTCGAGCTTCTGCGGCTCGTCGTCGTGCCTGTCGAGCACGGAAACGGCGACCTCCATATTCGCGCGGTAATCGCAGTCGTTGCAGAATACGATGCTGTCCTCGCCCGCGTCGGTAATGAGCATGAATTCGTGCGCGACGCTGCCGCCCATCATACCCGTATCCGACTTTACGTCGACAAAGTTTTTGAGTCCTATCCTTCTGAATATGCGATAGTACGCGT
The DNA here is from genome assembly GCA_944383905.1 of uncultured Christensenellaceae bacterium. GTDB lineage: Bacteria > Bacillota > Clostridia > Christensenellales > UBA3700 > Ornithoclostridium. Next base: position 37,777 of record CALWRI010000004.1, read on the forward strand.
CGAACATCTTGTAATAGTATTCTTCAAGCTCCTCAACGTCGTTGTGGAAAGAATAAGCGTCTTTCATCGTGAATTCTCTGACCCTGATGAGTCCGCCGCGCGCACGCGCCTCGTCGCGGTACTTGGTCTGGATCTGATATATCATCATCGGCAACTGCTGGTAGCTCGATACCGTGTGGTTGGCAAGATGTACCGCCGCTTCCTCGTGCGTCATGCCGAGAAGCATATCGTGGTCGTTCCTGTCCTTGAAACGCACCATTTCCGAACCTATGGAGTCGTATCTGCCGCTGCTCTCCCAAAGCTCTCTCGGCATAACGACCGGAAAGAGCACTTCCTGCCCGTCGAGAGCGTCCATCTCCTCGCGGATTATCGTCTGGATCTTTCTGCTCATTCTTTGGCAGGGGGTGGTCATCGTGTAAATGCCGCCGTACACCTGTTTGATGAATCCCGCCCTCGAAAGAAGGACGTGGCTTCTTATTTTGGCGTCCTGCGGCGCCTCTTTGGTTCTTTCGCACACCAGCTTGCTTATCAACATAAAAAATCTTCCTCTTTTAATGTTTGTCAGTTGAAATTTTAGCATAAGGAAACGGCAAAATCAAGCGATATCGGATAATATCGGATCCAAAACGCGCGCCGCGCGCGGAATAATATGCATATATGCGCATACGTTCATTTTCGCATATCCGTATATCGTGATATGACGATATGCCGATACGTTGAAAAAACGCATGAGCAGATATTCATATATTCAGACGTCGCTGCGATCTGCGCTCCGCAAAGGTCCGGGCGAGACGCAATCCCCCGCCCCGCAAGGGTTCCTCCTGACCGATGTTCCGACTCGCCGCGCCGTATTCCCGTCGGGCATAGATACGTCAAAAAATTAACCTGTCAAAAGGACAAAAAATAGAGCAAAGCTATTTGAACTTGGTCGCGTTTGTGTTATAATGGTCAAGGAGGGCTTTATGGACAAACAAAAACTCGAATTTCTCAACGCTAAATCCGACGAGATCCGCAAGATCCTTATCGAGATGATAGGAAGGCTCGGCGTCGGACACGTCGGCGGTTCTCTCTCCGTAGTCGACCTGCTGACCGTTTTATATTACGACCTCGCGAAGGTCGACCCCAAAAACCCAAAAGACCCCGACAGAGACCGCATCGTCATGAGCAAAGGTCACGCGGGTCCCGCTCTGTACGCGGCGCTCGCTTCAAAGGGCTATTTCCCGATGGACGAGATCAAGACTCTCAACCGCGCGGGCACGAATCTCCCCTCTCACTGCGACATGAACAAGACGGTGGGCGTGGATATGACCGCAGGCTCTCTCGGTCAGGGCATAAGCGCAGCAGTCGGCATGGCTCTCGCGGGAAAAATGGACAAAAAGGATTATCATGTTTACGCGATTATCGGCGACGGCGAGTCGCAGGAAGGTCAGGTCTGGGAAGCTCTTATGCTCGCGGGCAATAAAAAGCTCAACAATCTGACAGTCTTCCTCGACAACAACAGGATGCAGATCGACGATTACGTCGACAACATCAACAGCGTGGAGCCGTTCGACAAAAAATGCGAAGCGTTCAATATGCAGGCTATCCGCGTCAACGGTCACGACAAGGAGGCGCTCGAAAAGGCGATCCTCAAAGCAAAAAAGACTACGGACAAGTGCACCTGCATCGTAATGGACACGATAAAGGGTTACGGCGTGCCCTGGGCAGTCAGCAAGGGCGTCGGCAGCCACAGCTTCTCCATATCCGAAAAAGAGTGGAGAGAATTCTGCAATAAGGAGACGGACTGATGCAAGATATTAAAGAATTACGCGAAATATACTGCGACAGCCTGCTCGAAATGGCTGAAACAAACAATAACATCGTGGTCGTCGAAGCCGACCTCACCAACTGCATAAAGACGGGACGCTTCAAGGCGGCTTATCCCGACAGATTCATCAACGTCGGAATTGCCGAGGCAAACATGATCGGCGTATGCGCGGGTCTCGCGACCTGCGGCAAAGTGCCCTTCTGCTCCTCTTTTGCTCCGTTTGCGACGCGTCGCTGCTACGATCAGGTATTCATATCCGTCGCTTACAGCAAACAGAACGTCAAGATCGTCGGCACCGACCCCGGCATAACCGCAGAGCTTAACGGCGGCACGCATATGCCTTTCGAAGATATGGGAATAATGAGAAATATCCCCAATATGGTCTGCATCGAGCCGACCGACGCAGCAATGCTCAAATCTCTCATGCCGCAGATCGCGTCCTATTACGGCCCCGTATACCTGCGCATAATGAGAAAGAAGTGCGAACAGATCTACGGCGACGGAGCCGAATTCGATATGTTCAAAGCGTTCACGTTGAGACAGGGCGCGGACGTCACGATAATCGCAAGCGGCATCATGGTTTCACGCGCTCTCGAAGCTGCCGACAAACTCAAGAGCGAAGGCGTTTATGCCGAAGTGATCAACGTCTACACCTGGAAGCCCATCGACGAAGAGACGATCGTCAAAAGCGTCTCCAAGACGAAGGCGTGCGTGGTCGCAGAAAATCACAACGTCCACAACGGTCTTTTCGGCGCCGTGACCGAAGTGCTCGCGCAGCACTGCCCCGTCCCCGCGGAAAGCGTATCGGTAAAAGACCTGTTCGGCGAAGTCGGAAAGATCCCCTATCTCGAAGAGAAATTCGCGCTCCGCTCCAACGACATTTACGACGCGGCGAAAAAGGTCATCTCGAGAAAGTGATCGTGAAAAGCTAAAAAAAGAAGAAGCGGCAACGCTTCTTTTTTTTGTTCCGTTTTCCGAAACGATCTCCTTTTGAGATAACGGCACTCCGCGTTTTCGCACGGCAATCCTTTACCGTATCCCGTGCGATCTTGCGCGGCTATCCGCCTCGCAAAGCAAAAGCGAGACAGCTTTTTAATGTTTGCGGATATGCAAAAAAGGCGGGTCTCCCCGCCTTTTTTTATTTCGTCAACAGCACTTGATCAGTCCTTTTTTGCGGTACTCGTCTTTTTTGCGGTGCCGCTTTTCTTTGCGGTGCCCGCTTTTTTAGCCGTGCTTCCCGCTTTCTTTGCCGCAGGCTTTTTCTCTTCCTGCGTTTTCTCCTCTGCGGGAGCGGCGCTTGCCTGCTCTTCGCAAACAGGGGCTTCTTCTTTGACTGCGGGTTCCTCGCTGCTTGCCGCGGCTTCCTCTGCCGCATGCTCCGCGAGAGTCGCTTCCTCTTTTGCGACCTCTTCTACGGGAGTTTCTGCTGCCGCGACCGCTTCAGCGGAAACTACGTCCTCAACAACCGCTTCTGCGGAAGCTTCCGCAACGTCTGCCGCACCCTCTGCCGCGACGTCCGCTACGACGCATTCGGCAACGGGAGCCTCGGAGCCTTCGGGGAGCACGCCTTCCGCGACCGATCTGCGACGCTCGATCTCCGCTTTGATCTCGTCGTATCTCGTGCCGTAAAGGTTGTATTTCTTCTTATAGACGATATATCCGATAGCGCATATCGGGATCGGGATCAGGAACATGAACACGCGCAGGATGGTAAGCGCCTTGCTGTCGAGCACGCCCGTCGAGAGATCCGCTACCTGTTGGAATTCACCCGCGCCGTCTTTTGCCGCCTGGTTCCATTTACTGACGATCTGCGGGAGATTCGCCACCTCGATACCGATACCGAGAAGGAGCATTGCGATCGCGCCCGCAAACTTGGTGAGCAGAGTCTGCACCGAGAATATTATGCTGTCGCCGCGCTTGCCCGTCAGATATTCGCCGTAATCGACGACGTCCGCTATCATGACGGTGGAACCTATCTGGTTGAGACCGTTGCTGGTCATCAGGAAGGCGCCCGCTATCGCGACGATAACGACGTTTATCCACCTCGACGCTTCGTTGCTGAGCGATCCGTAGGTCGGTTTGAGTATAAAGAACACGAGGAATAGCGCCGCCATGCCTATCATTGCCATAAAGTAGTTGCCGCCGTATATCTTCTCTCTCGGGATCTTCTTTGTGATCAGGTTGTAGAAGAACATCGCGATACCCTGACCCGTACAAGCGACGATGGTGAACACCGTGTAGCCAAGGTTGGGATTGAGTATGCCCATCGCGTCGTTGCCGTAATAGATGAATATATAGAGTATCTGGAAAAGAGATATCGTCGTCGCCGAACAGAACAGGACGTATGAAACCGCATACGACCTGAGCTGATCGTTGCTCTTAAAGAAATTGAATATCTCCTTTATTCCCGCGTCTTCGGACGGAATCTTGTACTTTTCCTTGTTGCAAAGCACGGTGACCATGATAAAGCAGAACATCAGGACCGCGACTATAGCGCCGAGGCAAAGGTATGCTTTGGTCGTACCGATTTTCGGAGAAAGCAGAGGCATACAGAGCGAAGTGCCGATCGTCGAAGCGACGAAACCGCCGAAACCGCCGACGAGCTTTGACAGCGAGCTGAGCTTGTTGCGCTCCTCTGTGGAGTTGGCGATCGTCGGAAGCATGGACCAGAACGGAACGTCTACCATCGTAAATGTCATACCCCAGATAATATACATAAATATGTAGTAGAAGTATTTGACGCCGTCCGGACTCGATTCGAGAGGAATAAACATCGCGACGAGAGTGACCGCGTTGAGCAGCGCGCCTATCGCTATCCACGGACGGAATTTACCCCATCTCTTGCTGGGCTTGGTATTGTTTACGAGCGTTGCGAGCAGCGGGTCGTTGATCGTATCCCACAACTTTGCGACAACGAACGCTGCCGTAAGCGCGAGAGCGTTGAGTCCCATATAGACGTTGAGGTACGCCAGGAAAAACACGTTGATGCAGTTGTTGCTGACTTCTCTGCCGAGCGAACCGAGCGAATATGTGATATTCTCGCCCCAGGTGAGCCCTTTGTTCAAAGATTTAGAACCCATAATCTTCTCCTTTGACCTATATTAGAATAATTTTAACACACGCGGCGCGCGTTTTTCAACAATATGCAAATACAAATTAGTCATAAAATTTTACGATTTTGTATATATCTTTTTGACGAAACAGTCGTTTTTACGACAAAACCCGCTTGCAAAAGCGCGTCAAAAACCTTTGCGATAAAGACGCGCTTTCAAACTAATTTCCGTTTTGTCCGCCAAAGCGTCATATACCGTACACGACGGCTTCGAACGGACGCAGAGTGCGGTTGCCGAGCGGAAGCACCTCGTCGTAGTTGCATATCTCGGCGTGAGCGCTCTTGCCCTTCCATTCGTCGGGGAGCCTGAACGCGACTTCCTTGTTGGTAAAGTTGCATATTACCGCGAGCGTCTCCTTTTCTGTCCTGCGCTCGTAAACGTACAGCTTTTTGCTGCCCGCGTAATATTCTCTGAACTCTCCGTTTATCACCGCGTCGTTGCCGAGGCGGTATCTGATCAGTCTCCTGTAAAAATTGTATATGCTACCCGGATCGCGCTTTTGGAGATCGACGTTTTTGTAGACGTAATCGGGATTGAGGGTCATCCACGGTCTGACTCCCGCGTCGGTAAATCCTGCGTTGGCGTCCCCCGACCACTGCATCGGCGTTCTCGCGTGATCGCGTGCCACTTTCGCCAGCACTTTTCTGACGAGAGGAAGCATGAACGGCGCTTTTTTGAACGCCTTTATCACGTTGACGGACAACACATCCTCGTATACTTCTTCCGCCTTCATCGACGGATTTTCCCTGTCGTCGCAGGTCTTCAGATATTTTGCTTCTCTGACGGGCAGATTCGTCATGCCTATCTCCTGCCCCTGATATACGAAAGGCACGCCTCTCTGCATATACAGCGCGACAGCGAGCATCTTCGCCGCCTCGTCGAAATGCCCTTTGCAGTCGTATCCGACAAAACGCGGCATACACCTCGGCTGATCGTGATTCTCAAAGAACAGCGTCGGAGCGCAGGTCTTCGGAAGCGCCTGCCAGCGCGCGAAGATCTTTTTGAGCTTTTTCAGGTTTACGTTGTGCGGCAGTATCTGCATATATCTGTCGCTGTTCGTATGCTCGAACGAAAACACGCAGTCGAGCTCTCCCAGACTCTCGTCGATATAGTCGCGGGCGTTCGCGCTCGTGATCCCCATCGCTTCGCCGACCATCGTCGTGTCGTATTTGTTCCACGATCTGTCGGCAAGCTCCTTGATGAAAGTGTGCCAGTTGTCCGTCAGACAGTATTGCTCAAATCCGATGAGAGGCAGCTTTATCTTGCCGTCGGGCAGTCCGTCTTTTTTGGAGATATAGGTGATGACGTCGCACCTGAAACCGTCCACCCCTCTTTCAAACCAGAAATTGCAGATGTCCGCCACTTCCTGCCTGACCTTGGGATTGTTCCAATTGAGGTCCGGCTGTTTGTAGGAGAACAGATGCATATACCATTCGTCCGTCTGCTTTTCGTATTTCCACGCGGGTCCGAGAAAGTTGGACATCCAGTTGTTGGGCGGGCGTTTGCCGTCCTTTCCCTTGCCTTTTTTCCAATAATAGTAGTCGCGGTAGGGATTGTCCTTCCCCGTCCTGCTCTCCTTGAACCAATAATGCTCGTCCGACGTATGATTGACGACAAGGTCCATGATTAGTTTTATCCCGCGGTCGTGCAGTCCTTTGACAAGCAGGTCGAAATCCGCCATCGTGCCGAATTCGTCCATAATGTCGCGGTAGTCGCTGATGTCGTAGCCGTTGTCGTCGTTGGGCGACTTGTAACATGGCGACAGCCATACCGCGGTAATCCCCAGCTCTTTCAGGTAGTCGAGCTTTGAAATGATGCCCTGCAGATCGCCGATCCCGTCACCGTTTGAGTCGCAGAAACTGCGCGGATAAATCTGGTAGAAAAACGCGTCCTTATACCATCTCGTCTTCATGATCTTCCTCCCCGTCCTTCGTCTCCGAAGCGACTTTGTATTTCGTACTCGCAAACGTGAGCACGCTCACGCTTTTCGCTTTTGCCTTGAAAAGGATGCCGGCGATCTCGCTCGCCGTCGCGCCCGTAGTCAGTACGTCGTCAACGAGAAGCACTCTCCTGCCTTCGACCGCCTGCCTGTCCGCGACCTTGTATGCGCCCCTGACGTTTTCCTCTCTGCTCAATGTGCCCAGCTTTGCCTGCTCCTCGTTGTCGCGTATCTTGACGACGACTTTGTCGAGATAGTCGAGTTTTAGCGACCTCGAGATCTCGCGCGCTATCAGGTCCGCCTGATTGTAACCTCTCTTTCTTTTGCGTTTTTCCGACAGCGGGACGGCTATCACGCAGTCGCAGTCGAATTTCTCGTCCAGATATTTGTCCGTCATCAGATTTGCCATATACCCGGCGAAGTATCTCTTGTTGCCGAATTTCAGTCCCCGGACAAGCCTGACCGATTCGCCTTCGTATACGCAGACCGACCGTGCGACCGTAAAGTGTCTGTCCCTGTTCTGACAGGTATTGCAATAATCCGCTTCGTTGGCGAGCACCCTGCCGCACTTGCGACATATCTCGCCGTCGTTGAGCGGCAACTGCGCCAAACATTTTCCGCAAAGTCCGCTCCTCTTCTTTTCGTCCAGTTCCGCTCCGCAAAGTATGCAGTTGCAGTCGTCGACAAACAGCGTTTTCGCAATACGCGTCAATAAAATCGCCGTTTTCTGCGCACGGGTCTCTCCGTAAGGTGCGAAACCTTTCATCAGTCGAAAAGCCCCGTGGACATATATCTCTCCCCGCAGTCGGGTAGTATCACGACTATGCGTTTGCCCGCGTTTTCATCTCTTTTTGCAAGTTCTATCGCCGCTGCGAGCGCCGCTCCCGAAGATATGCCGCAAAGCAGTCCCTCTGCCTTTGCAAGCTCTCTCGCAACCTCTTTCGCCCTCTCGTCGGTGACGTCGACGATCTCGTCTATCACGTTGCGGTCGAGAGCGTCCGGCACGAAGTTGGCGCCTATGCCCTGTATCGCGTGAGGTCCGGCATACCCTTTCGTAAGAAGAGGGGAAGACGCAGGTTCCACCGCCACGACCTTAACCTCGGGATTTTGGGATTTCAGCACCCTGCCCGTACCGCTCAACGTGCCGCCCGTGCCGACAGACGCGACGAATACGTCAACTTTGCCGTCGGTATCAGAAATTATCTCCTTCGCGGTGGTAAGCTCGTGCGCCCTGGGATTTGCGGGATTGGCAAATTGGTTTGCTATATATCCCCCCGTCTCCGAGGCAAGCTCGGCGGCTTTGTCGAGCGCCCCCTGCATACCCTGCGCTGCGGGCGTGAGCACCACCTCCGCGCCCAGCGCGGCGACGAGTTTGCGCCTTTCGACGCTCATGCTCTCCGGCATCACAAGGACGACCTTGTAGCCTTTGAGCGCGCCGACAAACGCAAGTCCTATGCCCGTGTTGCCGGAAGTCGGCTCGATTATCGTGCCGCCCTCGCGCAGAAGTCCGTCTTTTTCCGCTTGCGCAACGATCTCGATTGCCACTCTGTCCTTTACACTGAAAGGATTGAAACTTTCGACTTTGGCGCATATCTCCGCCTTCAAGCCGTATTTTTTGCCTATGTTGGACAGCCTGACGAGCGGGGTCCCGCCCACAAGCTGCATAGCGTTGTCGTAAATCTTCATGGTTACCTCTCTTTTTTTCTATTATACATCATACATTATTTTGACTCGGTTTTCAATACCCGTTGTGTATTTTTCGCGTTTTGTCAACTGTTTACAGGCTGTGCGCCATCAGGTTTTCCGTTTGAAGAAACCTTAAGCGCCGCGTTGTTTGCCGTATCTATCGTCTTCGCCGCCTTCGCCTCCGCCCCGCATGCGCCGTTCGATAAAGGTGTTCTCGCGGTTACTCCCCGCTCTCCGGCGACTTCGGTATTGAAAAACAAAGCACCTTGATGTATAATGTCATTGAGGTGACTATGAACAATCTGAAAACAATATGGTCGGACTCTCCCGACACGACGGCTTACCCTCGCCCGCAGATGGTCAGAGACAGCTATCAGCCTCTCGACGGAGCGTGGGATTATAAAATAGAAAAGGGAGATCTTTCCCTCGTCCCGTCAAAAGACGGAATTTACGACGGCAAGATAGTCGTCCCCTTTTCTCCCGAAAGTATGCTGTCGGGAGTCAACAGAACGCTTGCCCCCGACGAGGTACTGACTTACCGCACCTTTTTCCCGAGGCTCGAAAACAAAACAGCGCTGCTGCATTTCGGAGCGGTGGACTATGCGTGCAAAGTGTACGTCAACGGCTCTTTCGTCACAAGCCACACAGGCGGTTACACCCCGTTTGAATGCGAAATAGATCAATTCCTGATCGCGGATAAGAACGAACTTGTCGTATGCGTGACCGACCCGTCGGATTCCGCACCGATAAGCAGAGGAAAACAGGCGCTCCGACACGGCGGGATATGGTACACCCCTACAAGCGGGATATGGCAGAGCGTGTGGATCGAATATCTGCCGAAAAGCTATATCAAGCACGTCGAAATAGCGCCTGACTTTGACTCCAAAACAGTAAAAATTACAGCGATAACAAACACGGGCTCCAAAAATTTTGAAGTATTGGCAGACGGCAAGCGTTTTGTTTCGTCAAACGGAAGCGTTACCCTCGACTGCTCCGACAAGAAGCCGTGGACGCCGGAAGACCCCTCTCTTTATCCTTTTGAGGTCGTGCACGGAGAAGACAAAACAGGTTGCTATTACGCGTTGAGAAAATTCTCCGTCGGCAGACGCAAGGACGGCAGATTTTGCTTTATGCTCAACGACAAACCTTACTTCATGACGGGACTCCTCGACCAGGGATATTGGTCAGACGGACTATACACCGCCCCAAGCGACGAAGCTCTCGTCTACGACATCGAGCTGGCGAAAAAATGCGGTTTCAACACTTTGCGCAAGCACATTAAAGTCGAACCTCTGCGTTGGTACTACCATTGCGACAGGCTCGGCATGATCGTCTGGCAGGACTTTGTCAACGGCGGCGGCAAATACAATCCTTTTGCAATACTGCTGCTGCCTAATATCGGCATTCACGTCAAAGACGACAATTACGCTTTTTACGCCCGAAAAGACGAGACGGGACGAAAACTCTATTACGAAGAAATGAAAGAGATCGTCACCCTTCTCCGCAACAGTCCCTGCGTCGCGCTGTGGACGCCTTTCAACGAAGGCTGGGGGCAGTTCGACAGCCTCAAAACCTGCGAATACCTCCGCTCTCTCGACGACACGAGACTTATCGACCACGCCAGCGGATGGAGCGATCAGGGCGGCGAGTACAGGAGCATACACAAATACTTTGTTTCTTTCAAAATGCCCGGACGCGAGAAGAGACCCGTGATCCTCACGGAATTCGGGGGTTACAGCATGAAGATCGAAGATCACGCGTTCAGCGACAAGATATTCGGCTATGCGATATTCAAAGACGGCGACAAACTGAACGCGGCTTTGGAAAAGCTGTGGACGAAGGAGCTTCTTCCCGCAAAGGAAAAGGGATTGTGCGCAAGCATATACACGCAGCTGTCCGACGTACAGAGCGAGGTCAACGGGCTCGTCACATACGACAGGCGGGTCGTCAAAGTCGACATCCCCATGATGAAGGCGCTCAACGAACGACTGTGCAAAGAATATTCGGAATAAAAAAAGGCGAACGGTTTTTGCCGTTCGCCTTTTCTTTTTCAAAGTAAATTACTTGGAAGCCTTCTTGGTGCTCTTTTTAGCAACGGGCTTCTTTTCTTCCGCTTTAACTTCGGGCTTGACTTCGACTTTAGCTTCGACCTTCGCCTCAACCTTCTTCTCTGCCTTCTTTGCAGCGGGCTTCTTTGCGGCGGGCTTCTTTTCCGCCTTTACCTGCTTTGCGTTGAAAGCGTCGTAAGCGACCGCGCAGGGATATTCAACCTGCTTGTCGCATTTGGAGCAATAATCGTAGCTGCCGCAGCAGTCGTAACCTTTCTGTTCGCTGTCGATCCATTTTTTGATATCGAGATCATTTTGTCTTTCTACCTTGTTCATATTACAATCCTCCGATGAAATAATATTTTGTTCTGTTTTGTTATATCACCTATTGATAAATAAGTCAAATAAATGGTGACGAAAAACAACTTTTTGATTAAAAATTATAATTTCAAGTGTGTATATTATCATCGCATTAATTTTGCAGCATTGACAATCATACTACTTGAGTCTTATAATTTCAGGTGAAAACGATATGACGGGGAGAAAAAAATGAAAAAATCAATAGCTGTATTTTTGTGTATTCTGCTTATCTCGATCACATCTCTCACGCTTATTTCGTGTTCTGACGACGATTGGAAAGAAGACGGTCTTTACGATCTGACTTTACCGACTCTCGGTGAAGACGGTTGGTACATGGTTTTTGAAGACGATTTCAACGGCAATACTCTCAACGAAGGCATTGTATTCGGCGACGGTTACGAAGGCAACCGCGAGATCTGGACGACTTCTCCTCACTCTCAGCGCTGGGCGAGCGACGACGAGAACAAACCTGAACAGGCATGCTATTGGTGTCCTGAAACAGTCAGCGTGAAAGACGGAACTCTTCAGATAAAAAGCTATTATTCTTCAAACCACGTCTGCCCCGACGGCACATGTCCTAAAGAAGGACGTTTTACAGGCGGCATCGAAACCCGCGCGATAGTCGGAGATCAGAGCGACAACAAAGGTACGTCGGACGAACTGCTTTTTGCTCAGGCTTTCGGTTACTTTGAAGTCAGAGTGAAGTTCCCCAAAGCGAACGGACTCTGGTCAGCTTTCTGGTTGCAGTCTTCCAACATGCGCAAAGTCGGTGCAGAAGGCGTTGACGGCACCGAGATTGACGTCTTTGAAAGCGCGTTTATTAAAAACAAAAAGAAGATGGGACACGCTCTGCTCTGGAACGGCTATGGAGAATATGCAAAAGTCGAAGACCATATCGTTGATACAGGCAAAAATCTCTATGACGGATACCACACATACGCGCTGAAATGGACTCCCCTTTACTATGTATTTTACATTGACGGAGTACCTACATGGGCAAGCACGGGCGGCGGCGTTTCGCACGTCAAAGAATTTCTGCGTCTTACCGTAGAAATAGATGCGGGCGACGGATACGGCCCCCACGGTCAGCGCATAGGCAAATTCGACAAAGACTCGAACAGCGTGTTTTACGTCGACTATGTAAAGGTATGGCAGAATTCGTTTTATGCTCAATACGAAATACCCGACGAAGCCTTTGCCGGCGATCTTGACCTCGCAAACTGAAAATATAAAAAGCGCCTTTCGGGGCGCTTTTTTGTTATAAGATATTGTCCTAAATAAGTAGCTGACAAGCAATCTGACTCAGATGTTGCGATATCGGTTTTTGTCAACAATTTGTGTTGAACGGAAAACAGCGATATGTTTATAAGATTGGCAGTTGAGCCACATAAATACCGACATTAATAATGCAAACGTAATCAATTGACGACCACAAAGTTTATTGTATTTTCTGTCAGTATTCTGTCCTGCCCAGCAAAAAATCCAGCGACAGATCAAACAAATCGCACAACGCTACGAGTTGTTCGTAATTGCACTCGTAAATTCCGCTTTCAAACCTTTGATATACAGGCTGTGCTACTTTAAGTTTATCTGCGACCTCTTTTTGCGTAAGTTTCATTGCAAGCCGAGCGTCTTTCAATCTTTTGCCAACCTCTTTTTTTAACATTTTTAACCTCATTATATTATTTTCTTCTTGTCACAATAATACAGTTTATGTATAATCATTAGTGAAGTTATACAGTTAGTGTATATTTTTAATATTTAGGAGTGTGATTTTTATGGAAAACAAACCCGACAAAAGCGTTAATGATTTTAACACAGAAAAAAACATGAGTTCTGTTAATAACACTAATGATGAAGTAAGTCAACTCTCGTCAGAACAATTTTCAGCAATCCCCAGCACCGCAAAGGACGACAACACTGTCAAAGCAAACCAAACGGCTGTGCCCGTCAACGCGCAAGCAAAACCGCCTACGTCAAGCACAAGTGCCGCCGCAAAACAGACTGCAAAAAAACAAAAAATAATCTTTATAGTCACGGCAATTGTTGCTTTGATTGTAATAATCTATCTGCTGAGCAACATGTCGACGTGCAGCACATCGACTTCTCTGCAGGGAATATCCGTAGTAGAAGAAGAACTCGTTACCGATTTGAATTACGTCGTTATCGGAGAAAGCCTTTACCCTATATTGCTTGTCAAAGTAAAAAACACTTCTTCGACCACAAAAAAAGTATCTTTTGAAGCAAACTTTTATGCAGACGGCGAACTGCTCGGCGACGATCAGGCAAGCTTCGTTGTCCTGGCTCCGGGCGACGAGGCAATACTTAAGGCGCAGAGCAACAGAGGATACAAATTCTGGACTCAACACTAATACTCATATAAAATTACAAAATGGTGGATATTTAATCAATAAAATATTGCGACAATGCATTTTATAAAAAAAGCACCCGAAGGTGCTTTTTTATTTATCTGTTTTCATTTTGTCGATCTCATCGAGCAATTTTTCGAGTTCTTCGTATCCTCTTACAGTATAATCGGGTTTCGCCGTGCCGCTCAAAGTCTGCCCTTTAGGATTGAACCATATGCCCGTTATCCCCGCGTTGTTTGCCCCGAGTATGTCAGACGTCAGAGAATCTCCGACAAGCACGACGCGAGCTTTGTCCAATCCTTGTATATGTGAAAAGACATAATCGAAAAATCCAGCATAAGGCTTAGCGCACCCTATCTGCTCCGAAAAGAACATCTCCTCGAAGAACCCGTCTATCCCCGCGCTTTGCAGCCTGACGATCTGCGTCGGACGAGTGCCGTTTGTGACAAGGAAAAGACGGTATTTTTGCGAGATCTCATTCAGAAAATCCACGCAACCGTCTATGACGTAACCGCTGTCGGTAAGATGAGCGCGGTAACGCGCCCCCGCCGCGACGCTGTCTTTGTCTTTTATGCCGTATTCCTCAAAGAGCATATCGAAACGCAGTCTGTCGAGATAGCTCCTCGTGATCTTGCCGTCTTCAAGCAATTTCCAGCAATGAAGATTTATCTCGACGTAACGGTCTATTATCCCGTTTTCGGCGGGTATCGAAAATTCTGCGAGAGTTTTTGAGATCGCCTCTCTTTCGCTCTTTGAAAAATCGAGCAAAGTGTCGTCGGCGTCAAGCAGCACAATGAGTTTTTCCATAACGTTATGATAACATATTCTCGTTGTTTTTTCAATAGAATTGCCCGTCGGATAAAAACAACGGGACGGCTGTCGCCGCCCCGCCATCGGAGATTATAACAAGTTGTGTAGTGTGATTCATGATCTGAAATTCGCGATAAGCGCGTTTTTGCATCTCGCCGACAGCGCGCACGCCATATTCACCGCGTCGTGACCGAGAAATTTTTTGTCGAGGCGGGTATTATCGGCAAGCATAACGGCACATATCCCGACAAGCTCCGAGACGTCGCGGTATTCCGCCTCGCCCTTTGGAGTCACGACGACGTACTTTCCGTCCTCCTTCGCGACAATTCCCTGCTGCTCGAGAGAAAGAAGCTTTTTGTATACGCTTGCCCTCGCAAACGAGAGTTTTTCGGCAATATCGGTCATTATCACCCTGCCTTTTTCTCTCTTGATCTGCTCAATCGCCCGGACGTACCTGTATTCCGACGCAGTCACAAAACCGCCTCCTTGCTCGTATTATGTCAGAAGACCGCCTTTCCGCAACGGGTTAGCCGTTGCTAACCCTATTGCAAGAAATAAACGGAAGAGTTCCCTTTGAACCTGCTTTTATTATATAGCTCTACAATTTGATTGTCAAATGGTTAGCAATGGCTAACTGAAATTATTTCAAGATATTTTTTGCGCACTCAATCGCTATTCGTTTGTCTGAAATCTTCTGCGCTTTCAGCGCGCAGTCACACCGCGCGCCACAATTTACCAAAAAAACAGGTCCGAAACGGCGGTCGATACCGCATCGCCGTTTCGGGACCTGCAATCGCCTGAAGGTCTGCCGTGTGGATTTACCCGAGTTTCTTGACGTAATTTTTCATCGCGCCGAAGCTCTCGTCGCTGATGATATGCTCTATCCTGCAAGCGTCGTTTTCCGCGGTCTCGTCGTTGACTCCGAGCACTTTGACGAGAAAGCTCTTGATGATCCTGTGTTTTTCGTATACCGAATTCGCCTTTTCGAGTCCTGCGGCGGTAAGCTCGATATATCCGTTTTCGTCGACGGTCAGATATCCCGCTTTTTTCAGAAGCGCCACCGCGCGGGAAATGCTGGGTTTTGAATAATTGAGCTCGACGGCAAGGTCGATCGAACGCACGTTGCCCTGTTTGCTCTTGAGTCTCAAAATCGTTTCGAGATAATTTTCGCCGGATTCCTGGATCTTCATATATTCACCGCCATACGATATATAATTATTTTATCATTCAAAGCGGTTTTTGACAAGCAATTGCAATATGCCCTTAACCGAGAATATGCGTTTGCGACGCCGGCGACTTGCTTTTTGCTCGTTTTCAAATCACAAAACGTCTCTCTTGTAAAACACGACGGAGCCTGCGACGGCGATCGCAGCCGCCGAAAACACGTTGACGAGATATATCAGAAAATCTGTTGCGGACGGGTTGGACCCGTTTTTGTACATGCCTGCGACGAGCCCGAAAACGGACGAGTCGAGAAATTTCATCCACATACTTCCGTAGGCTCCGCTATTTCTGATAAACATTATAAACACGAATACGATCATAGCTCCGCAAAGAGGTATCACACAGTTGTGGAAAGCCGCGCTCGCAAAATACGCCGCCGTATATACAATCCAGAAATTCAGGATAACGGACAACATAGATATGATCGCGTATTCACCGAAACTGAACACGTTTATCCTGAACTGCGCCATAAGCCCTATTTCGGACGGGCCTCCCACCCCGCTCGCTATCAAAGCGTAAACGGTCTCGATCACGATGATCAGTGCCGAAAATGCGGCAAGACTAATCCCGTATCTCGAAAACAAAACCTTCAGTTTGTTCTCTCCCGAAGAATAAATCAGCTTTGCCGTGCCCGCCTGAAAGTCCCAGGTGATCAGCAACGCGCCTGCAATGACCGACATAAAATATACCAAAATAAACACGGGCTCGGAAAAATTGTCGAACATTGAGAATTTTGTAAACTTGCGTGACCCCTCATAACTCGCTATCGTATCGTATTCCGTCCCCGTTGAATAGAGATATTCGTACCATAACAGCTTAATAAGTTTATCTTCGTATTCTTCGTCATCCTTACCCAAAAACGAGATCTCAAAACGCGTCTTTTCCAGTAGCGACTCAAGCTCTTCCATCGACGAGTATTCCTGTATTTCCGGGACAAAATGCGACACAGTGTATATATTGTTGTCATAAAATTCTCCGTCCGTCACCATCATATATCCTGAAATGGCAATCCCGATGATTACGGGCAACAGAAACAGCAGATATTTTCTTGTAAAAAAATACTTAACGTGCTTCATCTTTCCGCTCCATGATCCTATATTTTCCTTCCACGGTATCGGTGGTTTCCTTGACGCTCAAAAAATCGCAACCGAGTATCGCATTAAGAAATTTAAGTCTTTCGTCTTCGTTTTCAAATGCGACCTCAAACGTCTTTGCGCTCTTGTCGCAAACATTACTCTCAAATTTGCGGACGATGGCGTCAGCGCAATCGGCGTCTTTCATTTCCACCCTGTAAAGTCTTTTTCCAAACTTTTCCAGATCTTCGTTTTTGAACACTTTGCCGTCTTTGAGAAGATAATATCTGTCGCAAAGCGCGCCTGAATGTTCAAGCATATGGCTTGTCAGGATCAGACACGCTCCGCTTTTCCTGCAAGTGTCCAGCAGCTCATCGGCTTTGTCGAGCGAAAGCACGTCGAGCCCGTTGAACGGCTCGTCGAGCAATACGAGTTTTTTGCCCTTTACGCATGCCGTCAGTATGCCGAGCTTTTGTCTCATTCCCGCCGAATACGTCCTGACTCTTTTGTCTATAAAATCTTCGACTCCGAGAATTTTAATATACTGTTCCGCAGACGAGAGGTCGTTGCAGAAAAATTTCAGGTTTTCTCTCCCCGTCATGTCTTTATAAAACGAGGGCACGTCGATCATCACGCCAACTTCTTTCAGCACGGAACAATCCTTGACGGGAGACCTGCCGTCGATGAGAAGCTCTCCTCCGAACGACGCAAGCCCGGCAGCACATTTGAGAAACGTGGTTTTACCACTGCCGTTAGCACCGAAAATGCCGACGATCTGACCTCTTTCCGCTTCGAGATCCACGCCTTTCAGCACATCCTTTTTCCTGTAAGATTTGGTAAGTTTGCTTGTTGTTATCATTCTGCCTGCTCCATATCTATGACGATGCTCTGCGTATCGTCGACGTATTTTATCTTTACGCGGACATAGACTTTTTCGTAACTTTCATAAATTACGGCGGCAATCGAAAACTCGTTTTCGTCTATATCGTAATTGCGGAATATCTCTTTGAGTTCATTCCATCCGTATGCGACGGGATAAGACTCTCCTTTGTCAAAACCGTCGATGCGCATATACAGATTGTTTTCATCTTCAAAGTCTCCGGTAAGAAAATTCTCCGCCCATACTAAAAAACTGTTTTCCCGATCCGAAAAAGCGACACTATGCGAAAACGACAAATAGTTATTTCCGCTTTTAACTATATATCCGACGTTCATATCTCCGAAGTCGAACCAATACGCGCTCTCTCCTTCACCGTAGCGCGTGACTTCCTCATCGGTGTATCTGACGGTAAACCGTCCGATATAATACGGCGACGACATAAAACTTTCGATCATCTTTTTCTCTTCGCTTTCGTTGAGTCTGAAGCCTTTTGAAGTTGATTCGACAACGGTTGCGGAGCAAATCTTCTCTTTGCAGACGTCGACCGTGATTTTCGTCTCGAAAGGCACTTCGTATATGTCGTCGCACGCGCACACGCATGCAGCCGTCAATACCAAAACGATAAAAACACAAACAAACTTTTTCATTTAATCAGACCAATCAATATATTGAATATTAGACATTCTTGCTTCATCGGTAATTATAAACACGCTATCCATTTCGCTCGGTTCAGCATTTTCCCATCCGTTTGAAAAAGTAAAAGCGTAAATGTTCTCTTGTCTGCTGACCCCCCATAATGCGTACCATGGTTTGATTTTGTAATTTGCATTATATGTAATGCTACCTGACACAGCTATTTTATGCGCAATATTCTCTATCTCGCCCTCATCAGACAAACTAAAATTGTTAATATTAACAATTACAACCGGTATACTATCCATTATTGTTTCAGCTATTTCATTCAAATAGTCTTTTTCTGCGTCTTTATTTCCATCTGCATAAATATATCCTTTATCTACTACCGGAAATGAAATGTCCTGCATTTCTAAATATTCTAACAAAATCGGCTTTACTTGACTGTCGGGAGTACCATGCATATTATATGTGCCGATATTTTCATCCTCGGAAATCGGATTGCCATACCTGTTCCCGAAAACATCATAAGAAATGTCATACAAATCTTTAAAAATAGCATTGCAGTCCCTTTCTTCAATTAATGGTTCTCCCATATCGTTTTCCAACCGTGATACAAAATCTATCATGATTGTCATTGCAACAAGAGAACAAGTTCCTGTTATCGTTCGATCATTATAATATTCATTCTTCAAATGATAGTTTAAAGATCCTTGACCCAGATTCCTTATATATAAATATCCGACATTTTTTCTGGAAACCGAAATATTAAACGGGTCATGGTCTCTGCGTGAAATTATATTCCATATTTTTCCCGTAATATCGCTTTCGTCGTTTTTATCCGCAATGAAATAATGTGAACCCGAGAAATTAACCTCATATCCATGATATTTAGTATCACAATTTTCTTGAGAAACGTCCAACCGATCTGCATTATAATTTTGTTGTGATGGTTTCATGCCCTTTATGCACCCAACACAAACCAAACAAAATAAAATGACTATAAAAACAGAAATAACCAAATAAGCTTTTTGCTTTTTCATACCCCCTCCTCATAATAAATTCTACAACGTAGAACTTACATTTTTATTATAATGCGTGTTCTCAACCTTGTCAAGATGCTATTTTTAACATTAATACCGAAACGCAAAATTAAGATTAACGTACACAATGCTGCTTTTTTCTATTATGCGGGCAACGGCAGACGCCTGTCTGTTGCACCGAAAATGCCGACGATCCGACCTCTTTCCGCTTCGAGATCCACGCCTTTCAGCACATCCTTTTTCCTGTAAGATTTGGTAAGTTTGCTTGTTGTTATCATTCTGCCTGCTCCATATCTATGACGATGCTCTGCGTATCGTCGACGTATTTTATCTTTACGCGGACATAGACTTTTTCGTAACTTTCATAAATTACGGCGGCAATCGAAAACTCGTTTTCGTCTATATCGTAATTGCGGAATATCTCTTTGAGTTCATTCCATCCGTATGCGACGGGATAAGACTCTCCTTTGTCAAAACCGTCGATGCGCATATACAGATTGTTTTCATCTTCAAAGTCTCCGGTAAGAAAATTCTCCGCCCATACTAAAAAACTGTTTTCCCGATCCGAAAAAGCGACACTATGCGAAAACGACAAATAGTTATTTCCGCTTTTAACTATATATCCGACGTTCATATCTCCGAAGTCGAACCAATACGCGCTCTCTCCTTCACCGTAGCGCGTGACTTCCTCATCGGTGTATCTGACGGTAAACCGTCCGATATAATACGGCGACGACATAAAACTTTCGATCATCTTTTTCTCTTCGCTTTCGTTGAGTCTGAAGCCTTTTGAAGTTGATTCGACAACGGTTGCGGAGCAAATCTTTTCTCCGCAGACGTCGACCGTGATTTTCGTCTCGAAAGGCACTTCGTATATGTCGTCGCACGCGCACACACATGCCGCCGTCAATACAAAAACGATAAAAACACAAACAAACTTTTTCATATCTCTTTCCCCTTTCATATCTGTCCGATTTATTTTGCAAAGCGACCGCAAACCGCATTTCATCCGTGCCGACTCGATTTGCAGGAAACAAAAAAAACGATCCCTGCGCTTGCTTCCCGACAAAACGCGGACGCATCATCTCCCGCGCTTTATATTTGTCGCACAATAGAGAGTAAACGGTAGTACACCAAAATGATTTTGAAAAACTTTGTAAAACGCGCCCCCTCTCTTTCGGCGATTCCTCAAACGGAATCCCTGTTTTTAGAATAAAATGTTTTTCACTCCTTGTCAATACGCTTTCAAGAAACCCTTTTCTTAAAATACAAAAAAAAAATTAGCATTGACAACGCAGTTTTCTTATTTTATAATGATTTTGACCCGGGATCGGGATCATAAAAGGAGAAAAACTATGGATATCAAAGGCACGAAAACCGAACAGAACCTGATGACCGCTTTCGCAGGCGAATCGCAGGCAAGAAACAAGTATACTTATTACGCTTCGAAGGCGAAAAAAGACGGCTATGTCCAGATCGCGAATTTCTTTGAGGAAACCGCAAACAACGAAAAGGAGCACGCGAAGATATGGTTCAAACTCCTGCACGGCGGCATAGGCGCAACGACGGAAAACCTGAAAGACGCCGCAGTGGGCGAAAACTACGAATGGACGGATATGTACGCTACTTTCGCGAAAGAAGCGCGTGAAGAAGGATTTGAAGACATAGCAAAGCTCTTTGACGGCGTCGCGGCTATCGAGAAGGAGCACGAAGAGAGATACCTCGCTCTGCTCGCAAACATAGAAAAAGGCGAAGTCTTCAAAAAGGCGGGCGAAAACGAATGGATCTGCACCAACTGCGGTCACATCCACGTCGGCAAGGAAGCGCCCGAAGTATGCCCCGTCTGCGCTCATCCGCAAGCATATTTCCAACTAAGAAGCAAAAACTATTGATATGAACAATTCGGCTTTCCGCGCGTTAAGTTACGGCGTCTATGTGTTGAGCACTTGGGACAACGGCAGACCTACCGGTTGCACCGTCAACAGCGTTGTGCAGATTACGTCCTCCCCTGCCACCGTCGCCGTCAGCGTAAACAAAAACAACTATACGCACGAGTGTATAGAAAGGAGCGGAAACTTTGCAATAAGCGTTCTGCACGAGCAATCCGACCCTTCGATAATCGGGACGTTCGGCTTCTCGTCGGGCAGGGACACGGATAAATTCGACAAGGTCGACTATTCCGTCAAAGGTATGCTGCCGGTCGTAAACAACGCGGCGGCATACATTGTATGCGAAGTTGAGAAAACGCTTGAAACAGACACGCACACGGTATTTTTGGGAAAAGTCACCGACGCGGACGTACTCGAAAACAAGCCGCCGATGACTTACTCTTATTACCACAACGTGATCAAAGGCAAGACGGCGAAAAACGCTCCCACCTATATCGAAGAAAAAGCGGAAAAAGGCAAATGGGTCTGCTCCATATGCGGATACGTCTACGACGGAGAGACTCCTTTCGAGGACCTTCCCGACGACTTCAGATGCCCCGTCTGCAAACAACCCAAATCCGCGTTCGTCAAAAAATAATACCCACCGCAATGCGCGGCAATCTGCCTCTCTCCTCATTGGAAAGGGGCGGTTTTTTTATTCGGATATATGGACGATCCGTATACGACGCAGTCCTTTTTCCTTTCAAAAAATCCATATTTTGCCCCTCTGTTTTATTTGACTGTTTTTGCGCGCGGTAATATAATACCTTTGGTCTATCAAGGATACGAGCGCGCCGCGTCTCAATCGGGCGCAGAGAGGATATTATGGAGTTTTTCATCACAACGCTTATCGCAGTCGCTACAATGCTCGCCTATGCGGTGCCCGGATTTATCTCGGTAAAGGCAAAACTGATAAAGCCCGAAAGTATTTCCGCATTCGCGGTCATTCTGATGTACGTCTGCAGCCCCTGTCTCACCGTCTATTCCGTCAACGCGGTGCCCGAATACACAAAAGAGCTGATAATCCAGATCGTCGGATTCTTTTTTGTCTCGATGGCGGCGCAGGCGATAATGCTGGGGATTGCTTTCCTCATTCTGCGCAAAAAGTACGACGACGTAAAATACCGCGTCTACACCGTGGCGACCAGCTTCGGAAACTGTGCGTTTATGGGTGTGCCTCTTCTGCAGGCGCTCTTCCCCGACAACCCCAACGTCACGATACTCTCGGTCTCCTACCTTCTCGGCATGAACATCTTCGGCTGGACGATAGGCTCTGCGATTATTACGCGCGATAAAAAATATATAAAGCCGTGGAAGGCGATCGTCAACCCGGCGGCGATAGCGATGATAGTCTGCCTGCCCCTTTTCTTCACGACCTGGAGACTGCCCGAAAAGATAGCCGACATATTCACTCTCGTGGGCAAGATGTCCACCCCGATGTGTATGCTCATCATGGGTATGCGCCTTGCGACCGTAAAGCCGAAGTCGCTTTTCTGCACCCCGTCACAGTACGTCATCGTCGCCGTAAAACAACTTATCTTTCCTTTTATCGGAATGCTTCTTATATGGTTTCTGCCGTTTGAACAGTACGTCAAATATTCTATGTTCATTCTCTGCGCGGCGCCCGTCGCGAGCGTCGTCCTCAATTTTGCCGAAATGCTCGGCGAAGGTCAGGAAAACGCCGCCAACCTCGTTCTTCTCGGCACCGTATTCAGCGTGGCGACCCTGCCCGTAATGACGCTTATTTTGCAAGCTATCGGAAACGCGGCGTGATTTGATCGCAGGCGCAAAGTATCATTGATAAACAAAAGACAAAAAGGACTTGACCTCTATGCTCAAGTCCGTTTATATTATCAACAGCCTATTGTTATATTATCAATTTCTACATTAAGCAATTTTAACTTTCAAATAATTTGTTTTCACTGGTTTAGCTTGTTTTCTCTCGTATTACTGTATCTCATATTGTTTTGTCCCGCAGCTAAAAAATCTCATGCACTGAATATATTATTATACGTTATTTTATAAAAGTCAATAACAACTTTTTGCTGTATGCTTCATTACTTTACAAAATAATTATATTTCACCTGTTTTCATCTCTTTGAAGAATCTTTTTCTCTTTCCGATCAATATATTATATACTCTGCCAACTTTAGGTCTTTTGACCTATTGCCATGGATATTATGTCAGGCTTTTTAATATATCGCCACGGATATTATTTTAGGTCTT
Source organism: uncultured Christensenellaceae bacterium (assembly GCA_944383905.1). GTDB lineage: Bacteria > Bacillota > Clostridia > Christensenellales > UBA3700 > Ornithoclostridium. The sequence continues at coordinate 60,916 of CALWRI010000004.1, forward strand.
TTGACCTAAAACAACTTTTTAATCTGAATTAAGTCTGTTTACCTATGTCCTGTCTTCTTCCCAAAGTCCTGCATTCTTCCATATGTCCTGTCTTCTTCCCAAAGTCCTGCATTCTTCCCTGTGTCCTGTCTTCTTCCCAAAGTCCTGCATTCTTCCCTGTGTCCTGTCTTCTTCCCCAATCAAGTCTTCTACCTGAATCAAGTCTTCTGCCACAATCGAGTCTTCTACCACAATCGAGTCTTATACCTGAATCAAACCTTTAGTTATTACTATAGATATTATATTAGGTCTTTTGACCTATGTCAAGTCTTTTGACCTAAACCTAATTATAATCAAGTTGGATTAGTTAAAGATATTTTACGTGGCAAAAATAAAAAAATAAGGACTGTCAATATGGAATTTCCTGAAATAATACGCGACATAATGTTTTACAGCAAGATAAATCAGGGCGAACTTGCCGATCTTCTCGACGTAAACCAAACCACAATCGGACAATGGAAATCCGGCAAGAAAAAGCCGGGGTTTGACAATATTGTTAAAATTTATGAAACTTTCGGCATCACTCCAGACGAAATCTTTGGGGTTACCGAAATTACAAGGAAACTCGATTTTTCTCATCTTATCAGAAAGAGCGTATAATGACCTTACTTCCCTTTGTCTTGATTTGAAATCGTTTTAGCGCTTTACCTCAATCGTTTTATTGAGGTAGAAAAAACGGAGCGGAAACACCGCACCGTCCTATGACTGCATTATTTTTACAGATACGCTAATGCCTCTCTGCGAGCCTCGTCGTATCGTCAACAGTATTATTGCTTTTTATTAAATCAAAGTTCGGATTTGAAGTCAGTTTTCCTTTATGAACTCCTCATTATTTGCGACAAGTTCGTCAAAAGTCGCGGGGGCATACCCGTTTATGTCAACACCTGCGTTCAACGCGTTTTCCATCGTCTTGAGACAGCTCCAATATGGACGGTTCACGTTGTTGTGCATATGCCCGTGTATAAGATATTTTCCTTCAAAGGCGAGCATGGGAAAATGGCAAAGCGTCGCCTTTCCTTTTCCCGTATTTATCACCGCATACGACGACCAACCGATAAAGTACTTTGAGAGATCGACGCCACCGATCCACGAACGGTCGTGATTGCCGATTATCAGATATTTGTTTCCTTTGAGCCTTTTAATGTACTCTTCGGGAGAGACCGCCGAGCGATATGCAAAATCTCCGACGATATATACGATATCGTTTTTGTGTACCCTCTTATTCCAATTATCTATCAGCTTTTCGTTCATTTCGTCCACCGAAGAAAAAGGACGATTGCACATAGATATGCAATTTTCGTGTCCGAGATGCAGATCGCTCGTAAAATACATCATATTTCCTCTCCTCCCTATTTCTTTCGCAACGAGTGCCCCGACCGACAAACGGGTCTGCAAGCTCACTCAAAAAAGTATATGATCGACGTTTTGAGATCTTCCGTACTGCGTTTTATTGTTTGTATAATTTATATTTATAGTATAATTATGCAAAACCATAATGTCAATCATAAATATAAATAAATGAAATAATTTTGCGGAAAAAGTACGCGACTTTTCGCCGCACAGTTTTATTTTTGTCGACAAAACCGTCTTGTCTTTCCGACAAAAGCACGGTGTTCATTCTTTCCCGACAAACGCGCTGTTTTTCCTACGCGTCGCGGTATTTCTTTTCCGACACGTCGCGACGCTCTCCCTTTTCCGCCACGGCGTAAGGGCGCAAGACAGACAAAAAAAACCGACGGATTTCTATCCGTCGGCAATTTTTCGTTTTTCAGACGATTACGCGTTGAGTATCTCCGTCGCCTTGCCTGCGCAACCGAGGACTTCGGTGAGCTTGTGCTTGACAATGTACTTGATATTAGCTCTCGCGTCGCCGAGATACTGTCTGGGATCGAAGTGATCCGGATGCTCGACGAAATGCTTGCGGATACCCGCGGTGCAAGCCATACGCAGGTCGCTGTCGATGTTGATCTTGCAGACAGCCATGGAAGCTGCCTTCCTGAGCATATCTTCGGGTACGCCGATCGCGTCTTTGAGCGCGCCGCCGTTCTCGTTGATGATCTTGACGAATTCCTGCGGAACGGAAGATGCGCCGTGCAGGACTATCGGGAAGTTGGGCAGTCTCTTTGCAACTTCTTCGAGAATATCGAAGCGGAGCTGCGGCTTGGTGCCCGGCTTGAACTTGTATGCGCCGTGAGAGGTGCCGATCGCGATCGCGAGGCTGTCGACGCCCGTCTTGGTGACGAACTCTTCGACCTCTTCGGGTCTGGTGTAGGAGCTATCCTCTGCGGAGACTTTGACTTCGTCTTCGACGCCCGCAAGTCTGCCCAGCTCGCCTTCGACGACTACGCCGTGATCGTGAGCGTATTCGACGACCTTGCGGGTAAGCTCTATGTTATCCTTGAAAGCGTGATGGCTGCCGTCGATCATGACGGAGTTGAAACCGCCGTCGATACAGCTCTTGCAAAGCTCGAACGTATCGCCGTGATCGAGGTGCAGGCAGATGGGAAGATGGCTGACTTCTTCTGCCGCTTCTACCATCTTGCGGAGATAGGTGGGGTTTGCGTACTTTCTCGCACCGGAAGAAACCTGAAGAATGAGCGGCGCGTTTTCCTCGGTAGCCGCTTCGACGATACCCTGGATGATCTCCATATTGTTCACGTTGAAAGCGCCGATGGCGTAGCCGCCTTCGTATGCCTTCTTAAACATGTTTGCTGATGTAACCAATGGCATAAAATTACCTCCAAAATTGTTATCTTGTTGTTGATATTGTGCGCCTTGCGGCGTAAATTCCCTTATTCGCGCGCCTGTCGGGAGCAGCCCTGCCGCCCCGCTTCACGCGTCGCTTATATATTATCACATCGTTAAATAAATTACAATGCTTTGCGCGAATTTTAACGCTTTTCTTGCTTCCTGCGCGTTCAGGCGAGATTTTCGGGGTTGAGTCCTTTGAGCTCGTCGATGACGAATATGCCGTCCTTCCTGATCAGTACGTCGTCGAAATATATCTCGCCGCCGCCGAACGCCTGCGTCTGAACGAGCACGAGATCCCAATGTATCGCGCTGCGGTTGCCGTTGTATGCGTCGTCGTAACAGCTGCCCGGAGTAAAATGGATGCTTCCGCTTATCTTTTCGTCGAAAAGGATGTCGCCCATCGCCTTGTTGACAAACGGATTTACGCCGATCGCAAACTCTCCGACGTATCTCGCGCCTTCGTCGGTGTCGAAGATCTTGTTTATCGCGACGGTATCGTTTGCGGACGCGTCTATGATCTTGCCGTCCTTAAACAGAAGGGATACGTTTTCAAACTTGATACCGTCTTTGCTCGTCGGGACGTTGTATGTGATCCTGCCGTTTACGCTGTCTCTGACGGGAGCGGTATAGACTTCTCCGTCGGGGATATTGCGCAATCCGCAGCACTTCACGCCGCCTATTCCCTTTATCGAGAACGTGAGGTCGGTGCGGGGCGCGACGATGCGGACCTTGTCCGTCCTGTTCATAAGCTCGACGAGCGGGGTCATCGCCTCTCCCATCTTGCGGTAATCGAGATTGCATACGTCAAAGTAGAAGTCCTCAAACTTCTCCGTGCTCATTGCTGACATACAGCTCATGCCCTGCGTGGGATAGCGGAGGACGACCCATTTCGTATGAGCGACGCGCCTGTCGTGATGAACGGGGAGCGAATAATATTTGCTGTACGCGCCCATTCTCGCCGCGTCGACGTCGCAGGTCTCGTAAGCGTTCTCTCCGCCCCTTATGCCGATATACGCGTCCATCTTGTCCATCTTCGCGCAATCGAATTCCGCCATCTTCTTTGCGAGGGTCTCGTCCATGCCCTTCATCAGTTCGCGCTGTATGCGGTTGTCGAATACGCTGACAAACGGATAGCCGCCCGCCGCATACACTTCTTTGATTATACAGTTGACCAGCTGATAGTCGATACCGAACGCCTCTATGAGCACGTTTTCGCCCTTCTGGACGCTGCACGAATAATTGACCAGATTTTTTGCCAGAGTTTCTATTCTCTTGTCTACCAACATTTGGATTCTCCTTCGCCGCACATTGCGGCTATTTATATTCCACGGGCTTGTCCTGCGTTGCGCGCAAAGCGTCGTTCGGGTTTTGAAACTACGCTTGCGGTCGTTGACTTTTTCCTGCCCGTGTAGGTTTTACATACTTTGAGGAGCGGCTATGCCGAGAAGCGCAAGCCCGGATCCTATCACCTGCCTGGTGGCGCTGACAAGGGCGAGTCTCGCGTTTCTGACGGCGGGAGCGGCGTCCTTGATATTGTGTTCGAAATAAAACTTGTTAAACGCCTGCGCGACGTCGACGATCTGTCTCGTGACTATGCTCGGCTCGTATTTTTCGCCTGCCGCGATCACGCTTTCGGGGAACTTTTCGAGAGCCTTTACGAGCGCGTAAGACTCCGGATCCGATATGCCGTCCTCGTCGAAACCGTCGCCTTCGACGACGCACTTTTCGAGAAGCGAGCAACAACGAGCATAAGTATACTGGACGTAAGGTCCCGTCTCTCCGTCGAAATTGAGAACCTTGTCATAGTCGAACACTACGTCCTTTATCCTGCCGTTGAAAAGCATTGCGAACACGGCGGCGCCTACGCCGACCTGTTCCGCGGTCTGCTCCTTATCTTTGAGATCGGGATTCTTCTCGAAGATTATCTCCGCCGCTTTCGCGACGGCGGTGTTGAGCAAGTCTTCGAGGAAAATTACCCTTCCCGTGCGGGTGGACAGCGCGCCGTCTTCGAGCGATACCATGCCGTGCGCGACGTGCACCATATCGTCCGCCCACGGCTTTCCCATCATGCGCAGGACTTCGAATATCTGTTTGAAATGCAGGTTTTGCTGATATGCGACGACGTAAAGGCACTTGTAAAAATCGTAAGTGTTCTTGCGGTACACCGCCGCGGCGAGATCGCGCGTCGCATAGAGAGTCGCACCATCGCTTCTGACGAGGAGACAGGGCGGCATCTTGTCGCCTTCAAACCTGACTATCTTCGCCCCGTCGGACAGCTCGAGGAGACCTTTTTCCTCAAGCTCGTCGAGCACGGGCTGCATCTTGTCGTTGTAAAAACTTTCGCCGGCATAAGAGTCGAAGGTGACGTTGAGCCTCTTGTAGACCTTTTCCACCTCTTTCATCGTGACTTCCTTGAAATATCCGAACAGGTCGAGAGCCTCTTTGTCTCCGTCCTCTATCTTCTTGAACCATGCGCGGGCGTCGTCTTCGAGCGACGGGTCTTTTTCCGCCTCCTCGTGGAATCTGACGTATATGTCGAGAAGTCCCCTGACTCCCCTCTCGTCGATGTCCTTTCTGTCGCCCCACTTCTTGTAAGCGACGATGAGTTTGCCGAACTGCGTTCCCCAATCCCCGAGATGATTGATCCCGACGACTTTGTATCCGAGCGCGCGGTATATCCTGCAAAGCGCGCCGCCGATCACGGTATTGAGCAGGTGCCCCATATGGAACGGCTTTGCTATGTTGACCGAGGAAAAGTCGATGCAGACGGTCTTGCCCGCCCCCAGCTCCGATCTGCCGTAAGAATCGCCCTCCGACAAGATCTTTTCTATCACTCTCGAAGCGACGAGCTTTTTGTTGAGAGTAAAGTTGACGTACCCTCCGACGGCTTCCGCCTTTTCAAGGAAGTTGTACGCGCCTATCCTCGAAACGATCTCCGTCGCCAGCACGACGGGGCTTTTTTTCAACTCTTTTGCGAATTTGAAGCAAGGCAGGCAGTAATCACCCATCGACGGGTCTTTGGGCACCGTGATGAGCGGCTCTATCTCGCTGCTCTCTATATCCTGCAAAATAACTATATCGGCAAGAAGTTTTTTGTAATCCATTCCGCACCTCGTTATACGTTGAATCTGAAGAGGACGACGTCTCCGTCCTGTACGACGTAATCTTTGCCTTCGCTCCTGACCTTTCCCTTTTCCTTGGCGGCGTTGTAAGAACCGCATTCGAGGAGCACCTTCCAATCCACGACTTCGGCGCGGATGAATCCCTTTTCGAAATCGCTGTGGATCTTGCCCGCCGCCTGCGGAGCCTTTGTGCCCTTGACTATCGTCCAGGCGCGCGTTTCCTTTTCTCCTGCTGTGAGGTAACTGATAAGCCCGAGCAGCTTGTAACACGCCGAAACGAGCTTGTCCAGACCGCTCTTGTCTATGCCGAGCTCTTGCTGGAACATCTCTTTTTCTTCCTTTTCCATACCCGCAAGCTCTTCCTCTATCTTCGCGCAGAGCACGATGACTTCGCTGTTCTGGGAAGCGGCGAATTTTTTGACGTCTCTGACGTAAGCGTTCTCCTCTTTGCCGAGGTCGTCCTCGCCTATGTTTGCCGCGAAAATGACGGGCTTCGACGTGAGCAGGAACATGTCGTCGATGATTGCCTGTTCTTCTTCGTCGAACTCCATGAGACGGACGGGCTTGCCGCTTTCGAGCTGTTTGAGCACGCCGTCGAGGAAATCCGCTTCTTCGGCATACTTCTTGTCGCCTCCCTTTGCGGAATTGCGCGCTTTTGCGGAACGCTTCTGCACCGCTTCCATATCCGCGAAGATGAGCTCGAGATCTATCGTCTCGATGTCCCTCAACGGATCCACGCTGCCGTCGACGTGCGTAATGTTCTCGTCGTCGAAGCACCTGACGACGTGCACGATCGCGTCCACCTCTCTGATATGGGACAGGAATTTGTTGCCAAGTCCCTCGCCGTGAGACGCCCCCTTGACGAGTCCCGCTATATCCACGAACTCGAGCACGGTCGGCGTGATTTTTTTGGAATTGTAAAGCGCCGCGAGCTTGTCCAGCCTTTCGTCCGGAACGGCTACCACGCCCACGTTGGGTTCTATCGTGCAGAACGGATAATTTGCGCTCTCCGCGCCCGCCTGCGTGATAGCGTTGAAAAGCGTGCTTTTGCCGACGTTTGGCAAACCTACCACACCAAGTTTCATATCAATTCTCCTTCGGACGGTCGTCGGGATCCTTTTCTTCCTCCGCCGTCAAATCTTTACTTTCGTTTTTACCCACGAGTTTCAACGTGTTTTCCTGACCTTTTATCAGTCTCTTGATATTCGAATAATGCCTGACCACGACTATGAGCCATATCAACAGCGAGCAGACTATCACCGCTACGTTGTCGCGGCTGACGATGCAGCTGTACACGGTGATCGCGCTTATGCAGGTGATCGACCCGATAAACCCGTACTTTATGAAAAGAAGCATGAGAATGAGCGCGACGAGAACAATCGAGCCGACTATCGGATAGGCGACGATGAACACGCCGATCGACGTGGCGACTCCTTTGCCGCCCTTGAATTTGCTGTATATCGGGAAAACGTGTCCGACGATCGTGACTATGCCGAGTATGAAAAGCCAATCGACGCTGCCGATCCAATACATTCCTATCACGGCGAAGATCACGCCTTTGGCGCAGTCGCAGATAAAAGTGAGAACGCCCCAGACCTTGCCGACGGAACGCAAGACGTTCATCGTGCCGGGATTGCCGCTGCCCTTTTTCGTTATGTCGGTACCTTTCAGTTTTGAAAATATTATCGCAAAGTTGACAGATCCGATAAGATATGCCGCAACGCACAACAGCGCCTTGCCCCACCATTCCATTTTAAGCCAGATACCTCTGAAAAGTTTTTGGATATTATACCACACCGCGCTCAAAAACACAACAACTGCGCGCCTCTTATTATGCGTACGCGCAAAAATTACAGTTTTTTACAAAATCCGTCTTTTTGCTTCTTTTTTCGCCGTAAAGGACGTATAGACTACGTTTTTCATCCTTTTTGTTAATTAAATAACGTATGCGCACGCAAAAAAAGCCTTGACCTCACCTCTGAAATCTTTATATAATGAATTTGACGGCTGAAGTCGTCAAGGAGGAAAAACATGAAAAAAAGACTTCTTTTTGCTTTGGTCAGCGTCGTCCTTCTCTGCTCGATGATTTTCTTCATCGGCTGCGACGGCGAAACCGAGATATTCAATGAGGAAATAGATATCGACCACGACGATCTCGGCGTCGCTCCCGGCGAAGCCGCTCAACAAGGCATCGACAAGCCGGACGCTTCCAGGCTCAACGTCTCGAGCGCCGAACTTTCGGAAAACGCAGCGATAAAAGAAGCCGCGACCTATCTGTTCAATATAGCCAACGACAATCTGTCAAAAGTCGATTACTATGCCAACTTCGCATACGGCAGCGGCGTCGCGACAGTCACCAACCTCAATATGAGCGGTTCGATGCAGGTGCGCGAAGTCCGCATAAAAGACGGTGCCGCGATGTATATGGAATCGCTCGGCAGAGTCATCAACGGATACAAAACAAGTACTCCCGACGAAAACGACAAAACGATCCTCAGCCTTTGTCGCGGACTTCTCGATTACGGCAACCGCAAGTATACGCCTGACGGAAAAACTTTCTACGTTCAGGAAGGAAAAAGCAAATGTCTGCTTGAAAACTCCGTCGACAATTTCTACACCGACACCCCGTACATAAATTGGGACAAGTGCAAAAAAGTTGAATCCATGAGCACTGCGGCGTTTATGAAAAAGGACTATTACAACAAGTCCTACGTCGAAACCACAAGCGCGAACATCATTTCCGAAAACATCGAAAGCGCGTCCATAGTTCACAATGACAAAGAGGGCTATTACGAAATCGTAATGGTGGTCGACATAACCACTGACGCTCTCAAACTTTCCACGGAATCCACGAGAAATTCTGCAAACAGCAGCGACATCGTATACCGCTATCAGACGATCTCCTGCCAGATCTGGGATTGCGGGCTGTTCAGACTTTACGAGACCGACGACAGCTGGGCAGGTTCTCTGCTCGACATGCTCGACGGATACAGCACCAACGAATGGCACAAGTATTTCACTTACAACAAGGAAAACGCGCCTTCTTACCAAATCCCGACCGATGCCGGCTGGACGAAATAATCCGCAAAACAAACTGCGACAGACAAAAAATAGCGCCGCCTTAAATGGCGGCGTTTTTTTGCGATAAAATCCGTATTCTCCGTCTCGAAACCTGCGCGGCGAGCAATAGTCGGAGAGAAAACCCTTTCTCCTCAGACCCCCGTACCGTCAAACAGCGGCACAAAAGAGTCGTCCGCGCTCTCCCCGTATTGCACGAACGCGTTTTCAAAGGCGAGCTTTTCGGCATAGGCGACGACGGCTTTGTATTCTATCGGTTTGAGTCTCCTGTTTATTTCGGGATACTTCTCCGCTTCTCCGAAAGGTATATACTGACTCATCACGGACAGATAATCCTTTTTCCTGTCGAGGATACGCGCAAGCGTGTCGAGCACGCCTCTCGAGTTCCCGACCGCGCCGGGCAACACGAGATGTCTTGCGAGTATGCCCTTTTTCATCAGTCCGTCCTTTCCCACGGTCGTCTCCCCGACCTGCCTTTTCATCTCTTTCAACGCGACTTGGGCAACGACGGGATAATCGGGCGCATGAGAATATCTCTCCGCGAGCGCGCCGTCCGAATATTTGAAGTCGGGCATATAGATATCCACAAGTCCGTCCAGCGTTTTCAACGACTCCTCGCTCTCGTAACCGCCGCAGTTGAATATCACGGGCACGGACGGTCTGAACACCGTCAGAGCCTCTCTTATCTGCGGAATGAAGTGACTGCCCGTCACGAGATCGATATTGCAGGCACCCTTGTCCTGAAGCTCTCTGAATATGTCGGCAAGACGCGCGACGGAGATCTCTTTTCCCCGCCCTCTCGACAGCTCGTAATTCTGGCAATAAACACACTTTAACGAACACCCGGCAAAGAAAACCGCGCCGCTGCCGCGCTCGTCCGCAAGTATCGGTTCTTCCCAATAATGCAACGCCGCTCTGCCCAGCACGGGATCTTTTCCTACTCCGCAATATCCTTTTTTCGCGTTTCTGTCAACGCCGCATTTCCTCGGACAAAGGCGGCATCCTTCTTCTTTCATCCTATCTCGAAATAGCGCGCAACGCCGTGCTTGATAAGCTCCGACAGCTCTCTTGCAAGTTCCTCGAGGCTCTCGCTGCGGTCCGACAAATACCAATCGCGGTAGCAATCCACTACTCCCGACACGATGAACGAAAGTACGATGTTTGCTTTGGGCGCGTTGCTTACGTTGAAGTTGTACGAATTGAACAGCTCCTTTTTGAGCATATCCTTTATCTTTCTCATGAAGTTGCCCGAGATCGTGCTCGAAAACAACAGCTTGTTGAACGTCTCGTTTTCACTGCCCGAAACGCCGTCGCTGATAGCGAGAAGCAACGGATACGGATCTGTCTTGATCTTGTTCATATCGAATTTGCCGAAGATCTTTTTGATGTCGTCGAGAAGCTCGTCCTCCACGTCTTCAAGCACGTTGTAGACGTCTGTGTAATGCAGATAAAATGTCTTGCGGTTCACGTCCGCTTTTTCCGCAAGGTCCTTGATGACGATATGGCTCATCTCCTGCGTGAGCACCATTTCTTTGAAGGCCTCTTTGATCGCCTGCCTCGACTTGCGGCTGCGCTTGTCGTTTTTGAATCTGTTGACGTGTTCCATAGCAATACCTCCGTATTGTTTTCTAATTACATTTTAATATACAAACGGGGAATAATCAACAACTTTTCGCACAAATTGTAAAATAATTTTTATTATTGAAATCATACACATATGTGTGTTAAAATATAATCAGAAAAGAAAGGAGGTCATTATGAGCAAGCAGTATAACCCTTACGACAACTTCTTGTCTGTTCTTGACAAAGCCGCAAAGGCTGTGGGTATGAAAGAAGAAGACTATGTGCTGATCAAGTACCCCGAAAGAGAACTCAAAGTTTCCGTACCTATTAAAATGGATGACGGAAGCGTGCGGGTATTCGAAGGCTACCGCGTCCAGCACAGCACTTCCCGCGGTCCGTGCAAAGGCGGTATAAGATACCACCAGAGCGTGAACGAAGACGAAGTGAAAGCGCTCGCCGCATGGATGAGTTTCAAATGCGCGGTGGTCAACATTCCGTACGGCGGAGCGAAAGGCGGAATAAAAGTGGATCCTTCCACTCTTTCCCGCGCCGAGCTTGAAAGACTTACCCGCCGTTATACGGCGATGATACTCCCGATAATAGGTCCCGAAAAGGACATTCCCGCGCCCGACGTCGGCACGAACGCGCAGGTGATGGACTGGATCATGGATACTTATTCCATGATGAACGGATACACGATACCCGGCGTCGTTACGGGCAAAGACCTCGAAGTCGGAGGTTCTCTCGGCAGACCCGAAGCGACCGGGCGCGGAGTCATGATTATCACTATGGAAGTGCTTGACAAATACAAGCTCGCGCCTTCCGAAGTGAGCGTCGCCGTACAAGGTATGGGCAACGTCGGCAGCGTTGCGGCAAGACTCCTCTATGAAAAAGGCTGCAAAGTCGTTGCCGTATCCGACGTTTCGGGCGGTATACGCAACCCCGAAGGGCTTGATATTCCCGAGATCTGCGATTTCGTCAAACAGAGAAAACTGCTCAAAGATTACGACGCAAAAGGCGTCGAGCACATAGACAACCATACTTTGCTGACGACAAAGTGCGACATTCTGATACCGGCAGCGCTCGAAAACCAGATAACGGGCGAAGTGGCAAAAGAACTCAACTGCCGTCTCGTCATCGAAGCGGCAAACGGTCCGACCACGGTAGAAGCCGACGCGGTGCTCGAGGAGCGCGGGATAGTTGTCCTGCCCGACATCCTGACCAATGCGGGCGGCGTAATCGTCTCATATTGCGAATGGGTACAGAATCTGCAATCCCTCACATGGGACGAAAACGACGTCAACGCGACTCTGTTCAAAGTCATGACGAGAGCTCTGACCGACGTATATCACAAAGCCCGCGACTACAAGATAAGCTACCGCCTCGCGGCTTACGCGGTCGCAATAGAGAGACTTTGCACGGCAAAGAAAAAACGCGGCATATTCCCGTGATCCCCTGTCGTTCAGGATGAGAAAACGCTTTTAAGCATACGGGGCAGCCTGATTTTCGAAAAGACGACTCTCATCCCGAAATCGGCTTGACGACCGTACGAAAACGTGCCCGAATACCGGATGTACGAAAAAAGAAAAACCCGATATGTATCGGGTTTTTTGCGTTTTTGTCTCTGTTTGCGTTTTATTTCAGGCAATGCCCGCAATATCCTGCGAAGTTATCTCCGCGTTGCCGTAACTGAAATAAGCAAGGCAGGTCTGTTCGCAACCGACACTGATAAAGAACGACGCGTGATTGCCGCTGTACTTTTCGTTGCGCTTCCAGATAAGCATCTTCATAACCCCGTCGATCTCCGCTATCGCAAAATCGATCGTCGTATCTTCGCAGGAAAAGCCCTCCTCTTTCGCGCCCGTATTCGCCAGGAATTCGTCGAGTGCCGCCCTGTGAACCGTCTTCATGATCTCCTCTCTGCAATCTATAGTGATAGTGCAATAATAAATGCCGTCCGCAACGTACACGGTATCGTCGTGATCTTTCGAAAGATAATCTCTCGACGAAATATCGTAAGTCGTCATGTGCTCTGTCAAAACGCGGTTTTCTTCCTGCACGTCTCCCGTAAACGGAGCGAATTTGCCCCAATCCGTGGTGGACAGCACGTTGTTTGCCTTGTCGTAACTGATATGCTTTTTGCCTGCGACGTTTGTGAAATAGGCATTTTCGCCGTCAAAATAATACTTTTTCGTGCACGATCCCTTGTCAAAACGCGTACCGAATATGATTTCCTGCGAATAGATCTCGTCGCCTTTTATCTTGCGTATGAGATGAGTGTTTCTCGTAGCGACGGCGCCGTCGTTTGCCGCGAACGAAAAGTATTCGTCCCTGACGTAATTTTCGTCATTGCACCAATTTTTGTATGCTTCCATGACGAGATCGTAGGCGCTCATTCCCTCCGCGACTTCAAGTCCTTCGTAATTTCCAAGGTTTTCGTCTTTTGCTTTGAGCTGCGTAAACTTGTTGCTGCATCCCGTAGCGAATACAAGCGAAAGAACGCAGACAGCAAGTATAATAACAACCGATAATCTCTTTCTCATAACCTCTCCTTTGGCGTTTCGCCTTTTTTATTTAATCATATCGCCTCGCATATTGTCAACGATATGACAAAAGCGCCCCGATTTCGTTAAATTTGTGGCGCAACCTGAAGCGCTTGAAAAACGTGCCATTGACGATCCTCGCCCTTGTCGCCGACTCGCCTTTCCGCGACAGTCAAACAAGTCGGCGCCCGGAAAGAACTCTCCGAGCGCCGCAAGAAGGGGTTATTATTAGGGAATTAATCCTTTTAATCCTTATTTTTTCTCACCGTAATAAGCGTTGAGATACATCTGCTTGATCTCGCTCATGAGCGGGTAACGCGGGTTCGCGCCCGTGCACTGGTCGTCGAATGCGTCTTCGACCATAGAGTCGAGCTTTTCGAGGAAGATTTTTTCGTCCACTCCCGCATCCTTGATCGTCATCGGCAGATTGATCTCCTTCATAAGTTCTCTGATCTTTTCGATGAGTTTTTCGACCTTTTCCTCATCCGTCTTGCCCGTAAGTCCGACAAACGAAGCAACCTCGGCATATCTTCTGACGCAGTCGGGATATTTGTACTGCGGGAAGGTGCCCATCTTGGTCGGTGCTTTAGCGCAGTTGAAACGAATGACCTGCTCTATCATCAACGCGTTTGCGACGCCGTGCGGCAAGTGGTGATAAGATCCCAGCTTGTGAGCCATCGAGTGGCACACGCCGAGGAACGCGTTTGCGAAAGCCATACCCGCGAGTGTGGATGCGTTTGCCATCTCCTCTCTCGCCTCCGCGTCGTGTCCGCCGAGGCTGTACGCCCTGGGCAGATAGTTGAATATCAGTTTTGCCGCCTTGAGCGCGAGGCCGTCGGTGTAGTCGGTCGCCATCATCGAAGCGATCGCCTCGAGCGCGTGAGTGAGTGCGTCGATACCCGAAGCGCTGGTCAGACCCTTGGGGATATTCATCATAAGGTCTGCGTCGACGATAGCCATATCGGGGAGCAACTCGTAGTCCGCGAGAGGATATTTCGTGCCCGTCTGCTCGTCGGTGATGACTGCGAACGGGGTCACTTCACTGCCCGTACCCGCGGTGGTCGGGATCGCGATGAAGTACGCCTTGTCGCCCATGTGCGGGAAGGTGTATACCCTCTTTCTTATATCCATAAATCTCATTGCGAGATCCTGGAAGTCGACTTCGGGATGCTCGTAAAGCGTCCACATTATCTTGCCTGCGTCCATAGCGGAACCGCCGCCGATAGCGATTATCACATCGGGCTCGAAAGCCGTCATAGCCTTTGCGCCTTCTTTGGCGCACGCGAGCGTCGGGTCGGGAGCCACGTTGTAGAAAGTGGTATGAGTGATGCCCATCTCGTCGAGCCTGTCGGTTATCGCCTTGGTAAAGCCGCTCTTGTAAAGGAAGGTGTCGGTCACGACAAACGCCTTCTTCTTGTTCATAACGTATTTGAGTTCTCTGAGAGCGACGCCCAGGCAACCCTTTTTGAAATACACCTTTTCGGGTGCTCTGAACCACAACATATTCTCTCTCCTTTCCGCAATGGTCTTTATATTGATAAGATGTTTGACGCCGACGTTTTCGCTGACGCTGTTACCGCCCCAGCTGCCGCAACCCAAAGTGAGGGAGGGCGCCAGCTTGAAGTTGTAAAGGTCGCCGATACCGCCTTGCGAAGAAGGAGTGTTGATCAATATGCGGCAGGTTTTCATCGCACGCTCGAATTTGTCCATTTTATCTTTGCCCGTCTCGACGTTGACGTAAAGCACCGAAGTGTGCCCCATACCGCCGTCCGCGATCAGTTTGCTTGCCTTGGCGATCGCGTCGTCGAAATCTTCCGCCTTGTACATTGCGAGTACGGGGCTGAGCTTTTCGTGAGCGAATTCCTCCGAAAGCTCGACGCTCGTGACTTCACCGACGAGCACCTTGCTGCCTTCGGGAGCCTTGAAACCGCTCATTTCCGCTATCGTGCAGGCGGACTGACCGACTATCTTCGCGTTGAGCGCGCCGTTGATGAGGATCGTCTTTCTGACCTTCTCGGTCTCGTCGGGAGTGAGGAAATAAGCTCCGCAATTTGCCATTTCTTCCTTGAACTGCTTGTATACGTCTTTGAGCACGACGACGGATTGTTCCGAAGCGCAGATCATACCGTTGTCGAACGTCTTGGAATGTACGACGGACGCCGCCGCCATTCTCACGTCCGCACTGCTGTCGATGACTGCGGGAGTATTGCCAGCGCCGACGCCGACCGCCGGTTTGCCGGAGCTGTACGCCGCCTTCACCATGCCGGGACCTCCGGTCGCGAGTATAAGGTCAGCCTCTTTCATTATCATTGCGGAAAGCGGAACGGTGGGTTCGTCTATCCATCCGATTATCTCTTCGGGAGCGCCCGCAGCGACTGCTGCCTCGAGGACTATCCTCGCCGCTTCGATCGTGCTCTTTTTGGCTCTGGGATGAGGGGAAATGATAAGTCCGTTTCTCGTCTTGAGCGCGAGAAGCGATTTGAATATCGCGGTAGAGGTCGGGTTGGTCGTAGGAATGATCGCTGCCACGAGACCGACGGGCTCCGCGATCTTCGTGATGCCGAAACCTGGATCGTATTCGAGCACGCCGCAAGTTCTGACGTCTTTGTAAGCGTTGTAGATATACTCCGAAGCGTAATGGTTTTTGATGACCTTGTCCTCCACCACGCCCATTCCGGTCTCCGCGACCGCCATCTTCGCAAGAGGGATTCTCGCCTTGTTTGCCGCCATTGCAGCCGCGAAGAAAATCTTGTCTACCTGTTCCTGCGTATACGTTGCGTACTTTGCCTGCGCCGCTTTGACGCGCGCAATTTTGTCAAGCAACGTAACCTCGTCGTTGACGATGTTTGCCATAACAAATAACTCCTTTATGAAAAAAAATTTGTATCGGATCTATTATACGCAAAACGTCGTAATAACTTACCTGCCGTCGCTCTCCCCGTCCGCAATCTCTGACTGCGCCCCGCGAAAAGCCGCAAAACGTGATGCGTTTCAACGATTTGTTAAATTTTTCACAATCGTTGACTATATTATATTCGCGCCGCTTCTGTTTGTCAACGATTTAACGATTGAAATTTCAACTTTTTTACACGTTTTTTTCCGCAGCGTGCCGACCCGGTGTTTTTGCGGCAAAAGCGCGCGTTTGCGTGCTTTACCGCAGGTTTTAACGGCGGTATATTTCATGCGTCCTTGTTTTTTTGTCGGATTTTTCAAAGATTTTCACATTGCGTTCCGCACGTTGCCGTCGTCAACGAAAAGCGCTCCCCCTGCTCCGTCGGAGCAATTTTTCCTTTTTTTTGCGGAAAAATCCCGTATTGACAGTTGAGTAAGCGGTTGATATAATGTTTTCAGAGGTGCGAGGTGAACGGCAATTCAAAAGGTTACGAGGAGTTTTTCCGTACGGACGAATACAACTCGGTGCGAGAGCTTTCATCTTCGCGCAAGTATGTCCGCGCAAGCGACAATCTCACTTCTCTCGATTTCGACGAAAGCACGCACCGCAAAAATTCTTTTGCTTCTTCTCTCTCCGACAAGCGCGCGAAGCGCAAGAATACCGACAAGATAATTGCTATTGCGACGACGGGCACCGTATCCATAGTCGCGGTCGTTGCCGCCGTGCTCGCCGTGATTGCGGGCATATCCTTCGTATCCTTTACCGCGACCCCGTCATCTGTCTCCTGCATCGTGGATATTCCCGAAGACATGGACGGATATTATATCGGGACCCTTCTCGACGCCGACGGCGCCGAAGTAGCGCGCACAGAGACCTCTGGACACGGAGAATGTAAATTCGCTTTTGACGGGCTCCGTCCCGACACGGAGTATTTTTTCACGATATTCGACGAAGACGAGACCCAATATCTTTACGAAAGCGTGCGCACGACCGTCCCCGAAACGACGATGATATTCGTCGACAGCGAGGAATATTTCCCGCACGCGGTCAGACTGAACCTCGACATATACGAAACTACCGAAGAACGCCTGACCGTAAACGTGCGGTACGACGACGGCACGCTTTTTGAAGAAAGTTACGATATGCCCGAAAACTTCGAGATCACCGCAAGGTACGAAGGCGCGCATTTTCCGACTCGCCGTCAGCCTGTGACGGGAGAAGACACCCCGTCTCCCCCGGCAATTATCTTGAGCTTGTTGGGCACGCATATAATGCTGTCCCCTTCCTTTTCGATCTTCGGCATATAGGTGCAGTCCTGCGAGTAACTGCAATCCGCGTCCGTCATCTTCACGCTCCTCTCCGCGACGTTTACGAAAAACACGTTGGTGCCGTCCTGCGTCGAAACCCTGACGGAATGTCCGCCGTTTTCGTCCTTTATCTCTATCCCTTCTTCATACCCTTCGGTGAATACGAATTCGTCTTTGTCAAAGTCGAAACTCAATATCTCCGTATCACCGTAAACGACGTAAAATCTCGTCATTTCTTGCTTTTCGGGGAGCAGAAACACGAGCAGCAATGCGACGGCGACCACGACGACCGTGACGTAAGGAATAACGTCCCATACCGAAAAATATTTGCTTTTTTTGACGTCCTCAACGCCTTTCTTTTTCATAAATTTTCCTGCTCGTGTCGATTATCACAATATTTTTCCGTCGGCGTCAGTCAACGTGACAAAGCCGTCGCCCGACTTCACAGCCATTGTGTAGGTGTACCCGTCGAGCTTGTTTGCAAGCGCGAGCGCCTTTTCTTTGCCCAAAACGCAGAACGCCGTGGAGTATGCGTCGCACAGCGCGGCGTTCTCTCCGTACACGCTCGCGGTGAGCACGTCGCTGTCGTAAGGAGCGCCCGTCGCGGGATCGAGGATATGACTGTACCTGACGCCGCCGATCTCATAATACTGCTGGTACGACCCGCTCGTCGCGAGCGACTCGTCCTTGAGATACGCTTTGAAATAACTCTCTCCGTCCTTTGTCGGAGAGAGCACCGAAACAGTCCACTCCCCGAGCTCCGCGCCCGACTCCTTGCGCGCGTTTTTGAGCATGCGGAGACTGCTTCCGCCTATATTCACATAGCCGAAGTCAAAGCCGTTTTCCTTCATTGCCGCGGCGATAAGATCCGCGCAATAGCCCTTTCCTATCCCGCTCAGGTCGAGCTGTTGAGTGTATTCTGTTCCGTCCACGACGACTACGCTTGACGACTTTGCAACGAAGTATTCCCCGTCCTCTTCGTATACGTCGGTCTGCGAAAAATCCGAAACGGACAAGAACGCCTCGACGTATTTTTCGTCGGGCAACTGCGTGCGGAAATCCTCCCTGTCGTACGGTTTTGTCAACGAGTCGTCATCTTCGTTGAAACGCGGAGAAAATCCCCACAGATCCACCGACAGAGCGAGCGCGGGATTGAACGCGCCGTCCGTCTCGTCATACGCCCGTTTTGCAAGCAAAAGCGCGTCGTAAGTCACCTTGTCTATCCGCACGGTCTCCCCTGCGGCAGCCTCGTTGAACGCCCTGACGTCGCTGTCTTCGCCGTCAGACGAAAGCAGTCCCGACACCTGTCGGAGCAAGTCTGTTATCTCGCCTTCCCACAACCCGGCAAACTCGTCTTTCCTGTCGGCGGGCATATAGCACGCGACGGTGGAATAGGTGTTGAAATAATCGTAAGTCGTATATTGAGCCGACGTGTACGAGGTGACGTCCACGCCGTCGACCACTAGCGAACAACCGACAAGCACAACTGCGAGCACAATCGCCAGGATAGCCGCGACCGCGGCTTTCGTCCTCTTTTTTTCCATAGATATATTATACCAAACGCAAGCGGCAAACACAACAACAAATTATGTCGCGTCATCCTCCTCCGAAACTGGTTGAATGGCTGTGCCGATATACCCGAAAAACCGCTCCTTTGTCAACTGTTTTCGCAAAAATTTTCTCACTTTTTTTTGACGTCAGCAAACTTCTCCGTATTGATTTTTCGCGCGCGTTATTATATAATGTTGTTAAAGTGCTAAACAAGGTGTTACTTATGAGAAAGACAGGTTTCGACAGCAAAAAATATCTCTCTATGCAATCCGATTTCATAGCCAAACGCATACAGCAGTTCGGCGGCAAACTCTATCTCGAATTCGGCGGAAAACTGTTTGACGACTTCCACGCGAGCAGAGTCCTGCCGGGTTTTGCTCCTGACAACAAGATCGTGATGCTCCAGACCCTCAAGGATAAAGCGGAGATCGTCATCGTCATCAACTCCAAAGACATCGCCAAAAACAAGCTCCGCGCCGATCTCGGCATAACCTACGACGAAGACGTGTTGCGACTGATAGACATATTCAGGAGCAAGGATCTTTACGTCGGCAGCGTCGTCCTCTCACAGTTCACCGAAGAAAATATGCCCGCAAAAGCGTTTCAGGGACGCCTCGAAAGGCTCGGGCTCAAAGTGTACCGCCACTATCATATAGACGGCTATCCGCACAACATTCCGCTCATCGTCAGCGACGACGGTTACGGCAAAAACGAGTATATAGAAACTTCGCGGGAGCTCATCGTCATCACCGCGCCCGGTCCCGGAAGCGGAAAAATGGCGACCTGCCTGTCGCAGCTCTACCACGACTACAAACGCGGCATCAAGGCGGGATATGCGAAGTACGAGACCTTCCCGATCTGGAACCTGCCTCTCAACCACCCCGTAAACATGGCTTACGAAGCGGCGACCGCAGACCTCAACGACGTTAACATGATAGACCCCTATCATCTCGCGGAATACAACAAAGTCGCGGTAAACTACAACAGAGACATCGAGATCTTCCCTGTGCTCAACGCGCTCTTTGAAAAACTGATGGGTCACTCCCCTTACAAGTCCCCGACCGATATGGGCGTGAATATGGCGGGATACGCAATATGCGACGACGAAGTGTGCTGCGAAGCAAGCAAACAGGAGATAATCCGCCGCTACTACGCCGCACTCGTCGCAAGGCGCAAAGGCGTCGACAGAGGCGACGAAGCGGGCAAGATTTCTCTGATAATGGACAAGCTGGGTCTCAAGACAGACGACCGCGCGGCAGTCCCCGCCGCCAACGCAGTGAAAGAGCGCACGGGCGGACCCGCAGCGGCTATCGAACTGAACGACGGCAGGATAATCACGGGCAAGACTTCGGATCTGTTCGGTTGTTCGTCTGCAATGCTGCTCAACGCGCTCAAAGCGCTCGCAAATATCGACGACGACATAAAACTGCTCTCGCCCGTTGTCGTGGAGCCGATACAAAAGCTCAAAACCACGGTGCTCGGCAGTCGCAACCCGAGACTTCATACAGACGAAGTGCTGATCGCGCTCTCAATCTCCGCGGCGACAAACGATACCGCGAGCAAGGCTATGGCGCAACTCGAAAAACTCAAAGGTTGCCAGGTACACACGACCGTCATACTCTCACCCGTGGACGAGACCGTGTTCCGCAAGCTGGGAGTCGACGTGACGAGCGAGCCGATATATTCCACAAAACAGCTTTATCACAAAAACTGAAAACACTGAAACCGCGGATCCCTATCGAAAGGGGTCCGTTTTTTCGATCATCGGATCGCTTTCAGGATAAAGTCGTCCGGCGCGCACGACAAACTTACCGCGAAAAAAGTTGAAATAAAATGATAATTATTCTCATTTTGCTTGACAAGCCTTTTTGGATGCTATATAATGGGCACAGGAGGCAAGAAAGAGATGAACTACTCAAGACAGCGCGAGGCGGTTTACGGCATACTCAGATCCACCAAAGAGCATCCTTCTGCGGACTGGATATACGGAGAATGCAAAAAGATTATGCCCGGCATCGGACTCGCGACCGTCTACCGCAATCTCGAACAGCTTGTCTCGCAGGGAAAGGCTATAAAAGTGCCCGTGGGTCAGGACAGATACAGATACGACGCCGACACTTCCCCGCACTGCCACGGCGCCTGCCCGGTATGCGGAAAGGTCTGGGACGAGACCGTGTCCGACTCTCTCAACGAAGCGCTCGCAAACGAGTGCGAAGAAAACTCAAGCGACGGTTACTCCCTCACTTTTTTCAGGGTCTGCGGAGAATGTAAAGCAAAACAATAGCAATAATATAATAAAAAAATCTATAAAACAAAGAAATCGGAGGTTTGAAATTATGGCAAAGTTTGTATGCACGATATGCGGTTACGTTCACGAGGGAGACAGCGCTCCCGAAAAGTGCCCCGTTTGCGGCGCTCCCGCAAGCAAATTCGAGAAGATGGCAGAAGAAATGGTCTGGGCTGACGAGCACAGAGTCGGCGTCGCACAGGGTCTCGACGAAGAAGTCGTACAGGGTCTTCGCGAGAACTTCAACGGCGAGTGCGCCGAGGTCGGTATGTACCTCGCAATGAGCAGACAGGCAGAGAGAGAGGGTTATCCCGAGATCGCGGAAGCCTACAAGAGATACGCTTTCGAGGAAGCGGAACACGCAGCGAAGTTTGCGGAGCTTCTCGGCGAAGTGCTGACCAACGACACCAAAAAGAACGTCAAAATGCGTATGGAAGCAGAAAACGGCGCTTGCAGCGGCAAGATGAAGCTGGCAAAACGCGCAAAAGAGCTGGGTTACGACGCTGTTCACGACACCGTCCACGAGATGGCAAAGGACGAAGCGAGACACGGCTGCGGCTTCAAGGGTCTCTACGACCGCTTCTTCAAGTAAGATAACACAACTATCTTTAATATATTGCAAAGACCCCCTCGAGGCATTGCCCGAGGGGATCTTTTTTTGCGTTTTACGATCGTTGAAAACGCCCTCCCCTGCTTGCGTTTTCCGACATACGCGCGGCGCAAACTTGTTCCGCAGTCTGCAAAATCCACGCTTCGCGCCCTGAAAAAACGCGGATCTTGGCAAACTGAAGCAATAAAAAACGCCCTGCCGTACAGGCAAGGCGCGTTTTTTATCATTGCGTTTTCTCTATTTTCA
Organism: uncultured Christensenellaceae bacterium; assembly: GCA_944383905.1. Classification (GTDB taxonomy): domain Bacteria; phylum Bacillota; class Clostridia; order Christensenellales; family UBA3700; genus Ornithoclostridium. The sequence continues at coordinate 82,906 of CALWRI010000004.1, forward strand.
GTCTTTTGCCGATCCACTCTCGAAAATGACGACGGTATTGTTTGCGATCTTTGAGCCTTGAGCCACTGCGGCGCCCGTAAGAAGATCCTTCACGTCCGATCTGAGATTGAGAGGTTTTGCCGCTCCCGAAGTGTTTACGGCAACGGTTATCTTGCGCTTTTTCGCGCGGCGCTCGAGATACACCACGCCGCCCGACTCGTACAGATTGGTACTGCCCGTAATCTGGCTCCTGTACTTTTTGCGCAGCGCGCCGAGCTTCTTGTAATGATCGAGCAGCTCACCGTCCTGCGAGTTCCAATTCATAGGTCTGCGGCAAAGCGGATCTTCGTATCCCTGCATGCCGCATTCGTCGCCGTAATATATCGAAGGTATGCCCGGCAGGAAAAACTGAAGTGCCGAAGCGACTTTGAGCCTCGCCTTTGCCGTATCGAAGATCTCACCTTCGAGCACGACTTTCGCCCTGCCGAACTTGTCGAGACCGTTGACGTTGTAATCCGAAAGTCTGTTGAGGACTCTGACGGTATCGTGAGAACCGACGAGGGTCATCGTGCAGTCGAGAGATTTTTTGGGATAGTTTTCGAGGATGGTCTTTATCGCCTCGACGAACGCGCGCGGTCTGCCTCCTCTCGAAAGATTTATTATCGCATCCTTGAACGGATAATTCATCACGCCGTCAAGCTCCTTGCCGAGGAGATAGTGCCTGCGCTTGGAATAGCTGATCTTGTTTGAAGCGTCTTCCCATACCTCTCCGATGATCATCTTTTTTTCGCTGACCGACTTCACGGCGACGCGGATCTGTTCGACAAACTCTTCGGGGAGCTCGTCCACGACGTCGAGTCTCCACGCTCCGACGCCCATTCTCGACCATTTGTCGATCACTCCGTCCTTGCCGAATATGAGTTTGCGGTAGCCTTCTGCCCTCTTATTAACCGTCGGGCATACGGTCACCCCCCACCAACAACGGTACTCGTCGGGATAATTGATGAAATCGTACCATCTGTAATAGGGGGACTGCCTGGACTGATATGCACCCAGACTGTCGTAATTGCCGAACTTGTTGAAATAAATGCTGTCCGCGCCCGTATGATTGAACACTCCGTCGAGCATGACGTATATGCCCTTTCTCTTTGCCTTGTCTATAAGCTCCTTGAACTTTTCCTCCGTACCGAGGAGCGGATCGATGGTCAGATAATCGCCCGTATCGTATCTGTGATTGGACGAAGACCTGAATATCGGAGACAGATATATGATCGTGACGCCGAGTTGTTTGAGATAAGGAAGTTTGTCGATTATGCCCTGAAAATTCCCGCCGTAAAAATCGTTCGCGCGATAGACGCCGTCCTCGTCTCTCAAAGTGAGAGGCTCGTTCCACTGTTTATAGACCGAGTGCGTCGACGTATCCGCGCCGGGATCGTTGCCCTTGCAGAATCTGTCCGCAAAAATGTGATATATCACGCCGCCCTTGAAGCGTTGCGGCGTTTCGTAGTCGTTTGCGTATACGGTGAGTTGAAAGTCGCTTTTCGTGCGTGGATTTACGAAATGAGAAATGCCTTCTTCGCTGAAAATCTCGAATCTATACCAATAGAGCCCCGCTTTGGGAGCAAATATCCTGCAACCGAAAACGCTTGTGGTCTCGTCTTTTTTACCCTTGTATTCGAGAGGATAACGCGTAACTTGACCGGTAGCGTCGTCGGTCACGGCGAGGACGACGCTGTTGATGAAAACGCCGTCCCGCGCATAAGTATTGAAATCGAGTTTGGAGCCTTCTTTGACCGCGCCGAAAGGGCGTTTGCAGTCCTTTGAACGGCTGTCAAAATTGAATTGCAGCATTGATTATTACTTTACGGGTTTGCTTTCTTTTACGGGTTTGAGGTTCCAGATCCTCGTAGCGTATTCCTTCACGCTTCTGTCGGACGAGAAGAAGCCCGCGTTTGCGGTGTTCATAAGAGACATTCTGCCCCATCTCTCCCTGTCGCCGTAAGCCTTGTCGAGTCTGTCGTGCGCGTCGCAGTAGGATTGGAAATCCGCGAGCACTTTGTAGTGATCCGCGTTTCCGCCGCCGCCGACGGTGAGGCTGTCCGCTATCTCGCCGAAGTTTACGCCTGCAATGCCGCTTCTCAAGCCGTCTATGACCGCTTTGATGCGCGCGTTGTTGTTGTAATATCTCGTCGGCTCGTAACCGTTCTTGCTCAATTCTTCGATCTCACTCGCGAGCAGACCGAAAATGAAGATGTTTTCGTCGCCCACTCTCTCGTGGATCTCAATATTAGCGCCGTCCATCGTGCCGATCGTCACGGCGCCGTTGATCATAAACTTCATGTTGCCGGTACCCGAAGCCTCTTTTCCCGCAATGGAGATCTGCTCCGAAACGTCGGAAGCAGGCATGATCATCTCCGCGAGAGTGACGCGGTAGTTTTCGAGGAATATGACCTTTATCTTGTCGTTTACCTGCGGATCGTTGTTGATAAGGTTGCCGAGGGAATATATAAGCCTTATTATCTGCTTTGCCATATAGTAGCTCGAAGCCGCCTTTGCGCCGAAAATGAACGTCCTCGGATTCATCTGTATGCCCGGGTTGCTTTTGATCGTATAGTAGAGATCAAGTATGTGCAGCGCGTTGAGGAGCTGTCTTTTATACTCGTGCAATCTCTTGACCTGAACGTCGAATATCGAATCGGGATCTATGCTGACTCCCGTGCTCTCCTTGACGTAGTTGGCAAAATCCGCCTTGTTTGCGCGTTTGATATCCAGCCACTTGTCAAGCACGTCTCTCTTGCCCTTGAACTGCTCGAGTTTCTTGAGCTCGTCCGCGTCCTTGAGGAAGGAATCTCCGATGAGCTCCGTGATAAACGCAGAAAGCCTCGGATTTGCCTGGCAGAGCCATCTGCGGTAAGTAATGCCGTTGGTGACGTTGGTGAACACGCTCGGGTTCATCTTGTAATAGTCGTTGAACACGTCGTTTTTGAGGATCTCGCTGTGCAGCTCCGAAACACCGTTGACGGTGTGAGAAGCCGCGAGACAGAGATTTGCCATCTTGATCTGATTGTGAGACAAGACGGCGTTGTAGGCGACCTTATTCCAATCGTTGGGATAGAACTCCCACAGCTTGTTGCAGAATCTCTGGTTGATCTCACCGATTATCTGATAAATACGCGGCAGGAGCTGTCTGAACAGATGCTCGGGCCACTTTTCGAGCGCCTCCGCCATAACGGTATGGTTCGTGTACGAAATGGTGCGCGTAACGATGTCCCACGCCTTTTCCCAGCTGTATCCGTATTCGTCGAGGAGCAATCTCATAAGCTCGGGTATGCAAAGAGTCGGATGCGTATCGTTGATGTGGATTGCAACCTTGTCGGGAAGCGAGTCCAAGGTGCCGTAATCGCGCAGATGAGTCTTGAATATGGACTGGATCGACGCCGAGACGAAGAAATACTGCTGTTTGAGACGGAGCATCTTTCCTTCGGTGTGATGGTCTGCGGGATAAAGAACTTTGGTAATGCTCTCCGCAAGTGCCTTGTTTTCAAGCGACTTGACGTATTCGCCCTGCGCAAAAAGCTGCATATCAAAGTCCACGGGCGCTTTTGCCGTCCACAGACGGAGTTTGTTGACCGCATCCACGTTGTAACCGCTGATGTTCATATCGTAAGGTATAGCCTGAATCGTGTCGCAATCGTGATAATCGATATAAAGTCTGCCGTTTTCCCAGCGCTGGCTCACAGTGCCGCCGAATCTGACCTCGAAGGTGTCCTCGACTCTCGGAGAGAGCCACACGTCGCCTTCGTTGAGCCATTCGTCGGGCATTTCAAGTTGCCAGCCGTCGGATATCTTCTGTTTGAAAATGCCGTAATCGTATCTGATCGAGAAGCCGCTCGCAACGTAGTTGAGGTTGGTGAGAGACTCCATATAAGCCGCGGCGAGTCTGCCGAGACCGCCGTTGCCGAGACCCGCGTCGGGTTCGATTGCATAGAGGTCGTTGAGGTTAAAGCCGTAATGCTCCACCGCTTTTTCAAACACGTCGGTCATCCCGAGGTTGAAAAGGTGGTTTTTGAGCGATCTTCCGAGCAGGAACTCCATCGACATATAGTATACCTGTTTGGTCTTCTGCTCTTTTCTTCTTCTTTTGAAATCAAGCCTTTTTTCGGTCAATATGTCCCTTACCGTCATACATACCGCGCGGTACGCCTGCGCAGGGCTCGCGTCCGCGAGAGGTTTGCCGAAATAGGTCTGAGACTTCATTTCCAAAATCTCTTCAATTCTTTTTGTATTAAGTTTTTGTTCCATATATTCTCCGTTAAAAAACTTTGTAAAGGCTTGCCTTGAAAGACAAGCCTTTTATTTATCGCACAATATCTGTATTATAAACTAAATTTTGCCTTTTGTATAGCAAATGATACTCTTTTGGGGATGTCTTTTACAGATTTTGGTACAGCGCGACGTACTGCTTGCAGATGTTGTTCCACGAGAAGTCCTGACTCATAGCGTTTTGCACGAGCTGCTTCCAGTCGTCCTTGTAATCGTAATACAATCCGACCGCTCTCTCTATCGCATAAAGCATATCGTGAGCGTTGTAGGAATAGAACGTGAAGCCCGTGCCCTGCTTCGTCGTGCCGTTGTAGGGTACGACGGTATCTTTGAGTCCGCCCGTCTCTCTGACGATGGGTATCGTGCCGTATCTCATGGAGATCATCTGGCTGAGACCGCACGGTTCGAACTTGCTGGGCATGAGGAATATATCCGCGCCCGCATAGATCTTGCTCGCAAGGTCGCCCGAGAAGCCGAGAACTGCGCGCAGTTTGTCCGGGAAGCGCTTTTGCATATCCTTGAGCAGCGATTCGTACTTCCAGTCTCCGCTGCCGAGAACGACCATCTGAATGCCCTTGGAAAGTATGTCTTCAAACACGTTTGCGATAAGTTCCATACCCTTTTGCTCCGTCAGGCGGGTGACCATGCCGATTATCGGCACGTTGGGATTCTGATTGAGGTTGAGCATCTGCTGCAATCCCTTTTTGTTGGCAGCCTTGTCCGCGACGGTGTTCTTGTCGTAATTCTTGAACAAAGCTTTGTCGGTGGAAGGATTGTTGATGTCCACGTCGATGCCGTTTATTATGCCGGACAGCTTGTATTTTCTCGCGCCGAGAATATCCTGCAATCCGAAGCTGTAATAACTGTTGAGTATCTCTCCCGCATAGGTCGGCGAAACGGTCGTTACCTTGTTGGAGCACTCGATCGCGCCCTTCATGAAGTTGACGCAATTCTGATACATGACGAGGGATTTTTTATCCGCGGGAAGTCCCAGAATGTCGTCGCATATCTCACCGCCGTACTTGCCCTGGAACTGGATGTTGTGTATCGTGAACACGGTACGCGCGTTTTTGCAGTAGGGCGAGTTGCGGTAATATACGTCGAGGTAGACGGGAGTGAGACCCGTATGCCAGTCGTGGCAGTGAATGACGTCGGGCGTAAAGTCCATGATCGGCAACGCTTCGAGCACGGCTTTGGAGAAGAACGCAAATCTCTCCGCGTCGTCGTAATGGCCGTAAATGCCGTTGCGCTTGAAATAGTATTCGTTGTCGATGAAATAATAGGTCACACCGTCGTATTTCTGCGTGAACACGCCGCAGTATTGGTATCTCCACGCCAGCGAGACGTAACAGCAACCGAGATACTGCATCGTCGTCCTGAATTTGTCGGGAATGTTGAAATAGAGCGGCAGGACTACCCTGACGTCGTATCCCTCTTTGAGAAGCGCTTTGGGAAGCGCCGCGGCGACGTCGCCGAGACCGCCCGTCTTGACGTAAGGCAGAGCTTCCGCCGCGACGAACAGCACCTTCTTCTTGTATGCGGGTGCGGGTTCTTTTTCGGTCTTCTTTTCAGCTTCTGCCTTCTTTGCGACGGCTTCTGCCTTTTCGACTACCTTTTCAACCTTTTCCGCAGTCTTCACTGCGGCTTCTTTGACGGCATCCTTGACCTTTTCTTGCGCTTTCATTGCGGATTTTTGAACTTTTTCCGCTTTTTTCTCGACTTTTTTGACCGTATCGACCGGCTTACCCTGCGCTTTTTCCACGGTTTCGACGACGGTTTTTTCAACCTTTTCCGTCTTTTCGGCAACCGCCTTTACGGCTTTTTCAGCCTTTTCGGCGGCAGGCTTTTTCTCTTCCGCGGGAGCCGCTACAACAGTTTTCTCCTCTGCGGGAGCCGCCGGCTTTTTGGTCTGAGCTTTTTTTGCCATTATCCTTTCTCCTGTTTATTAGACTACTTTGTTTTTGACGATGACGACGGGATAATTCTGCGATCCGCTTATCGTCTTGTCCTCGGTAACGGTCACGTCTTTGTCCGTTATCGTATATTTGAGTTCGGAATACTTCATTATATGACCGTTTTCCATAACTATCGAATTTGAGATCACCGCGCCTTCTTCGACCACGACTCCGCGGAACAGGATGCTGTTCTCGACCTTTCCCGCAATGTCGCAACCGTCTGCTATCAGTGAATTCTTGACCTCGGCACCGTCTCTGTACAGAGTCGGGACGGAGTCTTTGACCTTTGTGAATATCTTGCCGCAACGGTAGAACAGATCGTTTCTTATCGCGGGATCGAGGATCTTCATGCTCTCCGTATAATAGGACTTGACGTCGTCTATTATCGCAGCATATCCGTCGACGTGGTAGCTGTATATCGCGAGATTGTCCACCTTTTGCTGGATTATGTTCTTTTCGAAATCGAGCATCCCCCTCTCGTAAGAATCCGTAATGAGAGACATCAGCAGGTTTTTCTTGATCAGGTAGATGTTGAGACCCACTTCCGCCTGTTCGTCCGAAGTATTTGCGGTGAGTCTGACGCCGGTGACCTTGCCGGTAAAGTCCTTTTCGACGAGCACGCGCTTGGACGAAGTCGGATGCGAAGTGTAAGTCAGCATCGTGATGTCAGCGCCGTTGGAGACGTGCTGGCTGTATACGTCCTCGAAATCGATGTTCGCGGCAATGTTGCTGTTGGTGAGAATGACGTATTCCTCGTTTGCCTTCTCCATATAGTCGAGTATGCCGTAAAGCGCTTCGATCTTGCCTTTGAACATACTGCGCGACGTATTGGAAGAATAGGGCGGGAATACCGCGAGACCGCTGTTTTTGCGGTTGAGGTCCCAGTCACGACCCATACGCAGATGATCCATAAGAGAAGAATAATTGCTTCTCGTGATTATGCCGATCGTGGTGATATTGCTGTTGACGAGGTTGGACAGCGTAAAGTCGATGAAGCGGTATCTGCCGCAGAACGGAAGCGACGCCGTTGTCCTGTGAATGGTAAGCTCGTTGAGTTTTGTTTCGTTATCGCTTGCGAAAACTATACTCATTATCAGATTGTTCATACTTTCCTCCCTTAATCAACCATTGCTTTTACGGGGACTATCTGACCCGCTTTTACGACCGCTCCCGGTCCGACGACGGTGATCTGCCACTCGCCTTTGACCATACCCGTCTGGGTATCGCCGACCTTCGCGTTCTCTCCGATGACCGCGCCGTCGCCGACTATGGCGTATCTGACGACCGCACCCGACTTGACGACCGCGCCCGGCATGATCGTGCTGTCTTCGATCAGCGCGCCTTCTTCGACCTTGACGCAGGAAGATATGACGCTGTTTTTGATCGTGCCGTCGATCTCGCAACCCTCGGTGACGAGAGAATTGACGACCTCGGCGTGATCTCCCATGAAGTGCGGAGGCTCCGCCGCGTTTCTCGCATATATCTTCCAGCTGCTGTCCTCGAGGCGCAATCCGCTCGTCTTGTCAAGCAGATCCATGTTCGCCTCCCAGAGGCTGGAGATCGTACCGACGTCCTTCCAGTAGCCGTCAAACTTGTAGGCAAACAGCTTCTGACCGTCTTTGAGCATATTGGGAATGATGTTTTTGCCAAAGTCGTTGCTGCTCTTTTCGTCAGCCTCGTCCTCAATGAGATATTTCTTGAGCTCGTTCCACTTGAAAATGTAGATGCCCATCGAAGCGTTGGTGCTCTTGGGCTGTTTGGGCTTTTCTTCAAACTCGTATACGGAGCCGTCGGGGTTGGTATTCATGATTCCGAAACGGGACGCCTCTTCTATGCTTACGTTGATGACGGCTATCGTGCAGTCCGCGCCCTTCTTCTTGTGGAAATCGAGCATCTGCGAATAGTCCATCTTGTAAATGTGATCGCCCGAGAGCACAAGAACGTATTCGGGAGAAAACTTGTCTATGAATTCGATGTTCTGATAAATAGCGTTCGCGGTGCCTTTATACCAGTCGGATTTCGCACTCTTCATATAGGGCGGCAGGACGTAAACGCCGCCGTTGAGCCTGTCGAGATCCCACGGCTGTCCGTTGCCGATATATTGGTTGAGCGCAAAAGGTCTGTACTGTGTGAGCACGCCTATCGTGTCGATATTAGAGTTGATGCAGTTTGACAGCGGAAAGTCGATGATCTTATACTTTCCTCCGAAAGATACCGCCGGCTTTGCGAGGTTTGCGGTCAGGCTGTAAAGTCTCGTGCCCTGTCCTCCCGCAAGAAGCATAGCTACGCACTCTTTTTTGTTGGAATACATATTTCCCTCCTCATCAGATATGTCGCGGAAGCGTCCGCTCCCGCAAGTTTATTATTTTTTCATTTTGCGGCCTTTTCGGCCTTTTTCTTTCTCTTTTTTGCCTTGCCCGCTTTGAGATAAAGCACGCTGTTGGGAGCGACGTCCACGCTTATGTACTGCGGGAAACCGTGCATCTCGCCTTCGAACGGCTCGTATCTGAACGCGCTCGCGTTGCCGCCGTATTTGGGCGAATTGCTGTCAAGGACGACGTCGTAATACTTGTATTCGGGCACGCCGAGACAGTAATTCTGACGTCTTACCGGACTGAAATTTATTATCGCCACGGTGTAGTCGCCGTTTTTGGCTTCTCTCTTGAAAGCGACGATGTTCTGCGTATTGTCGTCCACGCAAATCCATTTGAACCCGTCGTAACTGCAATCTTCTTCATACATCTCCTTGTGTCCGAGATAGTACGCGTTGAGGTCTTTGACAAAGTTGTGCAGATTGCGGTGGCTGTCGTAATCGAGCAGGAACCAGTCGAGCTGTTTCTTGTAATCCCACTCTATGAACTGCCCGAACTCGCCGCCCATAAACAGCAGCTTTTTGCCCGGGTGCGCCATCATATAGCCGAGGAACACCTTGTCGCCGTCGAATTTTTCGTTGTACTCTCCCGGCATCTTGTTGAGAAGAGATCTCTTGCCGTGCACGACCTCGTCATGAGAGATCGGGAGTATATAGTTTTCCGAAAAGGCGTATGTGATCGAGAAAGTAATCTTGTCGTGCATATCCTTGCGGAAGAACGGGTTTGCGGAGACGTAACAGAGTATGTCGTTCATCCAGCCCATATTCCACTTGAAATTGAAGCCGAGACCGCCGTCGTAAGCGGGTTTCGTGACCATCGGGAACGCGGTGGATTCTTCCGCGATCATCAACAGCCCGGGATGCTTGGTCAGAAGCTCCGTATTGAGTTGTTTGATGAAATCTATCGCTTCGAGATTGTAATTGCCGCCGAACGCGTTTGCACGCCACGCGCCGTCTCTCCTGCCGTAATCGAGATAAAGCATACTCGCCACGGCGTCCATTCTTATGCCGTCGACGTGAAATTCGTTGACCCAGTAGCTTGCCGACGAGATGAGGAAACTCCTGACTTCGGTCTTGCCGTAATCAAAGACGCGGGTACCCCACTCCTTGTGCTCCTTTTTGAGCTCGTCGGTATATTCGTAGAGCGGCTCGCCGTCGAATTCGTAAAGTCCGTGCGCGTCTTTGGGGAAGTGCGCGACGACCCAGTCGAGAATGACACCGATACCGCTTTTGTGCATCTTGTCGACGAAATATCTGAAATCGTCGGGCGTGCCGTAACGCGAAGTGGGCGCGTACATACCCGTCACCTGATAACCCCAGCTGCCGTCAAACGGATATTCCGTAACGGGCAGGATTTCTACGTGGGTGTATCCCATTTCCTTTGCGTAAACGGACAGCTCGTCCGCTATCTTGCGGTAATTGTAAATATTGCCGTCCTCGTACCTGCGCCAACTGCCGAGATGCACCTCGTATATGTTCATCGGCGAATGATACGGGTCGTATTTCTTCTTCGCTTCCTGCCATTTGGAGTCCCCCCAGACATAGGCGGATTCAAACAACTTCGAAGCGTTGGCGGGAGCGGTCTCCGCATGAGTAGCATAAGGATCGCATTTCATGAGAATATCCCCGCTTGCGGTCTGAATGCTGAACTTGTAGGTGCTGAAATTTTCAAGTCCCTCTATCTTGCATTCCCAGATCTCGCCGTCTCTCGTCATAGGGTTGACGTCCCTGTCCCACTTGTTGAAATCTCCGACAACGCTCACGCTCTTTGCATGCGGCGCCCATACCCTGAAAGTCCACACGTTGACTTTGCCCTGTTTTTCGCAAGACGGACAGAAGAGTTTGTATGCCTCGTAATTCGTACCCTCGTGAAAAAGGTAAACGGGAAGGTTGAGTTCCTTTTTTCCTGTTTTTTCTGCCATACGGACTCCTCTTTGAATTTACTTGTAATTATTATAACATATACCGACGCGGCATTTCAATATGCAATGCTAATTTTTTTGTCCGATTTTAACGAACTTTACCCGTTTCGGCACTGTACAAGACGCAGCGCAACTTTCTTGAAAGACGATCAGACTTTCTCTATGTCGTCGGGATAAACTATCCCCGAAAGCCTGCGACATTCGTCCATAATCTCCATGACCTCAACGGTGTCCGCCGCCGTCATGAATCTGCTCTCCGTCTCCCCTCTCGCAACGCTGTCGGCAACCGCGTCAAATTCGAAAACATATCCTTTTGGCGCACGGTACGTCTTCTTTTTGCTGCCCTTTTCGTCGTAAAGGACCGCCTTTTTGGGACGGGTATAATTGGACATCACGATCCTGCCCTTTTCTCCTTCTATCACCCCTTTGAAACTTTTCAGCCCTTCGAGCGTGCAGGAAAGATCGCACCTCGCGCCGTCATACGTCAGGGTTATCTCGTCCGAATAATCTATCCCGTCCGCCGTCTTCGCCTTGCACGAAACCGATGTCGGCACGCCGAGAAGCATATGCGAAAACGAAATCGGATAAACCCCGACGTCGAGAAGCGCACCTCCGGCGTATTCCGGTTTGAACAGCCTGTCCGACAAGAACGGTCTGACCCACGTCGCGGGAGTGGAAAAACCTCCTTCAAACCGAGTTATCCTGCCGATCTCGCCGTTCTCCGCCCATTCTCTCGCCTGCAACACTACCGGTTGAAAACGCGTCCACATCGCTTCGCAAACGAACACTTTTTTTTCCTTCGCCGCTGCGAAAACTCTCCTTGCCTGCTCCGCATTGACCGTGAACGCCTTTTCGGCGAGCACGGGTTTGCCCGCCTTTATGCACGCGAGCGCGTTTGAATAGTGCACCGAATGAGGCGTTGCGATATAGACTGCGTCCACCCTGCCGTCCTCGAGCATTTCTTCAAGCGTGCGGCAACAGTTCGCGCCGTACTTTTTCGCAAACTTCTCCGCTTTTTCAAACGTGCGCGAATAGACTGCGACGATCTCGTGTCTGCCGCTTTTTACTATCTCTTTGCAGGCGACCTTTGCGATCATGCCCGCGCCTATCACTCCCCAACGGAATTTTTTCATGAGCTTTCTCCTTTTTTCACATTTTATCACAACGCCGAGTCTCTTTCAATACCGTCGCGGAACGGAAAAATTTATTTTGCCGCCTCGCTTCTCAATCCGCACGGCAAAAAAGTTGACTGTTTTGCGCGCGTATTGTAAAATATTCGTGCTATGAGTATACTTTCGATCAAGGGTCTGACCCACGTCTTTGACAACAAAGTCCTTTTCGACAACGCGGATCTCACCGTCAACAACGGCGAGCACATAGGCGTTGTCGGTCTGAACGGCGCGGGCAAATCCACTTTTATGAACATCATATCGGGGAGACTGTCGCAGGACGCGGGCGAAATAAAATGGCTGTCCGGCATCCGCTTCGGCTATCTCGACCAGCACGCGGACATCGACCGTTCCCTCACGGTAATGCAGTATCTCGAAGGTTCTTTCAGACACCTCTTTACCCTCAACGAGGCGCTCGAAAACCTCTATGCGGCAATGGGAGAAGAAACGGATCCCGACAAGCTCGACGCCATGATCGTAAAAAGCAGCCGTATGCAGGAACAGCTTGAAAGCGAAAACTTCTACGACCTCGAATCGCAGATAAAAAAGGTCGCGGGAGGTCTCGGCATAAGCGCGTTCGGTTACGACACGGTAATATCCAGACTCAGCGGCGGACAGCGCGCGAAGCTGATGCTCGCCAAACTCCTGCTCGAAAACCTCGACGTCATGCTCCTCGACGAGCCGACCAACTTCCTCGATCTCGAGCATATAGAATGGCTGCGCAAATTCCTCGATTCCTACAAAGGCACGTTCATACTCATATCGCACGACACCGTTTTCCTCAACGACGTATGCAAGATCATAGTGAACATAGAAAACGGTCAGATAAAAAAATACTGGGGCAATTACGATGAATATCTCGCACAGCACGAACAGAACGCAAAGCAGTATGCAGACAATTACGAAAGGCAACAGCGCGAGATAAAGAAGATGGAGGATTATATTGCGCGAAACAAGGCGCGCGCGGCGACCGCAGGTATGGCGAACAGCCGCAAGAAGATGCTCGACCGCATAGAAGTCATGCAAAAACCGGTCAACGTGGAAAAACCCGTGTTTTCCTTCCCGTATACCCTGCTCGTGACCAAAAAACTTCTCGAAGTCAAGGATCTCGAAGTCGGCTACGACGGCAAAGCCATATTGCCGCCCGTCTCGTTCACCGTGGGCAGCGATACAAAACTGTGGGTGCGCGGCACAAACGGCATAGGCAAGACAACTCTCCTCAAAACCGTTATGGGCAAGCTGAAACCCGTATCCGGCACGTTCTCCTACAACCCCAACGCGAAGATCAATTATATCGAACAGGATCTGATTTTCAGGACTTACGGCTACAACGCAGTCTCTTTCATGAACGAAACCTTCCCCAGAATGTCGGCAAAAGACATCCGCACGAGACTCGCGGGAGTGGGGATAAAAGGCGATCTGGCGACGAAAGCCATAGGTAATCTGAGCGGCGGCGAACAAGTCAAGATCAAGCTGTGCGCGCTCATGCAGAGAGAGAGCAACATCCTGATCCTCGACGAGCCTACAAACCACCTCGACGTAAACGCAAAGGAGGCGCTTTTCGAAGCGCTTGCCGCATACGAAGGCGCGATCATACTCGTGAGTCACGAGCCGCTTTACGCGGAAAAACTCTGCGACAAGGTTTTCGACGTCGAAAACGTGAAGCTCGGGCATTGACCTGTCCCGCGCATATACGGCAAACGAAGCGTTTGCCTGCCGAAACAAAACGAAGACGCTCCCTTTCAAAGAGAGCGTTTTTGCTTGTATAGAGCCGTAAACGCGTTGAATTTTCTCATGCGAAGCGTTATAATAAAACAGAGGTGACCAATGATATTGCCGGATTTCATCAGACAGCAGACTGAAAGACTCGTCGAAAAATACGAACTCGCCGAGCTGAAAAAGGTTTCCGCCGCTCTGACAAACACCTATCTTAACAATAAAAACGACGGCTCTCGCCTGCTTGTCGACGACAAGCAGGCGGCGGTCTATGCCGCCGTTCGTATGCCGGCAACTTACGCGGCGGTCTGTTCTGCATTGAAATCCTCGACGGGAAATCAAAGTTTTTCGTCTATGCTCGACGTCGGCGCCGGCACGGGTGCGGCTTTCTTCGCCGCGCACGAAGCGACGGGCGTAAACAACGCTACGCTTGTCGAACGCGAAAAGGCTATGATATCCGTCGCGCGTTCTTTCTGCGAAGCGGGAGGACTCGACGCGAATATAATAAAAAGCGACGCGACGACCTTTGCCCCCAATGGCAAATACGACCTCGTTACCGCTTCTTACGCACTGAACGAAATGAGCAAAGAAGCGCGCGAAAAACTTCTTGACAAACTTCTGACAGCGACAAACAAATTGCTCCTGATCGTTGAAAGCGGCACTCCGAAAGCGTTTTTACTGCAAAAAGAGATAAGAGCCTATCTGACGTCGAAAGGCGCGCGGCTCATCGCCCCATGCCCAGGCGACGCGACTTGCAGACTGCCTGAAAACGACTGGTGCCACTTTGCCTGCCGCATCGAAAGAAGCAGACTGCACAAATTTCTTAAGGGAGGCGACTCACCTTTCGAAGACGAAAAATTCACTTATTCCGCTTTTTGCGCCGACGGATCTCTGTCGGCTTGCAACGCTAGGGTATTGCGACACCCGATATACGAAAAAGGCAGGATAACCCTGTCTCTCTGCACACCCGAGGCTATCGTCTCTCGCACGGTATTCAAAAGAGAAGACTCTTTCAAAGCCGCAAAAAAACTCTCGTGCGGCGACAACGCGGGTTTCCTCGTTTAGAAACCGCGGCCTCAAACGACTTTGCGACAAACAAAAAACGCGGGAAATCCCGCGTTTTTTTGCGTTTTGCAACCTTTACTTTATCATGCTCAAAATATACTCGTACGTCTTTTGCACGTTGTCCGTATTCGCCTTTATCACGATTATGTCTCCCACCTGCAAGCGCATATCTCCGTCTGCGATAAGACTTTCGTCATTTCTTATCACGCGCGTTACAAGACTGTTTGCAGGCCACAGCACGTCGTTTATGCTCTTCCCGGCAAGGAAACTCCCCAGCTCTATCTCAACCTCAAGTCTGACGTCCTTTGTCGGAGTCTTTTGCCTCCTGTCGAGAGTGCGCTCCAGCATCTCGTCGTAAAGAGGTCTGTTTCCCAGAAGTTCGGCGACGAGGAATGCGGTGAAAATGGCTATCGCGGCAGGCAGGAAGCCCGCATTGTATCCCGTTATCTCCACTATCAGTACTATCGCTGTGAGAGGCGCGCGCACGCTGGCTCCGAAGAATGTGGTCATCGCGACGCACACGATAAGTTTGTAGCAATCGGGATCCATACCCCACTGCATGAACAGTTTGCCGAATATGCCTCCAACAAGCGCGCCTATCGCGAGCATGGGTATGAACATACCGCCGGTCGCACCGCTGTTGAAGCAGATAACGATCATTATCATCTTGACGACAAGTATGAGCAGGAGCATCTGGATCGTAAAATCCTGCTCCGCGATCTTTTCTATAAGTCCGTGGCCGCCCGTATTCGCGTCCGCAAGCAGAAGTCCGACCACGCCCGTGAGCAAAAAAGCCACGAGAAGTCTTGCCCAATAAGGAGTCTTTTTCTCGACCTTGTCCATTGCCCTTTGAGAGCGGTTGAGAGCAAAGTTGAAGAATATCGCCGTCACTCCGCAGCCGAGTCCGAGGAGAAAAAGCATCCACAGCTGATTTATCGGGAGCATTTCGAGAACGCCCAGCTCGAACAGCATATTGTCCGCGCCGCCCCACAGCTGCGCGACGAGCCTGTAAGTTATCGTCGCAAAGATGACCGACGACGAAGCGGAAAGGAGCAACATCGGAGTGACTCTCCTGTGCCCTTCTTCTATCGCGAAAAGAAGACCCGTCAGAGGCGCGTTGAACGCGACTGCAAGACCTGCGCTCGCGCCGCCCGAAACGACGTATCTCTGCCATGCGAGGCGCGCTCTCATGAGCTTTGCCGCGCCTTGCGCCGTCGTGGCGCCTATCTGCACGCTGGGTCCTTCGCTGCCGAGAGAAAGTCCCGCGAAAAAGCTGATGAAACTGCCTATGCAGGTCGATACGAGTACGCGGAGCCATCTGAAGGTCAGAAGTCCTCTCATAACGCCTTCGGTCTGCGGAATGCCGCTTCCTCTGACTTCGGGAGCGAACTTGTGCACGAGCCACATCGCGCCCGCAAGCGCCGCGAGTCCGACAAAGAGCAAAGGAATATACGCGGGATTCTCTCTGAACCATGCGTATATTTCATTCGATTCGCTCGTCAGGAAATTTGCGACATAATTGAAAAACGCGACCGTAAGTCCCGCAAGTATGCCCGCAAGCCCGCAATAAAAAATCACGGGGATAACGATATTCCTGATCTTGTACGCGTAAGCGCTCCTTCTGTCTTTTGCAGTCATGATAAATCCTTTACCTTGAATATTTTACTCGCAAATACCCGCATTGTCAACGCTTATTTTCGCGCGCGCCGTACGCGTGTACGAAAAAACGCAGGATAATCCACCTATTCGCCGTCTTTGTCCGCTTCAGACAGACAACCCGCAGCTTTGCTTATAATCTTCGGAAATCCGCACCCCGCAAACGACCTAAACCGCCCGTCGACACACGGTTTCGCTTTTTGTCTGCGCAAAAGAAGACATCTCCTTGAGGCAATGAATTAATCGTTTCCCTTCCCGTTTGCCCGTAAACGACGCCACAAAAGGCGCAAAACATCTCCGGCAAAAAGCACACCGCCATTTTCTTGCGTCCCGAAGCAGGAAAAAAGCCCTGCGAAAACGCAGGGCAACGAGAAAGTATTTTCAGCAAAAAAACCGCCCCGAAGGGCGGTCTCCGTTTTTCTTATGCCAGCACGTTGCCGAGAATGGCAAGTACGAGAAAAATAATGAGCAGAACGTATATGAGTATCCTGACCCATTTTTTCTTGCCTCTCGTATAATAGATCGTGGGGATACCGAGCGCTATGCACACGCATACGTCCTTGATCGTTCTGAAGATTCTGATCGTCGTAGCGAATTCGTTTTCAGCTCCGACATTTGCAAGTATCAACGTAACGATATAAACGACGACGGATACGCATACCGCAACGCACGCCGCAAGATTTACTATGTTGTCCGTGCTCAGAACATTGCCTTTCTTGCCCGCAGCGGGTCTCTGTTTCTTTGCCATAATCCTTTCCTCCGTTTGATTTTTTATAAATTCGCCCCGCGGCAAGTATGCAACGGGGCGAAAAAGTTTCGTTTTGATTGAGAAGTTCCGCCCGAAATTACTTCAGTTCAGCGAAGTACTTGATGGTTCTTACCATCTGGCTGGTGTAGGAGTTCTCGTTGTCGTACCAGGAAACGACCTGAACCTGATAGGTGTCGTCGTCGATCTTGGAGACCATGGTCTGGGTAGCGTCGAACAAAGAGCCGTAGGTCATGCCGATAACGTCGGAAGAAACGATCTCGTCGGTGTTGTAACCGAAAGACTCGGTAGCTTCGGACTTCATAGCTTCGTTGATGCCCTCTTTGGTAACGTCCTTGCCCTTGACTACCGCGACGAGAATGGTCGTGGAACCGGTAGCGGTCGGAACGCGCTGTGCGGAACCGATGAGCTTGCCGTTGAGTTCGGGAATAACGAGACCGATTGCTTTCGCAGCGCCGGTGCTGTTGGGAACGATGTTCTGCGCGCCTGCTCTGGATCTTCTGAGGTCGCCCTTTCTCTGCGGACCGTCGAGGATCATCTGATCGCCGGTGTATGCGTGAACGGTGGTCATGATACCGCTTACGATGGGAGCGTAGTCGTTGAGAGCTTTAGCCATGGGAGCAAGGCAGTTGGTCGTGCAGGAAGCCGCACTGATGATGTTGTCCTCTGCCTTGAGGGTCTTGTGGTTGACGTTGTAAACGATGGTGGGGAGATCGTTGCCCGCAGGAGCGGAGATGACGACCTTCTTTGCGCCCGCGTTGACGTGAGCCATAGCCTTAGCCTTGCTGGTGTAGAAGCCGGTGCACTCGAGCACAACGTCGACTTTGAGTTCGCCCCAGGGGAGCTCCGCCGCGTTAGCCTTTGCGTAAATCGTGATTTCCTTGCCGTCGACGATGATGGAACCGGGAACCTTGACGGTCTTGCCGTCTTCTTCCATAACGGCGTCCTTGTAGGTCACCTCGTGATTTCTCGCGTAGTTGCCCTGCATGGTGTCGTACTTGAGAAGGTGTGCCAGCATCTTGGGGCTGGTGAGGTCGTTGATAGCGACTACTTCGTAGCCCTTTGCGCCGAACATTTGTCTGAATGCCAATCTGCCGATACGGCCGAAACCGTTGATTGCGACTCTAACATTTGCCATAATATATAAGTCCTCCAAAAAATATATTCAAAATTCCGTCTTTCGACATCGCTATAATTTTAACAACTATTGCGTATTTTTGCAACTGATTGTATGTAAAATTCTACATTCTTTGTACGCGTTTTATTCAAAAACCCCGCATTCGGAAAAAATGCCGGCTTCCGCACCGCGAAAGCCGGCAGATGTCCGTCACAGAGGCCAGCTGTACCCGTCCTCGAATCTTATATCGTTTTCACCCGCGTCGTTGAGATCGTCGATAAAATCCTTTATCGTACCCTGCTTGAAGCCGTATACGGTGAGTATGCCGCTGACGCCGTCGAACACGTCTTCGTCAAACGTGCAGTCGCCGCCCTCGAAGTACAGTCCTTTGACGCTGCTGCCCGAGATGAACGCTTCGCCTATCTTCGTGACAGTGATCGGAATGCAGAGTTTGTCCGCATTGAGTCCGCAGAACGCATAGCCGTCGATCTCCCTGAGGTTTTTGGAAATGTCCGCCGCGCGCAGGAAGTTGAAAGAATTTGCGCTCTTATTGGTCTGATCGTTGCCGCAATCGGAGCTGTCGTACTTGCCGATATAAGCGTAGAGCTTGCTCTTGTCCGCGCTCATGAGCAGATAATGAGATTTCGCCGTGCTCGTGTTGTCGGAGCCGAAAAGATAATATTTGTCGAGTTCGACAATCGTGAAGTTGTCGTTTTCTTCCGCAACCGTAAAAGATATAGCGCTTGTATCGTCATAATTGCCGACGCCGCCGAACGCGCCCGAACCGATCGTCTCGACGTTTGCGCCGATCTCAAACGAAACCAGCCTCTTGCAGCCTTTGAAAGCAAGCGCGGGGATATCCGTTATAGTATCGGGAAGCGCCGCCGAGGTCAGGCGTTCGCAATCCATAAACACGCCTTCACCCAGCTTTTTAAGACCGCTCTCCTCTGCGAAAGTCACCGTCTTGAGATATTTGCAGCCGCTGAACGCATAGTCGCCGATCTGCACGGTATTCGAAGGGATTTCTATCTTTGTGAAAGAGCTGGACGTGTTGTTTGCAAAAGCGTAATTGCCTATCGTAGCAAGCGTTGAGGGCAATTTGAGCGCCTCGCTCGAAGAGGACGAAGCGGTGTTTCTGTTCAGGCTCGTATTGTAGAACGCCTTGTCCGCTATCCTCGTCACCGCGCTTTCGCTGCCGAAGTCTATCCTGACAAGCATGGTGCAGTTTTCAAACGCGCTCTGGGAAACAAGCTGAAGTTTGCTGCCGAATATCACTGCGGTGATCTTCTTGCAGTCCTTGAATGCGGACGTGCCGAGAGAAGTGAGCTGTTCGGGCAAAGTGACGATCTTGTTTTGGCTGTCGTTGCCGGTATAGGACAAAACGGAGCAACCCTCGAACGCGCTGTCGCCGATCGTCGTGACTCCGGAAGGTATCACGATATGTTCAAGAGCCGTGCAGTCCTCGAAACAGCTATCGGGTATCTCTTTGAGGGAGGAAGGCAGCTTGACATAAGTCAGAGTCGTCTGACCCTTGAAGCATTCTTCTTCAAGCTCTATCTGCGAAATATCGTCGTCGAACACGAGGCTAGTTGCCTTTGAAGAAGAAAACGCGCCCGCAGCTATCTTGGCGACTCTCCTGCCACCTATCTTTGCGGGAACCGTAACCGTCGTGTCGCTTCCCGAATACGAGGTTATCGTCACGGTCTTGCCGCTGACCTCGTAGGTAAATCCGCCGCTCGTTCTCGCGCCGCTCGCGGAAGAATAGACGGCGATAAAGTAGCCGCCGAGGGCGAGAAGCACCACCAGAACCGCAACAATAACGGACGTAAGTATGATTTTTTGTTTCGAAGTCATATCTTTTACCTTTTGGATTTTGTTTAGTATTGTATTTCAAGGACGAATTATGCGTTTTTTGCGTTTTCCGCCGCTTTAAGACGTCCTCAAACGCTATTATAGCACAGCAAACCTTTACAATCAATTAAAATATTTTAATATCGTCTATTTTTTGACGCGTAGCGCTCAACTCAAAGCGAACTTTTTTATAACGTTGAGAGCGGTCTTTATGCCGTCTGCCGCCGCGGAAGTTATGCCTCCCGCGTACCCGGCGCCTTCGCCGCACGGCATAAGTCCCGTCACCGAGCTGTCGCCGTTTTCTCCTCTCAATATTCTGACGGGAGAGCTTGACCGCGTTTCAACGCCCGTCAGCAGTGCGTCCGCGCAGGCGAACCCCTTTATCTTCGCATCGAATTGAGGAAGCGCTTCGCGCAGTCCCTCCGTGACGTATCCGGGCAGGCACTCGTCAAGAGGCGCATATTCCACACCGCGCGGGTAAGTGGGTTTTATTCTCCCCGCTGCACCGCCGTATTTCCCCGCGAGAAAATCGTCCGTTCTCTGACAAACCGCTCTTCCGTTTCCGAGCCGATATGCGGCTTGCTCGTATCTTCTCTGAAACCATACGCCCGCGAGCGGATCCTCTCCTCCGAAGTCCGCAGGTCCCACCCCGACGAGCAGTGCGCTGTTGCAGTTTTCACCGTCTCTCGCGTAAACGCTCATGCCGTTGGTGACGACCTCTCCCCTTTCGGAAGCCGCCGCGACGACGCTTCCGCCCGGACACATACAGAAAGAATAGCATCCTCTGCCGTCAGACGTCTTTGCGACCACCTTGTAGTCGGCGGGGGGAAGATCTTTGTATCTGAAACCGTATCTCACGGCGTTCAGGTCTTTTTGAAGATGTTCAATCCTGACGCCGATCGCAAACGGTTTTTGCTGCATCAGGACGTATCGCGACAACATCGCGAACGTATCTCTCGCGCTGTGTCCGATCGCGACGGCGCAGAAATCGCAGGGCAACTCGTATTCCCCTTGCGCGCATTTCACGACAACTCCTTCCAGCCTGCCCGCTTTTACTTTGAGGTCGGCGAGCTTGTGTCCGAAGCGCACCTCTCCGCCCTCCGCGATTATCGCGTTTCTGATATTCGCGACGACGTTGACGAGCTTGTCCGTTCCGATATGCGGTTTGGCGTCGAAAATTATCTCCGCGGGAGCGCCGTGCGCAGCAAATTCCGCAAGCACGGTCGCTACGAGAGAACCGTGCACGCCGGTATTAAGCTTTCCGTCCGAAAAAGTACCGGCGCCGCCCTCTCCGAACTGCACGTTGCATTCTTCGTCGAGCTCTCCGCCGTTTGCGTAATCGGCGACTTTTTTCGTGCGTTTCTCTACGCACTCTCCTCTTTCGAGCACAACAGGTCGCAATCCCGCGTATGCGAGAGTCAGCGCGCAGAACAGTCCCGCGGGACCGCTGCCGACGACGACGGGTCTCTTGTCCGACGCGCGGACTTTCGCCTCCCTCGCAATCTCCCGCAAAGATCTGACTTCTTCGACGCAGGCATAATTGCGCCCGCACGAATCGAGAAAAGCGCGTTCGTCCTTCAGAGCTACGCCGACCGACAATACGAAAGCTGCCCGCCTTCCCCTGCAATCAAGGGAACGGCGGAGCATACGCACCTGACGTATCTCGTCCTCTTTTATCCGCAACGTCCGCGCGACTTCGCGCCTGACGTCCCTTTCGCAAAACCCTTCGGGAAGGGTAACTCCGTTGAGTTTAATCATCGTTGTCTCCGACTATCGCTTTTGCCGCGGTATATGCGCTCGCCCACGCCCAATGCAGATTGAAGCCTCCGCAGTCTCCGTCGACGTCGAGCGCTTCTCCAGTCGCGTAAAGTCCGGGCACGAGGCGCGATCTCATTGTTTGAGGATCGAAAGAGGACAGCTCGAGCCCTCCGCATACCACCTGCGCGTTTTTCACGTCGCAGGCGCCGTCGAACGTGAGCGCGTATCCCTTCACGGTGCGGGCGAGCAGACCCGCGTTCAGACGCGCGCCGCCTTTTGCCCCCGCCTTTTTCGCGATCGCCGCCGCAAGCGCCCTGTGCACAATGCCGCAAAGCGCCTGTTCACAATCGCAATCGAGCGACGAGAAAAATCCCTCGAGATCTTCCCGTGTACGATCGGGAGCGAAATCTATCTCTCCCGTACAGGTTTTTCCCTGCCTCAAAGCGCGCGCATACCGCGATGACGCCTCGAAAGCGAGAATACCGGACAACGCGTTGTCCTTGAACAGCAACTCGCCCTCGCCCGAAAAAACCGTCCTGCCGTCGCATATAAGGCTCAAAGCGGCGCGCGCACGCACCCCCGAAGCCCCTCTGACGCAGGAACACGGGATATACGATATGCTTGCGTACCTCGGCGTGACGTCGTGTCCGAAGAATTTGAGCAGCGACAGACTGTCGCGACCCGACGTCGCGTTGCTTCCCGCGGCGAACACCACGTTTTGAGCGACGTATTTTTTTCCTGCGGCGTAAACTTCGAATTTTTCCCTGCGGATTATCTTTTCGACTTTCGCCGATTCCGCCAACGTCACTCCCGCCGCCTTTGCCGCGTGCAGAAGCACGTTGACGACGCTTCCCGCGTTCAGGCTGTACGGATATATCCTGCCCTCCTCTTCGCGGAGCAGGAGTCCGACCGACAAGAAGAACCGGCTCACTTTTTCCCCGTCGAAAGATTCAAGCGCATACCTGACGAAGTCGGGCGCGTTGTACCTGTCCGGAGAGACTGCGGCATTTGACAGATTGCACCTTCCGTTGCCCGTCGCAAGCAACTTTTTGAGCGTTCTGTCCTGCGCTTCGAGGACGACTACTTTGCGCCCCTTACGGGCAAGCATTACGGCGCACGCCATACCGGACGCGCCGCCGCCGATCACTATATCCTGAAATTCCATGCCTACATTATAACCCATACGCGCGCCGTTTTCAAGCGCGACCGACCCGATAATGCGCAAATCCGCACGTTTGTCAACGAAAAAAGCCCCGCCTTCCGCAAAAAAAGCGGAAAACGGGGCAAGGGGGGATTTTACTCGCGTCCGCATTTCTGCGGACGGAGTTTTTAATTGTAGTACGGAGTGACGATGACTATTACGCTGCTGCCGCCCGTGCCGACGTACTCGATCTGCGTTGAGACGAGCTTTTTGGTCTCGTTGTTCACCTTGATCGTGATTTTCGCGTTTTGCGCGTTCTCAATGTCGAGCACCGCCGCAGTGTTCTGAATATCCGCGGTATAGGTAGTTATAGCGTCGTCGAAATTGGTCTTTTCGTTGGACAGGTAGTCCGCGGAAAGATTGAGCGAAGTGCCGTTCTCGGAAAGATCAAGATCGGGGGCTTCTATGCCCTCGCGTTTCTCATTGACGGTGACGACTCCTTTTTCGGTTTTGTATTCGTAGAAGGTAACGCCCTCTTTGCTGACTTTGACGTAAACGTCTCTGCCCGCCTCGCCGCTCGAAGTCTTGAAGGTAGCGAGGTTCCAGATCTCCTCGGTCGTGATCTTGACGTTACAACCGACGATCGAAGTCACGAGCACGAGCGCCGTCAAAACGATTAAAATTGCAGTTGCCGATTTTTTCATAGTTCATTTACCTCTCAAAATACAAACTTTTTCTTTGCGACTATTGCGGTCACGACGACTGCAAGCACGCTTGCCGCGGCAGCCGCCGCGCCTTTACCCGCCGCCTTTCTCGCGACGTTCTGCGCCGCGATGACGTCGGAATTGATCTGCGCTACGAGTTCTTTGTAAGAATTCTGCAGCTTTTCGAGCTTGGTCTTGTCGACGTTCGCCTTGTCGCCGTCGGACAGAGACTCGTAAGCCTCAATCATGTCCTCGTACTTGTCGACGTCCGCAGCGGTGACGGTCTCTCCCATGGAGTTGAACACGTCGTTGAACGCAGCGGGATCGGTACCCGTGGTGACTTTCAGGGTCACGACGTTGGACTCGCCGTGCGAAGAATTCTCTTTGATCTTCACGGATACGGAGTATTCGGTGCTCGCTTTGAGACCGCTGAACGTATTGCCGTTCTGCCACGAGCCGCTGCCGAGCCTGTAAGCGAATTCTTCATCGCCTTCGACGTTGACGACGATCCTGTTGTAGTAGACGGTAAACGTAACGTCGTCGGGATCGAGCTGCGCCGCAAGTTTCTTGCCCGTCGTGATCGTGGTGGACAGCACGCCGGACTCGTTGTGGTTCTCGTCCGCCGCGAATTTGATATACACGGTGTATTCGGTTTCGGGCAACAGACCGTTGATGCTGTCGGAAGCGTTGCTCCAATCGTTGTTGTCGAGGCTGACGAGCACTTCGTAATTGCCCGAAGCATCCTTTACGGTAAATCCGTTCCAGGTCGCTTCGATCTCAAAGTCGTCGAGAGAACCGGGGGTTGCGATCGTCTTTTTCTCGACCGTATAGGTCAGACCCCCAACGGAGCCCTGATAGTTGGAATTCTCTCCAGCGGTAGCGGTGATCGTATAGACGCCCGCGCCCTTGACTTCGGACACCTGCTCGCCGTCGAGGGTTATCGTGAAGACGACCTGTCCGTACTTGGAGCTGACGAGGCTTGCGAGATCGACCGCATTGCCGTCGTAAACAGAGCTGTTTGAGGAAAGCGTACCGTCGAAGTCTGCCTTTTCGACCGTATAAACGAGAGTCGCTGTACCCGTATAGTTGGCACTGAGCGGAGTGACGGTGACAACATATTCGCCCGCGTCGACGACGCCGGTATTTCTGTCTACCTCAACGCCGTCCTTCGTAATGACGACTTTGACCTGCGCGGTCATGACGCCGTTGACGACGACGTTCTTGCCGTTGCCGTCGTAAGTGTCGTGATCTACTTCAAGAGAAGCGACTTCGCCGAGATCCGCCGCAACGACGGAGAGATCTGCTGCGTTGGTGAACGTGACGTCGTAGTTTCCAGCCGCCGCTCCTTTGAATCCGAGCGTAAGCGTTCCCGGATATTCGGCGATCGCGAGCCCCTTCACGTCTCCTTCTCCGTTGTTGTAGATGTAATAAGGTTGCAGATCGTCCGCGTCAAACAGCGTGCTGTCGGATGTGAAGAATGCTCCTCCGTCCGCAGGTACGATGTTGCCCGTACCGTAAGCCATCACAGCGTCGTTGACGGTGACGTTGACCTTTACGTTGGTGATCTCGACGGTGTTGGTGCCGGAAACGACGCCTTTAGCATAGTTGGGAGAAGAGAATCCGGTCACGTTTGCGGTATAAGTGCCTCTGTTGACGGGCGCGCCCTGAATAGTAGAGCCGCCGTTCATGATGTACTCTATCGTTGCGGTAACGTCTTCGTCTCCCTCGACGAGTCCGTTGATGGAAACGACGGTAACGGGATGCTCGAACGTGTCGTAAGGAACGCTGACCGCTTCGAGCGTTACGTCAGCCTGCTTGGGATTGACATTGAACTCGGAGCCTTCAGTCACGACAATCTCGTAATTCGCGTTGCTCGCGGTAGCGTTTATCGAATAGGTGCCGACGCCGAGTCTGACCTCGTCGGAGAAAGTTTCTCCGTCCTTGCCGAGCACATAAGCGAGACCGAGAGAGTCTCCTTCGACAACGCTTTCGCCGTCGCCGAGCGTGTAATCGTCTTCGGTTATCGAGAGCGGGCTGTCTCCGTAAACCTTTTCTCTGTTGCCGAACGTGACATGGAGCACCCTTGCGACGCGGGTCGCGGTACCCTGCTCGGAAACGAAGGAGTAGTTGTCGTATTTGCTTTCATATCCGGTATTAGCCGAGAACGAGAGCGATATGTCGGAGGTGGATCCCACTTCCGCGCCGAGGCTGACGCCGTACGCTACGTTGACGATATCCGAAGTGTCGTCGCCGACAAATCCCTCGCCGCCGAACGTAACGCCCGCGTTCTGAAATTCTTTGCCGTATTCGACTTCAACGTCGACGGGTTTAACGGTGACCATGCGTTTGTTGACTGTGAAAGTCACATCGAACACGCCGTCCGGATTGGACGTTGCCGAGAGATCCTGACCGATATAATAGACCTTGTTTACTTCCTCTGCAAGCTGGAATCTGACCGTATTGCTGTCCGCGACGTTAGTAAACGAGAAGCTCGGGGTGACCCATTCGATTGCTATATAATCGGGGTCTGCGTTGGTAGCTCTCAGGCTGACGGTATAAGCCCCGCCGTTGTAAACTGCGTCCGTCGAAGCTGTAGTGCCGCCATCGACGGGGTACACGCCGATCTCCTCACCGTTCATATCCGTGACGACGACCTCGACTTTGAGTTCGAGACCCGTGATCGTGCAGTCAGCGTTGTCTCCCGCTTCGTATACATTGTGGATCTGGTAATTGTTAACATTCGGGTTAACGGGGCTGGGACGGAACGTATAAGGATAAGTGCCTCTGACGGGGCTCT
>CALWRI010000005.1 GCA_944383905.1 uncultured Christensenellaceae bacterium
CGGTCGTGTGGCGACGGCAAAAGCAGTAGCTTGCGCGTGGCGACAGCTTGATTATGCTTCCGTCACACGGGCGCGGTTGGAAGGGGGTACGGTTATGCGCAGAGAACAGTTGAGAGAATATCCCTCTCTCTGCGCTCCCTCGCTATTCCGTCGCTCCGCTCATTTCGAACCCTCATCATAAGCGACAGCGGTCGCGTGGCGACGGCAAAAGCAGTAGCTTGCGCGTGGCGACAGCTTGATTATGCTTCCGTCACACGGGCGCGGTCGGAAGGTAGTACGGTTATACGCAGAGAACAGTTGAGCGAATATCCCTCTCTTCTATTTGCTTTGCCGCCGGCGCAGAGTTCGGGGCACCTAAAAACCTCTATTGACACATAGATATTATTAATTTATAATAATATCGTAAAGTGTTTCGAAGCTCAATAGCGAATAATCCCGCAGGAAGAAATTCTTTATCGTTTCACGGCAGTAAAGTGGCGATAATCAGAGGGCAAAGAATTCAAGATTATTATATAAAACCTTCTGCCGATTTCTTTTTGACATATGGAATGGGGGTATAATTCGTTTGACGGACGTTTCGCTTGAGGAGGGGTAGAGATGTTGGAAGTTGAAAATTTGTCAAAAAGTTTTGACGGCTTGTGCGTATTGAACGACATCAACCTGACTTTGCCTTCAAAAGGGCTTATTGCTTTGACAGGCGCAAGCGGCAGCGGCAAAAGCACTCTGCTCAAATGCATCGGGCAAACGCTTAATCCTGACAGCGGAAAGATTATTTTTGACGGAAAGGATATATCTTTTCTGCACGCAGCGGCAAAGGATAGGGCAAGAGGCAGAATATTCACTTATATCGCGCAGGAAACGGTTTTGCCCGAAGATATGACGGTTGAAGAAGGTCTGTCTTTGTTTGAGAAAGACAAACAAAAAAGACTTTGCGCATTGAGCCGCGTCGGGATGAAGGAAAAAGCGGAAGAAAAGGCACGCAATCTCAGCGGAGGAGAAAGACAGCGCGTCGCAATAGCGAGAGCGCTTTTGAGAGACACCCCCGTAATACTCTGCGACGAGATCACGTCGAGTCTCGACGACGTTAATGCCGAAGCCGTGATGAAGGCGGTCAAAGAACTGTCTGAAAACAGACTTGTTATCTGCGTCGGACACAAAGTGGAAGAACTGCTTGCCGTTGCGGACGGAGTCATCGAGATGGATTGCGGAAAAACAGTAAAAATCTCCGTTCCCGGAAATGAGTCGGAAAGCCGTGAAGGCAAGGCAAAAATTTCGCTTGATTTTATCGATACTCTCAAACTCTATTTCAACACTTTCAAAACGAAGGCCGTGCGGACTGTGTTTGCCGTATTGTTCGTGTTTATCGCTATGGCGAGTTTTATGTTTTCCACCACTCTCGTTGTGAACGACGATACCGACATAATGCGTGCAAACGCAAAAAATCAGGGCATCATACTTCTTTCGATGTCCAACAAGGATATTGCCACCGCTTACAGCGTCGGCATGAACAGCGGAATGGTCAACGGATGGCTCATCTTTGCCGACCTGGATAACGGAGACTTCGAGCTTTACGAAGGCGACTATCCGAAAAACAGCAAAGAAGTAATGATCCCACAGTTCATGCACCTTTTCGATCCGAACGGTTATTTCGTCGGGATGCAAATCATGCTTGACGGCAAAAACATCTATACCGTGTGCGGCATTTTCGAGACCGATACGTCCGCATACGATATCGGAGCGATCAAAAAAGATTATTCATATCTGTATCAGGTCAACGCTACGCTGTTTTCTTATTATGCGTCGATGGATTTTTACGATGAATATTGCGATTCGGTCAAATACGTCACGACGGTGGAAAACGAATATGTTGCAAGGTACGGAGACGAGCAGATTATAGCGGGCAAAGCTCCCGAAGGAGAGAACGAAGTGCTTATAAGCTCTCTGAAAATCGCAAGCAAATACGGCGTTTCCGCAGAAGAAGTCGCCGCTTCGCCCGACGTATATTTCGAGAGAGAACAAAAGAGAGTCGTTCTTGCGGGAAAAACGTATGAGGTAAGCGGTATCTGCGCAAGCAATGTAAACGGCTGGCTGAAAAAAGGCGACGTGAGCAAACTTTCCAATATGCTCAGATACCTCGCGCCCGTAGACAGCGTTACAATAGAAGATTACAAAGGAACTTACAATGCTTCCAAACTCGACAATTACGCAGAGGAAAGAGAGAAGATGACAATAATAAGTCTGATTTTGTTTGCCGTTTTCGCGGTTCTGGCTTTTGTCGTTTTCGTAAATACCAATCTTTTTGAAAAAGACGAGCGCAATACTCTGTTCGGAAGTTTACGCGAAGCAGGGTTCACCGCAAGTTCGCTTACGCTTTATTATGCCTTTGCACAGGCGTTTACGACAGCGTGCGCTTTCGTACTTTTGTCGGCGGTCGGTATTCCGACGGTAATTAATTATCAGTTGATTAAAGATGCTCTGTGTTTTACCGAATATATCTATCTGTTCTCATGGTGGAGTGCGCCTGTGGCACTCGGCATAATGGCGGTTGTCGCTGCTTTGGCGTATGCGGTGACAGCGATAAAATCGTATAAGGAAATATATAATGCTTGAAGTAAAAGGGCTTAAAAAGACGTTCGGAAAGATCGTTGCGCTCGACGACGTTTCTTTCAATATCGGGGGAAGCGGGCTTTACGTCATTCTCGGCGAGAGCGGCAGCGGCAAGAGCACCGTTTTCAACATATTGACGGGTGCGCTGAAAGCAGACGCGGGAGAAGCGCTTTTCAACGGCAATAAATTGCGGGAAGGGATAAATCCTGACGGCATTTTCGGCGTCGTCTTTCAGGACGGCAATCTGCTGGGCGGTCTGACGGTGGAAGACAATCTGTCGATCGTTTCGTCTGACGCAGAAAAAAACGACGCCATTCTCAAAAGGTTGGGAATATCCGCTTTAAGACAACGCAAGGCGGAAAAACTCAGCGGCGGTGAAAAACAGAGGGTCGCCATAGCTCGTGCGCTTGCAAGCGACTGCAAAATATTGCTTGCGGACGAACCGACGGGAAGTCTCGACGGCAAAAACGCCGAAAACGTAATGCGGCTGCTAAAGGAAGTGTCGCAGGAAAAGCCCGTGCTCATGATAACGCACAACGTGGATTTCGCAAACCGTTACGCCGACGGAATAATGAGACTTAACAAGGGAAAAGCGGTTTTGTTTCAGGGGGCGTTCGAAAGCGACTGCATGGCAGGCGGAGAGAGTCGGGACAACGAGAGAAATGCCGCAGCGGACAGCGTCGGGGACGAGAAGAACAAAGAAAAAGCCCATTCTGAAAGACGCCTGCATAGCAGAATAGCAGCGCGCTTTTCTTTTTGGAAAACCTATGACAAGATACTCAAAAATATCACATCCGTGTTGATTTTGAGCATAATTTTTATTTTGATCGCACTGTCGGTCTCGGTGTCTGCTCTCGACGTGAACGGCATATATGTCAGTTTTTTGCAGGGCTATGGCAACGCGGTGATAGAGTCGGGACGTGATTTTTGCGAATTCAGAGAAATAATGAAAGAAAAAAGCAAAGAGGGGCTTGATACCGTATTCGTTTACAGGTGGAACCAGGGCGGTTCTCGTTATATCGTTGTCGACGATTCTGTGACGGACGGGGAGATCAGACTCGGTTACGGTGTTGCGGAGAAGTACAATTCGACGTTGCTTACCGACGTCAAAAAAGGCGATACCGTCGATTTTGACGGTACGCCGTTTGTTGTGGCGGACGTTGAGGCAAAGGGCAATTTCAGCAGGTCTTACGATTTCGATTATGCCGTATATCTTAACTATGCCGCTGCGGTGAGTTTTCTCGATTCGCAACCTTTGAGAATAACCGACGACAATTTGTCGGAAAAGATCTCGGTTTTCAAAGACGTTTCGCTCGAAGACGATCAATGCGTTCTCGGGTTTAATCTTTACTATCTGTTGGGTTCCCGAGACTCCGACTATATCGGTCTTGCAAAGACTGAATTCGATCTACGGTTGATGAACGGAAATACATATATGGGGACTGTCGCCCTCGATATCTCAAACGTGGTACCGAGCACGGACGAGTTCACATTCGAATTGTACGTTTCGGAGAAAAAATACGAGGAGATACTCGATCTGTCGCGGTACTATATGTATTCTCTCGATCCTTCCGACGAGGAGACCGTCGGGTATTGGATAGCAAACGGAATTATGCCGAAAGGGGAGTATTACGAAAACTACGAGATTTCCAGGGAACTCGAAGACAGGCTGTATCCGCTTTGTTCGGTAGCTTCGGCAATCTTTGCCCTTCTTGCGGCGCTGTATGCTTTCGCGGTTGCGGGACACGTCTGCAAGATAAACGGAAAGGAGCTTTTTGTACTC
The DNA here is from genome assembly GCA_944383905.1 of uncultured Christensenellaceae bacterium. GTDB lineage: Bacteria > Bacillota > Clostridia > Christensenellales > UBA3700 > Ornithoclostridium. The sequence continues at coordinate 4,391 of CALWRI010000005.1, forward strand.
AAGACGTTCAGGGTGAATTCTCGTGATCTGACGTTGCTCATAATTCTGCAGACAATCCCCGTCGCGCTTGTTTCAATGATATTCGGCAGTATCGCTTCGTTTGGGATAATGCAGATCGTGATAAAAAGCGCGGAGAGGTTCTTTGAGCCGCCGTCATGGGTCGGGATACTCGTTTCCATGGGGATATCGGCGGTATCGATCGCGATAGCGAGCGCGGTGAGGACGTACAGACTCAACAAAAAATTCAGTCCGGATATTATCAGAGACTGATACCCTTTCGAAAGAATTTTCAATGCAACCGATGCAGATGCCAGCGCTGTTTGCATCGGTTTTCCGCTGTACGATTTAACCATAGCAAATTCGGGTCCTATCGGAGTTAAACGATTTTTTTTGCATAAAATTTCTTGGAGGTTATCCGTTCGCAAGAAGAAGAGTGACGCTCTCATAGGGCACGCGCTTTGAAAAATTTCACTCTCCGATTGGGGGCGCCTTAAAGTCGGCACGGCATAAAAACCGCAACAAAGGAGATAATAACAAAAAAAACGGAGGTCTGTATTGTATGGACGGACAGAGTTATAAACTTGCGACAAACTGCTCAAAGGGAGTAAAGATGGGCGTTACCGCGCTCACGAATATGGCGAGATTCTGCGAGGACGGAAAGGCAAAAGACGTCATTCTCGACTATGCGCATAAGCACGAGGAGCTTGCAAAGGAGATCGACACCGCGATTCGCGCGCAGGGCATGCAACCGAAAGAAGCGGGAAAGATCGCGTCCTGGTTTGCGGTCAAGGGCATAGAATTCAAATTCGCAGGCGAGCACGACACTTCTGAAGTGGTCAGGTCGGCGGTGTCCGGCGCAGACAAGGCAATCGCCGCTCTCGAACGGGACGCGAGGACGTATTCTCTCGCGAAGTCCGAAATAGCAGAGTTCGTGCGTCGCACGATAGAGCTTGAACGCAAGTTTAAGAACGACGTCGTCGAGGCGTGCGGTAAAGATTGAGCCAAAGCGGTCAGGCTCACATTGACAACGGCTTCGCAATCAGTTATAATAAAATTTAACGAAAGAGAGGAGTATCACAATGGATTGCGAAGACAACAAGAAAGAGTTTATCACCATCTTCAACAACTCCGTAAAGAGAGCGGGAGCGGACAAACTGCTCGAGTGGCTTGTCAAAACGGATTTCTTTTACGCGCCCGCGAGTTCCAAATTTCACAACGCGTTTGAGGGCGGGCTTTGCGAACACAGTATAAACGTCTGCAAGCGCCTCAAAATGCTTGTCGAACAAGAAAAGAAACTGCATGCGGCAAACGAGGCTATCTCTTCTATTACGGACGAAAGCATAGTAATCTGTGGACTTCTGCACGACGTGTGCAAAGCGAATTTCTACAAGGTAGAATATCGCAATCAGAAGAAAAACGACGTCTGGGAAAAGGTGCCATTTTTCGCAATAAACGAGGAGCTTCCTTACGGGCACGGAGAGAAGTCGGTTTATATAATAAACGGCTTTATGCGTCTGACGAGGGAGGAAGCAATGGCGATAAATTGGCACATGGGAGGCTTTGATACGAGAGTCAGAGGCGGAGATTACAGCATATCCAAGGCTTACGAAAAATATCCGCTCGCGGTGCTCACTCACATTGCAGACATAACCGCTTCTTATCTCGACGAGAAGATAGGCAACAACTGAAAGGAGACGGAAATGAAGAATACGGATATAGCGATAATAGGTGCGGGTACGGCTGGCATGAGCGCAGCGATATACGCAAAGCGCGCGGGAAAAGACGTCGTGATGTTTGAGGGTTATATGCCCGGCGGGCAGATCGTCGTGACTCCGGAGGTGGACAACTATCCTGCTCTCGGCAAGGTCAGCGGCGTGGATTTTGCGATGGGACTTCTCAATCAGGCGACGGAGCTCGGCGCGGAAATGATAAGTGCGGAGGTGACGAAAGTGTCGCGCAAAGACGGCGGTTTCGAGATAGTTTACGACGGCGGGGAAGTGCAGGCAAAAGCGCTTATAATCGCCACGGGTGCGAAAAATCGCAAACTTGACGTAGACAGAGAAGAAAACCTCACGGGATACGGCGTGTCCTATTGTGCGACTTGCGACGGCGCGTTCTACCGCGGCAAGACGGTGGCGGTCGTCGGCGGAGGAAACACCGCTTTCGAGGACGCGGAAGTGCTTGCTTCGATGTGCGCGAAAGTCTATCTCGTGCATCGCAGAGAGGGATTCAGGGCAGAGCCGGAAAAGGTGGCGAAGGTCAGGAATATGCCCAACGTGGAATTTTTGCTTAACGCAAAAGTCGTCTCTCTCAACGGGTCCGACAAGGTCGAAGGCATCACCGTCGAGGACGTCGTTACGGGCGAGAGGAAGGACGTTGCTCTCGACGGCGTTTTCGTCGCAGTCGGGCAGACTCCGACGACGGACGTGTTCGCGGGACTGGTCGAAAGAGACAAGGCGGGATATATAGTCGCCGGCGAGGACTGCGTTGCCGCGGACGGAATTTTCGTCGCGGGCGACTGTCGCACGAAAAAGGTCAGACAGCTTGTCACGGCGGCGGCGGATGGCAGCGTTGCGGCGCTTGCGGCGAGCGAATACTGCGGTTGAAAGGAAAATACGAAAAAATTTTATGATAAAGAGTTCTTCAAAAAAGACGAAGCGCAATCTGCTTGCATACTTCGTCTCATATTATAAACCTCACAAGACGACGTTTGCGCTGGATATGCTTGCGTCGCTTGTGTTTTCGCTGTGCGGGCTTTGTTATCCGATACTGACGAGGCAGATGCTAAACGACTTCATACCCAACGGAATGATAAAGGAGATCGTTATCTTCGGCGTGGGGCTTATAGTCATATATCTGATCCGCGCGGGCATGAATTTTTACATAAACTACTGCGGGCACGTCATGGGCGTAAAAATGCAGGCTGCGATGAGGAGCGATCTTTTCAAACATCTGCAAAAACTGCCGTATTCTTTTTATGACGATCATGAGACGGGGCAGTTGATGGCGAGAATGACAAACGACCTTTTCAGCGTTTCCGAGCTTGCGCATCACGGTCCCGAAAATCTCTTTATATCCACATTTATGATCACGGGTTCTTTTGTGTATCTTTGCACGATAAACTGGCTGCTTGCGCTGATTGTGTTTGCGTTTTTGCCGATAATCGTCCTCGTGACGTGGAAGGCGCAGAACGATATGAACAACGCGTTTACGAAGAGCAGGCAGGAGACGGGCAACATCAACGCGACTCTCGAAAACAGCATTTCCGGCATAAGGGTGACGAAGGCGTACGCCAATGACGGTTACGAGCAGAGCAAGTTTGAAAAGAACAACGAAGGGTACGTCTTCTGGCGTTCCAAGGCGTACAAGGCTATGGGCGCTTTTTCCGCAAGCATGAGCTTTACCACGCAGGTTTGCAATGCGGTGGTGCTTATCGCGGGCGGTCTGTTCTGCATAAAAGGCAAGCTGGACTACGGCGATCTCGCGGCGTTCATGCTTTCGATCTCTCTTTTCATATCTCCCGTCGAAAATCTCCTGATGTTCTCCGAGCAGTTGCAGGACGGCGTGACCGGCTTCAAACGCTATGTCGAGGTGATGGACGAGAAGATAGAAGAGGACGGTCCCGACGCGAAGGATATCAAAGATCCTGCGGGAGAACTGCGTTTTGAAAACGTTAGTTTTTCCTACGACGGAGAAAGGAAGGTGCTCGACGACATAAACATAGAGATCCCCGCCGGCAAGATATACGCGCTCGTCGGATCGAGCGGCGGAGGAAAGACGACTTTGTGTCATCTGATACCCAAGTTTTACAAATTGCAGGAAGGAATGATCTATATCGACGGCGTACCGATAAGCGAGATATCCAACAGATCGTTGAGACAAAACGTCGGCATCGTCCAGCAGGACGTATTTCTTTTTACGGGCACGTTCAGAGAGAACATAGCTTACGGCGAGGTCGACGCGTCGGACGAAGACGTGATCAACGCGGCGAAAAAGGCGAATATACACGACTATATAGAGGGACTTCCCAACGGCTACGACACGCAGATAGGCGAAAGGGGAATAAAGCTGTCGGGTGGTCAGAAGCAGAGGCTGAGCATTGCGAGGGTGTTTCTCAAAGATCCCGCGATACTCATACTCGACGAGGCGACGAGCGCGCTCGACAACGCGACGGAACTCGCCGTGCAAAAGGCGCTGTTCGAGCTGTGCAAGGGCAGGACGACGCTTATCGTCGCTCACAGATTGAGCACGATAAAAAGCGCCGACGAGATAATCGTCGTCGAAGAAGGCAGGATAAAGGAGCGCGGCACGCATACGCAACTGCTCGAAAAGGGCGGTTTTTACAAGACGCTGTACGAGGCTCAATATAAGGAATACGACGAGGAAGGTGAGGTTGTATGAAAGAAAAACTCAAAATTGTCATTCTCGACGCAAACTGCGCAAATCCTGGAGATCTGTCGTGGGAGGAATTCGAGGAGCTTGGCGAAGTGACCGTATATCCGCATACCGAAGACGGACAGGTCGTAGAGAGGGCGAAGGACGCGGATATAATAATCGACAACAAGGTGAACATCACAGCGCAGACGATAAAGGCTTTGCCCAAACTCAAATATATCGGATTGCTGTCCACGGGGTACAACGTCGTGGATATAGCATGCGCGAAAAAGGCGGGCATTCCCGTATGCAACGTGCCCGCGTATTCGACTATGAGCGTGGCGCAACACGCGGTAATGCTTATGACGGCGCTTGCGGCGAAACTGCCGGAACACGCGCAAGCGGTCGAGGCGGGAGAGTGGGGAGACTGCAAGAACTTCTGCCTTTTCAAAGGAGAGGTGACGGAACTCTGGGGCAAGACTCTCGGTATAATAGGTTACGGCAGCATAGGCAGGGCGGTCGCAAAGATAGCGCTTGCCATGGGTATGAACGTGACGGCTTGCAGGAGACATACCTGCGCGGAGGACAAGGGAGTGAAACTCATTGTCGACCGCGACGAGCTGATCGCACAGGCGGACGTGGTAACTCTGCATTGCGATCTCAACGCAGGCAACGCGAATATGGTCAACGGGGATTTCTTGTCAAAAGTCAAGAAAGGCGCGATCCTGATAAACACCGCGAGAGGAGGACTCGTCGACGAAAAAGCGGTCGCGAAAGCTCTCGAAGACGGGGTTTTGTCGGGGTACGGCGCGGACGTGCTTGCGGAGGAGCCGCCGACGCACGGCAGTCCGCTCATCGGCGCGAAAAACTGCATAATCACGCCGCACGTCGCGTGGGCGAGCAGAGAGGCGCGCGCAAGACTACTCAAGGCGGCGAAGAAAAACATCGACGCGTTTCTCGCGGGAGATCCGACGAATATAGTGTACTGAAAAAGGCAAAAAAAGCGCGCCCGGAAGGGCGCGTTTCGTTTTTCTTATCGGAGTCAGGGCAGAGCTATTTCCTTTACGTCGTCGGGCACGAACATATCCAACTCTTCGTGCATATCGGCGTCCGTGATCTTGCCGGCGGGCATCTTGTAATATGTAGCGACGCCTTCGGCGAGAACGGTACCGTTTTCGTCCTTGATCCACGCCTGACCTGTGTATGCGCGCGCTCCGCTTTTTACGATCTTGCCTATGCCGACGAGCTTCGTATCGTACGGGACGGGTTTGCGGAACTTCACGTTGATGTCGAGCGTCACCGCGAGGACTTCGGGGTCTGTTACCCATATGACTCTGCCGATCAGCTCGTCAAGCATACAGGTTATCATGCCGCCGTGCACTCTGCCGGGATAGCTCTGATGTTCGGAAGAATAGGAAAACAGAGTGACGACGCTGCCGTCCTCCATTTCGTAGAAGGGCGCTTTCACGCCGGCGGGATTGTTCATGCCGCAGATTATGCAGTTTTTGCTGTTGGTTTGCTTTTTCAAGACTTTCATATTATCACCTCGTTTTTCATTTTAGCACCGTCTGCGCGTTAAGTAAACAAAATGCGGCAAAACGCGACGCAAAAAGCCTTTCGTCGACGTGGGAAGGATATATATGTATATATATTGCGCGAGCAAGGAAAAGCAAATTGACAAATAACGGAAAAAGAGGTATACTGATTAAAAACGTGCGATAAGTATTGAGTTACGAGGTGTTTTATGAATTCCTTTCAAAAGATATGGTGCAGGACTTTTCAGACTGTGATGAAGCTGGCGACTCCGCTTTTACCGTGGAGAGAGCCCGAGATACTCGAATTTGAAAACGGCACCCGCGGTCTGGGCGCTTTCGCAAAGGGTAAAGGTTACGCGAAAATTTTCGTCGTGACGGGACCCAACGTCTACAAAAAAGGGCTGGCGGACGAGCTTCTCAAAGGCTTTGAGGAGAACGGCGTTTCGTACGCGCTTTTCAACAGAGTAGTCAACAATCCCACCATCGACAACATAGAAGAAGCGTTCGCGCTCTATAAAGCCGAAGGTTGCGACGCGATAGTCGCGCTCGGCGGGGGCTCTCCTATGGACCTCGCGAAAGTAGTAGGCGCGCGCGCGGCGAAGCCCGGTAAACCGGTCAAGAAGATGAAAGGACTTCTCAAGATAATGAAGAGGATCCCCGACCTTTACGCGATACCCACGACGGCGGGCAGCGGAAGCGAGACGACGATCGCCGCAGTCGTGAGCGACTCGAAAACGCACGAAAAATATGCGATCAACGACCTCAGTCTCATCCCGAGATACGCGATACTCGACCCGAGACTTACGGCGGCGCTTCCTCCGCAGACGACGGCGACCACGGGTATGGACGCGCTCACGCACGCCGTCGAAGCGTATATCGGAAGAAGCAATACGAAGAAGACGAAAGAATGTGCGGAAAAGGCAGTCAAGCTGATTTTCGACAATCTCGAGACGGCATACAGGCACGGCGACGATCTCACGGCGAGAGCGAATATGCAAAAGGCTTCATATTTCGCCGGCGTCGCGTTTACGAGGGCATACGTCGGTTACGTTCACGCGCTCGCGCACGCTCTCGGCGGATTTTACGGCACTCCTCACGGACTCGCCAACAGCGTGCTTCTGCCCGTCGTGCTTGAGTTTTACGGCGAAAGTGCGCACAAGCCGCTTGCGAGACTCGCGGATATAACAGGGGTATGCAAAGATGGCGACGACGACGCTGCAAAGGCGGCGAAATTCATCGCCCGCATAAAAGAGATGAATTTCGATATGGACATTCCCGCGACGATAGACGGCATAAGACCCGAAGATATACCCGAAATGGCAAAACGCGCCGCGGCGGAGGGAAATCCTCTGTATCCCGTTCCAAGACTCATGGGCGCGGACGAACTTGAAAAGATCTACGGGCTGATAGTCTGATGAAGGCGTTTATTGTCGGAGCCGCCGACGATTTCTGTACGCGCGGGCTCAAAAAAGAAAAGGGAGATCTGCTTATTGCCGCGGACGCCGGATACGGAAAGATAGAGGACAAGAGCCTCGTCGACGCGGTGATCGGAGACTTCGATTCTCTCGGCTACGTCCCGAAAGCGGACAAGGTGATAAGGCTGAAATGCGAAAAGGACGACACCGATACCGACAGCGCGGCGGAATACGCTGTAAAAGCGGGAGCGGACGAGATCGTCTTTTATGCGTGCCTCGGCGGAAAGCTGGATCACGCTATAGCCAATCTGCAACTCGGGGTCAGGCTCGTCAGGCGCGGCGTCGGGGTTCGTTTCGAAAGCAGAGACTGTACGGTATATTATGTCTACGGAGGAGAACTTCGCCTGCCCGCGAGAAGAAGCGGCAGAGTTTCGGTTTTTTCTCCCGACGAGACGCAAGGGGTCACGATAAGGGGACTCAAATACGAGGTTGGAGGGATAACTCTGACAAACGCGGTCGCGCTCGGCGTGAGCAACGAATTCGTCGGCAGGGACGCGCTTATTTCGGCAGAAAAAGGAGTGTTGATGGTTTTCGTATATGAAGAAACTGATAATATTCGATCTTGACGGCACGTTGCTCAATTCTCTGAAAGACCTCTGGGCGGCGCTCAACGGCGCTCTGTGGGAATGCGGACTTCCTTACCGCAGCGAAGACGAGGTCAGGAGCTTCGTCGGGGACGGAGTGGATATGCTGATAAGGCGCGCGCTCGATGACGCGCAGGATAAATTTGACGTCTGCAAGGCGGCGTTCAAAAGGCTGTACGACAGGGATATGCAAAATCAGACCCGCCCGTACGACGGAGTGAACAAGGCTCTTACCGGCATAAAGGCGAAAGGGCTCGCGATCGCCGTGCTGTCCAACAAGTACGACAGCGCGGTGAAAAAGCTATGCTCTTATTATTTCGGCGACAAAATAGACTTTGCCGTCGGGCAGAAGGACGGAGTAAAGGTCAAACCCGACCCCGCCGCGCTTCTCGCGTTGCTGAAAGACGCGGGTTGCGACGCGGGCGAGGCGTTGTACTGCGGCGACGGAGAGGCGGACGTGCTGTGCGCGAAGGCGGCGGGCGTCGACTTTATCGCGGCGACGTGGGGATTCAGGCGGTACGACGTGCTCGAAAAGGCGGGGGCAAAGGTATTTGCTCAAAGTCCGGCGGATCTCACGGGACTCGTCGATACGTTTTGTTGATAAGCGCGCAAGCGCACAATAAAGTAAAAGAGGAGAGGTGTTGTTATGAAAAAAGCAAAGTACGGCAGCGGTTTCAAGCTGTTCGATTACTACAAGACGGTCGCGCGCGTAGGCGGCGTCTTTTCCGCATTGTCGCTGTCCGCGATGATCTATGTGATCTACTACATGTTCTACAATTACATGCTCGGGTCTCTCAAAGCGGAACTGTCGACCAACAACGGGCTCAAATATACCCTGATCGCGGTCGGCGTAGTGCTCGCGCTGATGATAATTGTGTTCGTCGCGTTCAAGATAGCTTCAAAGAGGACGAGCGCGCTTGACGTCGCGCTGATAGTCGTCGGGATAGCGGACATAGTTATAATGGTCAAGAAATTCTCGATAGACGCCAACGTCCGCAACAATACCGAAGCGTTCGTATACGCCGTTCCGCTCGTCTGCTCGGTCATACTCGCGGTGGTAAGATGGATAGTCTTTTCGCCGAGGCGAAACAAGCTGATCTCCACGCACAGGGAAAAGCCCAACGGCAACTTCAAGGACTATTACGTCGCGCTTTTCAAAAAGCCGTCCACATGGTTTGTGTTCGTGGTTTCCGTCGTCGTGTCGCTGATGTTCGTGCTCGCGCAGTCGCAGGGCTGGCTCGACGTATTCGATCTCAACGAAAGCGCGAAGAAGGAGATGATCGCCAACTGCGCCGCTATGGGCGGTGTCGCGGGCGTGATGTTCGCGGCGGGGCTCGTCGTCAGATTCTACAACAAGACTATGAACTTTATGGACGCCTATTCGTTCGCGATAGCTCCCGCGGGACTCGTGCTCGTGATAGGCTACATAATCGCGCCGCACACCGCGACGCTCATACTCGCCATCGGGGCGATAGTCGTATCCGTCGCGCTTCAGTTGATTTACGCAAAGACGACGTATCATATCGACAGCATCGTATGCGACGAAGAAGAGATCGTCGAGGAAGAAGTTGCCGTTGTCGAGAGCGCGGAAAAATGCGACGCCGACGAATGCAGACAAGAGGTGATCGGCTCCGTCGCTTCGGTCGCGGAAGAACACGAGGATTACGGCGCCGTGCTCGAAGCGGTGCAAAGCACGCTCGACAGGCTTTATAAACAGAACGAGGAGCTCGAAGAAAGACTCGCGAAAGCCGAAGAAGCATTAAAAGCGCAGACCGAAAAAACCGCGAAGCTCGAAGAAGAAGTCGGATCGCTCAAAAATTCTTACCGCTTCGTGCTTCTCGATATAGAAAAACTCATGTCCAGGCTGTCTTACCTCGAGACGAGGACGGGCGCGGAAGCAAAGCCTGCGGCGGTTGCGGACAGAGGCGACGACGCGTTCGTGATGAGAGCGATCGAAAACATATATTCGAGACTCTCCTATGCGGAGTGCCTGATAGCGGGGCAGCCGCAGGAAGACGAGCCTTGCGTTGCGGAGGAAAATTATCCGTTCGTCATGCTCACTCTCGAAAAACTGCTGTCGAGACTTACTTATGCCGAAGCTCTGCTCGCAAAGGGAGTCGTTCCCGCCAAAGAGAGCGAGGAAGAACAGGTCGAAAAGGTCTCGGAAGAGCCCGTCGCGGAACCCGAAGAAGAACAGGTTGAAGAACCCGTCGGAGAGAGCGACGAGGAAGCGGACGAGGAAGAAGAGGAAGACGTCGTCGGAGAGGAGAGCGCTCCCGCAGGAGAGATAACCTGGGAAGAAGTCGCTTCCAACAAACGCCGCGCAAAGCCGAGATACACCTTCGATATGAAGCTGCGCATAGCGGACGACAACGTAAAGAGGTTTTACAGCGACATCAAAAACGCGCTGTTGTCATACGGTATGCACGCGAGAATGTCGCGTCACAAGGAAAACTTCAACAAGGGCAGGATCAATATCGCGCGTATGGCGATAAACGGCAAGACCCTCAAAATATATCTCGCGATAAATCCTTCGGAGATAGATCCCAAATACTATCATCACCGCGACGTGAGCGACAAAAAGGGCGTGGCGGAATTGCCGACCATGATAAACGTGCGCTCCAAGGTGGCGGTCAAGAAGGTCAAAATGCTGATAGACAGGATCGCGGAAGAACTCGTGATCTTCCCCAAGAAGTACACGCCGCAGGATTTTGCGGAGCAGCTTACCGCAGACGGCTTCACGACCGTCGAGCGCAAGGGTTACGGCTATCTCGTCAACCCCGAAGGCGTTGCGAAGAAAGAGGAGGTGGACAAAATCCCCGACGACTTCGCGACTAACGCGGTCGAATACGTCTATGCTCCGCAAAAGGCGAGCCGCTTCATAAAGGCGGAGCTGTCTCTCAAGGAGATAAGCGACAACTTCAAGGACGGAGACGTCGTGGACATCGAGCAAGTGCGCGGCAAGGGACTTTGCGCCGTAAACGCAAATTATCTGTCGGTCACGGAGAGCGCGTCGCTCAAAAAGAAGCTGCACGTTTACGCCGACGAATACACGGTCGCGGCGGCAAAGATGATATGCGTGGCGGGCGGCGAAGCCTATATGATAATACAGCCTGCGGAATAACGCAGACGCATTTCAGATAAGCAAGGAGATTTATGTACGGAAAGATCAGACTGATACCTTATCCGAAAAAGGCGGAAACAAAAGATGGAGTCCTGCGTTGCGGGACTCTGCGCCTTTGCGGTGACGCGACGGCTTTCGGCTCGGAACTGAAAGGTTTTTTTGAAAAATACGGGATAAAGACGGCGGAAGACGGCGTCGAGACCCGTTTTGTCCGCGACGCGGGCATTCCCGACGACGAAAGCTATTGCTTGAAAGTGACCGAGCGGGCGATCGAGGCGAGAGCGGGAGGAGACGCGGGCGCGTTTTACGCCGCGGTCTCTCTCGTACAGCTTTTGCACAATTACGACGGAGAGTTGCCCCTCTGCGAGATCGCGGACGCACCCGAATTACGTTACAGGAGTTTCATGCTCGACAGCGGCAGGTATTTTTTCCCGAAAGAGGACGTCTTCAAAATAGTCGACCTTTGCGCGTTGCACAAGATAAACGCGTTTCATTGGCATCTGACCGAAGATCAGGGCTGGAGGATAGAGATCGACAAATATCCGTTGCTCACTCAAAAAGGGAGCAGGAGGAGTCATACCAACTTCGGGGTGAGACCGCACGGCGGCTATTATACGAAAAGCGACGTCAGAGAGATAGTCGCATACTGCAACGCGCGCAATATTCAGGTGATACCGGAGTTTGACGTCCCCGGGCACTCGCAGGCGGCGCTCGCGTGCTATCCGTGGCTGGGTTGCTTCGGCAGGAAGCTCTGCGTCGCAACTCACAGCGGAGTCAAACACGACGTCATGTGCGCGGGAAAGGAGAGCACTTTCGCGTTTGTCTTCGACGTGCTCGACGAGCTGATCGACCTTTTCGGAGAGAATACCCGCTATATACATATCGGAGGAGACGAGGTCGTCAAAAAGCGTTGGGAGATATGTCCCGATTGCAGAAAGAGGATGGAAGAAAACGGTATAGAGACCGCGGAAGGACTGCATGCGTATTTTATAAACAGGGTCGCGCAATATGTCGTCGACAAGGGTTTCGTTCCCGTGATCTGGAATCCGACCCGGCTTTCTCTGCCCTGGCATGAAAAGGCGGTGTGGCAGGTGTGGACAGCGGGGGAAGAGGTCGGCACCGAAGAGCTCGCAAAGGCGGCGTGCAAGGCGGGCGGACTCGTCAACAGCGACAGCGGCTACGCTTATCTCGACCTTCCTTATTCGGACATCAGTCTGAAAAAGAGTTACGAGTTCGTTCCGTTGCCCGCAGGCGCGGATGCAGGATCGTTCGTCGGCGCGGAGGCGGCGCTGTGGAGCGAATATGTTCCCGATTTCGGGACCGCGTGTAAAAGGATGCTCCCGAGGTTGAGCGCGCTTTCCGAAAAGATGTGGGGCAGCAGCGACGACTTCGACGGGTTTTGCAAAAGAGAAGAATATACGCGAAAATTCCTGTCCGACAACGGATACGTCGGCGCGACGTATCCGCAGGCAATGCCGGGGAAGGCGCGGGCGTTTTTTCAAAAGATTGTCTTCGAGCGCAGACAACTGCATTGGCAGGGATTGCGCAATCTCGTAGACGACGCTTTCGTGAGATTAAAACACGGTTGTAAAAAGAGGTGAAATCATGCTGGGACAGTCAAAACTCAAATTCGCTTTCAGGTGCGGCGACGACATTCTGACCGCTACCGCTTCGCGCGACGAGGCGGAATTTACCTGCGAATATTCGGAGAACGGTTACAAGCTCTGGGTGCTCGCGCACAAGGATATTATTCCGCTTATCTGCGAATTGAGGTACAAATATCCTTATCCGTCCGGCTCGACTGTATTCGCGGGAGGTTATCAGTCCTGGACGCATACGAGGGAGTACGGCGAAAAAGACGTGCAGAAAGGATTGCGCCTGCCCGTGCGCTACGGCGTCGCGAGGAAGTACGCGAGCGTTTTCGGAGATTACGATTTTGCAAAATACAGCATGAAAGAGGGCGACTGCCACTCGTTCTATTATACTTACGTCAGGAGCGGAGACGAATTCACGTTCGCAGGGAGTCTTGACGAGAGCCGCGGTTATACGGTGTTCTATCACAGCCGCGACCGCAAGGAGATGAGGGTCGTCAAAGATCTCGAAGGTCTCGTCATACGCGCGGGTGAGAGGTACAAGCTGTTCGATCTCTGTTTTCTTAAAGGCACGAAGGATGAAGTCTTCGACGGCTATTTCGATAGGCTCGGAATAGAAAAACCCCGCGAAAAAAAGATGTGCGGATATACGAGCTGGTACAACCTTTTCGGCAAGATAGACGAAACCAGCGTCATGAGAGATCTCGACGGGCTTGCAAAAGCCGATCTCGGCGCGACCGTGTTCCAGATAGACGACGGGTATCAGGCAGCGGTAGGAGACTGGCTTGAGACCGACTCTGAAAAGTTCCCTTCGGGGATGAAAAAACTTTGCGACGAGATACATGCGAGGGGGTTCAAAGCCGGGTTGTGGCTCGCTCCCTATCTGTGCGCGAAAAAAAGCCGCGTTGCTGCGGAGCACCCCGATTGGCTGTTGAAGAAGGACGGCAGACCGGTGACGGGTAACGTCGGCTGGGGCGGGGCTTACGTCCTCGATTCCACGCTTTCCGAAGTAAACGAATATCTCGCGAAAGTGTTTGACGTCGTGCTCGGAGAGTGGGGTTACGATATGGTCAAGCTGGACTTCCTCTATGCGGCGGCTCTTTTCCCGAAAGACGGAAAGACGAGAGGAGAGCTTATGACCAACGCGATGAAATTTTTGCGTGCCCGTGTAGGTAAAAAGCTGTTATTAGGCTGTGGAGTTCCTCTTTTTCCCGCGTTTGGGACCTGCGATTTCTGCAGAGTGGGAAGCGACGTTGATCTGAATTTCAGAGAAAGGTTGTTCTCGCGATTTACAAACAACGAGATCGTCTCGACATACAACGCGATGACCTCGTCCGCGTTCAGACACCACCTTGACGGCAGGGCGTTCACCTGTGATCCCGATGTGTTCTTTTTGCGCGACAACAACATAAAATTTACTCAAGGACAAAAGGAGCTGCTCGCCATTTTCAATTCTCTCGTCGGCGGAGTGCTGTTCGTCTCGGACAACGCCGGAGATTATGATGAAAACAAAAAGGAGATCGCGAGACGTTGTTTCGCCCGCGATGCGAGGGTCGCAGACGTCCGCTATTGCGCAAAAGACGTCATCAATATAGTTTACGAGGAAGAGGGAGAAGTAGGAGAGCTGAAGTTCAACGTCAGGACCGGCAAAGTATTCTGACGAGAGCGTTTGCGTAAACCGAAAGCGTGTTTATGTAATTTTTAAGATAGAACGCGCTATTGTTTGCGCAAATACGCATGCGTATGTTATTATTAAGTCGATATGAAAGAGATCAGAGACCTCAAAAGACTCCAACGAGCGCGCAAAAAGAAAAAACACGACAGTCACAAGTTGAAAAACGCGGACAGGTTTTTCCCCACCGTAGAGGAGGGATTGACTTCCGCGCAGGTCGGTCAGCGCATACAGGAAGGTCTTGTCAACAAAAAAACCGACAACAGCAGCAAGTCCTATTTCAGGATAATTTTTGAAAATATCTTCAATTTCTGCAATACGATTTCGATAATTCTCGTGATTCTTCTCATCGCCATCGGCGCGTGGGACTATACCATTTCTTCTTGTATTATCATCATCAACATCGCGATAGGAATAGGTCAGGAGATCAAAGCCAAGTGGACGGTGCAGAAGCTTTCGCTCGTCGCGCAGTCGAAATGCGACGTAGTACGCGACGGAAAGAGGGTGAACGTCAACACCGCAGATCTTGTTTTCGAGGACGTATTCTATATTCATGCGGGAGCGCAGGTTCCGGTCGACGCCGTGGTGCGGAGCGGATATATCGAGGTGGACGAATCCATAATCAGCGGGGAGTCGCGACCGGTACACAAAGAGGCGGGCGCCGATATTCTCGCCGGAAGCAACGTCCATGAAGGAGAGGCGTGCTGTATCGCGATGAGAGTGGGCAAGGACAGGTATATCGAAGGCGTGTCCAAAGTCGCAAAAAGAGTGAGCAAGCCCAAGAGCAGGATCTTTTCTGTACTCGACTCTCTGATAAAAGGGATCTCGGTCGTGCTTGTGATACTTGCGGGATTTTTGCTCGCGGCGGACAGGATAACGGTCGGCGGAGACTGGAAAAACACGATAATATCCGTGTCCAGCAGTATTCTCGGCATGATACCGATAGGAATGTTCCTTCTCACGTCGACGGCGCTTGCGGCAAGCGTGCTCAAATTGTCCAAAAAGCACGCGCTCGCGCAGGACTTGTCCGGCATAGAGATGCTTGCGCTCACGGATACTCTTCTTCTCGACAAGACGGGTACGATAACGGACGGCAAGCTGGAGCTTGTCGAGACGGTCAAAGTCGGAGATGTAGAAAGTCCCGTGGATCTTCTCAATACTATAATGAACGCGACTCACGACAGCAAATCCACCGCGCTTGCGCTTTTGCAGGGAGTGGGGGAAGGCGAGATAATGCCCGTAAGCGACGTGATGAGCTTCAACAGCGCGAGAAAGTACAGTGCGGTGACGCTTGAAGGAGGGGCGACTTACGTTCTTGGCGCTCCCGATTTCGTCGGCGTGCCCGAGGGTAAAGTCAAAGAGGCGATCGCTGCAAATTCGTCAAAGGGCAGGAGAAGCATCCTTCTTTCCCGTTTCGACGGCGCGATAGCGGATATAGACAAGACGAAAACGGTGCCTTGTTTCGTTTTCGCGCTCGAAGATACGTTGCGTCCCAACATACGCAAGACCCTCGAGTGGTTTTACGAAAACGAAGTGGATATAAAGATCATTTCGGGAGACGATCCGGAGACCGTCGCCAACATAGCAGGCAAAGCCGGGCTCCGCAGCAGCGATCACGCCGTCAACTGCGCGAAGCTGGGCGAGGACGAACTAAAAAAGGTCGTGGCGGACACGGCGGTATTCGGCAGAGTGTCGCCCGAACAGAAAGCGGTAATAGTCAGACAGCTTCAGTGCGAAGGCAGGACTGTCGGAATGATCGGCGACGGTGTCAACGACGTCCAGGCTCTCAAAGAAGCGGATTGCTCTATATCGTTCGCAAGCGCAAACGACGTGGCGAGGAATATATCCAGAATAATCCTAATGGACAACGACTTCGCTTCCATGCCCGACATCGTCAGAGAGGGCAGGCAGGTTATAGGCAACATCGAAAAGGTCTCCTCTCTTTACATAATGAAAAACATCTTCGTCATGTTCATGACTCTGCTCTATGCGATAATCACGATCGTCACAAAGGAGAACAGCTATCCGTTCGACACCAAAAAGATGCTGATGATAGAGTTTTTCGTCATCGGCGTGCCGACATTCCTTTTTGCGTTGCAGCCGACGAAATCGAGGCCGAAAGGCAATTTCCTGCGCAACGTGCTGAAATCCTCTCTTTCCGCCGCGATAGCGCTTATCGTCGCAACGGGATTCATAATGATAATGAACGGCGTGATAGATTACGGCGTTACGGGCGAGGAGCTTCAACAGACGAAAGCGGTCATGGCGACGTTTGCTCTGACGATGGCAGGATTTGTCTGTCTGACCGTGATAAGTATGCCTCCCAACAAATTCAGGATTGCGATAATAATCAGTATGTTCGCCGTTTCACTGCTCGCGATATGGGCGGACAACGCGCTTATGAGCGGGACCTTTCTCGGCATGGACTTCGTCCCGATGAAATACGCGTGGTGGATAATAGTGAGCTCGGTCATTGCGCTCGTCGTCGTACTCGTCACGAGATGGATAATATCTTCTCTCGACAAACGCTACGGAAAGCAGATAGCAGACGGAGTGGACGAGAGAGTGCGCAGATTCAGACAAAAGAGGCTTGACAGATACAACGAAAGAGAAAAGAAGAAGGAAGAGAAGGGTGGAGAAAAAGATTAATCCTCACGAAGATCACAGGGAGAGAATGCGCGCGAGAGTAAGAGAAAATTCTCTCGACTCGCTCAACGAACACGAAGTTCTCGAATATCTCCTTTATCCGTTTATACCGCGCAAGGATACAAACGGGATGGCGCACGATCTGATCGCGCGCTTCGGGTCACTTGCCGCCGTGCTCGACAGCGATTGCAACGCGCTTGCCGCAGTCAAAGGAATGACTGCCAACGCCGCGCTTTATCTCAGCAGTATGTCCTCTCTCGCGAGGCGTTACAATACCGGCAAAATAGGCGAAAAGCCAAAACTTGAGACAAGAGAGCAGATACTTCAATATCTCAAAAGTTTTATGAGCACTCTCGAAGAGGAGAGGATTTACGCGATTTGCGTTGACAGTGCCGGCAGACTCAAGGAGCGTTGCGAGCTGGGAAAAGGCAGCAGTGACGACTGCAAGTTGCGAGTCAAGGAACTTGTGATGCTGTGCCAGAATTCGCAGACGAAATACGTTTATCTTGCGCACAATCACCCGTCCGGCATAGCAAAGCCTTCGCAGGAAGACGTCGATTTTACGAAGTGGGCGGTCACGGCGTGCGAGATAATGGACGTGCTTCTCATCGACCACATAATAATCGCAAAGGACGGTCATTACAGTTTTCTGCAGGACGGCAAGCTGGACGAATTCCGCAAGTCGTATCTGAGATTTGTGGACGAGAGCAGGATCTCCGACAGGAGGCACTGATGGCTCCTCGCGTTTACCGCCTTTCGGCGGGAGATATTTCTTTTACGGTGATAAAAAAGGCGGTAAGAAACTGCACCTTGCGCATTAAGGGCGGGGAGCTTGTCGTCACCGCTCCTTCGTCGATGAGCGACAGTCAGGTTATCCTTGCGGTGCAGAGACATACCCGCTGGGCGGAAAAGCATCTCGCGAGGGCGGAACAGGCGAAAGGTAAGGTGTTTTTGCTCGGGCAGGCTTACGATTTGAAGGAGGAGTATGCGGCGAGGGGCGGCGTTGTCTTTGCGGACGGAATCTGCGTTCTGAAAGGCAAGGACGACAAGCACCGTGAAAAAGCGCTTCTCGACAATTACAAGAAGACGATGAAGGAAACGCTTCCCGCGCTGTTCGACAAGTGGCAGAAGGAGACGGGACTTCGCGCGTCCGAAATCGTCGTCACATCGGCAAAATCCTATCTGGGCAGATGCGAGATCGCAGACCGCAGGATAAAGATAAGTTGCAGGCTCGCCCGAAAATCTCCCGACGTGATAGAATACGTCGTTCTGCACGAGCTGTGTCATCTGAAAATAAGCGGTCATCAAAAGAATTTTTACGCGCTCGTATCAAAATATATGCCCGATTACAAGGTCAGGATAAAGAAGATGAAAGCGGAGTAGAGCGCGTTGCACAAAACGGGAAAAGCATACGAAAAACGGTGTGTTGTCCGTCCTTTACGGGGACGGATTTTTTGTCGTTCGTTTAGGGTAATAATGCGCTTTATCCACACATATAAATGATATTGCCTACGTTGTTTTTTTGACGAAGTTATCCACAAGAACGGATGTTTTTGTGGATAGGTCTGTGGATAACTCTGCCTTTTCAAAGGTTTTCGCAAAAAAATGCGCGTTTGCGACATTTTTTGCATTCGGAGAAAACGATATGATTTTTATAGGAAAAAAAACATTACTTTGCTCTCTTGCGGCGCTTCTCGTCACGGCGTTTGCTTTCTTCGGAGCGGCAACCGTCGTCGACGACGTTGCGCACTCCTATCCGCCTCTCGGAGCCGTTGTCGTCATAGACGCAGGTCACGGCGGAATGGACGGAGGCGTCGTCGGCGTAAACGGTACGAGGGAGAGCGAGCTAAACCTCGAGATAGCCCTCCTTCTCGGAGAGATACTGACGGCGCGCGGCGTTGCGGTAGTATATACGCGTACGAGTGACGACGCGTTGTCCGACATAAAGCGGGAGGACATGAATATGCGCGCCGAAATAATAAGGGACAGTCGCCCCGATTGTGTGATAAGTATACATCTAAACAGCTATCCGCGCGACGCTTCGCGCCGCGGCGTGCAGGTGTTTTACGACGATACGGGCAGGGGCGGGGCGTTTGCCGCTCTTATGCAGGAGAGACTCAACGCGACGGTAAATTACAGGTACAGCAAGAGGACGGATCTCGCGCCGCAGTCGGGCGACTTTTTCATCACGAAATGCGCTTCCGTTCCTTCGATAATAATAGAATGCGGATTTTTGTCCAACGAACAGGACGAAAAACTGCTCAAAACGCAGGCGTTCCGCAAGGAACTTTGCAAAGAGATTGCAGAAACCGTTATATTCGCGGTTTCATGAAAAAGCCCTCCGCGAAAAGCGGAGGGCAGCTGTGAAAATGCGTCAGCCGAGCACTCGACGTGCTTCTATGAAATACGACCAGCGTTTTGCCGAAATCTGCTCGATGACCGCATGGTCGCTTGCGGTGTGCAGAATATAGTTGTCTCCGAGATATATCGCGACGTGTCCGACCCGCGCCGTGCCGGTGAGGTTGTAGCGCGACGAGTTGGTGAAGAACATCAGATCGCCGCGTTTGAGGTTTTCCCTCGTAACTTTGGTGCCCTGAAGGACCTGCGTTCTCGTGGTGACGTCGAGGATGACTCCCGCGCCCTTGTAGTAGGCATACTGCGTCAGCGCGGAGCAGTCGAATTCTCCCGCCTTGAAGTTGGGGTTGAGCACGCCGTTGCCCCAGTGGTATCGCTGGCTTCCCCAGACGTAGGGATAGCCGAGCAGGGATTTTCCCACCGCGATAACGCTTTCGACCTTTTCTCCCGCTGTATCCATGCGGTATATTGTCGCATAGTCGCTGTTTGCCGAAACATAAGCGACTCTTTCTTTGTATATCGTCTTGTACCATCCGTCTTCGAGAGCGACGAAAGAGACCATGTCTCCTTTGTCGAGAGTGCCCAGAGAAGCGTAGGACGAGCCCTTGCCGCTGCGCACGTTCAGACCGTCGGTCAGGGAAACGACGAGAGTGTCCTTGCCTGTCGTTGACGGGGATTGAGAGTTGCCGCCCTGATTCTGACCGATGTAATTGCCATAGATCAGCGCGTCGATCTTGTCTGCGATAGAAAAGGTGAGTTTGTCCGTAGGCGACTGCGCGCACGCAGTTATCGCGAACAGAGAAACGGCTACCATGGCTATTGCGACGATGATCGTTACAGTCTTCATTTTCCTGCCTCCTTTGAATTATTGCAGTTTTTTCTGCAAGCACATTGTACATTAATGCAAGGAGCGGGGTCAACGCACAAATTTTTCCAATAATTCGAAAAAACGCTTGTCCGTGTTCGTTATACGGCATACAGAGAATATGGGCGTTGAAAAACGAAAAGACCTTGTCGGTATTGAAAACGTGCGTGCGGTATGATATAATAAAGAACGGAAGTCGAAAATCGGCTTCGCGGGAGGAAATCATGAAGCGCAATTCTATGTGTCCGATATGCTTTTTGAGGACGGTATTTACGCGTCCGTCAAAAGTGGGCGACGTCTATCCGAAAACCAAGTACGACGACGGCAAAGTCGTTGCGCCCCCTATGGGCTGGTCAAGCTGGAACACGTTCAAGAACAATATCGACGAAGATCTGATATACGAGACCGCGGTCGCGATGAAAGAAAAGGGTCTGCTTGCGGCAGGGTACGACAGGATAAACATGGACGACTGCTGGCACAGCTCTCTGCGTAACGAAAACGGAGACCTTCAGGGTGATCTGACGAGATTCAGGAGCGGCATAGGGGAACTCGTTTCAAAGATAAACGCTCTCGGGATCAAGGTCGGCATATATTCCTCAAACGGCACGCTTACCTGCGAAGATCTGCCTGCAAGCCTCGGCAACGAATACCGCGACGCGTATACGTTCGCAAAATGGGGGATAGAGTTTTTCAAATACGACTTTTGTCACAACGTCCCGCTCCCGTCGTATGCGCCGCTCGTCTACGGCATAGAGGTGACGGAAAGAGGAAAAAAAGAGGGGACTTTCTATCCGTGCACGGACGCAAAGACGGAGGGTCTCGCCAAGCTCATGCCGTGCGGAAAACTTCCCACGGGGTATTTCGTAAGCGGTATGGACAGGTGCCGCGGCGCAATGGAATTTGACAACGTATACAGCGAGGAAGGCGGAGAGTACGTCCTCACGCTCTGCTGCAAAAAGACGAACAGTCAATACGAAAAACTCGCGATGATCACGATCGGAGACGACGACTATCTCTGCAATATCCCGCCGCAGAAATTCTGGAACGTGACTTCGCGCTTCCAGACCGTCGTAAAGCTCAAAAAAGGTGTCAACAGGGTCAGGATATTCAATCCCGTCGCAACGCGCGCGGACAGCGCGATGCTGCAATATCTGAAAATGGGCAGGGCGTTGAAAGCGGCGACCGCGAGAGTAGCCGCGGAGAGCGGAAAAGTGGAAAAGCCGATATTGTACTCGATCTGCGAATGGGGAAAGAATCAGCCGTGGAAATGGGGCGCGCTCGCCGGCAATATGTGGCGCACGACGCCGGACATAATACCGCGCTGGTTCTGGATAAAGATGATATACGACAAGACGGTCGGATTATATAAATACGCTTCGCAGGGGGCGTACAACGACCCCGATATGCTCGAGGTCGGCAACGGAAAACTGACGGCGGAGCAAAACAGATCGCATTTCGCGCTGTGGTGTATGATGGCGGCGCCGCTTATTCTCGGCAACGATCTGAGGACGATGAGCGACGAAGTGCTTGGGATCGTCACAAACGAGGACCTGATCTCGATAGACGGGGACGCGCTCGGAAAGGCGGCAAAGCGCATACGTCGCGGCAGGACGGACGTGCTTGTCAGACCTCTTTCGGGAGGGGGAGCGGCGATATGTCTTTTCAACAGGACGGGAAGACAAAGGAAGGCAGAGATTTCTCTGAAAGCCGTGATTGACGACGGATACGCCGGGCTTGAAAATGGAAAAAAGTACGTTTGCAAAGAAGTGTATTCAGGGAAGACCTATGAGGTCGGCGACAGCCTCTGCGCGCTTCTCGCAGGCGACGGATGCGAAGTCTTCGTCCTTGGAAAAAATAGGAAAGCAAGAGATTAAATATCGTTTTACCGACACGGACACGAAAAATTTGTCTGTGTCGGTTTTTGTTTAATATTGCCGTCGATTGTCAATAATCGGTGTATGACAAGAGGTTGCGGATGCGGCGGAGGCTGCTTATCGAAAATAGTGCTCGCGGCGGTGCTTGTCGTCGTCGCGGTATATTGGGGTTATTCTTCTCTCACTCTCGAAAAGCTGGGCAAAGCGGACGAGACAGGAATGTTCGGCTTTCTCGGCGAGAGGTATGAGGACAAGTCTCCACGCGATCTCGGCATTGAGGATCTGACGATAAGGGAGATCGTAGAGTGGTTTTTCGGCGACAATAGAGCCGCCTGCAATGAGGCGGCAAAAGTCTATTCGAAATAGTCTTCGAGTTCTTCTTCGAAATTGTAAAATCCGTCGTCTTCGTCTTTGAGACTCATTTCGAGATTCGCGACGTCTTTTGCCGTCGCTTTTGACGGATTCTTCTTTTTGGTTTTTTCTTTCTTTTTCATAACATCACCTCCGTACTTATTTTGCGCGGACTGTCGGTTATTATTCTCAACTGTTGCGCGTGCAGACGGCGTTGTGATACAATATAGGCATGAAAAAGGGAGATATACTCGATCTTGAAATAACTTCCGCTGGCATGGAAGGAGAAGGAGTCGCACGGGCGGACGGCATGGTCGTTTTCGTGCCTCTTTGTATGCAGGGAGAAAAGGTGCGCGTCACCGTCAAAGAGGTGAACAAAAAATTCGCGCGCGCAACCGTGATAAAGGTGCTGGAGGCGAGCAAAGACAGGATCGCTCCGCTGTGTCCGATATTTTACCGTTGCGGCTGCTGTGATATGCAGCATATCGCATACGAAAAGCAGCTCGCGATAAAGAAAGCCAACGTCGAGGCGTGTCTCTACAAAGCGCTCGGCAGACGCGTCGACGTGGGAGACGTCCTCGGGGACGGCAAGATATTCGGTTACCGCAACAAGATCCAGGTGCCGCTCACACGGGTCGGAGGCAAGGTGGTCGCGGGATATTTCAGAGGAAACACGCACAAAGTCGTGCCTTTCGGCGAAAAGGTCAGAGAGGATCTCGGCGCGTGCGTCATGTACGAGCGCGGTATGCAGGATATGCTCGACGCTTTTCTTAAATACGCAAACGAGGCGGGGCTCGACTGTTACGACGAGGAGAAGCACAGCGGATTTCTGAGGCATTTCGTCGCGAGACGCGTCGGGGACAAGTATGCGGTCACGATAGTGGCAAACGGCAAAAAACTTCCGCTCGAAAAGAAGCTGATAAAGGAGCTTATCGACACGGGCATGGAATTTTCTCTGTATTTCGACAGCAATACGAAAAAGACGAACGTGATCATGTCGGACGACATCCGCACCGTTTACGGAGAGGCGAGACTCGACGCGGAGATATGCGGCGTGCACGCAAAAGTCAGTCCGTTGTCGTTCATGCAGATAAACGACGGGGTAAGGGATATGATCTATGCCGCGGCGGCAGACGCAATTGCAAAATGCGGCGTCAGAGCCGTGATAGATGCTTACAGCGGCGCTGGCGTGCTCACAAACGTACTTGCGAAAAGCGCGGACGAAGTGTACGGCATAGAGATAGTAAAAGACGCTGTCGCCGACGCGGACGAACTGACGGCTTCCTGCGGCAACGCCGACAAGGTCAGGAATATATGCGGAGATTGCGCGAAAGAACTGCCCGCGCTCGCGTCGCGACTGAGGGGAGAAGGCAAGGCGTTTTCCGTAGTGCTCGACCCTCCGCGCAAAGGTTGCGACCGCAAGGTGCTCGACGCCATTCTTTCGTCTATGCCGGACGCGGTGATCTACATATCCTGCAATCCCGCAACTCTTGCGCGGGATCTTGCGGTGCTCGACGGCAATTACGATATTGTCTCCGTCGATCCGTACGATATGTTTCCGCAGACGAAGCATGTTGAGACTCTGGTTTTGCTTTCTCGTAAAAACCGAGAGAAAAGAGACTGAACGGGCGTGCGTTTTGAGGAAAAGGAAAGACGTTATATGCAGCATTGACAAACAACGGGGCGGACAAGAGAAAACGGGGACCAATCAGAAAATCGGTCCCCGTATCTCGTTCGTATGAATTTTTTAAAACCGTTTGGTGTTTTGCTTTGCCGCGCTTGCCGGTCGGCGTTCGTTTATCGTTTTATTTTATAAACGGATAAATTCTGGATAAAAACACGCCCTTTATTATTCCTTTTTTGAACAGTATTGCGCAGACGGCGTATGCGATGACGACCGCGCCGACAACCGATCCAATCACTATGCCCGCGATCGCGCCGCCCGACAAGCCTTCGGGTTCGACGGAAGGCGTTTCGGCATCTCCTTCGGGGTCGGAAGGAGGATTTTCGGGGTCGGTAGGCGGGTCGTCGGTTCCTTCAGGAGGGTCGTCGGTTCCCGGAATAGTAGTCGGGGTTTCTGAATAAACCGCCTTGAGCGCCGTATTTGACGCTGCTGTAAACGTATAAGTAGGCTCTGTGCTGATTATCGTTTCTCCTCCGTCGACGCTCCAACCTTCGAAAACGCTCCCCTCGGGGGGTTGAGCCGTTACGGTGACGGTTTCGTTTTCCGCAACAGACGTGGAAGATCCGTCGATCCCGTCGATAATCCCGCCTTCGACAGTAATTCTGAATCCGTGCGAAAGAGTAAGAGAGATGACAACGGTTCTTTGTCCGAAACCCGTTGCGTATGAATAATCGACGACGGCGGATTCTCCGTCGAAAGTCACCGTTTTGCCGTCGCTCTCCAGAGTTCCGTCGGTCACGTTGATTATTCTTACTTTGTCCCAATCGGTCAGGAGTGCGGACAGATCGAGCTGCCAGACGTCGCCGTTCCGCGGCGCGGCATATTCCGCTTTCTGACTGTTGCAGTCCAATCTCGTTAGATTTGTGCACATGGATACGTCAAGTGCGAAAAGTTTGTTTTTTGCGCAGTAGAGAGAGGTGAGACGTGTGCTGTCGGACAGGTCGAGCGTCTTCAGTTGATTATTATAGCAGGTTACGCTGAAAAGATCGGAGCACCCCGTCAGAATCAATTCCGTAAGATCGTTGTCTCTGCAATCGAGAGAGTTGAGTTCGATGCAATCCGTCAGATCCAACTCCGTAAGACGGTTGCCTGTGCAATTGAGAACGCGCAGAGTGGCGTATCCTTTCAGATCGAGGGACGATATGTCGTTGTTCGAACAATCGAGGGTATCGAGCGCGACGTTTTCCGAGAGGTCGAGCTCTGTCAACAGATTGTTTGCGCAATATACATATTTCAATGCTGGGTTTTTCGTGAGATCGAGTTTGGATATGCCGTTTGAGTCGCATCTGAAATAAGTTAGTTTCGGATATCCCGACACATCGATTTCGGACAGATTGTTTGATTCGCAGTGCAGCTGTTCAAGCGATGTTCCGTTTATTTTGAGTGTATAAAGTTTGTTTTTGGAGCAATTGAGTTCTTTCAAAGAAGGAAGTGCGGAAAGGTCGAGCGACGACAGATTGTTGCTGTAACACGATACGACTTCAAGTGCGGTATTCTCGGACAAATCGATTGACCAGAGATTGTTTTCATAACAGTACAGGCTTTTGAGCGAGGTGAAATATTCTATGCCTTGGAGACTGCTGATGTTCATTTTTGTGACGAAAATGCTTGTCACGGCATTGAGCTCTTCATCGGACAAACTGCCGTTTCCGTCCGTATCCGCTTTTTCCGAAACGTACTGACGGAAAGTTGTGTCGGGGAAGTTGGTCTTGTCTATGACTATCTCAACCGTATCCGCTATTGCGACCGTGTCGGAAAAAGGATTTGTGGGATAAGCGGCAAAAAGGACAATCGCAGGGCACAGCAATACGGTGATGGCAACAAGGTTGAAGAATAATTTTTTCATTGCACTCATGACTTTTCTCCTCTTTTAAATTTATTTTCCAAAACTCCGTTTATGTTGGCGCAACGTATGATATACGACTTGTTTTACATAAATATTATACAATTGCGGATAAATCGTGTCAATACGGCAGTTTCGGCGACGACTGTGCCGGAATTGTACAAAAACCTTCAGGGACAGACTAAAAGAGAAAAAGATACGACGACGGTCGGACTGCAATTCAACGGTTTTTCGCTCCCTACAAGGTGACGAAAAGAGTCGAAAAATCACTATTTTGCTCGCAAACTGAAAATACCGCAAAAAAAGCGTTGCGCTCAACTTTGAGTGATAATATAATGCTGTTTGTGTGATTGGGAGGTAGGATATGCAAATAGTCGATCTGAGCAAAGCCGCGCGTGAAGCAAACGCGAGGAGGGAAACTTTGAGCTGTGCAAACGAAAGAGAAGGCGCAATGCTTTTGCACATAGCCAGGCTCAAACGTTCTTTGGACGAAGGAGAAAGCGGCAGACAGGAAAATCTTTCGGCGAGAGCGAAGATGTGCGGGCTGATAATGGCTCTTCTTTCGCAGGGTTGAAGAAATCTTCAAGAGAAAATCAAGCGCAATGTATCGCGCTTGATTTTTTTGCGGTTTGCGCGTTTTTTAGCTTATATTGTCGAAAAAATGTAGACGATATTGATGGTTTTATAAAAAAAATGCCGATTCTCCGTTTTGGCGACTCCAAAATCGCGCCCCGTTTTCGGGCGTGTGTTATAATATTTTCAATACAGAAAGGAGAAAAAATTATGGAATACTCAAAACAGAAGAGTTTTACCGTCAAAGCGACGGCGATGATAATGATATTGCTTGCGGCAATCGTATTGCTTGCGAATACCACGGTTTTCGCAGAGGAGCAGCATGTTGCCGAATATTTTGACGAGGATATGCTGGACGACCTTTCTTCCTATCCCGTTCTCGTGGCGACGGAAGGACAGTATGCGCTTTATGCCGAAGAACTTGACGGTTACGTCGAAGACGGAGGACAGCTCCTTGTGACAGCGACGTCGGGAAACAATCTCGGCACGAGGTATTATTTCGACGGAGAGGAGATACAGGCTGTGCCCGTAATGGCGCTTACGGAAAACGAGGAAATCGTGGATTCGTCCGGGATCGATTTTCTTTCCGTAGCGGACGATTTCGCTCTGCTCCCGGCAACAAGAACGTCGTCGGTCAACGCGGGTAATATGTGGCTCGGAGTGAATTATCTCGTTTATGCGAACAATTTTGAAAACCATATCGCTCTCGCCGGCATATACACTTACGTCGATTATTTCGAGAGTATGTATTACGGCGTCAGATATTACAACGTATATGCGGAAGTGTCGTTCATGCCGACGACAGGTCGATACAGGATCGACAGCTTCGACGTAAATTTCAACGCTCTTACGGAGGGAGATCTTACCGTTGAGTCGAGGACGGTAAACCACAACCTCAGCGGCTCATCCATTACGTCGATTAGTCACAATATGGGTTCGCGTGCCGCGTCGGAACTCTATCCCGGCACCCCGACGACGTACAGCTACGATTCCTATATCGGTTTCGACATCACGCACGTTGCGATGGCCGGAGGAACTCCCGTAAATGCGGATACCGACGGAGACGGAGTCGTCGATCAGATAAAATCGGCATATCAGGTCGTGACGTCCAAGAGCTACGGCAGAGCGTATACAACTTTGTTCGTTCATACATACAGAACTGCCAACAGCAAGCCTGCCGGTTATTATATCGACGTTCGGTCGCTGAAAATTTCGGGGTACTTACAGCCCGATTTTGAAGAAAGCAACAAGGATATGACAATTATTGCGGGAACGTGGCAGTATCCGTTCAACAATAAATCCTATATAGTAATGTATACCGACGATTCGGACAGCAATACTTCAGACTATTTCGACGGATTCGCGTTTGTCAGCGGACTTCCCGGGCAGGGATCTCTGAACGGGGTCGCGATATTCGAAGAGGAGTGATATGAACAGATTTTCGAACAATTTGTATCATATGAGAGTCAAAGCCGGCATGAGTCAGAAAGAACTCGCCGACAAACTCTATATATCGAACAAGACGATAAGCAAATGGGAGAGAGGAGTCAGCGAACCCGATTTGCAGATGTTGAGCGCCGTTGCGGAGTGTTTTAACGTGTCGATCGACGATCTCGTCACGAAAAACCCCGATGTCGAAGACCTTGCAAAAGAGCCGCTTCAAAAGGACGAAAGCCTTTTTAAGAAAGCGGTGGCGCTTTGCGTCGCGCTTGTCGCGGGATATATTGTTTCGGTAGTGCTCTATTGCACTGTGGGCACCGTTTACAATTATGTCAACGTCGGCAAGGTGGTCGGTATGTGCATTTATTTCGCGACGGCGGTGAGCTGCTGCGTTGCGGCATACAGACATTTCACGTCTTTCGGTCTGATTGCGAGAAAAGCGGCGGACAGATCGCTAAAGCGGGAGTTTTTGTGTACGCTGTTTATGTTTTCAGGACTGTTGTTGTTCACTTTAGGCGTAACGATATTGGGTATGTACGACATCTTCAGTATAGTGCGTAACGTCGAATCGCTCTTCGCTTTGGCATTGCTTATCGGCATCGCCCTGGCTAAACCGTTGATTGAAACGTACATATATCTTGCTTACAGAGGCGTGGAAAATACGGTCAGGACCGACGGAGGGGTCACGGCTATACAATGGTGCTGCTCCATACCGTTTCTGATCGTGTTGACAATAATTTATTCGAAATCGATCGAAAACGGCACCGAAGCGTTGTTATACGTTTTGTATTCGCTGTTTGCGGCAGGTGCGCTCGTAGCTCCGTTCGTATACATTGCCGTCAGGAGAACGGGATTCCAAAAGCCTGTGACGATAATCAATTACGTCGTAAACGTCGCGACCTGCGCAATGCTTGCGCCGATACCGTATCTGTTGATCTGCGAAAACAACGACAGTGCGGCGATAACGCTGTCTGCAACGGCGCTTGCGGCAACCGTAATATTCGGTCTTATAAAATGCATTCGTCTGAAGATAAAAGCCGAAGACGAAGATATAAAAAGATAAACAAATTCAGAAGGGGACGAGTATGTTGAACAGAAAAAGGAGATGCGCCGATTTTCGCAAGACGCATTTCTGTGACGATCTATGCGATAATTGCGCTTTGGAGCGCATCACGGGTCTCAAAAAGAGGACGGAAGCAAACGCCGCCCGCAGAGACGAAAAGGGTTATTTTGCTTGCAGAAGGGAATTAAATTGCCTGATGTTCGCCTATATGGCAAAGGACGTCGGGCGTAAAGTCGGAGGTAGGCGAGGATAAAAATCCCCAAAGTGCAAGCAAAAAGCGGCTTCGAAAGAAGCCGCTTTTTTTGTCGGATTTTGTCTTTTAATGTTCTTTTATGATCTTTCTCGGACATTTTTTGAGACATTCCATACAGCCCGTGCATTTCGAGTAATCGAAGACGGGGAGATTGTTCACCATCGTGATCGCGCCGTTGGGGCAGGTCCTCGCGCACAGTCCGCAACCTATGCAACCGACTTTGCACACGGACATCGTCTCTTTGCCTTTGCAGGTGGTCGAGCACGCGCAGTATACTTTTGCGGACGCGGGGATGCGTTCGATTATCAGTTGCGGGCATTTCTGCATGCAGGCGCCGCAGGAAGTGCACAGAGTCTTGTCCACAAACGCGACCCCGTCTTTGACTTTGATAGCGCCCACGGGGCACACTTCGGCGCACGTTCCGCCGCCCAGACAGCCGTGCGGACACATCTTGCAACCGCCGAGGTACATCTTTTTGTTGAGGCACCCTTCGTTGCCGATATATTCGTATTTGTCGGTGCAGTTTATGCCGCCGTTGCACTTGACGACCGCGACGGTGGGTTCGCTGGAAGAGAATTCGATCCCGGCAAGCTCCGCAATGATCTTCTTTTCTTCGTCGGACGTGACTTTGCAATCGTTGAGAGACGCTTTGCCGCAGGCGAGGCATTTTGCAAAACCTTCGCAACCGCTGTGTCCGCAACCGCCGCAGTTGGCGCCGGCGAGATGTTCGAGTATCTTGACGACTTTTTCGTCCTCCTCGATATGGCACACCTTGGTGACGATCAGGATGAGAACGGCAAAGACGACGGCAAGCGCGGCGATTATTCCCAGCACCAGACCGACTTTGTTCCATTGGATAGTAGCACTTAATATATTATACATACCGTTTTATCCTCCTCAACCTATCATATTGAAAACGTAAAAGCCCATTGCCATAAAGCAAGCCGCCATCATCGTGATCGGGAAGCCTTTCATCGGACCCGGCATTCTGAGGTGGTCTATCTTTTCGCGCAGACCGCTCATTATCACTATGGAGACTGTGAAGCCGACGCCTGCGAACAGACCGTAGAGCACCGCGTAGCCGAGGTTCATCGAAGTTATACCCAAAAGGCTCATCATCTGCGCCTTGTCGATAACGAGCTCCGCGACGCCGAGCACCGCGCAGTTTGTCGTGATCAGCGGCAGATATATGCCCATTGCCTTGTAAAGTGCGGGGGAGAACCTTTTGATCGCGCGTTCGATCATCTGGACGAGAGCCGCAATGACGAATATGAACACGATTATTTCGAGATATTCGAGTCCGTTCGGGACGAGGAGATACTCGTAGATCGGGTATGTTATGAGACAGGTTATCGTCATGACGAGCGTGACCGCAATGCCCATGCCGAGCGCGTTGTTCGTCTTTTTGGATACGCCGAGGAAGGGGCAGATACCGAGGAACTGCACGACGACGAAGTTGTTGACGAATACCGCGATTATGATTATCGAAAAGAAAGTACCCATATCACTTTACCTCCTTTGCGGTCGCTTCCGCAGTCGCGTTTGCGTTCTCCTCGTTGCCCGCGTCGGGGTCGAGGTTGTCGGGAGCAGAGACGTCGGGCTTTGGCATTATACGCAAAGCGAACGTCTTGCTGCGGCGCACGTTTTCTATCTTGGAGTACACCGCGTTGAAGATCGCGATCGAAAGTCCGTAAACGAAGAACGCGCCAGCGGACGACGTGAAGAACTCGATCTTGAAATCCCAGAGCGTATATCCGAAGATCGCGCCCGCGCCGAGGATCTCTCTGATTGCGCCGATAAGAGTCAGCGCGCAGGTGAAGCCGAGACCCGTGAACAGACCGTCGCACGCGGAGTCGAGCACCTTGTTTTTGCTTGCAAATGATTCCGCTCTGCCGAGGATTATGCAGTTGACGACGATAAGCGGCAGATACACGCCCATTGAGTCGTACAGAGAAGGAATGAATTTGTCAAGCACCATTCTGACTATCGTGACAAAAGTCGCGATTATTATGACAAACGCAGGTATGCGCACCGCGTTGGGGATCGTCTTGCGCAGCAGAGAAATGAGCACGTTGGAGCAGATCAGGATAAAAGTGACCGCAAGACCCATTCCTATGCCGTTGAACGCCGCCGTCGAAAGTGCGAGAGTGGGGCAGGTGCCCAGCACGAGGCGGAGAGTCGGATTGTTTTTGAGAAGCCCGTCAAAGGCTATCGTTTTGAATCTTTTTCCTGTCATATCAAGCCACCTCCTCGTCGGCAGACGCAACGAACAGAACTTCGCGCGCAAACTTCAAAGCGCAGTCAACCGAGTTGTTGAGCGCGTTGGTCGAATAAGTCGCGCCGCTTATCAGCACCTTGATGCCGTCGCCGCTCGTGGTGAAATATACGTCGCCCGTTATTTCATCGTTGTGAGCGGAGTAGACGTCATAAGAGAGTTTTGACATAAGCGTCTGTTTTTCGTAGCTCTCGAGCACGACTTTTTCTATTCCGCTGAATTCGCCGTCAGCCGAAGTAAGCACGACCCAGACGGTTATCGTGCCGCCCTTGTAGCCTTCGCCGCCCGTTGACTGTACGAGATAGTTGCCGTTCTCGAGCAGATAGACTTTGGAGATCGAGCCGTAGTCGTTTTTGAGCTCTTCTGCCGAAAATTCGAGCTCTTCGTATTTCATTTCTTTGCCGTAGACCTTTTCGATCGCTCTCATCGTGCGTTCTTCTTCGGAGACGTAAAGCACGTCGTTTAGGATCGCGAGGAGACCGCCGGAGATCAAGGCTATGACGAGCAGGACGATTATGCATTTGAACGCCTGACTTTTGAAAAACTGTTTGACCGTCATTGTTTCCCGCCCTCCTCTTTGTTTGCGGCTTTCGCCTTTTTCTCCGCCATCTTGGTGCGGATACGCTCAACGAAGCCGGGCGCGCCGAACGGACGCGGACGGACATAAGCGTTGATGAGCGGAACGATAAGGTTCATCAGCAGGATCACAAAGGAGACGACCTCTATGCCCGTCGCCTTGCGGAGCACCGCCGTGAGCACGCCCAGCGCGACGAAATAGACATAATTGCCCGCCGTGCTGTTGGGGCTTGTGACGTAGTCGGTCGCCATGAAGATCGCGCCGAGGAAGAGACCGCCCGACAGTATCGAAGGCATGAAGTACGAAAAATCGAATTTTTCCAGACATACCGCGACAAAGCCGGTCAGAACGATATAGATGACGGGGTATTGCCACTTGATGACCTTGCGGACGACCAGATAAATGCCCCCGATCAGGAGCGCGAGTTTGCAGGTCTCGCCGATACAGCCCGCCATGCCCGTGCCGAGAAACATATCCGCGAGACTGACAGAATAGCCGTTGCCGCCGAGCATCGAAGTGAGTTGCGTCGCGCCCGAAGTCACGCTGCCGTCGAGGGCGGAGATAGTCGGAGCGACCCAGCCGGATACCATTGCGGACTGGAACGCGATAAACGCGAAAATTCTGCCCGTAATAGCGGGGTTGACGATGTTTTTGCCCGTGCCGCCGAACAGCATTTTGACCACCGCGATTGCGAATACCGCAGAAATGAGCGGGACGTACCACGCGACGTGAGACGGCAGGCACATTGCGAGCAAAAGACCGGTAACGACGCTTGTGAAGTCAAAGGATTTCACAATTTCCAAAGGCTTCTTTTTCAGGCACAGGCTGTATACGAATTCGGTTGCCACGCTTGCGACGACGCTTATAAGGATCGTCAGGAAGGCTTTGACTCCGAAGTATACGCAGCCCATCACCGCCGCAGGGAGCAGGGCGATGACGACGTCCAGCATAATGCCTCTCGTCGTGCGTTTTCCTCTTATATGAGGGCTGTCGGATACTATGACTTTTTCCATTTTCCTTTATCCCTCCTATTTCATCTCGCGAAGTTTTTGTTTGCAAAGCTGTACGCTCTGAACGAGCGCGCGGTTTGCAGGGCAGACGTAAGCGCAACTGCCGCATTCGATGCAGTTTAGCACGCCGCCGCGTTCTTTTGCCATGACGTAATCTCCCGCCTGCGTGTAGAAGTCGATATCCATCGGCATCAGGTGCATCGGGCACGCTCTCGCGCAGCTTCCGCAGCTTATGCAGGGGGTCGGATTTTTCAGAGAGACTTCGGTTTTGGGCAGGAGAAGCAGTCCGCTGTCCGTCTTGCGGGTGTAGTAATTGGTGGAGAGCATCGTCGCGCCCATCATCGGACCGCCGTCGATTATCATGCCGATATCGCCCTTTATGCCGCCGCAATGGTCGAGTATGTAGTCAAAACTCGTGCCGAATCTCACGATGATGTTTGCGGGGTTTTCGACGCATTGACCGGAGACGGTGACGACGCGTTCGAAAAGCGGCTTGTTGAGTTCGACCGCTTCGTATACCGCATAGGAGGTAGCCACGTTCTGCACGACGCAGCCTGCGTCCGCGGGGAGTTTTCCCGGCGGGACCCTGCGCCCGGTGCAGCAGTAGATCAGATGTTTTTCGCTTCCCATCGGGTAACGCTTGCGGAGCAATACCACGTCGAGGTCGTCGTACTTTTCAAACAGCGCGACGGCGTCGGGTTTGTTTTTTTCGACGCCGACGATGATGTGAGTCACGCCGAGCGCCGTTGCGAGAAGTCTGAAACCCTGCACAAGCTCATCCGTCTTTTCTATCATCAGACGGTAGTCGCAGGTCAGATAGGGTTCGCATTCCGCCGCGTTGATTATGAGAGTGTCGACGGGAGTTTTCGGAGACAGTTTTACCGAAGTGGGGAAGCCCGCGCCGCCCATGCCGACGATGCCCGCTTCCGCGATCCTTGCTATCACGGTCTCCTTTGTCTTTTCTTTGAGAGGCTCGAGCGGTACAAAGTCGTCGCTCGCAGTCTCGTCGCGTTTGATCACGACGTGCGTATCAAGACCTCCGCGCGGATTAGCGCGCTTTTCGATCGCGATAACGCTTCCTGCCACGCTGCTGTAAATATTTGCGCTGACAAAGCCATCCGCTTTTGCAATCAGTTGCCCGCATTTTACCGTGTCGCCTACCGCGACAACGGGACTTGCGGGTTTGCCGATGTGTTGTTGCAAAGCTATCGAAACGATGCCGGGCGCTTCCAGCCTGCTTATAGGGCAGTCCTTGCTTATGAATTTCATATCGCGGAAATGCACGCCGCGACTGAAAAACTTGCCGTTTCTTGCTTTCACAGTTACCTCCGATGTGTTTTTTCGTTATATGCCTGCCGCTTTGCGCGGCAAAGTTTCATGACAAGGCGACGTTTGCGCCGACCTTCGCAAACATACGCGACGGTATACGCTTGACGACGAGTACGCTTGCAAGCCCGACCGCAAAACCGCTTATCGCGCCGAGCAGTACGAGATAGGGCAGATATACCACGGCTTGCCAGGTCTCCGAAATAGCGCAGAAAACCAGGCATTGCACGATATTGTGCACTACCGCCGCCGATACGCTTATGCAGACGAGCGTCACTTTCGGGAAAGCGAATTGCCACAGCAGGATGCTCAAAGTAATGCTTGCCGCGCCCGCGCAAAGTCCGAATATCATAGAAGAAAGAGAACCCGCGATCAGGTTGCCGATCACGCAACGCAATACCACCACGAGGATCGCGGCATAAGGGGAATAGAGGACGAGGGCGAGCAGAGAAAACGCGTTGCCGAGACCAAGCTTCGCGCCGGGGATAAACATCGGCGGCAAAAAGTTTTCGAGCATGAACGCTATAAGACTCATTGCGAGCAACAGAGAGACGCCCGCGATTTTCCTTGTTCCCAAACCCATAATAAAAGCCTTTTACAAATGTGGATATATATATTATAAAATAAATATAATGACTTGTCAATTTTGCTTGAAAAAAGTCGTTTTATCAACATTTTTTTAACAAACTTGCCTTTCCGCGGTAAAACAGGGTGTTTTTTTGCGGTTTCGGAGCGCGACAAACCAAAAAAAGAATGTTTTTATCCCGAAAGACCGTGTCGGGCACAAAAAATCCTTATTATACGAAGGATAAAAAATCCTCCCGCTTTATACGGGAGGAAGGTGAAGTGACGTTTCGTCTTATTTTATCGCGGACTGTATCGCGCTTGCGAGAGACAGGTCTCCCGACACGTCGTAATGAGGACATACGGAGAGAAGTCCCGCAATGCCGTAATCGTAACAGAACGCAGCCATATCTCTCACGGCAGAGTAACCGTTGAAACGCACTTTAACGCCGTCCGAGGTTGTCGCGAAGTTGTTGAATTTGCCGAGTTGAGAAGCATAATCGCAATACTTGTACAGCGTTTCGCTCTCGCTGTCATAGCTATAGAAGGGCACCGTCAGATAGGTTTTTGCCTTGGGCAGATCGCTGTCCTTTACCGTTTCGAGAGCCTTGCACACCGTTTTGGAGAACACGGATTGCGTATTGTCGTCGAGGTTGGGCGTGATGATATAAAAGTTGTCGATGTACTGCTTTGATTGTTTGTTGAATATTCTCGCGTCGGGATTGATGAATACGCCTATTTCGTAAGGCGACATGATCTTTCCGCGCAGCGTTTCGATAAACTCGTTGTAAACGCCGTAATCGAACAGGTTTTCGCCAAACGAAAAGTCAAAGCCGAAAACCACGCCGTCGAAAGAGGAGTTTTTGAGCAAAGAAGCTACGTTTGAGGAAAGCTGTTGCGCATAGTCCTTGAACGCGCTGTGGCGCACGTCGTTTTCGTCTTCGTCCGCACCGGGAGCGGGCAGGATGACGAGGTGTATCTTTGCCGAATAATTGAAAGAGCGGATCTTTCTCGAAACCGCCGCGAGATCTGCTCCGTTTACGTTGAGATTGCCTTGGGAGTCAAACGTGACGAGCGGATAGAGTATATAGTCGCTATAATTCTTGATAAGCGATGTGTCAACGCCGTCAAACGGATCGCCGTTTTCGTTGAGCCGGACGAACGCCGTCGAGTGGAAAGTGCGGTTGCGTTGCAGATTGTAAATGCCTATATCGGTCAGTTTGTAACTGCCTTTGCAGGAAGTCACTTTGAGAGTGACCGAAGTTGCCGTCGTGTTGCCGAGATAGACGTTTCTCATCTTGCCGATCTCGTTTTGCGAGTAGCACAATACGTCGTTGACGTAGATCTCAAAACCCGTTACGTTGTCGCCGCTTTCGTAAAGGAAAATCTCGTTGAAAACGACGGCGCTGTCCCACGATATTCTGACCCACGCTTCGTCTGACGACTTGAGAGAGAAGTTGATTTTGCTTTCGCCGTTGCTGTATGTGTATTTCGCATAGTCGGCGAGATTGGTAGCGTTGACTTCAAACAGATTTTTGATATTGCTGCAGCCTGCAAGTACGCCGCAGAGCAATGCGAGCGTAAAGACGACGACTGTTAAGAGCAATACGATTCTTCTTTTTCCCATAGCATATTTATTATATCATATTTATCTGCGAAAACGCGTAAAAAAATTGTAAAAACAAATTATAATGATAAAAAAATAACCGACAAATCGCAGGGTTATATCAAGAGTGCCGAGCCACAACTTGTTCGACGCGGAATCTTCACAACGGTTTAGGCTTAAATAGGCGTGGCAAGCGGCAAAAAGCAGACGACGCGTTGTGATCGCGTCGCCTGTGTGTGAGGGGGATTTGTGTGCTTTAACGCACACGGGTATGAAAAAATCAGTTGTTGTCATTGAGTTTGAGCATGACTGCGCCCTGCTTTGCCTGACAGAGCGGGCAGACCTTCCACGCCTCTTTGGACGTAGCCTCATAGCCGCAGTCTGCGCACTTCCACTTGACCGCGGTCGGGCGGCTGTACAGCTTGCCCTGCGAAAGCTGTTCGTAGAGATCGGAGAACAGTTTGTTGTGGCAGGTCTCCACCTGCACGACGTTTTCAAACAGCCCCGCGATATCTTTGAAGCCTTCTTCGCGCGCTATTCTCGCAAACTCGGGGTATATACGCGTCGCTTCTTCGTTTTCGTCCTCCGCCGCGAATTTGAGATTGTCGACGAGATTCCACTTTTCCTTGAACGGATATTCCGCGCATATCTCCACAGAATTTATCGCCGCGTTCTTGTCTGCGGTCTGGATAAAGGAATAGAACATTCTCGAGTGGTGGAATTCCTGATTGGCTACCTGTTTGACCATCTTCGCAAGTTCGGTATATCCTTCCTGTTTTGCGCCGTATACGATATAGTCGTAACGCGCCTTTGCCATACACTCGCCCGCAAAAGCGCGGGCAAGATTCTTGAAAGTTTCGC
The DNA here is from genome assembly GCA_944383905.1 of uncultured Christensenellaceae bacterium. Taxonomy (GTDB): domain Bacteria; phylum Bacillota; class Clostridia; order Christensenellales; family UBA3700; genus Ornithoclostridium. Next base: position 41,913 of record CALWRI010000005.1, read on the forward strand.
TGTTTTTGAGTTGCATAATTACCTCCGTGAGATGAGTATTGACCGAAACGGTGATATTATTCAAAACCAAAGACATCAAAGGAGCTTTTTGCAGAAAGGCAAGCTGCGTTTTCAATATTGATTGCAAATTTATCAAAAACATAGGCACTAAAAAACTCATTTTGCTTTATTATGCATAATAACTGTTTTCAGGTCAAAAGACCTGAAACCCGCTATCTGTCAACCGAATACGGATAAGATAAGGAAATGTGACGTTAGTCAATTAATGTATTTCGCTTTTAACAAAAAATCACGGTATAAGCAATCCGTCTAATTATACCGGGAAATGTCGTGGTAATATAAAATGATATGACAAATATTCATTCTTTTGGCAAAAACGACGCTTTTTGTGAAAAGTACCTTGCAAAACGGCGAGTCGGGGGGAGTTGTCTTGTTGGATGGGATAGCATAAGGGGAAACTAATTTTTCTTTTGGGAAAAACCACGCTTTTTGCCGAAAGTACTTAATGAGACCGAAAGCCGTAGGGTGAGGTCGAAGCACGGAGGGGATAACATAAGGGGAAACTATTTTTTCTTTTAACAAAAACCACGCTTTTTGTGAAAAGTACCTTATGAGACCGAAAGCCGTAGGGTGAGGTCGAAGCAAGGAGGGGATAAAGTAAGGGGAAACTATTTTTTCTTTTCACAAAAACCACGCTTTTTGTGAAAAGTACTTTATGAGACCGAAAGCCGCAGGGTGAGGTCGAAGCAAGGAGGGGATAAAGTAAGGGGAAACAAAAAATCTGCGTATATAAAACAGCCGCCCATTTTGGCGGCTGTTGATTTAGCAGTAAATTTTTTGGTGCCCCTTACTAACTAATTCTTGTTGCTATGCAACGGCGCAGGTATCCTTCCGCCTCTGTTGACGAACTTGGACGGATCGCTGCGGTTTATCGGCATGATCGGCGCTTCGCCGAGCAGTCCGCCGAAAGTCGCGGTGTCGCCCTCTTTCTTGCCGTATACGGGTATGACTCTGACGGCGGTCGTCTTGGTGTTGACGACGCCGATCGCGATCTCGTCGGCAATGAGCGCGGAGATTATTTCGGGAGAGACGTCGCCCGGGATAGCTATCATATCGAGACCGACGGAGCAGACCGCGGTCATCGCTTCGAGCTTTTCGAGGGAGAGCAGTCCGCTCTCTGCGGCTTTTATCATGCCTGCGTCTTCGGATACGGGGATAAATGCGCCCGATAGCCCGCCGACGTGATTGCTTGCCATGATGCCGCCTTTCTTTACCGCGTCGTTTAGGAGCGCGAGGGTAGCGGTCGTGCCGCAGGCACCGACGCTTTCAAGTCCTATTTCTTCGAGGATATGAGCCACGCTGTCGCCGACGACGGGAGTCGGTGCGAGCGAGAGGTCTACTATGCCGTAGCTTACGCCGAGGCGGTTTGCCGCTTCGCGCGCGACGAGCTGACCGACTCGGGTTATTTTGAAAGCGGTTTGCTTTATCACTTCCGCGACTTCGGTGAGGTCGCCGTCGACCTGTTCGAGCGCGACTTTGACGACGCCGGGCCCGGATACGCCGACGTTTACTACCGCGTCGTCCTCGCCGCTGCCGAGGAAGGCTCCCGCCATGAACGGATTGTCTTCGACCGCGTTTGCGAATACGACGAGTTTAGCGCAAGCCAAGCTGTCCTGATCGCGGGTGAGGTATGCGCAGTCCTTGACGATCTTGCCCATAAGCTTTACCGCGTCCATATTGATGCCGGCTTTCGAGGTCGCGACGTTGACGGAGGAGCATATCTTCTTGGTCGTGGAGAGCGCTTCGGGAATGCTGAGGAGGAACTCTCTTTCATAAGGCGTCATAGCCTTGTGCACGAGCGCGGAGTAGCCGCCGAGGAAGTCTATCCCGATCTCGTCCGCGACTTTGTCGAGCGTGCGGATTATCTCGAGGTGTCCTTTGCTCGAAGCGGCGACGAGACTGACGGGGGTGACGGCAATGCGCTTGTTGACTATAGGCACGCCTATCTCGCCCGAGATGTCGTTGCCGATCTTGACGAGGTTGCCCGCCTTTTTCATCAGTTTGTCGTATATCTTGTCGCAGGTGCGCCTGGGGCTGTCGGTTATGCAGTCGAACAGCGATACGCCGAGGGTTATCGTCCTGACGTCGAGGTGCTGGTGCGACACCATGTTTATGGTTTCTAAAATTTCGCTTGTAGAATACATAATAGCTCCTCAGTTGGATTTTGAAACGGAGACGTTGTGCATACTGTCGAAAATGCTTTTGAGCTGTATCTGTATCTGCACGCCTATCTTTTCGCCGAGTTTGTTCAGGTTTTCTTTTATCACGTCGAAACGGGGCGCGTTTTCGCATATTTCGACCGCCATGATCATCGTGAAGTATTCCTGCAGAATGGTCTGCGAGATGTCTTCGATATTGACGTCCATGTCATAGAGCGCGTTGGACACCTTTGCGATAATGCCTTTTTTGTCCTTTCCGATAACGGAAACGATAGCTTTCATATTGTACCTCTCAATATTGTAATATTACTTTTCCTACGATCCAATCCTGACTGATGCAACCGTAGACGTGGCTGTCTTTTGAGATATTGCGGTTGTCGCCGAGCACGAAAAATTCGTTTTCGCCGACGGTGATACCCGTTGTCGTGAGTGCGGAATAGACTTCGCGTTCGCTCGTCTCGAAGTAGCTTGCCGAATAGCCCGTATCCGTACCGAACGAGTCGAGCGGTTTGCCGTTGACGGTATAATCCATCTTGTTGACGTCGAAGAACACGATGTCTCCGGGAAGTCCTATGACGCGTTTGATGGGCGGGGAGTCGTTGCCCGGGATTTTGAACACGATCACGTCGCCCGCCCGGACCGTATACAGCACTTTTGTAAGCAGGACCTTGTCCCCGTCGTGGTAAGTTGGGTACATCGACTGCCCCGACACGCTCATCGGAGTAACGAAAAAGAGCAGCGTTACGATCACAAGCACGAGCAGTACTATGATAACGCTGAGGATCGTGTTGAGTATATCCGAGCCGCGTCTGCCGCGGACCTCTCTTTCGTCGAGCAAACCGTTCATTCTGAATCGCCTCCGACGATCTTCTTTACGCTTTTTTCAAATTTGAGCGCGTCGAGCATAACGCTTCTTCCGCATTTGTCGCAGACGATCCTGACGTCGGCGCCCGTACGGGTTATCGTCCAGACGTCGCAGCCGCACGGGTGCGCTTTTTTCGTTACGACCTTGTCTCCGACCTTGTACTGCATGACGTTTACACCCACAGAATGTTTTTGAACAACACGCCGTTGATCTTGTGGAAGGACAGGCTCTTTATATTGCTCCAGCCTTTGAGCGGGGCGAGTGTCTGCGTTTTGAAAGAGGCGGGTGAGAGGGTGCATTTGGTCCATTCTCCGTCGCCGCCCACCGTGCATACCGCGGTATAGAAGACCTTTTTGCCGTTTTCCTTGTTGCAGACTCTGACTTCGACCGACGTAGAGACTTCGCTGTACGCGTCGAATTGGAGCAGGCTTTCGTCTGTGCGGATATATTTGTCCTCGCCGACGCTGTAAGTGGTTATGTCGGCGTCGTCGCAGGTTACTCCGAGGATGTCGTAAGCTCCCGCTTTAAGGAAGGGAGCGGTGCACGAGAGATAGTGAGAAGAATTGTCGGCGACAAAGCAGCCGGTGCCGTTCTTGCGCTCGTATATTATATGGGTCCTTCTCGTGAGCACTCTCGAAATAGCTTCCGGAATCTTGAAGAAGTCTTCATAGGACGAAAGCACCGTACCGTCGTCGTATTCTGCGTTTGCGAACGCGAACGCGCATTGTGCGTTTTCGGCGACCGGGATCTCGCAGCGTTTGCAACCGTTTTGAGGAAGGATTATCTTGTTCCAATTTCTGATCGTGCTGTCAAGCTCGTTGAACGCATACCAGACGGCAATCTCTTTTGTTGCGAGGGGAGCGTCGACCGTGAGGCAGGCGACGAGTTTGTCGTCTTCCGTTTTGAGTTCGAGCGCGGGCGGTTTTTTGAGAAAAGGCGCCTTGTTGTCGTAATATTCGACGAAATTGAGTTGTGTGGACAGAGAATACTGCGGGAGCAACAACCCGGTATTCGGACTTATGGAGCAATATACTCGCGGATTATCCACAAGCGTCAGAGTGCTTTCTGCTCTGTCTATGCTCGTGATCGGGTTGTTGGATCCGCATACGAGGAGGCAGGGGCACTCGACGTATCTCGCATAGGTCTGGCTCGCGCAACCGGCAAACCACCTTTCGCGTTCGTCTGTCATCTGCAGAGGTTCCGCGTTTTCGTCAAACCTGAAAAGCTCGTCGTATTCTCTCCAACCCGCGTTGTTGATCGCAATCGCCGCGTCTATCCTCTTGTCCATCGCCGCGGTCTGCCAGAGCATATCCGCGCCTTCGCGCGCGCCGACGAGAATTATTTTGCATTCCGGGCAAAGAGATCTGACAAGGGTGACGATCCTGCGCGTGACTGTCGTCCAGAGGTACTGACAGCTGTCCTTCGCCGTCGGCTCCGCCGAGGAAAGATGACCTTCGCTGTGCGCCGCTTCTCCGTAAACGATGTTTTCGGGGTAGCGGGAGCGCTTTGTAGGGTCGGTATTGTCGGCGTTGTAATCGAATTGAATAAAACCGAAACCGCGATCAATAAAAGCATTGACGAAGTTGGACGGAGGGGGAGTGCCCTCGCCGTCTTTGATATATACGATGATTTTGGGAGACGTCTCCGCAGGGTAAGAGCCGCTTACGAATATTCTCGGAGCGTTGCCGTCAAAATCGTCGCCGTTGAAATACGCTTCGAAAGATATGCGGCCGTTCTGCTTTTGAAAATCCGTAAACGAAATGCGCAGATGAGCCGCCTGTGGATCGTAGTCCTGCCATATCTGCAAAGGCGTCAGTATCTTGTTTTCCATATAAAGATATTATAATATAGTATGTCCGAAAAAGCAAGTGCTTGCGCCCCGCAGTTGCAAAACGCGGGAATGAGGCTTTCGGGGCATAAATTTAACTGCGCGCGAGTATCATAGAGTAGCGGAGGCGAATATGGCAGATTACGATGACGAAAAGCTGGCAAACGAAGAAGAGACGGCGAAAATGAATGAGGAGTACGAGGCGCAGGATGCCAAAAAAGCGAGAAACGAAATTCTCAAAGGCTTGCCCGTATATCTGACCGACGAGGCGGCAAAAGCCGCCGAAAGTTGCGGGAAAGCGGCTCAGGGCTGTCTTTTTCTGCTCGATTACGCAACCACTCCCGACGAGAAAAAACTTTTGCGTTTTGCCGCGGACAGGACGGACGGTCTTTGCGCCGCGCTCGGCAGAAAGACTTTTCGGAAGGAGGAGAGATTCGGCGCGTCGGGAGTCAAAAAAGCGCTTGAAAAGACCTTCCTTTTCAGCAACTACGCCGCGATGAAACTGTGCGCTCTCGCGGAGGCTTCGGGAGGGGACGCAAGACTCAAAGATGCGGCAATGAGCGCCGTCGTCGCGACGCAAGCGCTGTTTGCAGTGTGTCTGTTGCAAATTTAGGTGCCCGTGTAGGTTAAAAGCATAAAACAATAATAAAAAACGCCGTTCTACGATCTTCGAAGAGCGGCGTTTTCCTCTGCGTCGGCGCGTCGAAGAGGACAAAAATATCCCGCCTTCCGGCGGGAGAAAACGGCGCGCCGTTTTACTCGTGGTCACGGGATCTGGTGCCCTGTTCGATGGCGTTGATCCTCTTGGGGTTGAACTTGTTGTATATCAGATATACGATAGTCCATATACCCGCGATGCCCACGATCGCGTACAGGATACGCGCGCCGACGTACGCTTCGGAAGTGAATATCCAATTTACGAAGTTGAAGTTGAATATTCCCACGCTCAACCAGTTGAGCGCGCCGACTACGAGAAGCAATAAAGCGATTACGGTGATCATGAAAGCCTCCTTTTGAAGTATTAGGCAATGCGCCTTACCGGTAGTTTGTATATTAGCGCACAAAATATCCGCGCAAAAAGATTGAAAACCGTCTTGCTTTGGTATATAATTTTTATAGTGCGCTCCCGCGGCTCATGCCCGGGACGAAAAAATAACACGACAAGGTACAAACGATATGGCAAGCAGAGGAAAGAAAAAGACACAGGCGAGAGGCGGGCAGGTTGCCGTCGTCGAAGTTGCGAAAGTCGCTACAGACAACCGCTGGGTCGCCGTCACGGCGGTCGTGCTCGTTTTGCTTACCGTATTTCTCTTTTTCAATTCTTTTACGGTACAGGCTGATCTGGAATACGAAGACGAGGACGGCAACAATCTTCTCGAGGATCTCGATCCCGATCAGCTCAGATTTGGCAAAAGCGCGATAACGGTCATATTCGCTCCCGTGGGCGGATACGACGGCGCGATCGAATTCACTTTACAAAATCTTCCTCTGTCCAAGGACAGCACGATAGTGCAGGATATTGCAAAGCAGCTCGTCGCGGATTATCCGCAAAGCAAGCTGGAACTTCTCGACACCGCTTATCTGACGATATACGTTACGGAGACGGTCTATCTCGCGGCAACGATCGCGTTTATTGTGGCGGCGATAGTATTGCTCGTCCGCAGGAAGAAGGGTGACGACGTCGCTGCGCTCGTCGCGTGTTCGGTCATGACCTTGCTGGGGATCGTCAGACTTGTCCTGGGACTCGTGATGTGTCTCAACAGTACAAAGGAATTTGTAATTACGGCGGGAGGAGCGCCCTGGCTCGCGCTCGTCGCGTCGGTTGCGGCGACGGTACTCCTTTCCGTTTTCGTTGCCGGACGCATAAAGAAAGAAAAGACTCAAAACCCGGAGAAAATCAAATGAAGTGCAGAGTATGCGGCAAAGAAATAGAAGAAGGGTCTGAATTTTGCAAATTCTGCGGCACCTCACAGAAAAAAAAGCGCAAACCTTCTTGGAGGGAGCGCAAGGCGGCGCGTGAACGCGAGACCGAAGAAATCATAAAAAAGTCCTATCTGACCGAACAGGACGTATTGCTCGCCGTGCCGAGAGGAACGGAAGGACTTGAATTGAGATACGTCGGAGAGACGCAAAAGGTGTTTGTCAAAAGCATACTTTTTAGCATAGTTTACGCGCTCGCTTCGGCAGCGGCTGTCGCGGGACTCGTGCTGATGATGAGGATAAGCTCCGACGCGCTCGACAGGACTTTGCGCGCGGCGATATGTTTTGCGCTTCTCCTCGTGCTTGCCGGGTTCGGCGGCGCGCTTGCGGACAAGATATATTGCTCGAGGACTTTTGCTTCTATGAAAAAGAGTGAGAGAGCGGTCAAAAAGATAAGTTACGGCAAGGCTCCTTATCTGACAAACGACGGCAAGCTGTATCAGCTCGTCTGCAACGCCAGGTGCATAGCGTGCGGCGCTCCTTGCCACATAGAGGAGTTTGCGGGCAGGATGTATACCGTCTGCGATCTCGACAGGACTCATCTGTGCGTGCTTTCCACGGACAAGATATACAAAGATCTGCTCGGAGCGGATACAGGCGAAGATGAAGCCGCCGTCAGGGCGGAAAAAACCGAAGAACAAAGGCAAGGACCGGCTGCTCCGCAGGCGGAGGGAGAGTCGGTCGCTGCGGAAGCGCCTGAAAATACGGCAGAGGAAAGCGGGCAGGATAAAAAGACTTCGTCGGGCAGCGAAGTCGACGACACGACAAACGGAGAAAAAGAAGGAGCGGAGGCGCAAGACAACGCGTAAAGACGTTTTCTTGCACCGTTTTTTGTCTGCGGACGGCTTCATCGACGCAAAGAGATCTGCTTCGGACGGAATTTGACAAAAGCGGTATTTACAAGGCGTTGCGCGTGGTGTATAATATACGAGGCGGCTTTTTGAAAAATAGCGAGGGGAGAAAATATGAACATAATCAACAAGGCAGGTACGGTTGTCAAAGACTTCTTCCGATATTGGAAAAAGCCTGCAAGCGGCAATTACGTCTCCAACAAAGAAGTGATCGCATACTCCGTCGGAGGCATGGGCGTACAGTTTATCGTCGCTGTGTCTTCGCAGATACTGCTTCAGGCAAACTGCCTGCTCATAGGTTCGGTCTACGGACTCAAACCTACGGATCTTGCGCTCCTCCTTATGATCAATACGATCATTTCCATCGTGATACAGCCCTTCAAGAGCTGGCTCATCGACAATACGCCGGGCAAGCAAGGCAAGGCGAGGCCGTGGCTTCTCTGGCTGGGACCTCCGTGCGCGATCCTCATGTCTCTTACGGCGTTCATTCCTCTTTCGTGGAGCAAGCAGAAGATTCTGATATGTGTCGGCGTGCTTTACACGGTAATGAATTTCATATACCAGTTTTATCTCGGTATGTACACGCAGCTTGTTCAGCTTGAAACCCCCAACACCAACGAGCGCGCGAAGATAATTTCGATAAGCTCGATAATTTACAGCATGGCGCCGACCATTACCGGTGCGGCGTTTCCGCTGATAGCGTCTTTCTTCGATCTGGGGCAGGTCGATCAGAATTTTTACAGAGTTATATTCCCCGTGTTCTCGTTCCTCGGTTGCGGTCTCGGATTCTTCGCTTATTTCGGCACGAAAGAACGCATAATCCTGCCGCGCAGACAGGTGCAGAAAGTCAAGTTTTTCGACGGTTTTGTCAAGATCTGCAAGAACAGGTATTTCTGGATAAACAACATATCCACATGGTTCACGTTTGCGAGGACGGCGATCACCGGCAGCATGATGTGGGCGTATGTCTATATGCTTCAGAACGAGGGCATTCAGGCTGTCGCAAGCGTGGTAATAGGCACGGCGTCGCTCGTCGGCATGGTCATGGGTCCGTTTATGATAAAAAAGATGGGCAAGAGAAATACCGTGCTGATCACGGACGTGGTTTTTGCCGCTTCCATGATACCGCTGATATTCTACAACGACAACTTCTATATGTTCGCCGCGATGTGTTACATAGCGTTCTGGAGCTCGGCGGTGCAGATAATCACGACTCCCGCGATGAGCGCGGACGCTCTCGACTATCAACAGTGGAAGACTGGCGACCGTCTCGAGGGCTTCTCGCAGAACTTTGCGATAATCAATTCGCTCGTCGCGATCGGCACCAACTATATACTGCCGTTTATTTACGAATATTACGGACTTATAAACGACAAGGACGTTTTGTATGACGCCGCGGTGCGCTCGCCGTTGCTGTCCGCTATGGCGCTGCTTGCCGTTATAGGCGGCGTGATGCACGCGATCCCGTTTATTTTCTGGAATATGACCGAAAAGGATCAGGCGAGAATGATAGAAGATCTCAAGCGCCGCGCTCACGAACAGAACGTGCTCGACGGCTGTGCGGAGGCAAGTCTTCTTTCGAGTGACGAACATCTGAACGAAGAAGGTTTCGTCGATATCCCCGCAGAGAGCAAAGGAGCCGTCTGTGCCGACGAGACAAGCGTTTTCGACTCTCAAGACGAAGCGGCGGCGTCTGAAGACGCAAAGGAGGATTGACATGAAAAAGACGGCAAAACGAATTTGCGCGGTATTGACAGCGGTGGTTTTGGTCGCGTTTACGCTCGCGTTCGCCGGGTGTCAGACGACTCTCACGGAAAAGGAAGGCAGAGATCTTCTTTACAAAAGCATAAGCAACGCTGCCGAAAGTCAGACTTATTATATAAAATACAAATTCAACGACAACAGCTCGGAAAACGGCAAATTCGTGCAGTATTCGCTAAACGTTCAGGGTGAAACGGCAAAGTTTACCGAAGCCAACGGCGACGTGCTCAAGACGACTTACGACGATACCTATTACGGCAAGAGCCTGAAAAAGGGCGTCGAAAGCAAGAAAGCCAAAGAAGGCGACTACGTCACGGGCAAGTTGTTCTGGAGCGAAGGCGACTGGGCGGTGACGCAGTGTTCTCTCGAAGACTTCATTTCGGGCGAAAAGATTTCGACTTACAATATGGACAGCGTCGTCGCTCTTTTTGAGGGACTGACCGAAGACGAGCTCGAAATTTCCGAAGTCACCCGTACGGGCAAGGTCACATATATAACTGCGAAAGTGACGAAAGAGGGACACACGCTTGCAAAATACAAGCAGCTTGAGATCAGGATTTTGTATGACAAGATCGCGTTCGTGGGAGACAAGGCGGAGACTTTTTCGCTCGACGTTTTTTACGACGGACCGAAAATCTCAATACCCGCTTGGAAATATGTGAAATAAAAAGGAGAAAACGAGATGAAAGAGATCATACCGAGACCGCAATCGGTCATACCGGCGAAGAAAGGCGGGACTTACGACTTCACGAAAGTCGATTCCGTCGTCGTCGATCCCAAGCTGTCGAGCTCGGAAAAGTTGATTTTTTCCCTGCTCGAAAAGGGGCTCGGCAAAAAACTCGCAAAGGAGGGTACCGCTCCGATCAAAATAGATTTTGCGGCGGAACTGTCGCCGCAGAGCTATCGCATAGAAGTCGACGAAGACGGGATAAAGATCTCGGCGGGAGACGCAATCGGCGCGCTGTACGCGGTGCAGACCCTGAGGGTCGGCTCGATGATGGGCACGGACAAATTCGACAAAGAGGTGCCGTGCGGAAAGGTCAACGATTACCCGAGGTACAAGTGGCGCGGCATACTGCTTGACGAAGCCCGTCATTTCTTCGGAGAAGACGAAGTCAAAAAACTGCTCGACGTGATGTGCATGCACAAGCTCAACGTGTTGCATTGGCATCTTTCGGACGATCAGGGCTGGAGAATTGAAATCAAGAAATATCCGCTTCTCACCGAGGTCGGCTCGAGCCGCGACAAGTCGCAGATACACGGCTGGCTTTCCACCGACGTGGACGACGTTCCCGTCAGCGGATTCTATACGCAGGAAAAGATAAAGGAGATAGTCGCTTATGCGGCGGAGAGAGGCATTTCGGTAATACCCGAAATAGATATGCCTGCGCATCTCGCGGCGGCGATGGCGGCGTATCCGTGGCTCGGTTGCAGAGAGCTCAAGCGCGATCCCCATTATTATTTCGGCAGCAGGATACCCCTTTCGCAGGGGATCAAGGATTGGAACAGGAGCGCCTGCATAGGCAAGCCGACGACTCTCGAATTCATACGCGGGGTCATCGACGAGGTCTGCGAGCTATTCCCCGCGCCCTACTTCCATATCGGCGGCGACGAGGCGCCGAAAGACGAGTGGAAAAACTGTCCCGCTTGTCAGCAACTGATGCAGTCTCTCGGTCTCAAAAACGAAAAACAGCTTCAGGGCTGGTTCATCAACGAAGTCGCGCAGTACGTCAAAAGCAAGGGAAAGAGGCTCATCGGCTGGAACGAGGTGCTCGAAGGCAACAATCTCGATAGAGACGTCGTGGTGCAGTATTGGACTCCGCAGCGCGATTACAGGGTGATAAAGCACGTCAAAAAGGGCGGAAACGTCGTGATAAGCAAACACAAATATTTCTATTTCGATATGCCTTACGCGCAGTATCCTCTGAAGAACACATATATGTTCAATCCGTATTTCGAAGGCTTCACGTCGATGTACGACAATAAGGTGAAGGGCATAGAAGGCGCGCTGTGGACCGAATGGATATCTACGCCGTCCAAGCTCGAATTTCAGCTTTTCCCGCGCATGGAAGCGCTTGCGGAAGCGTCATGGTACGGCGGTCCCAAAAATTTCAAGAAATTCCTGCAAAGGGTGAAGGATTACACTCCGTTGCTCGATATGTACGGGCTCAATTATGCAAAGGAGGAGATATACCGTCCGACCAACCCGTTTGCCCGCGTAAAGACGATACGCACCTGGTACGGCGGCAACGAAAACGTGGAATACGAAAAAAACGACAACAAACATTGACAAAACGCGGGCGGTTTTGACGTTTTACGGCACAAAACGCTTTGCAAAGAGGATTATCGGACGCGCGGTATGACTGCGCGTCTTTTTATATATTGAATTCCTGTTTTGCGTGTGTTATAATGAATTCAGTAAACCAAAGAGGCGGATTATGAGCGAAATCATCATTATAGGCGCCGGCGTAATCGGCTGTTCGATAGCAAGAGAACTCAGCCGTTACGACGCCAAAGTAACAGTGATCGAAAAAGCCGACGACGTCGCGTGCGGAACGACGAAAGCCAATTCCGGCGTCGTGCACGGCGGATTCGACGCAAAGCCGGGCACTCTCAAGGCAAAATTCAACGTGGCGGGCAACGCCATGTTCGACAAGCTGTCCAAAGAGCTGGATTTTCCGTTCAGACGCAACGGCGCGTTTGTGCTTTGCTTCGACGACACGAAATGGGACGGTTTGAAAAGGCTGTACGATCAGGGCGTCGAGAACGGGGTCAAAGGACTCAAAGTCGTGACGGGAGACGAGGTCAGGAAGAAGGAGCCTTACGTCTCGCAGGAGGTCAAAGGCGCGCTCTGGTGTCCTTCGTCGGGCATAGTCAGTCCTTACGAAATGACGATAGCGTATGCCGAAAACGCCGCCGCCAACTGCGTCAAGTTCATCTTTGAAAAGACGGTTTCGTCGATCAGGGAAGACGGCGAAAGGCTTGCGGTCGTCTGCGAGGACGGCGACGTGCTCAAAGCGGACGTAGTCGTCAACTGCGCGGGTCTTCACAGCGACGAGCTCAACAATTCGCTCTGCGAAAAGAAGTACAAAATCGTCCCGAGAAAAGGAGAATATATGCTGCTCGACAAGACGTCGGGTTATCTCGCGTCGACGACGCTGTTCCAGCTCCCGACCGCGATGGGCAAAGGAATTCTCGTCGTGCCCAGCGTGCACGGCAACATCCTGCTGGGGCCCACCGCCGTCGATATCGAGGACAAGGACTGCAAGGATACGACTTACGACGGTCTTGCCGAAGCCTTTGCGAAGGCGAGCATAACCATGCCGTCTCTGACCAAAAAGACGGTCATCACGCAGTTTACGGGCTTGCGCGCTCACGCGGACGCGGGCGACTTCGTGATAGGATTTGCGGACGGAAAGCCGCTTTACAATCTGATAGGGATAGAGAGCCCGGGGCTCACCGCGGCGCCCGCGATAGCGGTGCACGCTTCAAAGGAGATAGCCGCAAGACTCGGACTGCGAGAAAGGGCGGAATTCAATCCCGTCAGGATGGGCATTCCATGTTTTGCGACGATGACGGAGCGCGAAAGAGAGGAGATCATCAAAAAGAATCCGCTGTACGGCAGGATAGTATGTCGTTGCGAGGTGGTAACGGAAGGCGAGATCGTGGACAGCATAAACCGTCCTCTCGGCGCAAAGGACCTCGACGGAGTAAAGAGGCGAACGCGCGCCGGTATGGGCAGATGTCAGAGCGGATTTTGTTCGGAACGCGTGATGGAGATCATTGCGAGAGAGCGCGGCATCGATATGACGGAGGTCACGAAGAGCGGCAAAGGCTCCGAGATCCTCGTGGGGAGGGTAGAATGATGAGCGTTAAGAACCTTATAATAATCGGCGGCGGACCCGCGGGTCTCGCGGCGGCAAAGAGCGCGTACGACGCGGGAGAAAGGGACATTCTCATTCTCGAAAGAGAAGACAAACTCGGAGGTATACTCAATCAGTGCATTCACAACGGATTCGGTCTGCATACGTTCAAGGAAGAACTGACGGGACCGGAATACGCCGCGAGATACGTCGACGAGGTCCTCGCAAGGAATATAGAATACAAGTTGGGTACGACGGTGCTCTCGATCGACCGCAAAAAGCGCGTTACCTGCGCCAACGAGACGGACGGTCTCCTCGTGTACGAGGCAAAGGCGATCATACTCGCCTGCGGCTGCAGGGAGAGACCGAGAGGAGCGATAAACATCGCGGGCTGTCGCGCGGCGGGCATATTCAGTGCGGGCACGGCGCAGAAGCTCATCAATATAGACGGTTTCATGCCGGGCAAAGAGGTTGTGATCCTCGGCAGCGGCGACATCGGACTGATCATGGCGCGTCGCATGACGTTTCAGGGCGCGAAGGTCAAAGCGGTCGTGGAACTTATGCCGTATTCTTCGGGGCTCAACAGAAACATCGTGCAATGCCTCAACGACTTTGACATTCCGCTCATGTTCTCTCACACCGTCGTCGAGATAAAAGGCAAGGGCAGGGTGTCGTCCGTCGTGATAGCGCAGGTAGACGAAAAACTCAATCCGATCAAGGGTACGGAGCAGGAGATAGCTTGCGACACTCTGTTGTTGAGCGTAGGACTTTTGCCCGAAAACGAGCTGTCGAAGATGGCGGACGTCAGACTTAGTCCCGTCACGGGCGGCGCTGTGGTAGACGACGACATGATGACGGAAACGGACGGAATATTCGCCTGCGGCAACGTACTGCACGTCCACGACCTCGTAGACTTCGTCAGCGAAGAAAGCGAATGGGCGGGCAAGCGCGCGGCGGCATACGTCAGAGGAGAAAAGACGGTCTCGGACAAAGTGCAGGTCGACGCGAAGGACGGCGTGCGTTACGTCGTACCGCAATACGTCAACAGGACGGGCGACGAGCCGCTCAAACTCAAAATGCGCGTGGGCAACGTGTTCAAGGACGTCAGACTCTGCGTCATCGGAGACGGCGAGGAGATATATTCGAGGAAGTGCAGGGTCGTCACTCCGGGTGAGATGGAAACTGTCAATCTCAACGAAAAACAAACACGGGCGCTAAAAAATTGCAGGCAGGTAACGGTTTGCCTGAAGGCGGTGGAAAGATGAAAGAGATGATTTGCATTTGCTGTCCGATGGGGTGCAGGCTCACGGTCGACGACAGTGATCTCAACAACGTAAAGGTGAGCGGCAACACCTGCCCGAGAGGGGAAAAATACGGCAAAGAAGAGGTCGTATGCCCCAAGAGAATGGTCACGAGCGTCGTCCGCGTCAAGGACGGCGACGTCGCGATGGTCAGCGTGAAGACGAAAGAAGCGATAGAAAAATCAAAGATATTCGACGCTCTCGACGCTCTCAAAGGCGTTGTGGTCAAGGCACCCGTTTCGATCGGGGATACCGTCGTCGAAAACGTCGCGGGGACGGGAGTGGATTTCATAGCAACGAAAAACGTCGGCAGGATATGATAAACTCCGACAAGAGGTGAGATTATGGGAAAGTACGTTATGTCGATAGATCAGGGAACGACGAGTTCGAGAGCTATCGTTTTTGACAAAAAGGGCAATATTATAGCCAAGGCGCAAAAGGAATTCACGCAGATATATCCGCACGAGAGCTGGGTCGAACACGATCCCGAGGAGATAATCGCGGGGGTCAAAGAGGTAGTCGCCGCCGTTATCGGAAAGGTCGGGGCGGAAAACATCGACTGCATCGGCGTCACCAATCAGAGAGAGACCGTCGTGGTATGGGACAAGAATACGGGCAAACCCGTATACAATGCGATCGTATGGCAGTGCAGGCGCACCGCGGATTATTGCGAGACCCTGAAGGCGGCGGGACTCGAGAAACTCATATATTCCAAGACGGGTCTGCAGGTCGACGCCTATTTCAGCGCGACCAAGATAAGATGGATACTCAAAAACGTCGAGGGCGCCAAGGAGCGCGCGGAAAACGGAGAGCTCGTGTTCGGCACGATGGATACATACGTCATGTGGTGTCTGTCCGGAGGCGCGATCTTCGCGACCGATTATACAAACGCCAGCCGCACGATGCTTTTCAACATTCACGACATGGCTTGGGACGACGATCTGATCCAGATGTTTGACATACCTCAAAGCATGCTCCCAGCGGTATATCCGTCGGGTCACTTTTTCGGAGTTACGTCGGCGGAGATCACGGGCAGGGAGATCCCCGTATGCGGCGACGCGGGCGACCAGCAAGCGGCGCTTTACGGACACCTGTGCACGAAAAAGGGCAGCATCAAGAATACATACGGCACGGGTTGCTTCGTGCTTATGAATACGGGGGACGAGCCGATTCGCTCCAAACGCGGACTCGTCACCACGGTTGCCGCAAGCAGGGACGGGCAAAAGCCGCAGTATGTGCTTGAGGGCAGCGTGTTTGTCGGAGGAGCGGTGATACAGTGGCTGCGCGACGAACTCAAAATCATAAATTCTTCGCCCGAGACGGAGGAAATCGCGTTGAGCGTCAAGGATACGGGAGGAGTCTACCTCGTGCCTGCGTTCGTCGGACTCGGAGCTCCGCACTGGGACGCGAAGGCGAGAGGACTCATCACGGGCATAACCCGCGGGACTTCGAGAGCGCACATCGTGCGCGCGGCGCTTGAATCAATAGCGTATCAGGTCGTCGACGTGATGCACGCGATGCAGAGCGACGCGGATTGCAGGATCACCTCTCTCGGCGTGGACGGCGGCGCGTGCGCAAACAATTTTCTGATGCAGTTTCAGGCGGACATTCTCGACTGCAACGTCGTGAGACCTAAAATAATAGAGACGACTGCGCTGGGCGTAGCGTATCTTGCGGGACTCAATACGGGTTACTGGAAGGACGAGGACGAGATCAGAGAAAACGTGGGCGTGGAACGCGTGTTTACGCCCAATATGTCCAAAAAGAAGAGAAGCGATCTCCTCATGGGCTGGGCGGACAGCATAGCGAGGACGAAATTCCGCTGACGACAGCGATTTGCCGTCCGATTTCTTCAAAGAGCGTTTCGTTTGCATTATTTTTCAAATAGTGTTAAAATCAAACGGTACGCCGTAAGGAGACGATATTTGGAAAACAAACAGTATCTGACAAAGCTGGAAAAATCGGGTTACGGGCTCGCCGCTCTTGGGCAGGGAGCCATATACGCGATGATGACTTCGTGGTTGAGCAGGTTCTATACGGACGTGCTCGGTCTCGAACTGCTTTTCGTCATGGGACTGATGTGGGTCGCAAGGTTAGTTTTTGCAATCGGCGATCCGCTGATGGGCATACTGGTCGACAATACGCGTTCAAAATACGGCAAGATGAGGCAGTATCTGCTTTTCGCGCCGTTCATAGTTTCGCTTTTGAGCGTTTTTCTTTTTATAGATTTCGGACTCGGGACGACGGGCAAAATGGTATACGCTTCCGTGACTTATATGGTGTGGGGCGTGGCTTATGCCGTCTGCGACGTGCCGTTCTGGGGTTTGCCATACGCGATGACTCCCAACGTCGGAGAGAGAGACAAATTTCTTTCTTTTGCCCGCACGCTCAACAGTATCGGCGGCGCGCTCCCCGTGGCGATAGTCGCTCTGCTAATCGGCGACAACATACTCGGGCTTCGCAAAGGACTAATGGTCGGTGCGATACTCTTTGCCGCAGTGGCGATCGTACCGTTTTCGATGACCTTCTTCTTTACGAGGGAGAGGATAGAGCCGCAAAAGGAAAAACTTTCGGTCAGACAGTCGTTTGCGGTGATCGGAAAATGCAAACCTTTAGTCCTCGTCATGCTCTTCGGATTTCTGAGCTTCGGCAGATACATGATCCAGGCGTCTTACACATACGCGGCGGATTATGTCTTCGCCTATTACGAGACGACCAATTCGTTCACTGCGTTCGTTTACGACATGAGACAGATCATCGGCGCCGCGCTGATAGGTTTGGGAATGTTCCCGTCCATGCTGATAATGCCCAAGCTCCTCAAAAAGTACAATTCTCGAAAGATAGCGCTTGGCGCGGGCATTTTCTCCGGCGCGGTCCTCGGGCTGTTTTTCCTGATAGGATCTTTTACGAAATACAATTTTTACATTGCGTTGCCTTTCTTCTTTTTAAGCGGTCTGCCACTCGGCCTCTACAACGTGATAACCTTCTCGATGATCGGAGAGTGCATAGACTACCTGCAATACAAGCTCGACATACGCGCCGAAGGACTTGCGTCGTCGTGCATATCCTTTGTCGGCAAGTTGAGCGCCGCGTTCTCCGCGGGCGCGATACCGCTCGTGCTCGAGATAGTCGGTTATGTCCAGCCGGTCACAGAAAACGGCACCACCGTGCTCCAACAGCAGACCACGGGTGCGCGCACCGCGATATTCATGCTGCTCACTCTCATTCCCGCAGTGAGTCTGTTCGTGTCCACGCTGCCGCTGCTTGCTTACGACCTCGTCGGAAGAAAGAAAAAGGCGATAGAAGAGGCGCTCGAAAAGAAACGGGTAATAAAAGAAGACTGAAACAAAAAGAAAAGCTCCCGGCAAAGGGAGCTTTTTTTACGTTGTTTACGCGTCAGGCGCTGAATCCGCCCTTTATCTGGTTTGTCAGAGACTGCATCAGATAAGCGCCTTTCGGGGTGTTGATGTCCTGCAGATTGTCGCATATCGTCTCCACAAGACCGGAGATCAGGAAGCATACCGAATATTCGAACATCGTCCTGTCGCGGTAGCGGTAGGAGTTTTCCTGCAATATTTTGTTTTCGAGAAGCCCTTTGAGCTTGCGGCGGAAATCGGAGTGGAAGTTGTTTTGCAGAAGATTGATATAAAGATCGATGTCTTTCTGCAAAAAATCGAATACATGTTTGAGAAATGGCTCCGGATTGGTCAGTATCGTCGCAAAATCGAACTTGTCCAGCACGTTGGTGATGTTGGCGATAATGTCGTTGTGCACCTGTTCGATAACGTCGGTGGCGTCGTAATAATGCAGATAAAAAGTGCTGCGGCTGACATCGGCGAGAGAGCAGATCTCTTTTATCGAAAGTTTGTTTATCGGGACCGTGTTGAGGAGCTGTACGGTCGCTGTGATTATGGCTCTTTGCGTTTTTCTGATTCTTCTGTCCTTTGGCATAAAATCGACTCCTTGTTAAAAATTTTACAAATCGCGCATTTGTGTACGGTAGTGAGCAATAATCGTGTAAATATCCGCGCAAAATCATACGCGGTACGCGCCGTTTTGTTCTATAATTATTATAGAATAAAAATTTACACTTGTCTATTATTTGACACGGTTTCAGGAGGCATTATGATCCATATTGTTACAGATGCAACCACAGATTTCCCCAAACAGTTTTACGAAAAGGATTTCACCGTTCTTCCGATGGGTTTCATGCTCGACGACGAAGATTTCGACGGCGAAACAAAGACCCTTTCCGCAAAAGAATTTTACGATTTTATGCGTGCCGGCAGAAAGACGAACACGCGCATGGTGGATGAAGCCACGATAATAAAATACGTCGAGCCTCTTCTCAAAGAAGGCAAAGACGTGCTTTACGTCGTGTTCTCGTCCGGACTTTCGGGTACTTACGACAATGCGGTGCGTGTTTTCAAGGATCTGAAAGAGAAATATCCCAAGTGCAGGCTCGCCGCGGTAGACAGTTACAACGCGAGCATGGGAGAAGGGCTGCTTGTATGGTACACTCTCAAAAAGAGAGCGGAAGGAGCCTCTTTCGAGGAGCTCTGCAAGTATGTCGAAGATACGCAGGCGCATCTGTGTTCTTATTTTACGGTCGACGATCTAAAACATCTCGCAAGACTCGGCAGAGTTACGAAGACGGCGGCGTTCATAGGTTCGCTCGCAAATATCAAACCCGTACTTTTCGTCAATACGAAGGGCAAGCTCATTCCGATCGGAAAAGTCGTATCCCGCAAGAAGTCTCTGAAAGCGCTCGTCGACAAGATGGAGGAGAAGATGCTCCCCGCAAGCGAGCAGAAAAAGATATTCATCGGACACGGCGATTGTTACGAAGACGCGGTGTACGTTAAAGAGGAGATCAAAAAGCGTTTCGGGCTTGACTGCGTGGTGATAGATTATATCGGACCCGTCATCGGGGCGCACGCGGGAGCGGGCGTCGTCGCACTGTTCTTCCTCGGCAGCGACAAGGTCGAAAGGAACGATACGCAGGCAGATTGACGAAAATGCCCCCGGTTTTTGCAAAATCGGGGGCATATTGTATTATTTTGCAAAGCGGTGTAGAAAAACAGTTGATTAGACGCGCGATTTATTGCAAAATAGAAGCAATAAAACGTACGGGGGAAAACAGATGTACGATTACAAGTCAAAGGTGATAGACCTCGACAAGGCGTTGTCGCTCGTAAAGGACGGTTGCAATATCGTCACAGGCCTCGGCGCGGCGGAAGCGAGGGCATTTCTCGGTTCGTTGCATACGATAGCCGACAAGGTCAGGAACGTCAGAGTTTCCACTTGCCTTTCCGTTTGCGACCATGAGTACACCGATCCGAAATATTCCGATTCATTCAAAATAGAAAGCTGGTTTTATTCCGCAAAACAGCGGCAGGACCATTCTCACGGAAATCTTTCTTTTATACCGAACCATCTTCACCTTGCCGCGAGCAAAAGACTGTGGAGAGCGCACCCCGATATAGTCGTCGTAAACGCGAGTATGCCAGACAAACACGGATTTATGTCGGTCGGATTGTCCAACGTCTACGAAAAGGCGATGATAGAGGCGGCGGATCTCGTGATAGTAGAGGTCAACCCGCACGTTCCGCGCGTGTTCGGGGATTGCGAAGTGCACGTCTCGCAGGTGGATTATATTCTGGAGACGGATTACGAATTGCCCGAGATCCCCGATATCTTGCCAAACGACAAGGACAGGGCGATAGGCAGGCTCGTAGCCGATTACGTCAACGACGGCGACTGTATACAGCTCGGGATAGGGGGCATACCCAACGCGTTTGCCGACGCGCTGATGAACAAACGCGACCTCGGCATACATACCGAGATGCTCACTACGGGCATGGTGAAACTCATAGAGGAGGGCGTCGTCAACGGCAGCAGGAAACAGCGCAACAAAGGCAAAGTCGTCGCGGCGTTCGCACTGGGCAATAAAAAACTGTACGACTTCATGGACGACAATATCGGGATCGAGATCAGGAACTGCGCGGAGGTGAACGATCCTTACGTCATTGCGCAAAACGACAATCAGATCTCGGTAAACACAACTCTCGAAGTAGATCTGACGGGGCAGTGTTGCAGCGAGTCGCTCGGTTCCATGCAGTTCAGCGGTACGGGCGGACAGGCGGATACCGCGATAGGCGCGCAGATGTCGAAAAACGGCAAGTCGTTCATCGTGCTGTATTCCACTGCGATGGTAAAGAATCACCATACGGGAGAGAGGGAGGAGAAGTCCAAGATCGTGTGCCAGCTCAAGGCGGGAGCGGCGGTCTCCCTTTCGAGAAACGACATAGATTTTCTCGCCACGGAGTACGGCGTAGTGGCTTTGCGCGGTACTAATATAAGAGAGAGAGTTGAAAAGATAATTTCCGTCGCTCACCCGAAATTCAGGGAGCAGCTCCGCGCGGAAGCGAGAAAACACAGATTGATTTTTTAAGGTTTTTCAAAACAAATACCGTTATCGGACGGGGCATAAGCCCCGTTTTTTTGCGGTACGAACTCTCGACTCTCGGTTTTTCAAGCTTCAGCAGAGCTTTATTGCGTCATAGAGAAAATCCTTGCCGTCGGGACGCGCGTCGCCGTCGCCCGGCATTGCAATCGGAAACGCGTTTGTGCAAATAAAGGACAGACGTCGGATAACGTACAAAACCGCACTTGATGAAGCGCAAAGGGTAAATCGGGAAAGAAAATTTTACATTCATGCTTCAGTTGAAAATCGTGTATATAGCCGCAATCCGTCAAGCGCGTCCGGCGCAATAAAAAATGTGTATAAAATAAGAATGACGTTTTTCCCGCGTTGTAAGCAAGACGAGTCCTGCAGGCGGGGTTTTTCAGGGTAAGCGCGGAAATCGGACGAAAATTTCGCGGTAAAGAGCCGCGATCGATCCCGGCAACATCCTTATAGCCGTCGGTATATATATGGACGAACGGGTTTTGTGAAAATATAAATATTAGAATAAAAATACCCATATCGTGCATAAAATTTTCATATAAAAGCGAAATAATCCTGATTTTTCCTTATTTCATTGCCGAAAATACGTTTGTAATCGAAAAATCATTGTGTTATAATTAAATTGTATATATGCACGTATTATATACGCACGCGCCCAAATGCGGCGCAAACCGAGGGAAATAAGGAGAAGAACTATGAGCAGGTTCAAAAAATTAACGGCGACAATCGTGCTGGTCCTTGTTCTGTTGGCTGTATTATCGGCGGGACTTACCGCCTGCAACGAAGAGACGGTATCTTTGACGCTTGATTGCAACGGAGGCGATCTCGGAGGCCTTTCGGAATACACGTTGCAGCTGCTTCCCGGAGTGCAGGCCGACCTGAGCGGATATCTGCCCGAAAAGAAAGGTTACGTTTTCGCAGGCTGGACAGACGGAAATACCATGTACAGCAAGCATTACGTTCCGACCGGCAACGCGAGGCTTACCGCAGTATGGATGCAATCCGATCAGGCGACAACGCTTGGAGCGCTCAAGACGATCGTTGCCGCGTTGCAGAATAAAGGCGCGTTCGGCTTCGTATTCGAAGGAAAGGGATCTGACTCGGACGGCAAAGTGACGGGGGTCTCCCTCAAAGCCAACGTGACAAGCGAGGAGATATACACGCTCGGCGTCGAGTTTGCGGACGAAAACGAAGAGTTGCAGGTCGGCGTATACGTCATGAACGGCGCACTTTACGTCTATTCGCCCGAAATGGGAGGCGTTGTTCTGGAGGACTTCGACATAAATTATATTCTCGAAGTTGCTGCGAGAATGCCCGAAGTTCTCGGCAATCTGCTCGGCGGTCTCGACATAGTGGGTCTGAGCTTCGATATGATCCTCAGCACCCTGTTCACGATGTTTACCAAGACGGACGTTTACGTCGAAGGCAGCGACACTGTTTACAACATTCAGATAAATCCGAAGGGACTCCAGGGTATTGCGAGCCTGCTCAATCTCATCAACCTGGATTCCATTCTCAAGGGTGCGGGGCTCGATATCAAGACGAGCGGACTCATTTCGTGGTTCAAGGGCGTTTTGCCCGATATGCAGATCAACGTCAACGTTGCAGTCGATTCGGTTACGGGCAAGGTTTCGGGCGTGACTTCGGACGCGGTTTACGAAGGCGAACAGTATTTTGAATTTTCCACGACAGACGCGGGATTCTACGACGAAGGAGAAGTTATCCCGGTCGCTCCTTCCGTTCTCGAAGGCTATCAGCAGATTTCTCTCGGAAACATAGATCTCAATGTCGATCTCGCGGTCGAGAACGACGGCGCGGACCTCGGCGCTTTGCTCAACGCGATCACCGGTACGCAAGCGATACCCGCGGGCGCGCTGCTTCTGAGCTCCGATCTGACGTACAGACTCACTCTCAAAACCTCTCTCGACATAGCGCAGAAGACAAGCGGAGACGAAAACTATATCGTGCTCGAACTCGCCGAGATCAACGACGACGGATCGCTCACTCCGTTTATCGGCGTATATTACAAAGAAGGCAATCTTTACGTCGACCTTGCGAAGACCCTGGGCGGCATTTACGGCGGCAAAGGGATAAAGATAGGGGTCGACCTCAAGGAGCTCGTTTCGCAGATCAAGTCTGTGGTAACCGACGCGATAGACGGCGTATTCTTCACCGAAGAACGCGCGTTGAACGGCAGGTCGAAGCTCGACAAGAACGGCGTGGTTGCGCTTTCGGGCAACGAAGGCAACTACTACGTTTCCGGCGGCGTGCTCAACTTTATAAAAGTGCTCGTCGGAGTTTTCGGCGTTGACGGCGACAAGGTCAGCGTTGAAGACGGAACGGACGAAAACGGCAATTTCAGCGTGCTCGGATTCAAGGTGGATCAGTCCTTCCTTTCGTCTTTCCTCAAAGCGATAGGCGTTGACGCGAGCGTACCCGATTTCGGCAGCGTGAATCTGGGCATAAAACTCAACGCCGACGGTCTGGACGGACTGACTGTGGACGCGGCTCTCAACGGCGGCATAGACGCGTCGATAGTCTGCGACGATTTCAGCATAGGAAAATCTCCGGAGATCGAAGGTTACGCGAGCCTTGCGGAGTATATAGACGCCATGGTGGGCGACGAGAGCAAATACACATATTCGGTAAAAGAACTCGTCGGATCGCTGCTCGAAGGCGTCATCCTCGACGCGGATCTCAGACTCACTCTCGCGGCGGGCAATTACAATATTATGGATATAGTGTCCTTGTTCGGCATAGAAAACGCCGGCGGGGCGGCAGCTCCGTGGACCGTCAACGCGGACAGCGTCATGAACGCGCATCTTTCGGCGCAACTTGCGTTGAACCCGTATTCGGGCGCGCTTAACGCAAGCGTGATAATTTCTCTCAACGAAGATTTCAACATCGGCAACGACAAGATCCTGCCTGCGGGACAGCTTCTTGCGGTATATCTGTCGGAGGACGGCACGGGATACATAGATCTGACGAACGTTTCGCTTTTCGGCGTGGCGTTGCCGGCTCTAAAAGCGCAGATAGATCTCGCGTCGGTAACAGACGGGCTTATGACCTCTCTGGATACGGAGCTAAAATTCGACGTGTCGGGACTGTTCGGCACGAGCGAGACGGAGGCGCTCTCGCGTCTTAACGCGGACGGTCAGGCGACTCCGCTCAATCTGTGGTCGCAGGTCACGTCTGAAGGCGCAGGCATAATCGTGAATTCCGATTCTCTCAAAGTCAACGTCACTCTCGCCACGGTATCGGCGATCCTCAAAGCGTTCGGCGTGCAGTTCGATTTGCCCGAGGGGCTTCAAGCCGATCTCTCGGCATCTCTCGACGAAGAAGGACTTTGCGTGAGCGCAAACGCCGCGCTGCCCGGCAGCGGCGATTACGACAGTCTCGGATTCGGGCTTGCGCTCAACGTCGCAAGCGGCGGAGTGAAGACGGGCGTGGACGGTCTGTCCGGAGAGATAGAAGATCTGATCGCAGACAACGTCGCGGGTCTTGCAGACGCGCAGTCCAACGTGATAAACGCGCTTCTCGGCACGGTCGGAAGACTGTCGATTACCGCGAGCGTAGAAGTCGACGCGGACGAGACCAAAGACCTGGGCGCTTACATAAAACAATTCGTGAGCAAATGGTTGCCGGATACCGATTTCGATCTAAACGTCGAAAGCGGAAAGATGCAACTTCTCATCGCACTCAATTCCGAAAGAGGCGAATATGCCGTCGTCCTTACCGAAGGGGAGAGCAACGTCATTCTGAGCGCTCGCGTGACGGGAGAGACGATAATCGTCACTGTCGCGGATTTCGGCAGTTTCATTTTGAGAGACACCGGCATCATATCGACGATAGAAGGCGCGGTAAACGAGGCGGTCGCGGGGATAGAAAACGCGGATCTGAACACGTTGTTTGAAAATCTGCTCAATCCGTCGCAGGACGCAGGTACAGAGGAGCCCGCTCCCGAGGATCCGACTCCCGAGGAGCCTGTTCCCGAACAACCCGAGACTCCGTCGCAGGGCGTCGCGATCGACATAATATCTCTGCTCGGAGGTATCAGGGTAGACGACGCCGTAATTAATATTGATATCACGCGCGAGATGATAGCGTCCATTTTCTCCGCGCTCGGCATCGAAGTCGACTTCGTATCCGCGGGAGGCGCGCTCGATATCGTCAACGGCAGAGTTGAAGTAAACGCAAACATAGGAGACGGCGCGCTCACGCTCGGCATCGGGCTTGAGATCGGAAGAACGGACGACGAGACGATGGATTACGGCTTCGCGACAGACCTGCTCAAGGCTTACGGAGACGAAGGCTTCGTCGCGGACGGACAGAACGACGTCGAGGAGCTGCGCTCCTATCTCGTGACGGGACTCAAGGCTGTGGGCGAATACCGCAGTTATATGCAGAGCTGGTCGCTTTCCGCGCTTGCGAGCGAATACACGCGTTTCGTACAGTCGGACAACGTCATCGTATTCACTTCGAAAGACGATCTCAAACAATACGTCACCGGACTTCTCGAAGGCATTTCGCTTGAAGCGGATCTCAAACTCGACTTTACGCCGGGTGAATACAACATTCTTGAATTTATCGGCAAATTCGTCGATCTGACGACATTGGGACTGCCTGCCGACGCGTCGCTTATCGTGTCGTTCGGCGAGCCGTCGGTCGATCTCTCGATAAGATTCAACAGCGCGATACGCCCGGCCGAATACGGCGCAGAAGGCGTGATGGCGCTTGAAATAATAGCAAACAGACCGCTCTCGTTCGGCACGACCGTGGGAGGCGGCGAAGGCATAACAGTGATACCGCAGGGAGAAGCTCTGCTCGCGGTTTACATAAGAGACGGCAGTCTTTACATCGACGTTACCGCGCTCGAAGTGCTCGGACTCAACCTGCCGGTATTCAAGGTCGACAATTTCGATCTTCCGACGTTTATTTACGACAACGTCGAAAAGCTGGTTGCGGGACTTTTTGCCGAAGAGGAGACAGGCGGCAACATAGAGGCGCAACCTCTTGCCCTTTCCAACGGCGAAGGAGGAGTCGTAGGTCTCACGATAGCGCGCAACAGATTGCAGCTTTCGGTCACGGTGAGCGCTATCGGGGCGATCTTGTCCAACTTCCTCACGGGCGACGGAGCGGCAACCGCAGAAGACATATTGAACGCGCTCGGCGACGTCGAAGTCGAAGTGAGTCTTGTGCGCGACGATTCGCAGGGCAACGGCGTATATACCTTTGCGCTCTCTCTTGCGGGCAATCTTATGACGACTACGGACGGACAGCTCTCCGATTTCACGCTCGGTCTGAGCGCGAGCACCGCGGACATCAAGGCGGGGGACGATACGCTGTTTGAGACGTTCGGCGCATACGTCGATGAAAAGATAAGCGGATACGACGAGACGTATTCGGATATATTGAGAGGTATTGCGGATAATCTGTTCACCGGATCCATGCTGATCGACGTGGACGTTGATTTCAACGAGGGCAGATATTATCTCAACACTCTCGTCAACAACATTCTTGCGGCGTTTACCGACACCGACGGCATCGAGGTGCCGATCGCGGTAGATGCGGGAACTTTCACGAAGAAATTGCAGATAGCTCTGCAGTGGAATCTCGATCCCGATACGAAGCAGCTCACTCTTATGGTGGAGATAAGGAGCGACAAAGACGTGCTCATCGGACTGTATATGCACGAAGAACAGCTCGTTGCCGATCTGACGGGAGTGGGACTTATCAGCGTAAAGGTGAGCAACATCTCGCTGATAAAAGAGCTTTCGGACACTCTTACCACGGCGATAGACAGTTTGCAGGGACTCGATCTCAACGAACTGCTCGGAGGCTTGTTCGGCAACTCGACGCTTGCGGCGAGAGACGGCGGAGAAGCGGAGACTCCGACAGACGGAGAAGGTACGACGGACGCGGGCGACAGCGGAGAAAACGCGTGGATAGCGCAGCTTCTCGGAGTCGTGATGCTCGAGAACGCAAACGTGAGACTCGCGATGTCGGTACAGCTTTTGCAGGATATAATTTACGCCCTTGCGGGCAAACAGATAGATCTCGGCTCCGATCTGTTCGACCTTAGCGCGAATCTCGGCATACTTACGGGCACGATCTCGTTTGACGCGACTCTGTTCGGAGAAGGAGAAAACGCTCTGATCGGTATGAGCGTCGACGCGTCGCTCAAAAACGAGACGATCGTGACCGACAGTTACATACCCGCGATATTCCTGCGCGATCATTACGAAATAGACGCGTCGGATACGGGCACTCTCATTGCCGACGTTATCGACAATCTGGGCGATATAGGTTTCTCGCTCGACCTGACGGTGGCGTTCAAAGCGGGCACATACAACGTCGCGGAATTGCTGGCTGATCTCGGCGTCACCGCGCTTTCGGGCACCCAGCTTTTGTGGGAGTTTACAAAGGATACGGAGATCACTCTGACGCTTGACGTAAAACTCAAGATGTATTCCGACGACGGCACCGCGGGAGGCAGAAACGGCATGGCGTCGATCGAGATACTCGCAAAAGACGGCATAGACTTCGGCTCGAGCAATCTTGCTCAACCCGGCAGCGTACTGCTCGGATTATACGCCTATGACGATATGACCTATCTCGACGCGAGCGGTCTGAGCCTGCTCGGTCTGGAAATGCCTGTGTTCAAGGTGGATTACGATCTGCTCGGAGCGGTAGTCGAAAAACTCAAGGCGCTCGGCAATTCTTCAGAAGAAGAGAGCGTACCCGTAGCGGTCGTTACGAGCGAAACGGGCGAAACTTCGGTCATGACTCCCGTCAGCGACGAAAACGGCGAGATATCTGTCGGCATTACTGAGGACGAAATAGCCGTAACGGCTACGCTCGGCGCGATAGTAGCAGTGCTTGCGGACTTCGGCGTGGATCTCGGCATAGATCTGAGCGCGTTCGATCTGTCTGCGGCGATAAGGATCAAGGACGGTCTGACAGTCGAAGTCGGAGGAGTATTGCTGCCGACTACGGACGGTACCGAAAATCCGTTTGAAATGAAACTAAGCGTTCCTTCGGACGCTCTGAAGTTCGGCATTGACGTAAACGAGCTTGAAAGTTATCTGAGGAGCAAAGCAGATGCGTATAAGGATTATAACGACGATCTGATAGAAACTCTGAAACAGACGCTCGGCAACAATTCCATAAAGGCAAATCTGACTGTGGACGCAGAGGCAAGTCAGGTAGATCTCAACAGTCTTATATCGGGACTTCTCAAGACTCTCGGCGTAGATCTCACGATACCGCTCGAGATCAGTTTCGACGAGTTGTATTACGATCTCGAGATTTTGTTCAATTGGAATATGGAAACGCGTCAGCTCATGCTCGAAGTGAATATGAACAATACCGTCAACAAAAAGACGATCATAGGCATTTACGGCGATTGGGAAAACCTTTACATCGCGCTCGGAGGTGTGGGACTCGTAGACCTTCAGGTCAAAGGCTCGCCGCTCGTCGCGGTACTTTTCAACAAACTCGACGAAGTGCTCGACGGCATAAATCCGATCGTCATTTCCGACATACTTTCCGACCTGTTCTACGGTAAGGATCTCGGCGAAGAAGCGGGCAATGTTGCCGACGAAAATCAGACTGCGGCGTCCGGAGATTCGGAAACGCTTGTTACGGGAAGCAACGACATAATAAGATACCTGCTTTCTTCGATAAAGATAACCGACAGCCAGGTGGTCGTGGATATCACCAGCGACATTATGTCTCAGATATTCCGCGCGCTCGGCTTCGATATTGATTTCTTGCTGGAGGCAAACCTCGGCGTGGATCTTGCAGGAGACAAGATCGAGGCGAATATAAGTCTCGGAGGAGAAGCTACGATCGGGCTTACACTCGGATTCAACGGCACGCCCGAAAGATTCATTCCCCAGGATACGAGCAGATTCGTCGTACTCGACACGACAAGCGCAGAAGTGGACGGCGCGCAGGTAGTCAAAGATTTCCTCGACGGTTTCGAGCTTGCGCTCGCTCTCGATCTGAAATCCAACTCGGTCGGTACGGCAGCGGACAGCAGCGAAGAACCGAATATGTACACGAGAGTAGAACTCAAGAAGATAACGGGACAAGTAAGACTCGACAATACGAGCGCTACGGTCGGCGCGATAGGAAAGAGTGCGCTGTTGCTGACGCTTTACGATATCAACGAAGCAGAATATTACACGCACGGCAGCGGAAGCAAGACGGCAATGCTTCATTTCTACCTGGATTACGCGAGCGGAAAGGCAACTATTTATCTGTGCAAAGGTTATTTTAAAATCGTCGGTTTAGGTTTCATAACGATAGACGTAACGGATTTCGTGTCCAACTTTGCGCTTGATCTGGATATTCTCGGTATGCTTGCTCCCACGGTCGAAAACCTTATAAAGCAGGTCAACGACGCGGCGAACAATCTCGGACAGGAAGAGACGCCGGGAGAGACGACGCCTCCTTCTCAGGATCAGGGAACGACTGAAGAAGTCACGGGTATTGCAAAGGTGTTCGCTGAGCTGGATATAGAAGCTTTGCTGAGACCGGGCATAAACGTAAATCTGTCGTCTACAGGCGTAGGCAACATAAACGTGAATCTCGATCCGTACGAACTCAACAAGATGGTCGACGGCATATTCAGCTGTATATTCGGCGCGGATACGATAATCGACATGACGACGCTTCAGTTGGGAAACATACGCTTCAGCAGGAATTATCTGGCGTATATGTGGTGGGATCGCACCGCTGCTTCCAATACAAAGACTGCAACCGATGCAAGCTACACTCCGTACAGCACCTGGGACAGTATCATAAGACAGCTGCCGCATATCGTGGACGATGCGCTGAACGGTATGGACGGTGCTCTGAGCACTCTCGGAGGAATAGTCAACTATGAGCGTACGGCGCAGAATCTGCACAGGATCGTCAAGAGACTGCTCCCGCTTGCGGCGTGGAACGAAGCCGAAGTCAACATCAACTTTGTTGAAGGCACGCTGACAAACGTCTCTTTCACGGGTACGGATACGGGACAGAAGATAGAGCAGTATACGCTCAATGAGACGACGGGAGAATGGGAAAACACCCACAACGTACTGACGCAGACGGTCAGGAGCAAATTCAACGTCGTGGATACTTCTCCCGATGCCGAAGGCGTATATACGTATTATTACGAATACGGTTCTTACGGCGACAGCTACTATGGCGGCAAGGGCATAATGCATCGTACGGGATTCAGCGAATATCTGGGATCTTACAGTTATACGTCCAACAGTTTCGGCACTGAGATACAGATCTATAATAAGTCTTCTTCAGTCGGCGACCCTTCGTATACGCTGAACGGTACGGACGGCGTAGTCGACTGGGGCAACCTGTCGCAGAAAATAACGTTCAATCCTTATATGTACTCGTCCTCAAACGGTTATCAGGCAGCTGTTGACGAATACTGGAACAGATATTTCAGCGACTATGGTACGGCTGTATATCAGAAAGGAACGGCAGTCAAGCGCGGTACGATATCCTTGGCTTACAACGGCTCCGCGTTCAATAAGGACGTCCTTAAGACCCTGATGAACAGGGCGGGTACTCATACGGTAAAGGCGACCGCAAAATTCAACGACGGCACGACGAGCACGATGAACATAACGTTCAAGGTCCTCAACGTCAACGCCGGAGGAAGCGACTGCGTGCGCACCGTGGATCCGATAAATCTGCACGTTTACGAATCCTTGCCCGACTACTTTACGGTGACGACCAATTCCGGCGAAAGGATAAAGTATTACACGGACGGCGAGACGGTGAAACTGACGGGCGACTACAAAGCAACCAGCCCTGCAGGCGGCGTCAGGACGGCATATCTGACGTTTGCCAACGGGTCGAGCTATCCCGTGACGATCAACTACTACGACAGTACGATCAACGATCAGACGATAGAGCTTTCGTGGTACGATCTCGACTTCAGCGGCGCGGGTACGGCAGCGGGCAAAGACGCCGCGGTACAGTCGCTGATCGAAAGATTCAACCTGTATTATGCAGACGGCTCGTTCATACCCGAAGCCATTACCGATGGCGCGACCTGGAATACCGATGCGCTGTACGAACTTGTAGCGAGAGACAACGGGGATCTGTCTGCGGCGACGGTCGAAATCACGATAGTCTTCGACAAGCGTCTTGCGTCTGACGGGGAAACGCTGGAGACGGTCGAAAACGCTTTGAAACAGACCGTGACGCTGACGCTCAGGATGGCGGACAAGCGCAAGCTGTCTGTCGTATATGACGGTTATACCGAAGGCAATTATCTCAGAGTCGATCCTTATGCATATTACCTTTATGCGGTCACGGGCAACGAGAGCGACAACCCGATACCTTCGACGGTCACCGCGACGTATAGCGACGCAAGCAAGGAAAACATATACGTCAGCACGATTTTCGAAGACGACGTCGATTGGAGCTATATGACCGAAAAGACGGTCACTGCAACGCTCAAAATCGACGGCAGCAGATATGACGGCAACGGATATTTCGACGAGGACATGAAGATAAGCGTCGTTATAAATCGCAACGTCATTGAGGCGATCTACTTCGACGAGGCGAAGACGCAGGATTACATCGTCGGCGGAGAGAAGTACGAGACTGCAACGGTCGTGTTCTCCAACGGACTCGAACTGGTATTGCCCGTTGCGATAGTCGAAAACGGAGACAACGCAGACGTCTATATCGGATTTGACGTCGACGTCTATGAAACTTACGGAAAAATAGCTGCGTTCAACGCAATAAACGGTACGTTGCTTCAGGCATTTACCGTTCAAATCAGATAACAGGCAGGAGAGACTATTATGAGTAAGACCAAGAAAAAACTGTTTTATTCGGCAATCGTAGCGGCTGTCATACTGCTCGCTTTCGTCGCGGTCACGTTCATGACTTCGATGATCGATGATACGTCCGTAATAGCCGAGAGCGGAGAAGGAGCGGATGCTGTCAGCACCAAAACGGTAAATCCGTCGAACGACAGCGATTATAACGCTCTGAACGTCAGAACGGATATGACGTACCCCGGCACTTTTACGGGGATGACTCAGCAAGGAAGTCCGATCTCCGACGCCGCAGGACTTGACGCGGCGTTGAAGACGAACGGAACGTATTATCTGACGAAAAACATTTCGTACGAGGCTTCTACGAGTAGTAGTTCAGCGGCGTCGAGCGGTACGTTCAGCGGCGTGCTTTACGGCAACGGTTATACCGTAACGGTCAATGTGACTGACGGCAGCAAATACAGCTGGTCAACGGACGGATCTTACGGCTTCCTCGTAAAAAATCTCACAGGAACGATCAGGGATCTCAACGTCGTGATAGCCGCCAATCAGAGCAACTGGACTAAATTCGGCTTCAATACAAGCGGATCGGGTACGGTTTCTCAGGTCGACGGCGAAAGCGCTTATATGCAGAATATCGGCGGTATCGCAGGCAACATGACAGGCGGTCTCATTCACAACTGTTCGGTAAAATATACGGGATATCTGTGGCTGGTAACCAACGGCGCAGGTCCTCACCCGGACAATGCGTGGAGTGGTGACAATATGGCTAACATATTTGGCGGCGTAGCCGGCAGAGCGAGCGGAGGTATAATTTCATATACTACCGTAGATTTCACGGGCAGAGTCGTCAATGCCGGACAGCAACGCGGCGACGGAACCAATCACCTTATGATAAGTACGGGCGGCGTTGTCGGTCAGGTCGGAAACGGCACCGTGTATATGAGAAAAATAACAGTGCAGGGCGGGGGCTGGATCGCTTCCGAAGCTCATACTTACAGCAGAGGAACGTTCAATTATCCTTATTCCGACGTTCTTACGGGCGGTATTGCAGGCTGGGTCTCTTCTGCAGCCAATGCCAATCTGCAGGTAAACGGCGTTTATCTCAATCTTACTTATTTCTCTCAGGGCGCGGATACGGGCGCATATAATGGCGTAACCGCCAGCAACGGCAACGGCGGCGCGGTAAAATCTTATTACGCGTCAACCGGCGGTATAAACAAAAACGCTTTTAAATCAGCAGCCGACAGCATTGCAAACGATCAGGCAGGAAACATTAGCAGCGATGCATACGCCAGCGAAATGAGGACTTCTTACGGTATCGGCGCGGTGCATCAGAGTAAGACTAACAGCGTATCTCTCAATAACGTATACGTATCTTCTGCGACGGCAGACATCATACAGAAGCACCATCCGTATGCGGCTCATCAGATATACTACGGAAGAGACACCTCCAACACATACTGGAACAGATGGAACTGGGTTTACACCGTGGTCGATACGGCTACGCTGGGAACAGAATTTGCTTTTGCTCCCACGACGAGTGTCGGAAATACCGTCAATCACAACACCGCCGACATTCTGAACCTTACAAACAGTCAGCGAGGAGTATACTTCAAGGTTTCCAACCAGAGTGCAAGCCGCTTTGTGTACAATATTAAACAGGGTACCGACAGCGTCAACGATCTGTATCAGATATACTCTAAAACGTATAACAATTTCGGTAACGGAGGTACGTTGTGGGTGCCCGCAATGTTTGCAGGATATACAAGCACCGTCAAATCCGAGGTGAGAGGATACAATACTCTTACAGATACCAATTCAAGCACGGTAACGACTTATAAAAATACTGTTTCGGCAGAATTCGGTTCTTACCTTTATATGGACTTCGAGATGACCAGATCTTATGAAGGCACAGACAGATACAGCGACGGATATACGGGAAGCGGCGACAGTTATACTTATACTTACAACGGCGATATGCTTTACGTGCCCGCCTTTGCAGGTTACAAGACTTCCTACGGCACGGGAGACAAGGTGAGCTTTACCGAGGACGAACTCAACTCCATAGGCATGAGTTCGACCAAT
Organism: uncultured Christensenellaceae bacterium; assembly: GCA_944383905.1. Classification (GTDB taxonomy): domain Bacteria; phylum Bacillota; class Clostridia; order Christensenellales; family UBA3700; genus Ornithoclostridium. The sequence continues at coordinate 75,943 of CALWRI010000005.1, forward strand.
TTCTCGTTGTCATCGTCTTATACGATCACAAGCTCGCAGAGCGTGAATTACGACCATTATCAATGGCTGCATTGGAACGGCGCGGGCAACGTCGGTACATATACGATGAATTACAGCGTATCCGATACCTTGCCGAAGTTTATCACCAAGGACGGCAACTATTATTACTGCGCTTTCAAAGCGGAGTATTCTCCCAAGACAGTATCTGTTGTGCCGCGCGAGCTTACACTCAACTGGAATACCGGAGATATGATCTACGACGGTACGGGTAAAGACGTTTCTACCGCATTCACGGGACTTCCTTCGGGCACGTCTCTCGGCAATAACGACGGAAGCAATCTCGGCGTAACGATATCATATTCTGCCGACAACGAAAATCTGCTCATTCAGAACAAGCCGTATCATGCGGGCGACTATACCGCTACCGCGACCCTGACTTACGGCGGCACGACCGAAAACGTCTATACGGGCAACTTCACGCTTGCCAATTCTTCGCAGCCGTTTACGGTCAGCAAGGTGCAGATGACGCTCAATCCTTCGACGGTGACTTCAAAATACGGCGACAATCACACCGAGATGCTTGCCACCGCCAGCGTCGGCGTTGAGGGCAATTGGGTCGGAGACGACGCGAGTTATTTCGATTTCGTGGTAAAGACCGTCGACGATACGATCAATTTCGCGACGGTAAAAGGAAGCTATCCCACCACGGTCGAGGCGACCCTCAAAAAAAATGCAACGGCAGAACTTTTGACAGATTATGAATTTTCTGTCAATCAGGGCACTCTTGTCATCAACGAGAGACCGATCAACGGCGTGCTGACGATAAACAACGGGGTTTATAACGGTTCTGAGTATGTCGCCACGCTGACTCTCGACGAAGGGGTCAGAGTCAGCACGGACAAGGTTTACGATCTCGGATACGTGCAGGATTCCGTCGATACGGCTACTGCGGTAAACGCAGGCGAATATCTCGTCAGGATCACTCCCGAGGCGAATAAATACACGATAGGCAATATTCTCATTCAGGGCAAAGACGAGCTGTACGCATACGGCGAGACAAAACTCGTGATAGAACAGAGAAGCGTGGACGTGACGCTTTCGTTCGACAACGGTTTCGTTTATGACGGAAAGGATAAGGTCACGGGGATCGCGCTTCAGGAATATGACGGCGATTGCGGCGTACTCGACGGCGAAGACGCCGGAGTCTCCATGATCTACAACGGAGAGACACAGGCAATACTGCCTGCGGATTACAATGCCGTGGCGACGTTCTCGAATACAAACTACAAGAGCGGCACGGTGATCGGCGGTACGTTTACCGTCGAAAAGGCGGAGCTTGTTCAGATCCGCATCGATATGGCGGAAGCGGTGTTCGACGGCACCGAAAAGAGTATAGGATACACTCTTGTCGGCGTTGCGGACGAGGAAAATATCGCAAGCCTTGCCGGAAACGTGACGATAACTTACAACAAGGCGGTTTCTCAACCCGTCAATGCGGGCGTTTACGACGTTGAGATAAGCGTTGCCGAGGGCGTCGCTTACAAGGCTGCGGAAACCACCGCCACGTTCACGGTGAACAAGGCGCAGATAGAATTCGTGCCCGTCACGAGCACCGTGTATACGGGCAGGGAGATAGATCCCGAATATGCGATCAACGCTCCCGGCATGACGGACGCTTCGTCGCTCAAAGGTTATGTGACCGAGGAGCACAGCGTCATTGACAACGCAAACAATTATGATGTAAAGCTCGTTTTTGCGGGTACTAACAACTATGAGGCGCAGGAATACGGCTATACGCTCGTCGTCAACAAGGCGGATCTCGTCCTTACGGCGGACGAAGGACAGGCGCTCGTCTACAACCGTGAGGAGCAGTTGCCCGAATACTCGATCGCGGCGCTTTATGACGGCGACGTCTACGGCGAAGTGACCGTGAGCGTTTCCGGCGACAACGTAGTCGACGGCAAGGCGATCGCGGCGGGCAGTTACACGATGACCGTCAGCGTGGCTCAAAGCGTCAATTACAACGCTTTCAGCAAGACCGTAAACTTTACGATAGACAAATACGTTCTGGATCTGATAGGAGCGACAGAACAGTTCGTTACCGTCATCAGCGACGACGGAGTGACCGAAGTAACCGAGATCAACCGTTATATCCCGTCCATGGACGTTGCGCTCATCGACGATACGGGAGTTTATACCAACGATAGCCTCAGATACGTCACAAGGGTAAACGGCGAAGAGGCAAGCAATCTTGTCTTCAGCGACGGCAAGGCGGTATTTACGGCAGATGTCACCGTCGACGGACTCGATACCGAAAACTATACCTTCGCAGGTGCGACGATCACGGTCAACGTACTCGACGCAAGCATTACGATAACCGTCAACGGCAACGAGACCGCAATGACTTCGGTTACCTTCGGAGACGCGCTCGAAATCACCGCGAAGGGAAGTTACGGCGGCAGCGAGCCTGCGGAATTCGACAACGTGACGTGGTACGGCGAGGACGGCGGAGCTCTCGGGGGTCAGCCTTCGGACGCGGGCATTTATACCGCCGTGTTCAGATATACGTTCGACGCGGACAGCAATTACGTCGAGAGGACGCTTTATCTGACGATAGCTCCCAAGGCGGTCACCGTCACGCTCAACGGTTCGGGCGTCGGCATCGTTTACGGCGACGAGATCACACAGGACAGCTTTGAGGGCGCGAAGTATGCGTCTACCGACACTTCTGATCCCGGACTCACGATCGAATATTCCACCAACGCGCAGAGATTCTCTCCTGTCGGAGAATACTCTCTCGGAGGTACCGTTATCGCCGTCGCAGACGGAAAGAAGGACAACTACGAATTCACCGTCGTACCTGGGACGTTGCGCGTCAACGCGAGGGAGGTCTTCATAAAGGCAGACGACGTCAGCGCGGTCTACGGCGACGAAATACTGTTCAGCAATTACAAAGTTTACGAGGAGCCCGAGGCTATCGCGGAGTGGAGCGGTTACGCCGACGCGGCACAGATAAAAGTCTCCTTCTCCGTGCAGAACGAAGGGGTTCTTACGGTTGGCAGTTACGAGATTTCCGTGACGGGCGACAATCCGAATTACATTGTCGGAGCAACGACAGACAAGGGCGCACTCGTCATCGGAAAACGCAACGTGACCATTGCCGTGGCGGACGTCAGCGTCGTTTACGGCTCCACGGAGCTGCCGCAGTTCAGAAGCAGCATCGTCAGCGGCAGCCTTGTCAACGGCGACGTTCTCGGGGCAGTTGAAGGAACGTATATCGGTTCCGTTGCTCTCGACAGACTTACGGTTAATCCCGACGGCTATGCGCTGCAAGATTACGTCGAATTCTCGCAGACGATAACCAGCGCGCAGCAAGGCATAAATTACGAGATCGCGTTTGCGGATACTTCAAAACTGTCCGTCAACCCCAAGAAGATAGAAATCGTGTTTGCGGGCTGGCAGTCCGACGGCGCTCTCGGCGTCGAAGGAACGGCAACATACAACGCTTCCGCATGGACTCCTTCCGTCACAATAAAAGGAGTGATCAACGAAGACGACGTCGATCTGACGTACGACCCTTCCGAAGTGAGAAACGTCGGCAAATATTCCAAAGAGATCACTCTTGCGGGCGCAGACGCGTTAAACTATACGGCGGACGCTTGCATTGCGGATCTCGAGATATTGCCGTATAAAACCGAGATAACCGTCGATTCCGCAGAGTACGTCTATACTTATAAGGACGAGAAGACAGACGTCAACTCTTCGGTAGTCCTTCTCGACGGAGACGACGCTTTTACCGGAGAGATCGTTCAGAAGAATTACGTCGGTACAAACACGACCGTAACGGGTACCAGAGTTGATTGGAACGACGTCTGGGACGCGGGCGTATATACGGTCGTCGTCGAGATAACCGGCGGCAACTATACCGCGGATCCCGTGACGGTATCCGTGACCGTCAACAAGATGCAGATAGCAAAGGTGGACGCCTACAACGGCGGAGATCTCGGCACGTCGGAATACTCGGCTACGAATGTCTCGCTCAACGCGGACGATATCGCAGACGTTTCCGTCTACGACGAGATTTCGGAGTATATTTTCGTCTCATTCTCTCTCAACGGCAATTCCGTTACCGTGATAAGGAACGCGGGAGAATATTCGGTTGACATAAGACTTGTGGAAAACACCAATTACGAGGTGGAAGGAGAAGGCGACTCGCTTCTCAACGCTCCAGCAAGATACACCGTCACAAAGGCGAATTCTTCCGTCCTGCAATTCGCGCTCTCTTATACCAACAAAGTGTATACGGGAGAGGATATGACCGAATACGTCAAGTCCATTGTTACCGTGCTCGGTCTCAACGGAGAACCCGTCACCGGCGCAACGCTGACGATCTCGGCGACAGACGAGCTGTCTGCACCCGTCGAAACGATCGTCGATTCCGGAGTTTACGAAATAAACGTGCTGGCGACCGACATGACCAACTACAACGATATGCAGTCTTCCAAGAACGCGGGAGCGTTTACGGTCGACAAGGTATATGTGATTGTCAATTCGATCACGCTCGACGACGCGGCAGTCACTTACAACGCGCAGGAGCAGTCTGTGACAGGCAACGGAATAAGCGACAGCGTCGTCCTCAAAGACGTCGGTTACAGATATCTGTCGGAAGGAAATCTCGTATCTGAAACCGGAGTCACCGCCGCAGGCGTTTACGACGTTGAAATGATCGTTCATTTCGACGCGAAAAATACAAGACTCAGCGAAGAATCCGGCATACAGACGGTGCCCGGCGAAAACGGTGATCTCTACGAGCTTGTGCTTCGCGCTCAATTCACCGTAAATCGCGCGGTCCCCGTGCTTACGACGGATACGGATACTCTTTCCAGCTATTTCGACGGCTACAATCACGCGATCGCCTTCACCCTCAATGGCGTGGGAGACGAGGCGTTGACTTACACCTTCGATTACAATGCCGAAAAGGGCGTTGCCGACGAGTTTGCGATCGAGGGACTTGGCAGATTTACCGTCCGCTATTACACCGATGCGGGATACGGCAATATGCTCGTCGACGATCAGTCGCAGCCTGTGCTCCCGATCACCGTTCTCGAAAACAACGGCAGGACGTCGGCATACTATATGCTCGTCAGCTTCGTATCCGACAACCCCAACTATTCCGATGCCGAATACAGGAACACAAAGTACGAATACGCGTTGTTCATAATGCCTTCGGTAGTTACCCTGACGTTCAAGAGTCTGTCTGCTCGTTACGGAGAGCTGGCTACCAGAGAGGACGCCAACGAGTTTATCGGAAGCAATATGAGCTATACCTACACGATAGCAGGTGTCAGCAGCGCGTCGCTCGTCAACTACGACCCCGAGGCTATGCTCGATATAGGTTACAACATCAACGTCAATATGTTTGACGGAAGCGTCGGCACTTACGATATCGCTGTCAGCGCAAACGCGATCAAGACCGAGTTTGCCGGTTCCGTCAGCGCGGTCATAAGAAACGCGAGCGCGATCAAGCTCGAAGTGCTTCCCGCAAACGTCACTGATACGATGACGTCCGTTTTCAAGGATGTTAAGGATACCTTCGGTCAGAAGACCTATACGCAGGACGATTTCAACGTCGTCGTGCGCGGCTTGCTCAACGAAAGCGTCCCGTACATCGTAAGCTATGAAGGAAACACCGAATTTGCCATTGCGGACGCGGGCGTTTACAACATAGACGTCGCGATCCCCGCCGGCAACTACAACGCATGGAACGGCACCGTCGTCCTTTCTATCGACAAGAAGGGAGTCGACGTCGTCTGGACAATGGGCGGCGAAGCGCCCGTCGAGGGAGTCTTTACAAAGACGTATGACGGCAGGATACCCGATATCGTCATCGAGGTAACGGACGCGCAGGGCGTCACGGCAAACTGCGTATACGTCAATGCGGAAGGAGCGGAGATCAATGCTCCCTACGCCGTCGGCACTTATACCGCAAAAGCGGTGCTCTCCGACAACAACTACTTCGTCAACAGTGACAGTGAGACGGTGACGGTCGTCATCGAGGCACAGCTCGTCGACGAAGAAACGATAAAAGGCTGGATAAAGGACGACAGCGACGTCTACGGTTCCGTACAGGGCATCGACATAACCGGTTTGCCCGACGGTTACGGCGCAACGTCGATAGTCTATCAGGGAGCCGACGCTTCTTACGATATGACCACGATCAAGAACGCCACGGTGGGAGAGTATTCCGCGACCGTTACCGTCAGCAACGGCAGCAGTTCCGGCAGCGCGACTTTTATATACACCGTCACAAGACGTCCCGTTACGTTTACCGTTAACGCAAGCGTTGATTACGGCGTCAAACTCACAGCGAAAAATTTGTCTTTGAGCGCGAATTCGACTCTTGCAAGCGGCGATACGGCGAGCGTTGCGGGACTTCAGCTCAAAGCAAACTACACGCAGCAACTCGCGTTCGGCATCTACGACCTTGGAGATTACGTCCAGTCCGTGACAGTCACGTTCAACAGAAATGCAGATTGTTACGATTACAAGATATTGATGGGCACGCTGACGATCGCGCCCGATAAAGCTCCCGAAGTCGAATCCGTGACCGCAAATTACAACACCGCGACCGTCAGGTTCACGCAGGAAGGTCTGTATGCTTACAGGGTAGGCATCAGAGGCGAGTGGAAGAGCATGAGCGCGGAGAGCGACACGTTGATCGTCCCAGGACTCAGCGCGCAGACAGCATATACGATCTACATCGCTTATGCAGGATTCACGAGCGTGAATTCCTCGCAGAGGGTGACCACGACCGCGGATCCTGGCGTGCTCTCGACGATGATCGACGAGATCAGGGAAGGAGGTCTCACTCTCGATAAGAAGGATGAGTACGACGCTATTGTCGAGTATTACGAAAATATCGCCGAAAGCGACAGATCTCTGATACAGGCGGAATACGACGCGCTCGTCGCGCAGTTCAACGCTCTCGACGGCAACAATACCGGCGGCGGCGATGTGAACGGCGCGGTCATAGCGATATGCGTGACCTGCCTCGTGCTCGTGATAGCTTCGGTGGCGGCTGTCGTCGTGGCGGCTGTCTATAAGAAGCGTAAGAAGGCAAAGGCGTTTGAGGTTGATGACAAACTCGTCTGAAACTGAAACGCGAAAAAAGCGCCTGAAAAGGCGCATACGAAAAACGCACGCTTGACGGCGTGCGTTTTTTTATGTGATCTTAATTTCGCTTTGCATTGATTGCCCGACCGGAATCCCGACGCGTTTTGAAAGCGCCAGCGTTTGACAGAGCGATTCCAGACTCGTCCGTTTCCGCGATCGCAAGTGATAGTGTTTGCGTCAGTTCTTTATATCTGACTTTTTGCGGATGTTTTCGGGCATTCTGGCGTCTTCCAGTTCGTAAAGGGGAGAAGTGTCGCCCCTGTTGATCGCGCCGCTGTAAAGCGCTATTTTGAGCCCTTTTTCACCGTCGCCGTAATCGTATCTGACGGACAGATTGAATTTTTCGTCCATCGTGACGTCGACTATCTTCGCGCGCCTGCCGTCAAAGACGTGTTTGAGCGCCGAATACTGAAGATCGTTGTATTCCGATACGTTGTCGGACGTGAACAATACGCTGCCGAACAGCTTGTTTATTTCAGAAAGAGCCTTCTTTTGTCTGAACGTCATGGAGTTGTTCGGATTGCGGAGCAGGAATACGTCGGGATCGTTGCCAAACGCTCTTCCGTCGAGATGACGGCGGAAAGAGGAGTTCGCGATCGCGTGAGAAGTGGAAATGCCTTCTCTCACGTCGAGATCCTTTTTGCCCCAATCGAGGGAGATATCAGGTCCTATGCGGCAGTAATCCACTTTTCCGAAGGCGGGCATGAGAGGCACGCCGCAACCGAGTATCAGTTTGTCGCCCACGCATTCGCGCAAAAAGTCCATTGCGTCGTACATGATTTTCGCGCGGCATTTTCCGTCGCGCGGCACGAACGCCGCGGAATACAGGAAGTCGAGTTTTACGAGGTCGAATCCCCATTCGCCGAGTACGACGTCAAAGACTTTTCTGATATGTGCGCGTACTTCTTCGTTGTATATGTCGAGCGCGTAAAAGCCGCCCCAGTTGGCGCCGGCTTTCAACGGTCTGTCTTTCTTGTCTTTTATCAGCCAATCCTTGTGTTTTCTGAACACATCGCTTTTCGGGGTGACGGAGAAGGGTGCCAGCCAGATGCCCGCAAGCATACCTTTTCCGTGGATCATTTCGGCGATGGGTTTCATGCCGGAATTTTCGTCGAGCTGCGCGACATCCTTGCCGTTTGCGGCAAGGTCTTTGCGGATGTCGTTGAGAACGGTGAAGAAGCCGGGCTTGACTTCAAGCCAGTCGCCGACAGCCTTTTCGTATCCGTCGTCGATCTGAAAGACGTCGGTTCCTATGCCGCATCCGCTCAACGCTTCGAGATCGCGGTCGATTATGTTGGAGTCTATATTCGCATAATAGTTGTACCAGGTCGTGTAACCCTTTTTGAGTGGACAGGGCAGGCACTTGACGCCCGTTGCTGCAAAATAGCTGTCGAACGCTTCGTCATAGCCGCCGTTGAATATTCCCGTTCTGCAGACGACGTTTTCGCCTTTTTCGAGGCGTCTGCCTTTGAGATCGACGGAAATATAAATTTTAGATTCGGCGACGTCGAAATCCAGGATCGTATAACCTGTGCTGTCGTCGAGAGAGCCGATGACGGAAAATGAGTCGCCGTTTCTGACATAGCCGTACGAAAATCCGTAAAATCTGCCCGCGCGGTGAACGGGTTTGTAAATGTCGTAATCGCCCGAGCAGGAAAATCCCGTCTTCTTCGCAAGTTTTCCGTAAACGAGATTTCTTATCAGAGAAGAAGGCGCATACTGCTTTGCGGACGCAGGGTATTCGAGGCTGTCGGTCCACGACTGAAATCCGTTTGCGAACACACGGCAGTTTTCGCCGTAAGAGTAGTTTGCCGTTATTCTGAAAAAGTCAACGCTTGTTTCTTCAGCGCAGTCGGCGAACACGGTCATCACGTTGCCTTCGACGCAAACGCGTACGGTCACGTTCTTGTTTTCGTTGTATTCGACGTCTGCGGGTCCGAAGACGGTGGCGACGTCCGTCAGTTTTGTAAGTTTATCAGACATAGTGTGTCCTCCTTTATCGGGTTGTTGTCAATGCGGAAAGAGAGGCGCGTTTCGGCCGCGATAAAACAGCTGCGGTCGGAGCAAAGAAACGTCGGAAGCCGAGGTTGCCATTTTCCACAAAATATGCTACTATAATGATAGCACAAAAAGCGCGTTGTGAACAGGGAGTTTATCATAATGTTAAAGAAAAATTTTTACGAATGCGACAGCGCTGTCGATCTCTGGAAATATCACGACGACGCAGAGCCGTTCAATGTCAATATGATAGGGAGCACGGACTGCTCGTTGTTCAGGGAGAGGACTTTTCGCGTTGAAAGGGAAGAATCTCAACTGTCCGCGATAGAGTATGTCAGAGAAGGGAGCGGTCATTTCGAGATCGACGGGAAAAAGTACAGACCCTCGGCAGGCAGCGTAATGATACTCAAAAAGGGGAGCCGTCACGTCTATTATCCCGACAAGGACTCTCCGTGGAAAAAAGATTGGGTGATAGTGGACGGTCCGTTTGCGCAGGCGTTGCTTGACAGCTATCTCCCGAAAGGGGAATACTGTTTCGACAACTGCGATCTGTCTCATTTCTTTGACAGACTGCGCGCGCTTGCAGAAGAAAAACCGTTCAATTATTACGGTTTTGCGGACAGCGCCGCACTGCTTCTTTGCGACGCGCTCGCATCGATAAAAAATATGAACCGCGCAAAATTCAACCGCATCGCCACAGCAGTGAAGAGCGCGCTCGACGATCGCGTCGAAGGTTCGATCACCATTGACGAGATCGCAAAAGACCTGAATTATTCTTCAAACTACGTCATCAGGCAGTTCAAAGAGCAGTTCGGATGCACTCCTTACAAATATTACACCGACCGCAAACTCAAACTTGCGGGTCTGTATCTGCGAAATACGGATATGAGCATCACGGAGATCGCGGAAAGGCTGTGTTTTGCCGATCAGCATTATTTTTCAAACGCGTTCAGAGACCGCTTCGGGATGAGTGCGAGCGAGTACAGAAAAAAGTATTCCGCAAGGATAAAAGAATGAGATAAGGGCGTTGCGCCCCGAAAGAAGGACCCCGCAAGGGGTTTTTTATTTTGCTTCTGCGGATCGACGCTTGTCCGACGCGCCGATCGCAAACAGGCAGATCAGCTGCAGTACGGGGAAGAAGGTGCCGACGAGTATGCCTCCTCGCAGCCCGATCTGCTCTGCGGACAGTCCCGCGTTTGCAGCGACTTCGAGAAGCTCGGGAGATTTTCCTATCGCGTCCGCCACAAGTCCCGCAATGCCGGGACCCGCCGCGCAGCCGAGATCTCCGAAAAGCGCGCAGAGTCCGAACATCGCCGTACCGCCGTAAGGGAAGCGTGCGCTCGTATTGCTTATCGTGCCCGGCCAGAGCATACTTACCGTGAGTCCGGTGAAACCGCAGGCGAGCAGGGACACGACGGGTTGAGGCACAAACACCATCGCAAGGTAACAGACTATGCAGCAAGCCGTCAGGATCTTGAGCACGCGCAACAGATTCAGCTTGGCTCCGAACAGTCCAAAGACGAGTCTGCCGGTACCCATAAGTGCGGCAAACAGACACGGACCCAATAAATCTCCCATAAATTTCGACACGCCGAGTCCCTTTTCCGCAAACAGCGACGACCATTGAGAAACCGTCAGTTCGCAAGCTCCGGCGCAAGTCATCACGACGAGCGCGAGCAGAAATCTTCTGTCTTTGAGAAGGGCAGAAAGAGGAGTCCTCTTTTCGGCAGGTATCGTTTCCGCGACGGGGACAAACAAAAACCAGATCATATTGCCGATCGGCACCGCCGCCCAGACGAAAGGTAGGACGTACCACAGCGACTGGTTGAATATTTTTATGAACAGCGTAGAAAGAAGCACAACGACCGTCTGTCCCCAGCAATAGAAAGAGTGGAGCAGAGCCATCGTGCTCTTTTTTTCTCCGAGGGGGAGAAGTTCCGTCAGAGGACTTACCACGACTTCGATGAGTCCGCCGCCGATTGCGAAGACGACGGTGGAGATCGTCAGCGCGGCAAAAGTATTGCTCCATACTGTCGGGAGCAGACCGAGAAGTATCAGTCCGAGCGCGGAAGTAGCCATCGCGGCGACGACTGAAAATCTGAAACCGAACCTGTCGGTGATCTTTCCCGCAAAAGCGTCAACGCAAAGCTGCGTCAGAAAGTTTACGAGAATGACCGTGCTCAACAGCGAGAGGTTTAGCCCGTATTCGTCCTGAAATACGACGAATAGCAAAGGCGCGAGGTTGTTGTTTATCGCCTGTACCACAAAGCCGGTCATGCAGCCCGAAAACGTATGTTTGTATGTTAGTCTCGGTTTCATATATATCATTATATGAAAGGCAGGGCGAAAAGGCAAGCGCGGACGAAAAATTGTGCGGCGGCAATCCGGGACACGGGTTGACTTTGATCCGATTATGCCTTAAAATTGTATGCAGAGGTGAAATATGCAGAACAAACTGACAAAAGGCAGGCTTCTCGACGACGAAGGCAGACTTCTTCAGGCGGGATATTCTACTTTTCTTGCACGCAGATACGACCGCAAATATATTGCGGCGAGCAAGTGGCGGATAAAGGAATGGGATTATTATATCGTTTCCGACGGCAAAAAAAGCATAGCGTTTACGATATCGGACATAGGATATATCGGGTTGATGAGCGTCAGCGTAATAGATCTCGAAAAACCGTCGTACCGCACTACGTCGAAGATCACGCTTTTCCCTTTCGGCAAATATTCTTTTCCGACGACTTACGAGGACGGAGATATCTGCTATTCTTCCAAAGCGCTCAAACTTTGTTTCCGAAATAAGAACGGGGAAAGAAAGATAGAATGCGAATACGCGAAGTGGGACGGCAAAAGCACTCTGAAAGCGCAAATAAAACTCACCGAGCCCCCGCGGGACGCGATGGTGATCGCCACGCCTTTCAAGGAAAACGAGCGCGCTTTTTATTACAACGCAAAGCTCAACTGCATGAGGGCGCAAGGCTACTTTGAGATTGGCGACGCGAGATACGATTTCGATCCGTCTTCCGCGCTCGGCACTCTGGACTGGGGCAGAGGAGTATGGACTTATAAAAACATCTGGTACTGGGGCAGTATGCAGTGGAGACTCAAAAACGGGCACACGATAGGATTCAATCTCGGCTACGGCTTCGGCGACACTTCGCAGGCGAGTGAAAATATGTTTTTCACGGACGGGATAGCGCACAAACTGGGTACGGTCGTTTTTGACATTCCGCAGAGAGACGGCAAGGACGACTTTATGAAGGAATGGGTTATCAGGGATGACGAGGACAGGCTGTTTGTCAGGTTCAGACCTGTTGTAGACCGCTACGACGCGGTAAACGCCGGGTTGGTGGCGACTTGTCAACATCAGGTTTTCGGAGAGTTCGGCGGCTATGTCAGGCTTGACGACGGAACGCTTCTCGAATTCGATTCCTGCCGCGGGTTTGCCGAAAAGGTGGTCAACAAATGGTAAAATAATCCTGTCTAAAAAACACTGATATGACAAAACGGAGAGCAATGGCTCTCCGTTTTCATTTTTGCCGCGATGTTGAATATACTCTTATAGGTCGTCTGCGTCCTGGCAGGGTTTCCCGTTTTCGCTCCGTCCCGTATAACTTCCGTACGGGTCGAAATTTTCGGGCAGAGAATTGTATGCCGAAACCGCGACGCGCGCGGCGCGTTGTTTTTTGTCGTTTTCAGATGACATGACGATACCTCCTCCGTCCGCCGTCGGCGGACTGTTTTCGGGGTTATTATGCGCAAGTAAAATGATTGTAAAACAATGTGCGGGGCAATCCGCATAGTATAGACATCGGCGCGGCGCTGTGTTATACTTTAGTCAAACCGACGGGGTGCAGTATGAAAGGAAAAAAACTCTTCAAAAAATTCGTGACGTCATTCAATATGTATTTTTTCGCGAGAGCTTTGATGTGCTGTTTCAGGTACGACGAAGATTTCAGGAAATACGTCGGTATGCTTCCCGATAAATTCGTGTTCAGAATGAGGGTGCTCCCCGACGGCGCGACGATGACTCTTGTCAAAGAAAACGGAAAGTTGACCTCTTTTACCGGCATGGTTACAGCGGGGTGTCACGACGTCGACGTGTGTTTCAAGAATATAGAAGGCGGTTTTGCGTTCGTTACGGGCAAGAAGTCGTTTGCGAAATGTCTTGCGCAGTCCGCCTTCGTCATTTCGGGAGACGTGTCGGGGATGATGACCGTTTCTCATATGTTTGATATAGTCGGATCTTATATGTTGACCAAACGCGTACTCAAAAAGTACGACAGAGCGATCCTTTCGCGCAAAGCGGGAGTGCACAAGGTGCGTTTTTATACCGTATTCGGAGGGTCTCTTGCATGAATTATAAGGGTTTTTATTACGAATTTCAAAATCCCGCGAGAGTGGCTGCGGGAGTCAACTGTCTTTCGGATTCGGTATCGGTGCTGTCCGGGCTCGGATTGCACAACGCGTTTTTCGTCTGTGACGACGTCGAAAAGAATTCTGCGGTCGACGAAGTCCGCAAAGCTATCAAATCGGCAAAAGTAAAAGTGGGAGCGATGTACGTCAAAGAGGAAAAGATCGTCACGCTGTCCACGCTGCGCGAAATGAGGGACGTTTACCGCGTCAACAACTGCGACTGTATCGTCGCTTGCGGAGATTACAAGATCGTCAATACCGCAAAGATATTGAGAATGTTGCTTGCGGGGCAAGTCGTGCGTTTTGAAGACGTAAAAGGCATCAACGTCGCAAAAAAGAAAGTCAACATTCCGCTCGTAGTCGTTCCGACCTGCGTAGGTATGAGCAAGGCGGTAACGACGAGCGCCCTTGTCAAGGACGACGAAGGCAGTGTTTTCGAATGTGTTTCGCCGCTTTGCGCGCCCGATTATTGCATTATAGATCCCGCTTTGACGTCCGTTTTCGACGCTCCTACAACGATAGCGGGAGCGCTTGAGTCTTTCGCGATGAACATTGAGGAGTTTGTCAGCAAACAGGCGATCACTCTGACGAAATGTATGAATCTTATAGCTATCAGAGAAATAAGAGACAACGTGTTCAAGGTCGTCAACGATCCGATGGACGTACACGCCGTTCTCGGACTGCAAAAGGCAGGTCTGCTTGCGGGAGCGTGTTATTCGAGCGCGTCCGCAGGCGTTGCGCACGCGATTGCGAGCGCTCTTGCGGCGGTGACGGGAGAAGATTATTATATTTGCATGGGCGTCGTATTCTCCGCGTGTATGAAGTACAATCTCGACGTCGTCGAAAAGGATTATGCGCAGGCGCTGTACTATATCGTGGGAGACGACAGATATGCGTCTACCCCGGCAGAGGACAGGGCGAGGACTCTGATCGAGACGTCTCAAAAAATGATACGGGAGCTCTTTGACGAAAACGGACTGCCCACCTCTTTGAGCAGGCTCGGACTGAAAGAAGAGGATCTCGACAAAGCGGTTGAGGAAACGATGAAGTCGTATGCGCTCGTGACAAACCCGAAGAACGTCACGAAAGAGGACGTATACGCGATTTTAAGGAGCCTGATGTGATATGTCGACTTTCAGCTTTTCAAACGACGTAAAAATTCTTTTCGGAGACCACGCGCTGGACAATCTTCCTTACGAGCTCAAGGAACACGATTGTTCGCGGCCGCTTTTCGTATGCGATGAAAGGTCGTACAGGTTGGGTTTCGCAAAGGAAGTAAAACGCGCGCTTGATAACGATATGATCGGGTATGCTTTTTTCTATCGCAAGATATCCGAAAAAGCGAGTCCGAAAGATTGCGACGCCATCGTTGATCTCTATCAGACTTACGACTGCGACGGCATAATAGCTCTCGGCGGAGAAAACGTCGTGCAGAGCGCCAAAATCGCAAAGCTCATGTTGATACAGGGCGTGGGAGACTTCGTCTATTTCAAACACAAGTCGGAAATGGACGCTGACAAAGGGCTGTACAGAGAGGTGCCGCTCTTTATACTGCCGTCCGATATTCCGTCGGGGATAGAGGCGAGTGACCGCGCGATGATATTCGACGAAAAGAACAACGTTTTTTACAACTTCAACAGCGTGCTCACAAGGGCGAGTGCTGTGTTTCTTGACGTCAGACTGACCGATATCATGCCCGCGAAGGCGATGGCGACGGCAGGTCTGGGCGCTCTGGCGATGGGAGTAAAGGGTTTTGTCGAGAATTCCGGCAATCCGATAGCTCTCGCCTATGCGACGAGCGCGATCCACACGATCATGGGAGAGCTTTTGCCCGCGATGAGACACAATTCGAATTCGGACTACCGCATAAGCATATACTCGTCGATAATAAACGCGGGAATCGCTTACTACGGCATCAAAGAGAGTCTGCTCAGAGATATCGTCAACGAACTTTCGTTAAGGACTGAGTTATCCGCTCTCAACGTGCTTTCGATAATATTTCCTTACTATTACAAGACAAAGGTCAACAAGGACAGAGTTTTCAAAAGCGTGCTGATGCCGATCGCGGGAGAGGAACAATACGCGCTGACGAATGCGAAGTCGAGAGAGGTCGTGGCTTTGGATAAACTCAAAGAATTCTGGCAAAAAGTTGTCCTTCTCGCCGACATACCTTCGACGTTGCACGAGACGGGCATAGAACAGTCGGATTTCGTCAAGATAGCCGACGCGGTCATTACGAGATACCGCGGCACCGATCCGCACAACAACTTCACGACGATCGTGCATCTTCTCGAGGAGGCGTTTTGAAGGATATCATAAGACGCGCGGACGAGATCGTCGCGCGCTTAACGTCGCAGGAAAGAAAAGAAAGGATGCTTCTTCATAGCTGTTGCGGTCCGTGTTCGACCGCCTGCATTGACTATCTGAAAGACGCGTTCGATCTGACTGTTTTGTTTTTCAATCCCAACATAGCGCCTCAAAGCGAATACGAATTACGCGCGGCGGAACAAAAGAGATACGTCGAGGATTTTCTGACGGATGTGAAATGCGTGATCTGCGATTACGATCCTCGCGAATTTTACGATGCCGTGAAGGGATTGGAGAATTGCGAGGAAGGAGGGGAGCGCTGCGCGTTGTGCTTCGAACTCCGTCTCGACCGTTGCGCAAAAATGGCAAAAGAGGGCGGATTTGACTGGTTTTGCACGACTTTGACGGTAAGTCCTCACAAAAATGCGGAACTCATAAACGGGATCGGACTCAAAAAAGAGCTTGAATACGAAGTAAAATTCTTTCCTTCTGACTTTAAGAAAAAAGACGGATATCTCAAGTCGGTCAGGCTTTCTGCCCAAGCGGGACTTTACAGACAGAACTATTGCGGCTGCTTTTTTTCACGGAGACACGAGTAAGTTTCATATGTCCGATCTTTGGTTATTCTCAAAAACAAATATATATTATTAATAAAATTGCGTAAAATATTGTCGACAAAACGTGATTTTTGTTTTACAATGTAAGTAGCGTAGTGCCGCAACTGCTTTGCGGCAAAACTCGGAGGTTTCTATGCAGGAAGACAAAAAAGAATTTACCCTCAAACAGATGGTTGAAATTCTCAAAAAAGGGTGGCTCACCATACTGATATACGTCCTCGTTGCGGCGATTATTTTCGGGTCTGTTGCGGCTATCGTAAAAACGGTGGCGACGACAAACGAGTACCGTGCGAAAATCGGTTTTGTCAGCACTGTAGAACCGGATGCCCTGAACGATCTTTATTCGTCCGATACGATCAACAAAGCGCTTCTCGCTCTCAATATGAACGAAGAAGACATCCCCGGATATATCGATCTTATCAGATCTTCGATTTCAATCACCCCTGTCGTATATTCGACTCAGACCGATACGGAGACGCAATTTGTACCCAGCAGTTATCTGGTCACCATGAGCGAGATAAACGGACTCAGCGAATCCAAGAGCGTTCAGGTCCTCAATCAGATGGTCGTTACTTTCATCGAAGAGTACAATTTCAAAAACACTTCTTCGACGATCACCACCGAAAACGAACAGGCATTTGCAAACTACACTTCCAAGGACTATGTCGAGATCGCCTATGAACTTCAGAATAAGATACAGGCGATGATGAAAGTCGCTCAGTCTCTTTCGTACCGTACAAGCTCGATAAACAAGGAGTTTGCAAATCTCCATGCGAATCTCGAGGTGCTCGACAAATCGATCACGTCTTTTGAAGAATACGTCGTGGTAAAAGGCATTACAAAGTCCGTTCTCGGTCTGACCGCGGAAGAATATCTCAACATGATGATCACTAATGCGCAGAGCGAACAGGTGATGTACGAGGCTGTGGCGCAGAAGTGGAAGGAGATCGCGGACTCGGTGATTGCCAACCATTCCCCGAGCGTTTCGGTAGACGGCGGCATCATCGTCGGAGAGGGCGACAGCGAAGTGTATTACGAATTCCTTTCAAAATATATGGAAGCGGAAAAGAGCGCTGCCGAGGCTAATGCAGAAGTGAGTTACTGGCAGGCAAAACTTGCAAAATTCCAGGCGGCTACCGCGTTCCCCGACGCGACTGAAGACGATCAGGCGAAGTATATTAAAGAGAGCGACGACAGAGTTGCCGAATACGTTGACGTGACCATCCAGATGATAGAGCGTTACAATTCTCTCGTTCAGGCTTACAACAACAGCGGTCTCGCTTCGTCGTCGTCCGCAAACCTGATCACTCCCGCGTACGCAGTTTCAACGTCAATGATCTCAAATACGGTCATGCTTCTTATAATAGTCCTTGCGGTCGTAGTTGCGGCGCTTACAGGTTTCGTCAGAGTGAGGAGCAAGTATATCGTATCTATAGCAAACGCGCAGACAAACGTCTGAAAAAGACCGACAAATATAATTCCCCGGAGGCATTCGCCTTCGGGGATTTTTTTGCGTTATCCGTGAAGAGTGAAAGGTTAAACGATCGCCGTATAAGGCAAAAAAGAAAACGATCGCTAACGCAAAGGAAAACGACCGCTCTCTCTCAACGCCTTTCCTTTCGGAAAGTATCTATAATTTACTATACATAAAGCGTTTTGTCAAGACCTTTTTGCCAAAATCATGCAAATATCGGCGCAGACGTCGGAAAAAGGAGGGGAAAACCGCATCTAAACGGCAAATCCGCCGTCCACGCAGAGCACCTGCCCCGTGACGTACGGAGCGGAATCGACGAAGAACATGACAGTTTTCGCGACTTCTTCCGCGGTGCCGAACCTTCCCGCCGGGATCTCGTCTTCGAGCGCCTTTCTGTCCGAGGGCGAGAGATGAGAGTTCATCTCCGTGTCAATGACGCCCGGGCATACGCAGTTGACCGAAACGTCGGACGGAGCAAGCTCCTTCGCCATGGCCTTCGTAAACGCGATCAGCCCGCCTTTTGAGGCGCTGTATACGCTTTCGCACGAAGCGCCGGAAATTCCCCATACGGAAGAAACGTTTACGATCCTGCCTTCTCTCGCGCTCGTCATGTACGGGCATACGAGCTTCGTGAGCCTGATCGCGCCTTCAAGGTTTACCGCGAGAGTACGCGTCACGTCTTCGTCCGAAGTGTCGACGAGAGGGGAGATCACGGAATACGCCGCATTGTTCACGAGCGCGTATATACCTCCGAAGCGGCTCGCGGCGTCTTCGACGACGCGAGCAAGCGCGTCCGGATCCGCACAGTCCGCTTTATATGCGCTTGCCATACAACCTTCGCGCGCAAACTCCTCGACGAGGTCTGCGGCTTCGCCGTCGCTCGTCATGTAAGTGAACGCCACCGCGTAGCCCGATTGCGCCGCAAGTTTTGCGACGGCTCTGCCTATTCCGCGAGAGCCGCCCGTTATCAATATCGTTTTCATAATCCGATTATATTATTTTATTTGGAAAAAAGCAAGTTTTGTTGTATTATAATCGTATGGAAGAAAGGATATATCGCGATTTTAAGAATTTCGGTCTGCCGCAGACGGTTTTGCGCGCGCTCGACGAAGCAGGGGTCGTCTCTCCCACGGAGATACAGCAAAAGGTTATCCCGCTCGCAACGCAGGGCGAGGACGTCATTGCCAAAGCACCGACGGGTACGGGCAAGACGCTGTCTTACGTTCTGCCCCTTCTGCTTGCGGCGGATACGCAGTCAAAGGCGGTCGGCGCGCTCGTGCTTTGCCCGACGAGAGAGCTTGCGCTTCAGATCGGAGACGTGATAAAGAGCGCGACGAAATACACGGAGGGGATCCGCAGCGCGGTACTGTACGGCGGTCAGGATATTCAGAGACAGCTGTTCATGCTCCGCAAAAAACCGCAGATCGTCGTTGGCACGGTCGGCAGAGTGCTCGATCATATAGAGCGCAGGACGTTGAAACTCAAAGAGCTCGGCACCCTCGTGCTTGACGAATGCGACGTCATGCTTGACATGGGATTTTTGGGCGATATAAGAAAAATCGCGATTCAAACAAACACGGGCAGGCAAAATCTTGTTTTTTCCGCTACCGTGCCGAAGGAGATAGAAGCGCTTTGCCGAGAGCTTATGAACGACCCGGTCAGCATCAGCGCGGAGTGCGACGGCAAAGAGGTGCCGCAAGTGGAACAGTACTATGTTCTGCTCAAAGACAGTCAGAGAGTGGAGTGTCTCCGGACGCTTGTCGGCAAATACGGGCTGGCGCGCACGATCGTGTTCTGCAATACTAAATTCAGGGCGGAGAAGCTGGCGCTCGCGATGAGATCCAAGGGCATCGAGTGTTGTCTGCTGCACGGAGACCTCGATCAGAAAGAGAGAAATGCGGCGATGAAAGCATATCGCGAGGGCAAGTGCGGGATGCTCGTTACCACTGACGTCTCCGCAAGGGGTATCGACGTCGAAGATGTGGACGCCGTGATAAACTTCGATCCTCCCGCGGACGAAGACTATTACGTTCACAGGATAGGAAGAACGGCGCGCGCGTTCAGAAATGGCGCGGCGTATACGTTTGTCGAAGCGTATCAGCTTTCTTACGTTCAGGCGTATATCAGGAGGACGGGCACGGAGATCGTTCCGCTGGAATTCGAATACGACTGTTCGGCAAGCTACACGCTCCCGAAAGACGGTTCCAACAAGAGAGACGCGGAGGCGCGTGCGCGGGACAGAGAAAATTCCACCCGTTATTTCATCAATATAGGCAAGCGGGATATGCTCGACAAGCCGACGCTGGTAAAATTGGTATGCTCGCGCGCGGGCGTCAACGAATACAAGATATTGGACGTCAAGATCAGGGACACCTATTCTTTCGTTCAGGTCACGCAGGACGAGGCGTACAAGGTGACGAAGCTCAAAGGACTAACTGTCGGGACGAGAAAGATAAACGTGGAGCTTGCCTCGGAAGCGGGCGAGGAAAAGGAAGACAAACGATTGAAAACCGCAAAAAAAGAGAGAGCGGAAAAGGGCAAGCCCGTCGGAAAAGGAAAAAAAGCAAAGCAAAGCTCCGCGGCGAAAAATAACGACGCGAAAAGAGCCGCAAGCAGGAAAGGCAAGGTTTTGAACAACAAAGGACAGATACAAAATCCCAAACCGAGAGGAAAGAAGGTCAAAAAGCTGTAAAAACTGGCAACGAGCGCCGAATAGCGCGCATTTTTGAATATTTCCGCCTTTTATGGAAACAATCCGATCAGAGGAAAAAGATGAGAGAAGTCAAATTCGGATTGCAGATCGCAAAAAAGCGGGTCGAAATGCTTGCCGGACGGGATATAATCCTCGTCGTAAACAGGGGCAGAAACAAGATTGAAAAACTGCGCGGGCACATCGACGAAGTCCACGAAGGAATATTTACACTTAAAGAAAACGAAGGAAAGGTCAATTCCTTCTCATACAACGACGTTTTGACAAAAAGCGTCAGATTTTTCCCTCCCGACGCATTCTGACGCGCCGTTTTTTTTGTAATATTTGCCGCCAGGACCAATATACTTATTAGTGACAAAACTTATTCACGGGGGCAATATGGCTGTTCAAACAAAATTTAATAAGTACGAAAACGACAGACTCGTAACGCAAAAGTGCGAGCAAACGGTGCTTGCGTGTTCGATAGACACGGCGCTCAAGGGCGGCGCGGACAAGGTTCTCTGCAAGAGAGCGACAGTATCCGGGCTTCACGCTTCGGCAACGGACGGGCAGGCGACGATAAGCGGAAAACTCAATGTAAAGGCGGTTTATCTGACGACGGAAGGCGAACTCGAAAGCGCGGATTACTTATCCGATTTTTCAAAGACCGTCGCTTGTTCCGACGCAAAAGAAGGCGGAGAGATATTCGTTTCGGCGTGCGTTGTAGACGTACAGGCGGCGACCGAAGGCGACATGATCAAGATGCAGACGGTGGTCGAGCTTTGTCCCAAAGTCGTGGTGCACGAGGTCATGGATCTGCTCGAAGACATCGAAGGTGCGTTCGTAAAGAGAGCTGATTGCGAGTTTACGAAATTCGTCGGGACGACGGTTGCCGACTGTACGGCGGACGAACAGTATTCCGTGGGAGCGGTGGTGGAAAAGGTGCTTGCGTTCGACTCATCCGCGACCGTGACGAACGTGAAGAACGACGGCGCCGGCACTCTCGTCGAAGGAGAAGTCTGCGTCAGCGTGGTCTATCGCAGCGACGGAAAAGCCGTGCAGAAAAACACGACGATACCCTTTGTGCAGAAGCTGGAAACGGGAGAGGACGTCGTTAGCCTCGTGACGGCGGAAGTTAAGGATTCAAAGCTCACGATAGGCGGTTCGGCAAACGACAACGTGTTTGACATAAACGTGACGACGGAGTTGCGCGCTCTCGTGTTTTCGTCGTCGTCGGCACAGCTTGTCACGGACGCATATTGCCCGACGAAAGAACTCAAATTATCGCACCTGTGTAGGTCTTACGATAGATACGCCAATACGGTGCGCACGAGAGAGAGGATAAGCGGGAGCGTGGATACAGGTGCGGACGGCATAGGGATAAACAAGATCGTAGCCGCGTTCCGAAACGAAAACGAGATAGCTTCCGCTACTTTCGACGGCGACGGAATAGTCGCGGACGGCGTGCTCGAAGTTTGCGTCGTGTACCGCGACGACAACGAGGATTACAAGAGCGTCTGCGTCGATCTGCCCTATTCCACCTTTCTCGAGGGGGTAGGAGAAGGGGCTGCGATCGGGGTTTACGCCTGCGACGTCAGCGCAAAGGTCAAGCGCGACAGCGAGATCGAAGTCTCCGCGACGGTCTGCGCCTTTGCGGACTCGGATGAGACTTGCTTCATAGAAGCCGTCGACGGTGCGGAAGAGGGAGAGGACGTCGCCCCGTGCGAAGACGCGGTCAGCATATATTACGCCAAGCAGGGAGACACTCTTTGGAACGTCGCAAAAAAACTCGGCGTTCCGCCCGAGGAGATAGTCGCGCAGAATCCCTCTCTCGGAGAGGAGATAGCGGCGGGCGAAAACGTAGTGGTTTACAGAGAGGTTGCCGTGTGATATAATTATCTTATGGACGAAATAAAGGTCAGAGTGCACGCAAAGGTAAATCTCACTCTCGAGATCACGGGGGTGAACGGCAGAGGGTATCACGATCTTGATATGCTTTGCTGTTCCGTCGAGCCGTTCGACGAAGTGAGGGTGCGTGTCTTTGACGATATAAACGTGACCATGGACGGCGCGCGGGCGGGCAAAGAAAACACCGCTTTCCGCGCCGCTCTTTGCGTTTTGGAGGCTTCGGGCGTATCTCTCGACGTCGATATTAAAAAAGGTATTCCGACGGGAGCGGGTCTCGGGGGCTCGTCCGCAGACGCAAGCGCCGTGTTTTACGCGGCGACAAGGCTGGGTCTAATAGACGTAGCGGTCGCGGAAAAGCTGTGCGTGAAAGTCGGAAGCGACGTCGCCTATATGATGCGCGGCGGATATTGCAGACTGCGCGGAGAGGGGGAAAAGATAACCCCGCTCGGAGATGCGGATTTTACGCTCGCGCTCGTTCAGAAAGAAATCGGGGCGTCAACTGCGGACGTATACAGGGGTTACGACGAGCATCCCGTCAAAGGACTCGGCGTGGACGCCGTGTTGAGAGGAGAAAAATTTTACAATGTGCTTGAACGCTCCGCGACAAGGCTTTGCTCTTCGATAAACGAGGTGAAGCGCAGGCTTTCGCAGCTGTACGGCAACGCCTGCATGACGGGGAGCGGAAGCGCGGTTTTTTCCGTCGTCAACGACGGGGAGAACGAAAAACTGCTCAAAGAGAAGTTTGCCGACTGCGCGTTCGCCCGTCTGGTAAAGACGGTTCCCGCGGGCATAGAGGAGATCTGAAACCGCTCCCGCCGAAAGGCGGGATTATTATTTTCGGGGACATTTATCCCGACAGTTCCGGTATTTCGGTTTGATAACGCTGGCATTTCGCCCGCGTTTTTTTCTTAACAATTACGATACGCGCTTTGAAAAGCAGATCCGCAAAAGGAATGACGTTTGCACGCCGAAGGGCAGGAATAAACGGCGCAAAGCTGTCAATAATCTCTCGCGGAGGACAAAGGCATGAAAAAAGTTTTTATTCTGATAGCGGCGCTTGCGGCGCTTTTTATTGCGATCAACGTATTTGCGGGCAACGAAGAAGAAAAAGAAGTAAACGCGGATTATCTGAGGATACATATCAGGGCAAACAGCAATTCGGACGCCGACCAGAGTGTGAAATATGAGGTCAAGGCGGCGGTCGTCGAAGCGCTTACGCCTCTTGTCTCGGGTGCGAGATCCAAAGAACAGGCAGAAGAGACAATTTCGGAAAATCTTTGGCTCATTGACGAGACGAGCGAGCGCGTGCTCCGCGAAAACGGTTTTTATTACGGCGCGAAGGCAAGGTTATGTGACGAACAATTCCCCACGAGAACGTACGGAGATCTGACCCTGGAAAGCGGCGTATACGACGCGCTCATCGTCGATCTCGGCAGCGGAGAAGGCGACAATTGGTGGTGCGTCGTGTTTCCGCCTCTCTGTTTCGTCGCGGACGGAGAGGGAGAAGATGTTACATACAAATCGCTTATAGTCGAATGGTTTGAAAAGCTGTTCGGCTGACAGGAGGGTTATGAACAAGACAAAAGCAGTCAGAGTGCTGTGCGCCGCGCTCGTACTCGCGGTGATAGCCTTGCCGATATTTTTATACGGCGGCACGGACGCGTCCGAGACGCAGGAAAGCGCGGTGCTGAAAGTCGGTTCGAGCGGATCGCAGGTCAAGACGCTTCAGACGAAACTCAACAACTGGGGATACGACACGGGCACGGTGGACGGGATATTCGGCTCGAAGACGCAGGCTGCGGTCAAGCGCTTTCAGCAAAAGAACGGTCTCGTCGTGGACGGTATAGTGGGAGCAAAGACGGCGGCGGCGCTCGGCATGACGCTTTCTTCGTCGTCCAGCTCAAACAGCAGCTATTCGTCGCAGGACGTCTATCTTCTCGCCAAGTGCATACACGCCGAAGCGAGAGGAGAGCCTTATATGGGGCAGGTAGCCGTGGGCGCCGTGGTGCTCAACAGGGTGAAGAGCAGCAGCTTCCCCAATACGATCTCCGGCGTTATTTATCAGCCTTACGCGTTTACCGCGGTCATCGACGGGCAGATGAATCTGGAGCCGAATCAGACTGCTTACAACGCCGCGCGCGACGCTATGAACGGCTGGGATCCGACCAACGGCTGCATCTATTATTACAATCCTGCGACAGCCACGAGTTCGTGGATATGGTCGCGCAAAGTGATGATAACGATCGGCAAGCACAAATTCGCGATATGAGAGGTGGATATGGATTCTAATACACTAAAAGAAAGGATGAGCGTCAAAAAGATCGTATTATATGCCCTGATAGCCGCAGTGGCGTTGCTCGCGATTGCGGTGATAACGCTGGGTGTGTTGCTGGGCAGCGTCACGGATGACAGAAACGGACTTGCCGTGAACAGAGAAAACGCGTATCTGTCTTCATATTACACTCTTACGGACAGCCTTTTGCAAATCGAAAACAATCTGGGAAAGATGAGGGTCGTGAGAACGCCCGCGCTGCAATCCGAGTTGTTGACGAAAACGGCGATCGATGCCGAAGTGGCGGAGCAGTGCCTGACCGCTTTGAGCGTTGCGGGCGCGGATATGCAGGGAACGGTCAAGTTCTGCAACCAGGTCGGAGATTACAGTCTCTATTTATTGCGCAAACTTGATGGCGATGAGAGCCTTTCCGAGACCGATTATTCGACTCTTTCCAAGCTGTACGAGGCGACGTATTCTCTCGGGGTAAAACTCAATTCTCTTTCGGACAAGATCTCCTCGGGAGAGTATTCGTTCGCGGACTTCGGCAAGAAGGACGACGAATTCGCGTCGATTGCCTCGGATATTGCGGACGGCGCGATCGAATATCCCGCGCTTATTTACGACGGACCTTTCAGCGACGGGCTCGAAGATCCCGATCCCGTTGCTCTCGAAGGAGAGGAGATAGACGAAAACGAGGGCAAGGAGATATTGAAAAACACATATCTGACCGATTACGAAAACGCGAGTGTCTCGTTTCAGGGAGAGCTGGACGGTGTTCTGCAATGCTATTCCTATACTTTCAGATCGGGCAAGGCGTCGGGGAACGCGCTGTTGAGCAAGAAGGGCGGCAAGCTCGTGATGCTCGACGTCAACGATACTGTGTCGTCTCCCGCGTTCACCAAGGAGCAGGGCGTCGAACTCGCCGTGCAGTACTGCAAAAAGACGGGACTCGTCGGGATGAAGGCGGTCTGGTCCTGCGTGACGGACAGCGAGCTTTACGTCAATCTGTGTTACGAGCAGGACGGGATAATATTCTATCCCGATATGGTGAAGATCAAGGTTTCGCTCGAGACGGGCAAGATAACGGGGTACGAAGGCAGAGAATATCTGTACAATCATACCGAACGCGACGGCGATTACGTCGTTGCGGTGACGGAGGAAGAAGCGCTTGCGGTCGGTTACGGAGAAATGACGGTTGAGAGCGTCAGGCTTGCGGTAATCCCGCTCAATGCCGGCGGCGAGAGACTGACTTACGAGGTTTACGGTACGGTGGACGGCTACGGGTTTTTCGTCTATGTCGACGCGGCGACGGGTCAGGACGTCAGGGTGCTTCAGGTAATAGACAGCGACGAAGGCGAATTGCTTATGTGAAGGCAAACCGCTTTGGCTCGGCGGCAATTGAATAAGATATGCGCACGGCGCGCGGACAGCGATATGTCCGCGCGTTTTCCGCTGTAGCGAGGAATTGGGACAGGAAGAGTAAAAAAAACGGGTTGAAAGCGTCCGAAAAGGCGAAAAAGCGATAATAACGGCAGTCTTGAAATGCGTTTCCGTCTATGGTATAATGGTAAAAAACCGGGGGAGGAGACGGATATGCCGAGATTTGATTTTTATGTGGCTTTTCCGTTCGACGATTACGACGGCGCGGCGAAGTTCGTCAGGGCGTTGCAGTCGGCAGGCAGGACTTGTTTTACCGACTCTTATATCTGTGAAGAAGTGCTGCGCGAAGAAGACGTGAGCGTCTCGCTCGATTACAGCGACGGCGCGGTGATAATCATAGGAGAAAACAGCGACGGTACTGTCCGTATGGCTGAACTTGCCGCAGGGATAGGGCTACCCGTTTCGCTTATCGTGCCGCAGGGTAAGGCTGTGCCGAAGAGTATTGCGGGATACGAGGGACTCAAAATCTATGCGCGGGGCGGAGAAGAGTGGGAAAAGGCAGTTGCCGACGCGATCGTCAAAGACAATCCAATAGACGAGGACACCGCTCGGCTTCTCAAAATGATGTCGGTATTCGAGCAGGACAACGGCAGGTTCGAGATAGAGTTTTCGCTCAAGAAATTATCTGCTCTCCGCAGAGCTGCAAAAGTCAGACAAGAACTTGTCCCCGTATACATAAAAGGGATATTCGAGAGTGCGAAACTCGATTGGAACAACGCCGATAAAGAAGAACTCACAGGCTGGTGGGACGCCTTGACGTTTGCAAGAGAAAATGCCGGCAGCGGATCGCTTGCCGACATCAGACTTCTTGAATCGATAATGTACAGGGTCAGGAAAGTTCTGTTTCCCTGAATATGTTTTTATACTGTTTATCAACACGGGTACGAAAATCCGCGACGAATCCGTCGCGGATTTTTCAAAGCGTTATTTCGACTATCGTTTTGCCTTCTTTGTTTTTCACTTCTACCAACTTCAGTTTTCCGAAGTTTTTGCGCGCCTTTTTCAGCTCTCTGGCAAGTTCGCCTACGGACGGCTTTTTGTGCGAGTCGTCATCTTTCATGACGTATTTTACTATCCCCCATGCTGCGATTCGGGTAGGGAGATACAGCTTTATTTTTTTGTCGTTGTTTACAAATATCTTCATATCGTCAGAGTTGCTCAACAATTATTTTTACTGTGTCGCCGTCTTTGCTTTTAATGTCTACGATCGTGCCGAGAAGTCCCATCTTTACCATTTCGTCTATCTGGTCGAAGTCGACGTTCTGCAATACCGATTCGCTCTTGTTTCCCATAGAGATTCCCGATGTCAGAAAGGCTTTGCCGAGTTTATAGGGGATGTTGACTTTGACTGTGTCGTTGTCCGAGCTCTCTACCTGGATCTTTAGCAGGAGTTTGTCGGGATTCAGCGTTTCGGGATTTACTGCAGTAGCGTTTTGCTGTTTTAGTCCGAGCAGTTCGTCCGTGGTTATGCCAAACAGTCCCGCAAGTGTACCGAGCAGAGTGATGTCGGGTGCGGAGAGGTCGTTTTCCCATTTGCTTACTGCCTGAGAAGAAACGCCGCACTTTTCGCCGAGTTCTTCTTGAGTTATATTGCGCGCTTTGCGGTAATAAGCTATCCTTTGACCGAGTGTTTTATTGTCGATGTTGTTCATATATTTATTCTCCTTTTAATTTTTGATGTTTGTTTGCGTTCAGATTGCCGCTGCATGCGTAAACCCGTATATCAGCGTTCTTGAATGACAGTATTTTACGTCGACTGCCGTTGCGTTTGCGGAGCGGTAATAAATCAGCCTTTCTCCGAAGTTCATAAATTTTGTCGATTGCATTTTCGTTCCTCCTTTGACTTGCGTCCCTTTTGTGATTTCATCATATCACCGATAAAGGGCGGAATCCACATACCAAAGGTAGAAAACGTCAAACCGTCGGTTGAATTTTATCCAACTGACGGTTGAACCGTATATAATTATACTATGTCAGGCGTTTTATGGCAACAATGTCGGTAAAGTGCGCTGTGCGCTTGAGAAATTTTTATATCGCGGATATAATGAACAAGGAGGACAGCTTTATGAAATTCAGACCCGTACATGAGAATTACAACGTGCGCGATCTTGCGCGTTCGATAGATTTTTACGGTAAGGCGCTCGGGCTCAAAGAGGTGCGCAGGATAAACGCGGACGACGGCTCGTTTATCATTGTTTATCTTCAAAGCGAAGACGGCGGTTTTCAGCTCGAACTGACTCATCTTCGCGACTTTGACAGAAAGTACGATCTCGGCGACAACGAGTTTCATCTCGCTTTTCGCGCAGACGATTTCGAAAAGGCGCACGCGCTTCATCGCGATATGGGGTGTATCTGTTATGAAAATGCGGAGATGGGCATATATTTCATTTCCGATCCCGACGGGTATTGGCTCGAAATAGTGCCGTAAAGAAAGTCGGACCGATCCGAAATTTTGCGCATATAAAACCTTCTGACGTTACGGGAAGGCAAAAGTTGTTTACGTCGTAAAAAAAGTTGCAAAAGCCCCGTCAAAACTCTTGACAAACTGTCTTTGCGAATATATACTGTGGGCGAATCCGAAAGAGTGGTTTTTCGGACGGACAACTAAATAAAGGAGGTGACTGCTATGAGGTCGATATGGCGCACTTTCGTAGAGTACGTTCGCAAGTACGGCATCTACATCAGAATGACTTTCTGATACCTGCGGACACAAGAGGACAATGCAATAGAAGCATTGTTATTTTTTTGCCTTTTTTCGATCATTTTTTAATTGCCATATAAAAATCAACGGCAAAAGTCAGGATCGTAAGCTTTGATCAAATATCGTAAAACGACGGAGGAGTTGTTGAATATCATTGACTGCGTCCGATTTTTTATGTTATACTCAAAAAACGGAATCAAGGCTTGTTTATAGCGAGGTGACCAAAAACCGTTTGGGCGCAAGCCCGCGAGGAATAAAAAACTAAATATATCAGGCGTGGAGGCGTATCGAAGCGGTCATAACGAGGCGGTCTTGAAAACCGTTTGGGTGAAAGCCCACGGGGGTTCGAATCCCTCCGCCTCCGCCAGTAAGAACCTAAATCGAACCCTCGGTTTAGGTTCTTTTTCTTTATGCTTTTCCGCTTTTATTATTGCATATAACGTCATCAAACCGCCTATATCGGCTTGTAGCCGTTTGTATTGATATTTGGTCAATCGCATACAAGCGGACGGTTTATGCCGCGAAAGCCGCTTGACGTGAGAAAGGCGTATGGTAGGCTATTTGCCAACGGCAAACAAAAAGCCCCTTGGGGCGTTTGGTCTTGGCTCTTTGCCTAAATACCATACGCCGCAGAGGCTCGCGTCAAGCGGAACGTGGAATAAATAGTCCGCGCTTTATATGCGCATTATCAATTGAAAGTCTGTCATTCTCGGCTCTTGTACGTTCTGAATATATATCGGGTACGGCACGTTGTCCGTATAAAAGGAAAAGCCCTGACTTTCGTCAAGGCTTATCGTTCTCGGGGCGTTGTAGACGATTATCATTTTATCGTCGAACAACCGTATTTCTTTGACGAGCAGGTTTATCAGCATTTTCGGTTCCTGCTCCAACGCGAATTTGTAAAAGTCTGTAATTTCTTTTCTGTCGAGTTTGAACGCCGAATGAGATTGCTCTATGCGTATCTGTTTTTCGAGTTCCGCATTTTTCTCTTCGAGTTCTCGCAAGCGTTTCATCGCAGTGTTGCTCGTGCCGCCGTTTTCAATAGCGGTCATAATATTGTTTATGGAATTTTCCGTAGCGCGTTGTTCTTTAACTAATCTCGTCAATGCCGAATTGGCTTTTATGTAATTCTCCTGTATTGTCATTAATTCGCTGATGATATAGTCCATATTGTTGCTTAACTGCGTTATGATATTTTCAAGTACGTAATTTTCAAGGACTTCCTTTCTTGCTTGGGACTTTTTGCAGCCGTTGCCGTTCTTACGCCCCAAACACTTGTAATAGCGTTTTCGCTCGCCGTTCTTTGCCGTACCACACTCCGCGCTTACGGGACTGCCGCAATAGCCGCATTTCATTTTATGGCGCAATAAATATACAACTTCGGTACTGCGTTTTCCGTAATGATTGCTGTCTATCTTGTTGCGGACAATATCGTATGTTTCCTGCGGTACGATTTGCGGATAAATATTGGTGAACACTTCGCCATTATATCTGTATATCCCTGCGTATTTTTCGTTTTTGAGTATGTTGTAAACGGTATTTCGCGCGAAAGGCTTACCGCGATTATAAATGCCTTTTGCGGTCAACGCCTTTATAATATCTTTTACATACACGCCTATTGCATATTGCTCAAAAATATATTTCACTGTTTCGGCTTTTTCTTCGTCAATAACGACTTTATGATTTTCCACTTTGTAGCCGTAAATAATAAAGCCGCCTGTGAAATTGCCTTTACTGCGCGTTTCACGCATACCGCGTTTTACCTTTTGCGAAAGTTCTGCGCTGTAATATTCTGCATAGCCTTCGAGCATACTTTCGAGTATGATTGCCTCGGGACTGTCGGGGATATACTCCATAGCGGATATAACCTTAACTCCGTTGTCTTTCAGTGTTTTCTTGTGTATCGCCGTTTCATATTTATTACGGCTGAAACGGTCGAATTTGTAAACAAGCACAACATCGAAAGATTTTTTTGCGCTGTCTTTAATCATACGCTGAAAATCGGGGCGGTTGTCGTTTGTTCCCGTCATTGCTCGGTCAATGTAGGTGTCTAAGATTACAATGTCATTGGACTTTGCGTACTCATTGCATACGCGCAACTGTCCCTCAATGCTTTGCTCGGTTTGGCTATCCGAGGAATAGCGGCAATAGATAACTCCTGTTTTCATAATTTTTAATCTCCTTTGAAAATGTATTTTTCGTCTTTCGACAAGGGGCGGACAAACGGAAACGCATTGTAAAGTTTATTTCTTATATCGCATTCTCCTTTTATGCAAGGGTTGCGAAAAGCAATGCACTTTACCCTTGCATAAAAGGGCGGTTTCGTTTACGCTCCGCAAGCCGAAAGACAAAATGATTCAGTTGCATTTCGGCAACTGCGATATGGTTTCGGGACTTACTTTGCCTATAAGGCACCCATCGTCCCAACAGTTAAAGTCATCGAATAACAAGGCTTTTCTGTCGTCTATGCCTGTATGGCAGATAATATCCTCGTCCATAACGTCCGACTTGAAATAGGTCGGCAGATCTCCGCCGTATACAAGCCGTTCGCCGCTCTTTTCCATGTATTTGAGCAGATAGCGGACGGACTGCACGACATCGTTTTTGTCTATCGCCTTGAAATCGTTTCTGCCGAAGTA
>CALWRI010000006.1 GCA_944383905.1 uncultured Christensenellaceae bacterium
GTAGTATAGCAAATCGTCCTGAATTTTTCAACTGTTTTACAGCGGTTTTCAATACTTTTTAATAAAATATCGTACTTGTTTTCGCTGTACGTCGTCTGCACCACCACGCACAGCTTTTCGTCTGCGGGAAGCGCTTTTACGTCGTCTACGCTGTCCACGATAAACGCGGTATTATCGCATCTGCTGTTGATCCCGACAACCTCGGGATGGCTTTTTGCGCCTATTATCGCGATCCGGTATCCCAATGCATGATATCTGGCGACAATATTGTGTATTTTCTTGACAAAGGGACAAGTGGCGTCGATATAAGGAATGTCTTTTTCTTTGAGTTCGTCCTCGATTTTCTGCGGCACGCCGTGAGAGCGGATGATCACCGTCCCGCCGTCGTATTGAGAAAGATCGTCTATCGCGTTTATGCCTTTTTGGCGGAGCTTTTCGTTGACGTATCCGTTGTGTATCAGTTCACCGAACGTGCACGCCTTTCCCTTTACGTTGAAAGCGGTTTCGACGGCGTTTCTCACGCCGAAACAAAAACCTGCGTTTTTCGCAATAAATACTCTCATTTGCTCTCTCCGAACACTGATTTATCCCGTTCTTTTGCCCGTTCGTATTTTTTCAGACTGCCGTTGTATTTTTCGACAATCTCGTCGATCTGCCTTCTCATCTCTTTCATTCGCAGTCTGATCAGGTCTGTGATCTCGCCTTTGACCTCGTGCACCTTTCTGCCATCGAAACCCGATAAATCGATCGGGTCTCCGACGAGGAGTCGGTTTTTCCTGAACCCGAACGGCCGCAGAGGTCTGTAATATATCGTCGGTACTATGGTTGCGCCCGACTTTACCGCGACAGCCGAAGGTCCGTCCTTGAAAGGAAGAAGTTCTTTGAAATTTCTTTTTTTATTGCATTTCCCCTCGGGAAATATCAACAGTCTTCCGCCTTTTTTCAGCTCATCGAGCATACTCTTTACCGCGCCGACGTCGGACTCGTCTCTCCTTACTCCGATCGCCCGACAAAGAGCTTTCATACCTTTTTCGACAAACTTGTTTTTCAAGGCTTCAGCCTTGACTGCGATCCTGCCCCTGAAACGGAAAAGTCTGCTGTATATCGCGTTGGCGTCAATCGCGGAATAGTGATTGCACACGCAGACGACGTTGCCTCTCGAAGGGAACTTTTCTTTGTAATATATCTTCGTTGACCACCAGACTACGCGCATAAGAAAGCGCCCGAAGGCGCCCATTACACGAAAAAATATACCCGGAGTATCTTTTTCATTTTGTGCCATATACCACCGCCTTGAATTATGTATATCGGTGAGGCACGCGTTTCGGTCGCCCGTTGCGACCGTCCGGTTCATTCCGCCTTTGCGTCTGTTTTCACCGGCTCTGCCGAAGGCGCTTCGAGAGCAAGTTGCGCCTGTTCGTACTTTTCCAGATTGCCGCCGTAATTTTCGACGATATCGTCGATCTGAACGCGCAATTCCTTCATCTTGTCGAAGACAAGCTGCCCCGCTTCGTCCTTAATCTCGTGTATCTGCTTGCCATAATAAGCGGACAAATCGATCGGATCTCCGACAATCAGTCTGTTTTTTCTGAATCCGAACGGTTTCAAAGGCTTGTAATAAAGCGTGGGTACGATGACCGTCTTTGTTTTTATCGCAATGGTGACGGGTCCGTCCTTAAAAGGCATAAGCTCCTTGAAATTTCCTGACTTGTTGCGTGTACCTTCCGGGAAAATCAATATTTTCCCGCCTGCGGACAACTCCTTCATCATCTCTTTTATCGCCTTGATGTCCGACTCTCCTCTGCGCACGCTTATCGCATTGCAAAGCGCGGTGAGAAAGTTGCCGACAAAGCTGTCGTCCATCGCCTCGGACTTCACGACTATCCTGCCTTTGAACCCGAACAGCTGGTTGTATATGGCGCAGGCGTCCTCTATCGCATAGTGATTGCAAATGCAGATGACCTTTTGATCTTTCGGGAATTTTTCCTTGTAATAGATCTTTGTCGGCCACCAGACGATTCTCATCAGAAATTTGCCGATAGCGCCCAGAAACCTGTAAAAAAGTCCCGGTTTCTTTTCCTTTTTGACTGCCGGAGCGTCTGTATTAGTGTGTGTTGACATAGCGCAAAATAACCTCTATAACTTCGTCCGTCGTCAAATCCGTGCTGTCTATCAGGACGGAATCTTCTGTCTGCACGAGCGGAGCAAAATCCCTGTGAGTATCGTTGTAGTCGCGGTCGTTTACGTCTGCGAGCACCGTTTCGTATGAAATGTCCGAACCTTTGGCTTTCAGCTCTTCGTACCTTCTTCTCGCCCTTTCCTCCGCCGTTGCGGTCAGAAAGAATTTGTATTTACTGTCGGGAAGCACGAAACTCGTGATGTCTCTGCCGTCGAGTACGACGTCGTTTTTTTTCGCGATAGCGCGCTGTTGTTCGACGAGAAAGAGACGGACTTCCCTGATCTTCGAGACGTCGGACGCCATTTTGGAAACGCTGTGTTCCCTGATCGCAAACGAGACGTCCTCACCGTTCAGATATATCTTCTTTTCGTCTCCATCGCCGCGAAATTCTATCGTGATCTCGTCAAGCAAAGGAACGACCTTTTCTCTGTCGTTTACGTCAATACCCTTGCGGTGAACGTAAAGCGCCACTGCGCGGTACATTGCGCCCGTATCGAGATATATTATGCCGAGTTTTTTTGCAAGCAATTTGCTTATCGTGCTCTTTCCTGCTCCGGAAGGGCCGTCGATGGCGATATTGAGCATTTTCGCCTCCCAAATATATATTTATGCGGCAAATACCGCTGTTTTCAGTTTATCCTATATTATTTGAAATATCAAGTAAAATTTTCCTGTTACGACAACGCCCTGACCACCGCGCGCGCAGTGCAAAACGCTATCTGAAGATTGAATCCGCCCGTAAAAGCGTCAACATCGAGAGTCTCTCCGACGATATAAAGCCCGGCAACCGTCCTGCTTTGCATATCTTTCGGGTTGATCTGCGACACGTCGACGCCGCCTTGCGTTACTATGCCGAATTCGATCTTGTCCTTGCCTGTGAGAGGAAATTTCAGCCCCTTTACCGCGCTTACGAGACTTTCTCTCTGCTTTTTTGAGATCTCGCACGCCTTGACGTCCTCTCTGATGTCGCACTGTGCGAGGACGACAGGCGCAAGCGCTCTCGGCATAAGCGTATACAACAACGTCTTTGCCGAAACTTTGGGAGTTGAATTTATCTCCCTCAATATCCTCGCGTCGAGAGTATCGCGATCGAGCGCGGGTTTGAGATCGACTTTCAGAAACGCTGTTTTTACAAACGCGCCTTTTTCGTCGCAATAAGCGCCGACGAGCGATGACAGCGTAAGTATGATAGGACCGCTCACCCCGTTGTGCGTAAACAGCATTTCGCCGAATTGCGAAGCGACTGACTTTTCGTCTGCGACGACTTCCGCACTGACGTTTTTGAGAGACAGTCCCTGCAATCCATCTACTCCTTTTGCAAGCAAAGGAACGAGCGCCGCCGAAGGAGCGACGATCCTGTGCCCGAGTTTTTTCGCGAGACGGTAGCCGTCTCCCGTACTGCCCGTGACGGGATAAGTCACGCCGCCGCAGGCAATGACGACAACGTCGCATGGATAGACGTCTTTGTCAGTCGCGACTGCAGAGACTCTGCCCTGATCGCACTTTATATCTTTCGCGCTTTCGCAATATCTGATCTCCGCGCCGTTTGAAAGAGCGTATTTTTCGAGCGCTTTGACTATGTCTCCCGACTTGTCCGATACGGGGAAAACCCTGTCTCCTCTTTCGACTTTGAGCCTTACGCCGAGTTTCTCGAAAAACTCCATGCAGTCTGCGGGAGTAAAACCGTATATAGCCGATGTCAGAAATTTGCGGTTCGTCACGACGTTGTCGAGAAAAGTCCTGACGTCGCACGCGTTTGTCAGATTGCATCTGCCTTTGCCTGTAATGAACAGCTTTTTGCCGGGTCTGTCGTTTTTTTCGATAACAACTACTTCGTGCCCCGCTTCTGCGAGACCTCCCGCGCACATGAGACCCGACGCACCCGCGCCGATGACCACCGCCTTCACAGTTTCAGCTCCTTTACCGCCCGATAGAGCTCGTCGTCGTTGAAGTTGAGTCTGACCGGAGAAACGGTCGCATAACCGCGTCCGTTGAGGACAACGTCGGTATTCTCTTCGTTATCGTCGTCTCCTACGGGATAACCCGTAATGAAATATCCTTTTCCTTCGACAAACTGATATTCGTCGTGATATTTTCTGTTTCCCGTTGTAGAAAACCTGACTCCTTTCAGACGAGGCGGAACGCAAGGAAAATTGATATTGAAAACCGTGTTTTTGTCCGTCGGAAGAAGTCCGATAAGAAATTCGAGATTGCGCGCGACGAAGTCTGCGACATAAGTATAGTCGCTGTCGTCGCAATCGTAAGAAACGGCGATCCCGTACACGTCGTGCATACACGCTTCTATCGCGGCGTTGACGGTGCCCGAGTAAGCAATGTCAGTTCCGATATTGCAGGTGTTGTTTATGCCGCTTATCACGACGTCGGGTTTTTCTCCTTTGAGTACGGTGTCGATGCCGAACTTCGTGCAATCAGCGGGCGTGCCGTTGAGGATATAGCTTTCGTATTCTTCTGAAATTGCCATCTGAACGTAATTGAGCGCGCTGTGGAACGTAAGACTTCTGCCGCTCCCGCTTCTCTCGTTGTCGGGTGCGACAATCGTCACGCTGTGATCTTTGGACAGCCTCTCCGCAAGCGTCAGCAGTCCTTTCGCATAGAGTCCGTCGTCGTTTACGAGTAAAATTTTCATAACTATATTATTGCACGAATACGTCCGATTTGCAAACGAAACTTTTATATACGCGCACAAACGCATCGACGCGCATAAAAAGACCGCCGTACCTTGCGGCACGGCGGATATTATATACGGGACAAATCAGACGGGCTGGATACCGTTTGCGGTATCTCCTATCTCGCTGTCTACTTTGTACTTATTAGCCTGACGGTACTTGAAGAAGTTGACGGCGACCTGCGGGAAGAGCGCGTATGACAAAACGTCCTCGTCCTGCTCGATATATTCCTTGATCTCCTCGCGATAGCTTGCAAGCTCGGGCTTGATAAGATCTGCGGGACGGCAGGTGATCGGCTTTTCGTCGCCGAGGACCTTCTTTACGACGTCTGGATTTGGAGCTGCGGGCAACTTGCCGTATTTTCCTCTCAAAACGTCTTTCGTCTCCGCAGAGACCATCTTGTATCTCTCGCCGCTAATGATGTTGAACACTGCCTGTGTGCCGACGATCTGGCTGGTCGGAGTGACGAGCGGCGGATAGCCGAGGTCTGCTCTGACGTTGGGGACTTCGGCGAGCACTTCGTCGTATCTGTCCATAGCGCCCAGCTTTTTGAGCTGTCCGACGAGGTTGGAGAGCATGCCGCCCGGAACCTGATAGATAAGTGCGCGGACGTCGGTCTTCAGAGACTTTTCGGTCAGCCAACCGTCCTTCTTGAGTCTGTCTGCGACTTTGTCGAAATAAGAAGACAGCTCGTTGAGAACCTTGAGGTCGAGACCGGTGTCGTATTCGGTGCCCTGCAAAACAGCAACCATAGGCTCGGTAGCCGGCTGCGAAGTGCCGTTGCCCATCGCGGAGAGCGCGCAGTCGATGATGTCGACGCCCGCCTCGATAGCCTTGAGGTAGGTCAGATTGCCCGTGCCAGAAGTCTGATGCGTGTGCAGATGTATGGGAACTTTGACGACTTTCTTGATGCCTTTGACGAGCTCGTAAGCGGTATAAGGCAGCAGAATACCCGCCATATCCTTGATGCAGATCACGTCTGCGCCCATCTTCTCAAGCTCTTTTGCGAGATTGATGAAATACTCGTTGGTATGAACGGGGCTGGTGGTGTAAGAGATCGTCGCTTCGCAGATGCCGCCGTATTTCTTGCAGCTGTCCATCGCCTGCTTCATGTTTCTCGTATCGTTGAGCGCGTCGAAGATCCTGATGATATCGATGCCGTTTTTGATGGACATCTTTACGAATTCGTCGACGACGTCATCGGCATAGTGCTTGTAACCAAGGATATTCTGACCGCGCAGAAGCATCTGCAGCTTGGTGTTGGGCATCGCCTTTTTGAGCTGACGGAGTCTCTCCCACGGATCCTCGTTGAGGAAGCGCAGGCAGGAGTCGAACGTCGCGCCGCCCCAGCACTCTATCGAATAATATCCCACTTTGTCGAGCTTGGACGCGACGGGAAGCATCTCGTCCAGACGCATACGGGTCGCAGCCTGCGACTGGTGAGCGTCTCTCAGTATAGTTTCAGTGATTTTAACCATATATTTTTACCTCTTGATTCAATCTTATTTGCCGAACAGAGCGAGCAATACGCCTGCCGCGACCGCACTGCCGATAACGCCTGCGACGTTGGGTCCCATAGCGTGCATGAGCAGATAGTTTCTCGGATTCTCTTCCTGACCTACGTTGTGAGAAATTCTCGCTGCCATAGGTACGGCGGAAACGCCTGCAGAACCGATGAGCGGATTGACCTTTCCTTTGGTCGCCCAGTAAAGGACTTTGCCGAGGAGCAAGCCGCCCGCTGTACCGCCCGCGAACGCAAACACGCCGATTATGATGATCTTGAGCGTTTCGAGCGTCATAAACACTTCTGCGGTCGCCTTGGTGCCGACGAGAACGCCGAGAAGTATCGTGATGATGTTGATAAGCTCGTTCTTGGACGTGTTGGTAAGTCTCGGAACGACTTCGGATTCCTTGAACAGGTTGCCGAGCATGAGCATACCGAGGAGCGGAACCGCGCTCGGAAGTATAACGCCGACGATGAGAGTGACTATGATCGGGAACGCGACTTTTTCCGTCTTGGAAACGGGTCGGAGCTGTTCCATGATGACCGATCTCTCTTTCTTCGTCGTCATGAGTCTCATTATCGGAGGCTGAATGACCTTTATCAGAGCCATATACGAGTATGCCGCGACTGCGATCGACGGGAGCAGGTGCGCCGCGAGTTTGGTCGTGACGTATATTGCGGTAGGACCGTCCGCACCGCCGATGATAGCGATTGCGGAAGCCTCCTCACCCGTAAATCCGATGTTGATCGCGATGATGAAGGTAAGGAAGATACCGAGCTGCGCCGCCGCGCCGAGGATAAGGCTCTTGGGGTTCGCGATAAGCGGACCGAAGTCCGTCATAGCGCCGATGCCGAGGAATATGAGCGGCGGATAGATGACCCACTCTACGCCTTTGTACAGATAATAGAACAATCCCTGATCCGCAACGACTTCGTGTGTGTACGAATAGTCGGGGACGTATTGCGCTACTTTATCGCATATAGCCTGAAGTTTGGCAGAAAGGCTCACGACGTCGACGTCGCCAGTGGTCTGATAAACTATGCCCAGCATTCTGTTGAGCTCGTTTATCGTGCCGGAAAGCGGCGAAGCGTATGCGTACTGATAGGTCTCCGCTAACTTTGCGGTAACGGCGTCGAGCTGTTGCGTGACAGTCATGCCGTCGGCAAAAACTATTCCCAATTTTTCGGCAAGTTGAGGAAGCGTACCCACTATCGTCTCGTTGCCGGTATTGAAGAACATATAAATCTGGTCGCCGCCCGACGTAAACGTATATCCCGCCGTGCCGTACAACACGTTGTACGTTCCCGGTATATTGATAATGAACATACCGAAGCCTATCGCGAGGAGCAGGTTGGGCTCGAACTCCTTGTACACCGCAAGATAAATCAGCACGCACGCAATTACGAGCATGACGAGATTTTGCCAAAGCGGTGTGAGCGAGGTCATAAAGCCCGTGCTCATCCACAGGTTCTGGAGGGAATCTACAAGGTCAAGCGACAAAATTGTAGATGAAAAGACCATTGTTTTGCCTCCGTATTACGCTATCGTGCAGAGTACCGCGCCGGTATCGACGTTTGCGCCTTCGTTGACGGAATAAGTGATAACGCCGTCCTTGGTAGCGACGATGGGGGTATCCATCTTCATCGCTTCGAGGATAACGACAGTTTCGTTCATCTTGACGGTTGCGCCGTTTGCAAAGCAGAGTTTCTTGACAAGACCCGGCATCTGCGAAGTAACGGGTTCGCCCTTTCCTGCCGCGGGAGCCGCAGCGGGTGCGGGTGCGGGAGCTGCCGCCTGAACAGCGGGAGCAGCTTTGACAACGGGAGCCGGAGCTGCGGGAACGACCGCGCCGACCTCTCCTACTTCTTCGATTTCCACGGCGTATGCCTTGCCGTTTACAGTTACGTTGAATTTACGCATATATATTATCCTCTCTCGATTATTTTATTTCTCTGATTGAGCGGACCCTGAACGGGAGATCGCTCGTTTCGACAGCCTGCGCGCCGTAATAAGCCGCTATCGCCGCCGTAATTGCCGCAACCACTTCGTCTTCGTCGTCGCTTGCCGCAACAACGGGCGCGGGGATTTCCTTTGCCGGTTCGGCAACGGGAGCATTTTTGGTCTTTTTAGCCGCGATCTTTGCCGGCAGACTCTGAAGCGCCGCAATGGCTTTTATAATCAGGATCAGCACATAAAGCACGACGAAGACCATACCGAGTCCCATTACGAAGACAAGCAGACCCGTAACTATCCTCTCTCCGACGTTCATGTCCTTTATGCCGAGTGCGTCCGGATTGCCCGCAGGATCGCACGCCGCAAGGAAGACTGACACGACTATCATCAGCACGAGTATTACGGATAACAAAGCCAATCTTTTCTTCATACTACGCTCCTCAAATACCCAGCAGCATCATAAGCGCGGACGCGATGTAAGGACGCAGATTCTTTGCTTCGACGACGTTGTCGAGCCAGCCTTCCTGTGCGCCCAGCATCGGATTTGCCTGTATTTTAGCGTATTCTTCGGCAAGTTTCGCTCTAGTCGCTTCGACGTCTTTCGCCTTGCCGAGCTGCTCGCTCATCAGAGCGTTTACAGCGGTGTCGTTGTTTATCGGAGATATCTCCGCGTTCTGCGTAGCGAGCGTATAGTCGAAACCAATGCCCTTGCTCATCAGCACGCTGTATCCGAATCCGATCGCCTTGCCGCACGCCACGCCGATCTTGTCGACGGAGCTGTTTGCAACGGTAGCTATAAGATTTGCGGTGACTTTAGCCGCGCCTGCGATCTCTTCATCGAGAGTCGGATTTACGCCAAGGGTGTCGACGAGGGTCACGAGCGGAATGTCGAAACCGTCCAGCTTTTCGATGAAGGAGGTGAGCTTTTCAACTCCCGCAAGAGACATATATCCGTCACCGACCTTGCTGTCGGTAGCCGTAATGCCCACGCTTATTCCGTTGATCTTTGCAAGAGCGCATACGACTTCGGGCGCGTATTCGCCGCAATATTCGACATAATCGCCGTTGTCGACGACAGCCTTTACTTTCGCGACTGCGGAGCACTCCTTGTTGAGCGCGGTGCTTACGCGGTTGGGGTCGTCGGAGGACTCTTCTTCTTCAGCCGCGAGAAGTATGCCGGTCAATTTTACAAGCTGCTTTTTGAGATCCGCTTCGTTCTTGTAGACGAACTGCGCGAGATCGCTGCCCTTCTTGCGTGCCTTGTAGCCTACCATATCGACGAATTTGGGATAATCCTTTTCCTTGGACGCAAGATACATCGGCGAGTTGACCGACATGACCGCGCTTTCGGACATGAATACGAAATCCGCCATAGCCGCAAACGACGCCATCATGCCGACGGCATTGCCTTTGACTATACAAAAATGAGGTACCTGTCCGCTCACGATAGCCGCTTCGGAAAGCACCTTCGCAAAGCCTTCAAGTACGCTCACGCCTTCGCCCACTCTCGCTCCCGCGCAATCAATGACGGAAATCAAAGGAGTGCCGGTCTTGACCGCTCTCTGCATACATCTGACGATCTTGTCCGCATGAGCTTTGCCGAGACTGCCTTTGAGAACTTCCGCGTTTTGCGCGAATATGTGGAACGGGCTTCCGTTTACGGTAGCATAACCGGTGACAACGCCTTCGCCGAGAGCGCTCGCCGCGTCGTCGAATCCCTTGCCGGTAACAAAAACGTCGGTTTCAACAAAACTGCCTTTGTCGACGATGCCGTCAAGAAAATCTTTGACTTTAGAGCAAGCCTTCTCGATCGCTTTTGCGCTGACCGTAAGATTGCTGTTCTCCATATTAAACCCTCCAGAATATATATAAAGTTTTAATTATCTTGAGAATAATTTACACCATTACACATTATAAATATTTATACCCCAAAAATCAACTGATTTTCACCGAAATTAAACACCGGTATGACAAATTTTTAACATTACTGTTTTGTAATGGTTTTTATGATTTTTTTGTTTCTTTTTATTTTCTAAACATCAACAAATGAGTATTTTTTACTCAAAACCATGTTGTTCGCGCATTAAATCCGCACACTTCACGGACCCGACGGAAAATGTCTATGGTAAACGCAATTATGCAACATATAATATTGATATATTATTTATTGCGGATCTACAGCAAAAAAAAAACGCCGCGGTTGTCCGCAGCGTTGATTGGAGACGTATTGATATTATAAACTTTTAAGATAAGCGATCTCCTCGTCGGTAAGATACCTGTAAGCGCCTCGACCGAGCCCTCCGAGTTTGAGCTCTCCGACAGCAATGCGCTTGAGAAACACGACTTCTCTCTCGACAGCTTCAAACATCTTTCTTATCTGACGGTTCCTTCCTTCTGTTATCGTAACGCGCAGACGAGAAATGCCGTCTTTGTATTCGATGAGTTTCACCCTGCTCCTGTTGGTCTTTTCGCCGTCGACAATAACGCCTTTGCGCAGTTGCGCGAGCTTGTGCTCGGGCATTTCTCCTTCAACCTTTACGAGATAGGTCTTTTCGACCTCGTGACTCGGATGGGTCAGACTAAAAGTCAGATCGCCGTCGTTGGTCAGGATCAGAAGTCCTTCCGTGTCGTAATCAAGCCTACCGACAGGTACGAGATGGGGAATATTTAGGTCTGTAAGATAGTCGAATACCGTCTTTCTTCCCTTTTCGTCGCTCACGGTAGTAATGCACCCTTTCGGTTTGTACAACATTATATAGGAATATTGAGCGACGGGTCTGACTTTGATCCCGTCAACGGTAACGCTGTCGTTTGCGGGATTTACGCTCGTTCCCAGCTCCGTGACGACTTTTCCGTTGACCTTGACGCGTCCTTCTCCGATAAGTTTATCCGCGCCGCGCCTCGAAGCCGCTCCGCACGACGCCAAATATTTGTTCAATCTCTCCATTTGCCGAATTCACCTGCCAGTCTCCGACCAGATTCATCAGAGAAAGCAGCGCTCCTTTGTGCTTTATCTCATTTATAGTAATGATTTTTCGGCTAAAAATCAAGCGATTGTCATCATATACGTTCAACCTTCCGACGCAGTCTCCGGCTTTGACAGACTGCGGATATTTGTCGAGTGGCTCGAAAACGTATGAAAAATTCTCGGTTTCGGCATCTTTCATCGGGTAAAATATGTCCTTTTCAAGTCTCAATGCGACGTTTTCACCGCCTATCTCGAAATCTTCGAGAGTCCTGCCCGAATCGCCTATCTTGTAATATCCGTATTCGTCGAAGGCTTTTTCGAGAAGAAATTTGCTCCTCTCCCACATATCGTAACAGTTGAGAACAACGCTGACAAGTTGCATTCCGTCTCGTTTCGCGGCACCGACGAAACATCTGCCTGAATCGGTAGTGTATCCCGTCTTTACTCCGTTTGCGCCGTCGAGCGAAGAAAGAAGTTTGTTTTTGTTGTATATAGTCCTCGCAGAGCGACTCCCTCTTTCCGGTATCTCAAAAAATTTAGAAGACACAATTTGAGAGAA
This sequence comes from uncultured Christensenellaceae bacterium, assembly GCA_944383905.1. Lineage (GTDB taxonomy): Bacteria > Bacillota > Clostridia > Christensenellales > UBA3700 > Ornithoclostridium. The sequence goes on from CALWRI010000006.1 coordinate 11,852, forward strand.
CACGGGATTTCCGAAAGCGTATGCGGTTGCCGACGCGAGATCGAAAGCCGAAGTATAATGGTTTTTGGAGTGCAATCCGTGAGGATTATCAAACATAGTATTTTTGAGTCCGAGTCGCTCTGCAAACCCGTTCATCATATCGACGAAACCTTTTTCGTTGCCCCCGACGGAAATCGCTATTGCGGTCGCCGCATCGTTGCCCGACTGCAACATGAGCCCGTAGAGCAGTTCTTCGAGAGTCCAGACCTCTCCCTCCTTCAGATATATCGACGATCCTTCTATCCCCGCCATCTCCTTCGTTATCGTCACTTCTTTTGTAAGAGACGCGTTTTCTATGGCGACGATTGCGGTGACAATCTTTGTCGTGCTTGCCATTTCAAGCGGCATATCCATGTTGTAAGCATGGAGAACTCTGCCGCTTTCCGCTTCTACAACAATCTGTGATGAACCAGTCTGTTGAGCATAAATTTTTGGCATTTTGAGACATATATCGGCTAATAGAATAATTATTATTATGAATATTGAGCTAATTAATAATAATTTAGTCTTTAATTTTTGCCTTTTATCACGTTCAACGCGGCAGAAATCAAGTTCTCCCATTTGCCTGCACTCTCCTTTTTCTCAACTTTTATCAGACTTGCGTCGTCGTTTCCGTACACGAGAAAGCCTATCGGCGTGATATTGATCCCGCCGCCTCCTCCGCCCGCAAACGGTATCGGAAAAGTATTTTTCTGCGACTGATTGTTATACTGTCCTCCGCCCGTCAGAAAGCCTACAGTAACTTTTGATATCGGGATCACGACGCTGCCTTCCGGCATCATTATAGGTTTGCCGACGACGTTTTCACTGTTCATCATGCTCTTGATGTTGTCCATCGTAACGCTGATGAGCTCGTTCATTTCTCCGTCCGTAACCGATCACCTCCGAATTAAAATTGTGTACATTATCATACTCATATATTGTTGTCATATTTTGCTCTTTGCTCTTTTTGCACTCTGCCCTTTCGTCTCTTTTACGGTTTTTAATATTTTTAGCAGAGCTATCAAAACGCTGTATAAACTAGCTCCCGTGTCGACGTTTACGCTCAAAACCGTGTTCTGCCATCTGAAATTCGGGTAAACGCCTATATCTGCAGTTTTTGCCTTTATCTTTCCGCCGAGAGAAACAACAGCTACTCCCATAAGTGCCGAAAGTGCTGAAACTGCAACAGACGTCGACATGCTGTCTCCGGTGCCCACGGTCAGATAAGCACGCAATAATTTCAGTTTCACCGTCGGCAAGTTTTCCGCCAGATCTGAAAATGCGTTTATTTTATCGGCAAACGACGACAAGAGCCCTTCTTTAGCCAACTTTTCTTTGTTATCCTCTTCATCGACGTCAACTCGTTTGGAGCTTTTATCTTTTGCACCGACTTCTTTCAGATCCCTTGCGTTGAACTGACTGTAAAGCCGTCCGTTACATTCAAAAATCTTGTATTTGACGGCGTGAAGTCTTCTTAAAATAAAGATGTCACATACGAAAGTCGCGCTTTCGAGGTCAAAATACACCATCGCCCTGACCCCGCAAATCAGAAACGCGACGATAAACGCAATTAATACCGTTGACAACGCAATGATCACCCAAATCATATATTTATCTTGCGTAAATGCTTTTGTTTTATGTAACTTACAGAACAATAAATGCCTGCCCGAAGTAAATCCGAACAGGCATTTATCTTTTCCCGATCTTATAGATCACGCACGCCTTACCGTGATCGTAACTTTTCCTTTTCCCAATGCTTCCGACAGACCTTGACTGCTTTGCATTTTTCCGAGTTTCGTATAACTGTAATTGCTCGAAAAACTTTCGTAAAACAATACGAGGCAATTGCTCCCCCAAAGCATTACGTCACCTTCTTCAATAAACCCCACTTTTCCGGGGTTTGAAGTGAGATGTCTATCAAGATAATAATATTTTTCGTGCGGCATATCGCTCATGGCGATTGTCAACGGCAGCATTGAGTAAAGCTCTTTCGAAGCGTCGACGTTATATAAAACCGCATCAAAAATCTTATCTCCGACAACAAACTGAATATTCATAAGTGCCCCCTCGTCATTATCGTCTTCGGAATGATCGTTGTCATCTTCTGCCGCTTCGGGATCTTGCGTTTCGTCGCCTTCGGCGTCGCTCGTGCCGGAAACATCGGCTGCATCTTTTGAAAATGCGTCGTCGCAAGCAGAAAACAATAACGAAGCAAGAGCAAAAATTACGGTCGCTATAATAATTATGACTTTTTTACTGTCCATATCTCATACTTTCTTTGAGAATCTTTATTACGTCGTCGCGCCCGAGCACTTTATAGCCGCCTTCCATTATAAGCGTGCTGTCCGCAATGGCTTCAAGCATATCAAAAGTGACCCCGAGTTGCTCTGCATTGAGTACGAGATTCAACTCTTTCATCCAGCGCTCCATAGCGTCGAGTCCTTCTTGTGCGATCTTTTCATCGGTTTTGCCGCAAGGATCAACATCCCAGACGCAGATCGCAAATCGTCTGAATTTCTCAAGCCCGTATTTCATTATTGTTTTATAATATGGCAAAGATACGGCAGAAAGCGTCATTCCGTGAGTCGCGTCGGTATGCGCACTTATAGCCTGACCGATCATATGCACTTCCCAATCCGTAGTTTTGCCCATTGCCACCAACGTGTTCAGTGCCCACGAAGCAGTCCACATTATATTGCTCCTTGCCTCGTAATCGTGCGGATTTTTAACGGCGATCCCCGAGCTGTGTATCAGAGAGCGCATAAGTCCTTCCATTATATAGTCGGACGTATTGTCGTCGCTGCCCGAAAAATACTGCTCCATGATATGCGACATTATATCGAAGAATCCCGCAGTCATCTGGTATTTTGACAGAGTAAAAGTATATTCCGGATTGAGTATCGCGAATTTCGGAAAAACTTTTTCGCCGAAAACCTGCCCGACCTTCATTTTCTTTCGGGTATTGGTTATAACCGAACCGCCGTTCATCTCGCTGCCGGTGCCGACCATCGTAAGAACGCACCCTACGGGTATTATCTTGCAATCCGGTTCTTCAAATCGCTCGTAATACTTTTCCCAGACGTCCTCTTCGCAATAAGCAGAAACCGAAACGCCCTTACAGTAATCGCAGACAGAACCGCCGCCTACGGCAAGTATCAGATCCGCTCCGAAATCTCTTGCGACTTTTGCGCCTTCAAGCAGCTTCGCATAAGTCGGATTGGGCATTACTCCGGAAACCTCTGCTGTTTCTTTGCCGCACTTTCGGAGTATGGCTACAACGTCGTCGTATATCCCGTTTTTCTTTATTGAGCCACCGCCGTATACGAGCAGTACCTTTTTACCGTAATTTTTAAGTTCGTCATCAAGACGTTCAAGTGCGTTTTTCCCAAAATGCAATCTTGTAGGGTTGCAATAAGTAAAGTCTCCCAGCATAATAAATACTCCTTAATTAATGTTTTTTCCTGCCCGATAAGCCTCTCCGAGTTTTGCGTTTCCGTTTATATCTCCCGGAGCCGTAACGCTTCCGCAAAGTATTTTGCCCTTCAATTCAACTCCGTCAAAACACTCGATCCAGCCCTCAATAGCTTTTATCACCCCGTCAAAAGCGCTGACGTCGCCGTCCGCACACGTCGCAATCACATATACGTCTCTGAAACGATTTTTTCTCACAAAAAGCGGATTGAGTCGGTCGAGAAAAGTCTTGAGTTGTCCGGATACAGAATAATAATATACGGGGGTCGCAAATACCAGCACATCGGCGTTTTGCACCCGAGCGAGAACGTTTTTCATATTGTCGCGTATTATACAGTTTTCGTGCGTCTGACAATAAAGACATCCTTTGCAGAATTCGGGTTTTATGTCTTCGACATAAATCAACTCAACTTCGTTTCCAGCATCTGCGGCGCCTTTTGCAAACTGCCCGGCAAGCGCTGCGGAATTGCCGTTTTTTCTCGACGACGATGAAATGATAAGCACTTTTTCAGTCATTCTTTACCTCCGTATCATTCTTTATTTCCTTTATTTTTTTAGCAGGCACTCCCGCAACAACCGTATTTGCAGCAACATCTTTTGTAACTACCGCACCGGCAGCTACTACGGCATTGTCACCGACGGTAACGCCGGGAAGTATTGTTGCGTGCGCGCCTATCCATACGTTTTTGCCTATCTTTACGGGTTTTGGTATCATATCCGCTCTTTTTGACGGATCCGGAGCATGATTGAGTGTAGCTATAACTACCTGATGCCCGACAAGACTTCCGTCACCGATCTCTATTCCTACATGATCCTGAAAACAACATCCGGAATTGATAAATACGTTTTTGCCTAATCTGATATTTATGCCGCACTCAGTATAAAACGGAGGAAAACATCTGAAAGATCCGTCAACGTCCGAGTCTGTCAATTCGGAAAAAATTGCAACGGTTTCTTCAGGAGTATGCACGCCGTTGTTCAGCTTTGCAACTATTTTTTGAGCTCTCACCGAAAGCTCGTGCATTTTAACATGAGCGCCGCTCCTCGCAGGGATATAGTCAGTCTTTTCTATAAAATCGAGAAATTGTTTATTATTCATATAATTTACCTCAACTATATTATATTTTGATACTATCGCCATGTCAAATACCTATATTTTATGGACTGCCATAATTGACAAGCATATCGAAAAAGTATATGATATAAAAGTAATACTTCTTTTATAAGGTATTGACTATGGAAATACGGGAACTAAATTATTTTATCGCCGTCGCTGAGTGCGGCAGCATTTCCAAAGCGGCACGAAAGCTCTTTATTACCCAACCCAATCTGTCGCGACAGCTGCAAAAACTTGAAGAAGAACTCGGGCAAAAACTGCTGATACGCGGCAATATAAACACTGAATTGTCAGACGCGGGTAAACTTCTCTACAAACGCGCCAAGGAAATAACCGAACTTGCAAGCAAAACGAGAGATGAGATCTCCTCTGACAACGGAGAGCTCGCAGGCACGGTAAGTATAGGCGGCGGAGAATCGTACGCAGTAGAGCTTATCGCCAGAGCCGCTAAAGACATGAAAGACGATCATCCACGCGTTAAATTTGACTTTTTCAGCGGAGATACAGACGCTGTAACCGAAAAACTCGACAAAGGTCTAATTGACTTCGGCATACTTATCGAGCCGTCTGATCTGACAAAATACAACTCGTTAAGACTTCCCCTCAAAGACACCTGGGGTATTCTTGCAAGAGACGACTCCCCCGTTGCAAATAAATCCTTCGTTACACCGAAAGACCTGCAGGATCTGCCGCTTATCTTCTCCGTTCACTCCTTCAAGAAAAATGCGATAACCGAGTGGTTCGACAAAACCCCCGAAAAATTGAACGTGGTTGCGACATACAATCTGCTTTACAACGCGTCGCTCATGGTAAAACAAGGCATCGGATACGCAGTAGGACTAGACAAAATAGTCGGCACGTCATCTGAATCGGGTCTGAAATTTATTCCTTTTGAACCCAGACTTGAAACACATCTCGACGTAGCCTGGAAAAAATCCGCAGTACTGTCAAGAACGTCGGAAACATTTTTGAAATATCTTAAAAACACTCTTGCAAAATATTGAATCTTGTTTGATAAAAAAAGGACGGTTTTCCCGTCCTTTTTTTATCGTATAATATACAAATTATTCTTCGTCTTCGTCGTCAAACGCGTTTTCTTCCTCTGCGACGACTTCGGCAACGTCCTCGTCGTCCTCATCGTCGTCGTCACGCGCCGCCGCGGCGTCCTTTTCGTAATCCTCGTCCGCTTCGACAAACGTAAACTCTTCTCCTTCGAGAAAATCGGGGCTTTGAGTGCTGTCGATATAAGAATCCAGCTCTCTCTCACGCGCTTTGCGCGCCTTCTCGCGTTCTTCCGCCTCCTCGAAGCTGTCCGCAATATCGACGTCTCTGTACAATCCTTCGCTGGGACGATTGTAGTTGCCGTAAATAACGAGCCTGTCGAGTATCTCCTTGTAATCGGGCAATTCGTCCAGACTTCTCAAACCGAAGCGTTTGAGGAATTGATCGGTCGTTATATAAAGCATAGGTCTGCCCGGCGTATCCTTTCTGCCGTGTGCCTCGATAAGTCCTACTCTCAAAAGAGTCGTTATCGCATAGTCCGCACTCCTGCCGCCCCTTATGTCTTCGATCTCGCCTCTCGTCACGGGCTGTTTGTACGCGATTATCGCCATGACTTCAAGAAGCGCGCGGGAAAGCTCTCTTTCTTTGACGGGTTTGAGCGCAGCAGCGACTATCTCTCCGTATTCCTTGTTTGAAGCGAACTGCACTTTGTCTCCTATGCAGATGAGCACAATACCGCAAGGATCCTGATATTTCTGTTCAAGACCCTTTATCGCGTCGTTCAGCTCCTTTCTCGTGACCTCGGGCGGCAATTTGGCAAGTATGTCGGAGCGCTTTATCGCCACGCCCGCCGCAAAGATGATAGCCTCGACTATATGTATCAGATTATTCGTCATATTTGTCCTCCGTCCTGGTAAGCTCTCCGATGTCGAGCGGTTTGCCGTCCATATCTTCGTTTATCGTAAGAACGATGTCCTCGTAAAAACTCTCCTGCGTCGCAGTGAGATATTGCTTTTTCATAAGCTCGAGAAGCGCCTGGAACGTAGTTATTATCTCCACTCTCGAGGCGTCTTTCTTGTACAGATCCGAAAATTTCACGCTTTTTTTCTCCTGCAAAACGTCGGATATGAGCGCAATCTTTTCGCTGACGGTAAACTTGTCCTTTTTGATCTTCTTTATCGCCATTTGCTGCTCTTCCTTCGTAAAACGCAGGAAGACCTGACCGTAGGAGTCTATCAGTTTGTTCAGATCGAAGCTCCTGATGACTATATCCGCGTCCTCGTCGGTATACATCGGCTCGCGGTAATATTGGTTGAGGACTTCGATCGCCGACATCTTGTCCGCCTGCTCCTTGAACATCGTGTAGATAATAAGCTGTCTGCGGAGCTCTTCCTGCGGATCGATCTCGTCTTCGTCCTCCTGATATTCTTCTTCCTGCGGAAGCAAGGCGCGCGATTTGAGTTGAAGCAAAGTCGCAGCCATCAACAGAAAGTCGCTGGCAAGATCCATATCGACGGTGTCGATCTGCTCCATATATTCGAGATATTGCGCGGTCACGTCGGAAATGCGGCACGTCATTATGTCGAGCTTCTGCTCTTTTATAAGCGTGCACAAAAGATCGAGCGAGCCTTCGAAATCGGCTAACTTAAGAGGGACGACGTCGCTTGCGTGATACTCGTAAAATCCTGCCATTGTTCTCCTATTACAATCCGAAGATCGCGTTGAATATCGAATTCATCATGTTTACGATCGCATTCATATACAGACTGAACACGTCGAGATAGGGCGAAATATACCCCAGCACCGTGCTCAACACGAGCAATCCCAGAAGAAGAAAGGAGCCGTATCTGTAATTGAACGCAACATATCTGTTGTCGGGTTTAACAAGCGTTTCGACTACGCGGAACCCGTCAAGCGGATACACAGGTATCAGATTGAACGCCATGAGCGTCAGATTTATCAGTACGATATATTGGAGAAGATACGCGAAAAAGTAAAAAACGTAATATCCCGCGGTATACATCTCCATGGTCATGACTGCACTCTTTGTCGCATAAATGTAAAGCGCGAAAAGTCCCGTCGCGACAAACGCTATCAGAAAGTTGCAGATAACGCCCGCAAGGGAGACCGTGATCATCCCTTTTTTGTAATTTCTGAATCTTCTCGGGTCGATCGGCACCGGTTTTGCCCAGCCGAATCCGATAACCGCAAGCATCAGAAAGCCTATCGGATCGAAATGTTTTACCGGATTTACGTTGAGTCTGCCCGCGAGTTTCGCCGTGTCGTCGCCGTTCCAATAAGCAACGATTCCGTGCGAAAATTCGTGCATGACGATAGCAATGAGAAGCGCGGGAATATACGCGAGGATCATTACGAAAACGAGCCTCTTGTCTTCCGCGGTCAGAAGATTTCGGATCAACGATATAAGCATCAGTCTTTATACTCCAAAGAAACGTCGTTCCTTACGATATCTTCGTAAGTCTGCGGTTTTACCGCATATGCACTCTTTCCGTCCTTGACGAAGACGACGGGCGGCACGAAGTTGCGGTTGTAATTGCTCGACATCGAATAATTGTATGCGCCTGTCGTGAATACTGCGACGATATCGCCGCGTTTTGCCTCGGGAAGCGCTACGTCCTTGAGGATTATATCGCCGCTTTCGCAACACTTGCCCGCAACGGACACGACCTCGCAAGGCTTTTCGTCCGCGCGGTTGGCGAGCACGGCGTCATACTTCGCGTCGTAAAGCGCGGGACGTATGTTGTCTGTCATGCCGCCGTCTATTGCGACGTATTTTCTTATACCTTCGATATTCTTTATCGCTCCGACGGTATAGAGCGTCACGCCCGCTTCTCCGACGATCGAACGACCCGGCTCAATCATAAAGAACGGCTTTTTTATCCCTTTCTTCTCAACCGCGGTCTTGAGCGAAGAAGTCAGAAGCGAGACGTAATCGCAATATTCGTTCACGTCGTATTTCGGGTCGTCTCCGCTGTAATATACGCCGAAACCTCCGCCGAAATTGAGCTCGTCGACGACGATCCCTCTTTCTTTGAGCTTTGCGACGTAATCGGTCACGACGTCGACGGCAAGCGCGAAAGCCTGCTTGTCGAAGATCTGCGAACCGATATGGCAATGAAGTCCGGCAAAGCGCAGATTGCTCTTTTTGAGTATCGCATCAATGGCTTTGTCTGCATATCCGTTTTTCACGCCGAAGCCGAATTTCGAATCCACCTTCGCGGTCTGTATAAACGAGTGCGTGTGAGCCTCTACGCCGGGATTTACGCGCACGAGGACTTTTTGCACTATTCCTTTTTCAGCACACTTCCCGTCAAGCAGGTCGATCTCGTCAAAACTGTCGACGACAAACGTCCCCACTCCGACCTGCAAGGCAATATCTATTTCTGACGGCAGCTTGTTGTTGCCGTGGAAATAAGCCTTTTTCATGTCAAATCCGACGCTGTTTGCGGTGTAGATCTCTCCGCCCGATACCACGTCGATATACATACCTTCCTGCATCGCGATCTGATATATCGCCTTGCACGAGAACGCTTTTGACGCATAAGCCACGCCGCCCGAACCGTATGTGCCGTCAACCGTGTGCTTGAACGCCCTGCATACGCTCCTGATATAATCTTCGTCCATAACGTAAAGCGGTGTGCCGTACTTCGCGACGAGGTCGACAGCGTCGACGCCGCCGATCTGAAGATGTCCTTTGCCGTTTACGTTCATTGTATCTCTGTAATTCATGTTCTTTCTCCTATATTATAAAATTTTAACAAAATTAAGCCGTCAAGTCAATTTTTTATTATAATTATGTGCGCTAGTAGATAATCGTATAAAAAGATTAACGTCCCGTTAAAATACAAAGAAAAATGTTTTTCAAGCAAACTGCTCTCCGACAATAGAAACGCTCTGAAAATCCGCGGCAAATTTCCTATCAAAATAGCGACTCAATATTATTATTTAGTATATTTCAGTATTGAAATCAATTCATTGTCAAAAGAAATTTTCAGTAATTATTGATATTTATTATGCAAAAAAATTATATTTTAGAAATTATGAATAAATTATCAATAAACTTGCTGCATTATGCCGATTTCAAAGATAAAAAACTCTCCGTATTCACCCGAAACTCATAAAACGCACAATTGCAAAACGCAAAATAGGTTGTTGCCCCGCACGGATACGTCGACCACGCAATGCCTTTTGAAAAAATGTTTTTCATCGGAAAGCCGGAGACCCTTTTGCGTCAGTGCTTGCTCACGCGCTTTTCGCAAGACTTTTCTCTTGTCTTTACATAGTTGGAGACTCTTCCCCGGACAGAGCCGAAACTCAATCCGGGTAGCGTCTCCTCTCCGACCGTAACGTCAGACAAAACTCACTCTTTTGTCACCACTTTCCTGCAAGATCTTTTATTATATCCCACAATGTGGCGCGAGGAATGTCTCTGTCGCTTATAAGATCGAAGTAATAACTCTCCTCTCCTTTCGTAATCTTTATTCTGCCCACGACGTCGCCTTTTTTGACGGGAGCTTTGAGCTTTTCGGGCAATTCATATTCGATTTTTACGTCTTCGCCCTGCTTTATAAGCACCGATGCGTCCTCTGCGGCGACAGGCGTCATAGTCTTGACCCTGCTCTTTTCCACGGCAACGCTGTCTTCTATCTTTTCGCCTTTTCTGCATACGACTTGGTTCCTGAAATTGGCGAACGCATAGTTAAACAATTTCCCCGCTTCGGCAAATCTCGTCTTGCTGTCTTGCGCGCCTATCACCGTGGACACAGTCTTTATCCCGTTTCTTTCCGCACACGCGGAAATGCAGAATTTCGCGCTGTCGGTAAATCCCGTCTTACCTCCGAGACAGCCGCGGTACTGCCTGATCATTTTATTTGTATTGGTGAGAGTCGTCTCTCTGCCTGACGGATGAACGAATTGCTCCGTCCATATCGTGGAATAATCGTAGTATTTGTCGTGCTTCATAAGCTCTCTTGTCATCACGTTGACGTCGCGTGCGGTCGAATATTGTTCGGATTCGGAAGGAAGTCCCGTAGCGTTGGCAAATTTCGTATTTGTCATTCCGAGACTTACCGCTTTCTCGTTCATCGCCGCGACAAACCCTTCGACGCTCCCGCTCACAGTCTCCGCAAGCGCAACGGCTGCGTCGTTGGCGGAAGCTACTATCACGCCTTTGAGCAGATCGTCGACCTTGTATTTTTCACCTGCGTCGAGGAACATCTGACTGCCGCCCATTGACGACGCGAAATCGGATACGACGACCTCGTCGTCAACGCTCAATCTGCCGTCCTCTATCGCTTCAAACACGAGATCTGCGGTCATGATCTTTACCATACTTGCGATTTCGTGCTTGCTGTCCGCATTGTAGGAATACAGCTCCGCACCTGTCGCGAAGTCCGAAAGGTATGCGGAATGACAGATCAAGGAAAGTCCGTTGTTTCCCGTCTCCGCGCTCGCTTCGTTTGCCTCGACAGCGAGTTCGAGTGCGACCGCCCTCTCTCCCGACCTTTCCGCGATAAACGCGCCTACAAGAACGGGGATCGCAAGGGCAAGCGCCGCGATAAATACAAAAAATTTTTTTCTCATGGTTCACCTCTCTTTAATGATCGGCGTTAGTATAAGAAAAAGCGCGGTAAATATTCGGCGCAAAAAAATAAGCCGACCGTGAGCCGACTTCAATTGACTACTTCGCCGACAGACCTGCGCCGTGCCGACTTTGTCTGATATCAAAAATCCTCTACTTGCCGTCGCTCCGTGCGGCGTCGACCTCTTTTACATTATACCGCACGCCGAAAAAGTCGGCGATTTTGTTTGCAATATAATAAAATCCGTCTATCGTACCGAGATTTTTGCCCGTTTTTCCCTTTTCGTACACGATAAGCGGCACGTTTTCACGCGAATGGTCTGTGGACGGGGTGGACGGATCGCAGCCGTGATCGGCTGTAATTATCAGCATATCGTCATCACCGAGCTTATTCAGAATACCCGACAATATATTATCGAACGCGTTGAGACAATCGGCATACCCTTTAACGTCGTTTCTGTGCCCGTAAAGCATATCGAAATCCACAAAATTGGCAAATACGAGCGCGTCTTTTTCCGGCTTATAATCGAGTATCCCGTCGCCGACCTCTTTGTTGCCGTGTGCAGGCAGGACGCGAGTTATCCCGTAGCCGCAGAATATGTCGTTTATTTTGCCGACGGATACGACCTCGATACCGTTTTCGGAAAGCGCGTTGAGAACGGTTTTTGCGGGCGGTTTGAGCGCGTAATCGCGTCTGTCCGACGTGCGGTAATAATTCCCGTCCTTATCTTTTGAAAACGGACGAGCTATTATCCTGCCGACGCTGTCTTTGCCGCGCATGATCTTTCTCGCCTTTTCGCAGCAGTCGTAAAGTCTTTCAAGCCCGAAGGTATCCACGCTTGCCGCGATTTGCAGAACGCTGTCCGCCGACGTATAGACTATCGGCAAGCCCGTTCTTTCGTGCTCCGCACCGAGCTCTTTTATGATCTCCGTGCCGCTCGCCGCCTTGTTTCCGAGCACACTGTCCACTCCCCACGCGTCGCAAAGCGCGGAAATTACGTCGTGCGGAAACCCCTTCGGATATATCGGATAAGGAGTCCTGACGATAAGACCTGCGATCTCGTAATGACCCGTCGTCGTGTCTTTGCCGTCAGAATCTTCCGTCAGTCTGCCGAAACTCGCAACGGGCGCATTTGCGGGCGAGGCAAAATCCAGCCCGTCGATATTGTCAAAGCCGAGCGCGTGCAGGTTGCGCGCGTTCAGATAAGGATATATCGCCTTGTAGGTATTGCTCCCTTCGTCTCCGAATTTCGCCGCGTCGGAAGCGGCTCCGATGCCGAGACTGTCGAGAACGATCAGATAACAGGTCTTCATGCTTTAATTATACAATTAAAAATCGATCCTTTCAATAGTTTTTCGGCTGCCCGTCACGCGTTTTACCCGATTTTCGACAAAGAGTGCGTTTCTGCGACAATACGAATGATGTATAATCGCGGTATGAACGCAAAATCGCAGATTTCAGACTATCTATTGTCTCTCGGCATAAAACCCTCCTGCAAAGGCTACCGTTATCTTGCGGAGCTGATTTCCGCAGCGCTCTCGGGCGACGAGATCCTGCCGCTGAAATACGTCGGCTATGAAAAAATTTCGCAAAAATTCGGGTCGAATATTGACTGCGTGGACAAAAACATACAAAACTGCATTTCAAAAGCGTGGCTCGACGGAGATCTCGAAGCTCTATACGGCGAATTCGGCAATACGATCGACGTCGACAAGGGAAAACCCACGGCAAAACAATTCATAATGCAGGCTTGCGAAAAGATAAGATTGAGATCGGAATGAAAATTTTGTCGCCGTTTGTCGAATATCCGCACCCTTCGCCGCATAAAGATTTACCATGCGGAAGGACGGAAAAAAATTTTGCCTTAACGTAAATTATCTGAAAAACACGATCTGTGCGTTCTGCAACGACCATTCGGCGCTGATTGCCACGGTCTGTTGTTGCTGTCTCGCAGGACTTCTGATCGGGATCGTCGTTGCCGTGAGAATGGGCGAAGAATGTTTCAAACTCAACCTCTTTGCCGCTCTGAAAGCGCAGGAGTACGGCAAATTCTCCACGTTTTTCAAATTCTTTCTTCTCGCTTTTGCAACTCTCGCGATAGACTTTGCCTGCGTGTTCAAAAAATATTTTGCCGCGCTTGCCTTTCTCTGGACGGGATTTATCGGCTACCGTTGCGGGTTGTGTATCGTCGGAGCGATAAACGTATCTCTGACGGACGGGATACTGACGGTGATCGTCTTTTATCTGCCGCTTCTGATCGGATACGTCGTGCTGACGATAGTCGCGGTAGGCATTGCGAGCAAATATTGGATCGCAAAAGGAGCGACGCTCACTTGCTCGCGTTCCGTCACAGAAACTGTTTCGCGATACGCCGCGTTTTTGCTGTGTTTTACTGCGCTTGCGCTGATATGCTGCGTAATATTTCCCGCGATTGTCGCTCTGTTGTTTCTCTGAACGCGCTCCTCATCCGAAAGAAATCGGAGCAAAACAAAAAGCGGACGGTTTCCCGTCCGCGTTCTTGCTTGAAAAGATATGTTATTTCGCGTATTCTACGCGCCTTACTTCTCTTATCACGTTTACTTTGATCTGTCCCGGATATTCGAGTTCCGCCTCCAGCTTCTTCGCGATCTCCTTTGCCATGAACATGGTCTTTGAGTCGTCGATTTCTTCGGGCTTTACAATGACCCTTATCTCTCTGCCTGCCTGTATCGCATACGACGTTTCGACGCCTTCGAACGAATTTGCAAGGCTTTCCAGCTTTTCGAGTCTCTTGACGTAATTTTCGAGCGATTCTCTTCTCGCGCCCGGTCTCGCTCCCGATACAGAGTCCGCCGCCTGAACGATTATCGCTTCAAGCGTCTGCGGCTCCACGTCGCCGTGGTGAGCTTCGATCGCGTGTATCACCGCGCGGCTCTCCTTGAATTTCTTGGCGAGTTCAACGCCTATCGTGACGTGAGTGCCTTCGAATTCGTGGTCGACGGATTTGCCTATGTCGTGAAGCAATCCCGCTCTCTTTGCGACTTTGACGTCCGCGCCGAGTTCCGAAGCCATCATACCCGCGAGGAAACAAACCTCGAGAGAATGCTTGAGCACGTTCTGACCGTAACTCGTGCGATACTTGAGTCTGCCGAGAAGTTTTACGAGTTCGGGATGCAAACCGTATACGTTCGCGTCAAACGCCGCCGTTTCGCCTGCTTCTTTTATCTGCGCGTCCATTTCCTTTTTGACCTTTTCAACGGTTTCTTCTATCCTTGCGGGATGTATTCTGCCGTCGGAAACGAGTTTTTCGATCGTCAGTCTCGCAATCTCGCGTCTGACCGGATCGAATCCGGAAATGGTAACTACGTCCGGAGTGTCGTCGATGATAAGGTCTACGCCCGTGCAATTTTCTATCGAACGGATGTTTCTTCCGACCCTGCCTATAAGACGTCCTTTCATATCCTCGTTGGGAAGGGCTACGACAGAAACGGCAATTTCCGACGCGTGATCTACCGCACATCTCTGAAGCGCCATACCGACAATGTTTCTCGCCTTTTTATCCGCTTCTTCTTTGGCTTGCTGTTCTATCTCTCTGACCTTGACTTCTGCGTCCTTTCTCGCCTCGTCGAGCATTTCTTCCATCAACACTTCTTTTGCCTCCGACTGTGTCATGCCCGAAACCTTTTCGAGTTCCTGCACCATGGCGGAGTGAGCGTTTCTGACTTCGCTTTCGAGCTGTTCGACCTGAGCCTCTTTTTGCTCTACCTGCTTTTTCTTTTCGTCGATGAGGTCGGATTTTTTATCGATCGCGAGTTCGCGCTTCACGAGCTGGTCTTCACGTTGAGAGAGTCTCTGTTCCGTTCTCGACAATTCAGCTTTTTTCTCGCGCGTCTCTTTGTCCAATTCCTGACGCAATCTTTGCTGCTCTTCCTTTGCTTCGACCTTTGCCTCTTTGAGGAACGTCTTTGCTTCGTTTTGGGATTCTTCTTTGAGCTTGTCGCACTCACGCTTTACGCTGCCGACCGCGCGACGCGCATAGAATCTGTACACTACCAAACCGATTGCAACTCCGACGACCGCGGTTGCTATTGCTATCACCGCAACTATACCGCCGGAAATTTCCGCCCCGAGGATAAAGGTCAAGCCGATATTACTGCTTAACATTTGAACCTCCTGATATTCCATTTTTAAGTTTCATTTGCCCGAACACGTCGGGTTATTGTCTTATTATAACCTTATTTTGCGCGCGTTGTCAATGTAAATCCGAATTTTTGACCCTTTGTGCCCTTTTTTTCGTGTTTACGCGTTCGCGCCCGTGATCTTCGCCTTGATCTCTTCCATAAGTTCGGGATTATCCTCAAGGTATCTGACCGTGTTGTCCCTGCCCTGACCGATCTTTTCGTCGTTGTAGCTGAACCAGGAACCGCTCTTGACGATCACCTTCTTTTCGAGCGCAACGTCGAGCACACAACCGCTCTGCGAGATACCCTTGCCGAAGATGATGTCGAATTCCGCCGTTCTGAACGGAGGAGCAAGTTTGTTTTTGACGACTTTGGCTTTCGTATGATTACCTATGAATTCCGCGCCGTCCTTGAGCGTATCGCCCTTTCTCACTTCCACTCTTATGCTCGCGCCGAATCTCAACGCTCTGCCGCCGGGAGTGGTCTCCGGATTGCCGAACATTACGCCGACCTTTTCTCTTATCTGGTTGATGAAGATTATGCATGTGTTGCTCTTGCTTATTATGCCCGTGAGCTTGCGCAGAGCCTGCGACATAAGTCTCGCCTGTACGCCGACGGAGCTTTGCCCCATCTCGCCGTCGATCTCCGCTCTCGGAGTGAGAGCCGCGACGGAGTCAATGACTATCAGGTCGATAGAGTTGCTCCTGACGAGCGTTTCCGCAATGTTGAGCGCCTGTTCGCCGTCGTCGGGTTGCGAAACGTAAAGATTTTTTACGTCTACGCCGAGATTTTCCGCATAGACGGGGTCGAGCGCGTGCTCCGCGTCGATGAACGCCGCAACGCCGCCGCTCTGCTGACAGGAAGCTATCGCGTGCAACGCGACGGTAGTTTTACCCGAAGATTCGGGACCGTATATCTCCACTATCCTTCCGCGAGGCCAGCCGCCTATACCGAGCGCCATATCGAGGGTGAGACAGCCCGAGCTGAAAGTGTCGACTTTCATCACGTTCTCGTCGCCCAGCTTCATGATCGAGCCTTTGCCGTACTGCTTCTCGATCTTTGCGATGGCGTCTTCAATAAGCGCGGATTTTTCCTTTGCCTTATTGTCGTCGATCTTTTTTTCCATAATTACCTCATTATATTTTTCTTTTTATAGTCTTGCCGACGGCGATTTCGCCGCGGATAACTCCGATAAAATAGAACAGCGCATAGTTGACTGCGGTATTGCGGACAAAATTTCTGTCCCCGTCTATCATAAGCTCAAGCACAAGCGCGCCTTCCGCGTCCGCAATCGCGACGTAACACAGTCCGACGGGAGTGTCGTATGCGTCGCTCTCCGGTCCCGCGCAACCCGTCGTGGATATTGCGAAATCGGTAATGCGGTTGGCAAGAAGCCCCTGCGTCATTTCCAGCGCGACCTGACTGCTGACGACGCCGTTGCTTTCGATCGTCTGCACCTTGACGTGCAGTCTCCTGATCTTTGCGCTGCTGCCGTAGGTCACGAGCCCTTCGTAGAAAACTTCGCTCGCGCCGCTTGCGCCGACGATCCTCGCGCTGACGAGTCCGCCCGTAAAGGATTCCGCAATGCTGACGGTCTTCCCGCAGTCTTTGAGTTCTCTGACGACGACCTCTTCGAGAGTCTCGCCGTCTTCGGAATAAAGACTGCCCGCAAAGATATTTTTGAGTTCGACGACGACTTCGTTGAACGCAATTTCGTCTGCGGAATAATTGACGACGGATACGGTTACGTCGCCGTATTCCTCCGCTATCTCTATGCTGACGCCTTCTTTTTTGATCTCTTTTGCCGCCTTCAAAGCGTTTTCTGACGGATCGAACGCTTTGAGCGTGCAGAGATTTATGCAGTTTATCATATCATTCCCCTCTGATAACTCTTGTTTAACGGTCAGTCTTTTGACTCTCCGTCCTGCTCTTTTTTCCCGTTATCGGTAAAAAGCGCCTTGTTTTTGAAGATATAATTGACTCCCGAAAATACGGTGAGCACCGTTGCAAGTATCAACATTATTCCGCCCGCCCACATCGTGGATTCTCCGAACGAACCGCCTATCGGGACGAAAAGCGTGGTGCCGATCGCGGCAAGCGTGAGCACCGTCTTTGCCTTGCCCCAGATGTCCGCGGCGAGAATAAAGTTTTTGGACGCGGCTATCTGCCTCAAAAGTCCTATGATGAGCTCTCTCGCAATAATGACGATAAGGCATATCATTGCGACGAACGGCATACCGTAAACGAGATCCGCTTCGACGATAAACGCGAGTCCGGTAAGCACGCATACCTTGTCCGCTATCGGATCGAGAAATTTTCCCATCGTCGTGACCTGATTGTATTTTCTCGCGAGATACCCGTCGAGGAAATCCGTGAGCGCGGTGGCTATGTAAAGAAGCGAGCTGACGTAACAAAGCACGTCCGAGACCTCTTTGTTTCCGGCGCGCAGATAATGCAGTTCAAAGCAGAAAAGCACTATGATGACGGGAAGCATTATTATTCTCGTCACGGTTATTTTTGTCGGTAAATTCATATCTGTGTTTCTCCTATCAGATCGCAACCTTCGCTCGCGATCATCTTTACGGGATAGAAATTTCCTATTTCGAGGCATTGCGAGGAGCCGAACCAGACTTTCGCGTCCACGTCGGGAGCGTCGTACTGCGTTCTCCCGACAAAGGCTTCCGCCTCGTCGTCTATCCCCTCGTAAAGGACCTTCTCGACACTTCCTATCCTGCGTTTTGTATTGTCGTTCATTATTCGTTCCTGCAAGGAATACAGCCTGTCGTATCTCTTTTGCTTGACCTCATCGTCGATCTGTCCGTCGAGACGAGCCGCCGCCGTGTTGTCCTCGCGGGAATATTTGAAGAATCCGCATCTGTCGAGCTTTGCGAATTTCAGGAAATCCTCGAGTTCGTAGACGTCCTCTTCCGTCTCCGTCGGGAAGCCGACGATAAACGTGCTTCTGATGCAGAAATCCCCTTTTGCGCGTATCTTTTCAAACAGCGAGACGATCCCCTGTTTTGTGATGCGCCTGTTCATCTTCTTTAATATTCTGTCAGATATATGTTGACAAGGTATGTCAAGATATTTGCAAATTTTGTCGTTTTTGCAGATAAAATCGAGAAGTTCGTCGCTTATACCCTCGGGATAGAGGTACAAAAGCCTTATCCACTCCACGTCCAGCTTGCAAAGACGATCGAGAAGATCGACGAGCATACACCTGCCCTCGAGGTCGTACCCGTATCTGGTGACGTCCTGCGCGACGACGATAAATTCCTTTATCGGATACTGCGCGAGGAGTTCCTCGGCTTCTTTGACAACTTCTTCGACGGGAATTGACGTATACCTTCCTCTTATCTGCGGTATTGCGCAATAAGTGCAACGGTTGTCGCATCCCTCCGCTATCTTCAGATAGGCGTAATGAGGGGGCGTGGTCAGCACTCGCGCCCTCGTATGAAGTCTGAAATCCTTATCGTTGGGGACGCATACCTTGTTTTTGCCGTCGAGATCTTTTATTATCCGCGGCAAAAGATGATAGCTCCCCGTACCGAGGAAGGCGTCCACTTCGGGAAAACCGTCCTTGAGCTCGTTCATATACCTTTGAGGGAGACATCCCGTGACTACGAGGTAACGGCACTTGTCCTTTTTGTACTCCGCCATCTCGAGTATGGTCGCGATCGCCTCCTGCTTCGCCTCGTCGATAAACGCGCAGGTATTGACGACTATCACATCCGCCTGCGCAGGATCGGGAGTAAAATCAAACCCGTCCTTTTCGAGATATGCGAGCATATTTTCGGTATCTATTCTGTTTTTGTCGCACCCGAGCGACACAACTCCTATTTTCAAATATCCCTCTCTTTGCGGCGCCCGATCGAGACCGACGCCCTATATTTTTCTTCCTTCCGCTGCCGGGCGAGACGTTTTCGCCGCCGCGGTCAATCCGTATTTCTTCACTGCATCTTATCTGCAAAACGGAAAGCGTATTGCTTCGGGCTCACTCTCCGTCTCCGCCTTCGTCAGCGAACAGTCTGTCGTATTCTTCCTGCGTAATCAGAATATCTCTTTGCTTATTGCCCGGCGCGGGCTTGGAGATAAATCCGCGTGCTTCCATCATATCGAGCAGCTTTGCAGCTCTCGGGAAACCGAGATAGAGCCTTCTCTGCAACATGGATATGGAAATGGAGCCGTTGTCTATCGCAAGTTTGACTGCCTGCGCGAACATCGGGTCGTGATTACCGCTGCCGCCGCCTTCTCCCGTCTCTCCGGTCGGAGCCGCCTGATCGGGTTCTTCGGGCACGAAATCTATCGCTTTTTGAATATCCTCGTCGAAATAAGCCTCGTTGTTCTCCTTGACCTGATCGACGACCGCGAGCACCTCACCGCCCGTAATGAACGCGCATTGCAGACGTACGGGAAGCGGCTTGCTGCTCAACTTGTATAGCATATCGCCTTTGCGGAGCAGTTTTTCCGCGCCCGAGTAATCGAGTATCGTCTTGCTGTCCACGTTGGAAACGACCGCAAATGCTATTCTCGTGGGCAGGTTCGCCTTTATCGTACCCGTAATGACGTCGACCGAAGGTCTCTGCGTCGCCACGATGATATGAATGCCCGCAGCGCGCGCTTTCGCGGTCAGACGCTTGACGAGCGCTTCGAATTCCTTTGCCGAAGGCGACTGCATTATGTCCGCAGCCTCGTCGATTATTATCAGGATATACGGCATTTTTTGTATATCCTTGTTCGACTTGCACATCGAGTTGTATTCCTCTATGTTGGACAGCTTGTGCAGCTTTATCTCAGAGTAACGTCTCTCCATCTCGTCGATCGCCCATTTGAGAGCGTTGATGATCTTTGCGTTGTCGCTCAATATCTCCGGAACGAGAAGGTGCGGCAGTCCCTCGTACTTGTTGAACTCAACCTCTTTGGGGTCGATCAGTATGAGCCGCAGATCTTCGGGAGAATATCTGTAAAGCATACTGACGAGCATACAGTTGAGGCACACCGATTTACCTGCGCCGGAAGCGCCGGCGACGAGAGCGTGCGGAAATTCGGTTATGTCTCCGACGTAGCACTCCCCGTCAATGTCTTTGCCGAGCGCAAAGAACAGACCGCTCGACTTGCCGTTGTTGAATTCTTTGGAATCGATTATCGGTTTCAGTCCGACGGTACCTCTGTTCTCGTTGGGGATCTCAATGCCGACGTATCTCTTTTTGGGAATAGGCGCTTCGATACGGATGCTCTCCGCCGCAAGGCACATGGCAAGGTCGTTGTAATGTTGCGGTATCTTGTTAACGCTGATACCCGGCGGAACTTCGAGCTCGAGCCTGCTGAACGTAGGTCCTTTGACGACATTGACGACTTTTGCGTCTATGCCGAAGTTGGCAAGACAAGTCTCCACGCTCTGAATCTTTTCTTCAAAGTCGGTGCCCGACTCAACTTCTTCCTTGTAGTCGCGCAGACAGTCGAGACGAGGCGGAACGTAAGGCTTGCGCCTGACGGGTTTTTTTGTTTTGGGTTGTTCCGCGGGCTGCACAGTCTCCGTCTTCTGTTTTGAAGTAACGCTCGCGTTGACGACGGACGCGGGAGCAACTACCGTATTCACGACGGGCTTGACCACGGGGCGCGGCGGCTCGTAAGGCTTTGGCTCTTCTTTTGCGAAAGAGTCTGTCTTATTGCTGCTCTTGTAATCGTCCGGCGTGCCCGTGAATCCTTTCAAAGGATCCGATCCCCTCTCCGTCTTGTCTTCCGCTTCGCCAAAGTCGTCCATCGATCCGGTAAGAAGAGATTTTCCTTCTTTTTTTTCGGGTTTGTCTTCTCCGTCGTCCTCGTCGAGCAACTTGTCTATATTGTCGAAAAGACTGCGGGTAACGTCATCTTCGGTCTTTTGAGAAGAAGCAAAATCTTCGTCTGTCGCCCCGGTATAACCGCTCTCTTCCGCGCTGTCGTCCGAAGGCTCTTCCGCGTCGACGTTTTCGCGTTTCTGCTCCTCGCGCATTCTCCTGAGGTTTTCTTCCATATTCCTCAACCTTGAGTTGTTGCTGTAACCTTCATATATGTCTTTGGCTTTTTCTTTATCGGAAGGATCAGAAGACGTCACGGCAGAAGAAGAGGTCTTCTTTTCGCCGTAAAGGATGTCCCAGGAATTTCTCGCTTCCTCTTTCGTCTCCTGCGAAACGCTCTTTCTTGCGCCCTGGTTGTTGTACAACTTGTCCATCGCCTCTTGCTTGCGGCGGCGGTTGTAGACGTCGAGCGCGTCGTCGACGACCTTGTCGCTTATCGCGTCGGATTCCTCTCTTTCGGTGTAATATGACGAATAATCCTCTGTCTCCTCCGGATTTCCGATGTTCTCCATATCGTCGTACTCGACGGGTTTTTTGCCGAAGCGCCTGCTCATGCGCTTCGAATGGTGCCTTCCTTCGACGTCTCCGTTGTACATATTGCGGTCGTATTCATCGTCGAAAGAGTTGACGGCAGGAGCAGTCTGATACGAAACGGTGTTGACCACCGTCGTGCTCTGCGTCTTTTTCCTGCTCTTTCCGGGACCGAATTGTCTAGCCCTGAAAGTAATTTCTTTGTTGAGCTGCGATACGATAAGGAGCGCAACGACTCCGATAAGCACGAGTCCGGCGATGACCTGCGAAACGACGTACAGTTTTGCGGGAAAATACAATGCCAGCGCGCCTATCCAGCCGCCCGCGGTATTCGCGTTTTCGTAACAAGCGGTCAGATATTCTCCGTAAGACCCGTCCGCGTACATTTCGGAAGAATAGAGATGGATCATGGAAATGACGATAACGACCGCGGCGACGTAAAGCAAAGTCACGCCCACGGTAACGCTTCTCTTGCGCTTCAGCATGAGCGCAAGACCAATGATCACGCCGCTGATCGAATACGCATAAACGGCATAGCCGAACACTCCGGTCATGAACTTTGTCACGACGGCGCCCGCCTTGCCGAATACGCCGAACAAAATCAGACTCAAAACGGTAAAGACTCCAAACACGGCAAGGCCGTTGGCAAAGCCCCAGCCGCCCGAACGCTCGCGATCTCTTTCTGTCGGTTTTCCTCTTCTCAATTTTTACTCCTTTCCCTGATGCGCACGCATATTTCCCTGTATGCATTCCACACTATTTGTTATTATAACATACCGCGCGCGATATTTCAATTATAAAATAATATTTTAATTATTGCCTTTGCTACGTTTTGTTTACGTCCCGTTTCAACCGCAGGCAAACGAAATCGCTTGTCTGTCCGTTTTCGCACGCACATGCGCTTGACGACGGAATTTTGATCTCCATAGCCTGACCGTTTCGTCCATAAATTATTCCGCACAACAAAAAAACACGCCCGAATCAGACGTGTTTTTATGCATTGTCATTTTGTTTTGTCAGATCATCTGCGTCTTGCTATGTATTTTTCGTCTTTTTCCGGCATTGCTCCGTCGCCATCGAATCTCTCAACGATCATCTCGAGATCGTACTTGTCTCTTAATGCCGCGATCTTTCCCATCAGCGGAAGAGAGTGATGAAGGTCAAGCGCCGACTGATCCCGCCAGCGGTCAATAAGCAAAACCGTCTCCGGGTCTTCGTCTGAAAAGAAATATTCATACCTTTCGTTGCCATCTTCTTTGCGCACTTCATCCACAATGCCGCTTTCTTTCATTTTCCTCACAAATTCGCGTGCGGAGCCGTTTTTGCCTTTATAATAAATATTTACCGTAATACTCATCTGTCATTCAACTCTTTTTTTCGCACTTGTATCCTTGTTTGGAACTCAAACCGTTCTGGCGGTCGAAATTCTCCTTGTTTTTGTTGAGATACAAAGCGAAAAGCTCCTCCGCATCCATGCCCGAAGTCAGACACATACTTACGAAGAAATGCAGTATGTCAACGATCTCGTACTTTATCTTCTCGTCGTCGAGAGGCTTCGGGTTTTTCCACCACTTGAAATTGACCTCGTCGATAAGCTCTGCCATCTCACTCATCATCGCGAGAGTCTGGCGCTGGAGCCACTCCGATTTGTCGCTTCTGTCAAGCCCTCTCCTTTCCGCTATATCGTCGTTGAGCGCCTTTTGCATAACGAAAATTTTATCTAATTTGTCCATATTTTTATCTTCGAGTATTTCCTTAATATCCATATTATTCCTCCGTCTGTTTCTTTATCGCGCCGTACAGATCCGCGTCGGTCTCCTTGCCGACATAGGCGAGGC
Organism: uncultured Christensenellaceae bacterium; assembly: GCA_944383905.1. Taxonomy (GTDB): domain Bacteria; phylum Bacillota; class Clostridia; order Christensenellales; family UBA3700; genus Ornithoclostridium. The sequence continues at coordinate 35,432 of CALWRI010000006.1, forward strand.
TCGCTTTGCAAGCGTCGAATTCTTTCATATATATATTGTTGAAATCGTCGTACTTCATGTTCTCGAGTCTGAAAATAAGCTCGTCGAAATCGTTGAGAGAATCGGTCATGAGCAACCACTTCGCATAATAGCGCATCATCGCGCCGTTGCTGTCCTGTCCGAGAATGTAAGCCGCTTTCGCCTGTTGCACGCTGCGGCGGAACTCCTCTTCGGTAAACCCGTTTTTGCGCACGTCGGCTATTATCTCCGCGACTATTTCCACCGCATGCAATGCCGATTTCGTATTTGTGCCTATATATACGCCCGCATAGCCGTTGTTCGCGCAGCATGAGTTGTACGAATAAACGCTGTAAGCGAGCCCGTGCTTCTCTCTGACCTCACTGAACAGCCTGCTCGACATTCCTCCGCCGAAAACGTAGCCGCCCGCATTGACGGCGAGATAATTTTCGTCGGTCATGCTCACGCTGGGAAAAAGCATAGTTATATTCGCCTGCTCTATCGGCTTGAAAATCTTTTTGGTGCCGCCTTCGGTTTGGTGCGGCAGGTCCTTCCACACCCTGTCGGGAATGGATCTGAAGCGTCCTTCGAAATATTTTTCGACGAGTTTTCTCGCTCTCGATTGCGTGATATTGCCGACAACGGCTATTACCGTATTCTGCGCGCAATAGTTTTCTTCTATATATCCGAGAAGATCCTCTCTCGTCAGACTGCCGACCGTCTCTCTTGTACCCAGAATGGGCCTCGCGAGCGCGTTGTCGCCGTAATACAGCGTCGCGGCGGTCTCCTGACTGACGTCCGCATTGTCGTCGTCGCTCATAGATATTTCTTCGAGCACGACCTTTCGTTCCCTTTCGAGCTCCTCTTTGTCGAACACGGAATTGAAAAGTATGTCGGACAATATTTCCGCGCATTTTTCACTGTCTTCGTCTATGCTGAACGTGTAAAAACAGGTCGACGTCTTGCTCGTGAACGCGTTTATCTGCGCGCCAAGCGCGTCGATTTCCTTTACGATGTCAAGAGAACTGCGGGTCTTTGTACCCTTGAAAAACATGTGCTCGAGAAAATGCGAGACGCCGTTGTTCTTTGCCGTCTCGTTTTCGCTTCCCGCGCCCGTAAGTATTCCGATCGCGACAGCCCTCGTGGATTTTCTTTCGAGGTGAACGAGACGGAGCCCTTCTCTGAATTGATAAACCTGCGCTTTCATTTGCCCTCCGTTATATATATCAGTATAAAATATTATACGCGTTTTGTAAAGTATTAACCCCTTTTTCATACCGTCTGAAAAGCGGTCATATAATGCTAAAGGAGGTGGATATGGATTCGACTCTTACCCGTACGGAACCAAAGAAAAAACGCCGCTTTTTTACCGAAGCGGTCTCTAATTTCGCAATAGTGCTCATGCTTGCTACGCTTTGTCTCGTCGGATTCGGAGGGAGCGGAGCCTACGACACGGTCTTTTCCGCAGGAGGAGAAAATTCTCCTATTTACCGCGGCGAGACCTCGCGCGGCGAAGTTGCGCTTATGATAAACGTCTATCAGGGGAACGAATATCTCGAAGAAATGCTCGATATTCTGTCAGAATACGGCGCTCGCTGCACCTTTTTCGTCGGCGGATGCTGGGCGGACGACAACAACGCGCTCGTGGCAAGAATTGTCGAGGAAGGACACGAGATCGGAAATCACGGGTATTTTCACAAGGATCACAAGCAACTGTCCTATTCGCAGAACAGGAGCGAGATCGTCGCTACAAACGACCTTTTGAAGGCGATGACCGGCAAAACCCCCGTTTTGTTCGCCCCGCCGTCAGGCAGTTACGGCAAAGACGCGCTCAAAGTATGCGGCGATCTCGGAATGAAAGTGATAATGTGGAGCCGTGATACGATTGATTGGAGAGACAAAAATACCGATCTGATATATAAACGCGCTACTGACAAGGTAGAAGCCGGAGAAATGATCCTCGCGCATCCGACGTTCAACACGGCGCAGGCACTACCCTCTATTCTCGGATATTACAAAGAGCACGGACTTACCGCCGTAACCGTTTCGCAGATAATAAGCAAAACAGTCTGACTTCGCGGGAGAGTTCTTCCGTATCTGCCAACAACCGCCCTCAACGGTGCGTCTATGCGTTAGCTGTCCGCGAAATGTCGATGCACCCCGACAAAACCGTCAAAAAGTCGCACAAAGAAGCCACTCTGCACCGTAAAAATCGTGCAAAATAGCCGCTCTGCTTTCGCAAAGCGGCTTTATCGTTGTGTTTTGTCTTACAGCTTCTTGACGAGGCTCAAAGAAATGCCCTTTTCGGAAATGCCGTCGACCTTGACGAGAACCTTGTCGCCGACGTTGACGACGTCCTCGACCTTCTCAACTCTCTTCTTGTCGAGTTTGGAAATATGGATCATGCCGTCCTTACCGGGAGCGATCTCAACGAACGCGCCGAAACTTGCTGTGCGGACTACCGTTCCTTCGGTTTCAAGTCCGATCTCGGGATCGTTGACGATCAGCTCGATGATCTGACGCGCTTTTGCGATCATATCCTCGTCCGGACTTGCGATATAGACGTCGCCGAAATCGTTGATATCGATCTTGACGCCCGTTTCGTCTATGATCTTGTTGATCGTCTTGCCGCCGCTGCCGATGACGTCCCTGATCTTGTCGGGATTGATGTTGAAGGAAATGATCTTGGGTGCGTACTTGGAGAGATTGGGTCTGGGTCCCGGGAGTACCGCGAGCATCTTGCCGAGGATCTCGAGTCTGCCGACTCTCGCCTGTGCGAGCGCCTTGCGCAGGATCTCTTCGTTAATACCCTTGATCTTGATATCCATCTGGATAGCCGTGATACCTTCGGTGGTACCTGCGACCTTGAAGTCCATATCGCCGAGGAAGTCTTCGAGTCCCTGAATATCGGTGAGAACGCTGACCTTGCTCTTGTCTTCGTTGGAGATAAGTCCCATAGCTACGCCGGCAACGGGTCTCTTGAGCGGAACGCCTGCGTCCATGAGAGCGAGAGTGCTGCCGCAAACGCTTGCCTGCGACGTGCTGCCGTTACTGCTGAGGACTTCGGAAACCGTCCTGATCGCATACGGGAAGCTGTCCTCGCTGGGGAGCATCGGCTCGAGAGCGCGTTCTGCGAGAGCGCCGTGACCGATCTCACGTCTGCCCGGGCTCTTCATCGGCTTCGCTTCGCCGGTGCTGTACGGCGGGAAGTTGTAGTGATGGATATATCTCTTGCAGACCTCGTCGTCGAGACCTTCGAGCTTCTGAACTTCGCTTATGCTGCCGAGAGTAGCGCAAGTGAGGACCTGGGTCTGACCTCTGGTGAACACACCGCTGCCGTGAACTCTGGGAAGAACGCCGACCTCGCACCAGATAGGTCTGATCTCGGTGAGCTTTCTGCCGTCGGGACGCACGCCCTCGTCGAGGATCTTTGCCCTGACTTTGGCTTTCTTCATAGCGTAAAGCACTTCGCCCATATCCTTTTTACCGTCGGGGAACTGCTCCGCAAAATGGGTGTAGACGTCGTTGTCGAGGTCTTCTTCTGCCTTTTCTCTTTCCTGTCTGTCGAAGTGAGAGAGGACTTCGTCCATCTTCTTGTCCGCATACTCTTTGACTGCGGCTTCGATCTCGGGAGCCGGATGATACAGCTCGGGAACGATCTTCTCCTTGCCGATCTCCTTCTGGATACCCTCGATGAACGCGACGATCTTCTTGATCTCCTCGTGTCCGTAAAGGATAGCGCCGATCATCTCCTCTTCGGTGACTTCGTTAGCGCCCGCCTCGACCATCAGGATAGCCTCTTTGGTACCGCTCAAAGACAGGTGCAGCTTGCTTCTGTCTCTCTGCGCGGTGTTGGGGTTGATGACGTACTGACCGTCGACGAAACCGACGACGACGGAGCCCGTGGGACCCGCAAACGGAATGTCGGAAATCGTCAGAGCGATCGAGCTGCCCAGCATTGCGTAAACCTCGGGCGGAATGTCCGTGTCTACGGAAAGGCAGGTCGCCACGACGGAAACGTCGTTGTAGAATCCTTTGGGGAACAGAGGACGCAGCGGACGGTCGATAAGTCTCGACGTCAGGATAGCCTTGTCGCTGGGACGTCCCTCACGCTTCTTGAAACCGCCGGGGATCTTGCCGACGGAATACATCTTTTCTTCGAAATCGACGCCGAGGGGGAAGAAATCCACGCCTTCTCTCGGGGTCTTTGCCATGGTCGCGTTTACCATGACTACGGTGTCGCCGCATCTTACGATACAACTGCCGTTAGCCTGTCCGCAATACGCGCCCGTCTCGACGGTCACTTCTCTGCCGCCGATCTGTGTGGAAAAAATCTTTCTTTCCATTACTAACCTCCAATTAGTACGTTGTATATACCTTTATTTTTTTACGCATTTGCCGCGACTCTGACCGCGCGGAGGTCTTACGCACATAGAAAAACGGGGTTGCCGAAATCGACACCCCCGTTGCCTTTTACTTTCTCAAACCCAGCTTTGCGACCAACGCACGATAGCGTTCGATATCGCTCTCTTTGAGGTAGTTGAGCATGTTGCGTCTCTTGCCGACCATCTGCTTGAGACCTCTCATGCTGTGAAAGTCTTTCTTGTGTACCGCAAAGTGCTCGTTGAGTTGTTCGATTCTTGCGGTGAGAAGCGCGATCTGAACTTCGGGGGAACCCGTGTCGCCTTCATGCTGTGCGTATTGAGCAATGATCTGCTCTTTGGTGAGATTCTTTTCCATTGTTTTGCCTCCTTTCTCTGGAAAATTAATTTGCCGTCAACCGAGAAAGACATCGGAGTTTTTGACCATCCCAGTCGCGGTACATAAAGTATATTAACATAATCGGATTTTTTAGGCAACCAAAAAGCGGCTTGTTTTATAAAAATACGCGAATATTTTTAACGATATATTGCGGGGAGCCTGCGCCGCGGGCTTTTTTTTCGCGCTTCGGAGGACGCATTCCTCTCTACGAACGCGCGGTATCAGTCCTCTCCGAGGAAAAACTTCCTCTTCTTTTCGGATACGGCTTCGCCTCTTGCGAGATAGACGTCGAGTCCCTTGGGATTTGCGCACCTTTCAAGCGCGTTTGAAGCGATATCAAGCTTTTTGGATATGCCTCCCGCGCCGTTTGCGATTATCGTCGTCGTCTCTTCCATAATATCGACGTTGTAAATGCAGTATTTGCCGGGCTTGGAATATCCGACGTTCTCGAGATTACCACTGACGTACTTCTGCCTGTACATATAGTACGGACAATACCCCGCTTTTGCCGCGGCTTCTCTTGCGTAATCGACCATGCGGGCGGCATCTTCGTCCGAAGCGTTGTCGTAACCGTCTACTTTGAGCACAGAGCCTTTTTTGAGAGCGAGCGTATGCACGGTCAGATTTTCGGGAGAAAGAGCGACGGCGCAGTCGACCGAATGCCTGAACGCGTCGAAGTCTTCGCCGGGGAGCATTGCTATCAGATCGGTGTTTACGTCGAATTTGTATTTTCTCGCCGCATCGTAAGCTCTGTATATGTCGTCGACGGTATGTCTCCTACCTATCAGATCGAGTGTGGACTGATTGAATGACTGCGGATTGACCGAAATCCTTGTTACACCCGTTTCGTCCATAATTTTGAGCTTGTTTTCGGTGATAGTGTCGGGTCTTCCGGCTTCAACGGTAAACTCAACCTGACCGAAATCGAGAAGCGAAAGAACGGATCTGAAATCCTCGTCAGGAATGCTTGTAGGAGTCCCGCCGCCGACGTAAACGCTCCTGATCTCATACCCAGTTTCGTCGACGAGGCGTTTGCAGTCTTCAAGCTCCTTTCTCAATAGCTCGCAATATAGAGGGACCTGCTTTCTGACCTTTGACAGCTCTGCGGAAATAAACGAGCAATAGACGCACCTCGTCGGACAGATGGGAATGTTTACGAAAACGTCCGCGACTTTATCTTTTTTGAGATATACGGAGGATTGGTTTTCAACTATCTCCGCGACGAGCGCCGTCTTGCTTTTACTGACCCTGAAATCCTCCTCAAAGACTTTTGCCGCGTCAAGGCCATTGTCTTTGAGATCATGAAAAAGTTTTGTCGGACGTATCCCCGTGAGTGATCCGTATGGCAGAGACGCATTTGTCACAGTTTTGAGAACGTCATAAAGCGCAACCTTCGAAATTCTCTTAATTTGCGCTATCTTAGCCAGATTGTTGCTGGATATATCTATTTTTTGATTTATTTCATAGTAATTTTCAGGCAGTAACTTTGACTTAATAATAACTTTTAGTTGTTCACTGTCAAAAAAGAGCTCCAAAAAAATCTCCTCGCCGTCCTCGCAATCGATGACGGAAGGATAAAATTCTCTGACGAGCTCCATGTATTCGGGATAATATTTTTCTTCGTTTGTTCCAAACTTTATCTTTGTGTTCATAGTCCGAAAAGTATAGGATTGGTTCTTCTCTCGTGCGCGACGACAGTCTCTTCTCCGTGACCGCAAAGCAGCCTCGTATTCTCCGGCAAAGCAAGCAATCTTTCGACGCTCTTTTTGAGGCTTGCGAAGTCGCCGTCGTAATTGTCGTATCTGCCGTAACTGTTGCAAAATATCACATCGCCCGCAAACACGACGTCTCCCGTCTTGTAACACACCTCTCCTCTGCTGTGCCCCGGGGTGTACATGACCTCGACCTTATAGCCACAGAGATCGAGGACATCTCCGTCGGTCACCGTCACGTCCACATCAAAATGTTTGACGACGTTTTTGAAGTAAGGACAGAAATTCTTGCGCGGATCGTCGATTTTTTCCATATCCGATTCGTGCATATAAATTTTGGCTCCTGTTTTCTCCTTGAGATCTGCCGCGCCCATGATGTGATCGTAATGTCCGTGCGTGACGAGAAGCGCTTTTATCTTGACGCCTTCCTTCTCTGCCGCCTTTATGACGAACGGCGCGTATATACAGTCGACGACGAAAGCCCCTTTCGTCTCCTCGTTGCATACGAGGTAACAGTTCGTCTGATAGTCCACGTTTATTATTTTCATAAATACCGCCTATTTGTCTATTATCATCGTTACGGGTCCGTCGTTGGACATATCTATGTGCATATGCTCGCCGAAAACTCCGCTCGCCACCTTGCCGAGCATTTCTTCAAATTTCTTCAAAGTATAGTCATACATCGGCTTTGCTACTTCGTAATGAGCGGATTTTGAAAAATCGGGCCGTCTGCCCGTTGCCGCGTTGCCGTACAGCGTGAAGTTGGACACACACATCACCTCTCCGCTTATATCTTTGAGAGTTTTGTTGAGTTTTCCGTTTTCGTCGCGGAATATCCTCATACCCACTATTCTGTCGACGACGTAATCTATCTTTTTCTCGTCGTCGTCCGCGGTATAGCCCACGAGAACGAGAAAACCTTCTCCTATCGAAGATATCTTTTCTCCGTTTACGGTAAGCGTTGCCGAGTTGACTCTTTGTATTACAGCTCTCATATCCTTTTTGCCTCTTGTATGTCATTTCGCAGGCTGCGGGCAAAGCAATGCGCGCTTTGTGCCCGTCGGTACGACGTCCGACGTACCGCCTGTGCAAACTAACGTGTTTGTCGTTGAATATTGCATAAAACGGCGGCGGAAATCCCGTCGCCCGTCGATATTATACGTTGTTTGTCCTCGAGACCGACGTTACTCCTTTGAGCGATTGTATCTTCTTTATCAGATTTTCAAGGTCTTCGACGTTGCTTATTTCAACCGTAACCGTTATTACTGCCGTCCCGTTCTTTTCAGCGCGCGCGTTGATATTCGTCATGGCTATCTTCATATTGTTGATGAGCGTAGCCACCTCTATGACGAGTCCCGTCCTGTCTTCCGCGGTTATGCCGAGAGAGGAAACGAATTTTTCTCCCGCCGCGCTCTTCGACGGCCAGACCGCCTCAATAAGTCTTTCAGGCTCGAGGTACCTGACGTTGGGACAATCCGCCCTGTGTATCGTCACGCCGCGGCTTCTCGAAATATATCCGACGATCTCGTCCCCGGGCACAGGGGTACAACAATGTGAAAAACGTATCTTCAGATCGTTGAAGCCCTTGACGATAATGCCGCTGTCGTTCTTGTGCTTGCGCACGGTCGTCGGCTTCACCTCTATGACAGGCTCTTTCTTGCATTCCTCGACCTTGTAGAACTCTATCATCTTGGTGAGGACCTGATTTGTCGTGAGTTCTCCGTATCCGACCATGCCGAATATCTCGTCGGGATCCGATATGTTGTACTTTTGTTTTATGTAATCGCGCCAGCTTGGCAAAGCGACGAGATCGGCAAGCTGATAATTCTTGTGCTTTGCCTCTCGTTCGAGCATATCTTTGCCGCGCTTGACGTTTTCGTCGCGCATTTCCTTTTTGAAAAAGCTCTTGATCTTGCTCTTTGCCGAAGGAGTCTTGACGAATTTGAGCCAGTCACGCGACGGACCTTTTGCCGACGCGGACGTGATAACTTCGACGACGTCGCCGTTTGCAAGAACGGTGTCGACGGGCACGATTTTCGAATTGATCTTTATCCCGACGCACTTGTTGCCGACCTGCGAGTGTATTGCATAGGCAAAATCAATGCCCGTTGCGCCCGCGGGAAGATTGACGACTTCGCCTTTGGGCGTAAACACGAAGACCTGATCGACGTAAAGGTCGAGTTTGAGCATATCGAGATATTCGCGCGAGTCGCTGACGTCGTTTTGCAACTCCATCACGCTTCTTATCCACGCGAGCTTGTTATCGTCGATCGATGAATTGCCGTCCGCAACGCCCTGCTTGTATTTCCAATGCGCGGCAATACCGTATTCCGCGATCCTGTGCATTTCGTGCGTGCGGATCTGGATCTCGAACGGCGAACCGTAACTCGAAAGCACCGTCGTATGCAAAGACTGATACATATTCGTCTTCGGCACCGAAATGTAGTCCTTGAATCTGCCGGGAAGCGGCTTCCACATCGTATGGATTGCGCCGAGCACCGCATAGCAATCTTTGACGGTATCGACGATTATCCTGACCGCTGTCAGGTCGTATATCTCCTCAAAGCTCTTGCCCTTCTGCATCTTGCGCCATATGCTGTAAAAATGCTTGGGTCTGCCGTTTATATCGCCTTTTATGCCGAGCTCTTCGAGCATTTTGCGAAGATCCGCAGTGATCGAATCGACGAGTTTCTGCCTCTCGACCTTCGTCGAAGCGACTTTTTCGGCGATCATATAATAGTCGTCGGGATGCAGGTAACGCAGACAAAGATCTTCGAGTTCGCCTTTAACGCTCGCGATACCGAGTCTCGCGGCTATCGGCGCGTATATTTCGAGCGTCTCCGTCGCAACGCGCTTCTGATCCTCTTCCTTTCTGAAAGAAAGAGTGCGCATATTGTGAAGCCTGTCCGCGAGCTTTATTATTATGACGCGGATGTCGTTGCTCATGGCAAGGAACATTCGCCTGAGGTTTTCCGCCTGCGCTTCCTCGCGCGACTTGAAGTTGAGTTTGCTCAATTTCGTGACGCCGTCCACGAGCATTACCACGCTGTGCCCGAATTCGTTTTCGATCTCCTCTTCGGTCACCTCGGTATCTTCGACGACGTCGTGCAAAAGCGCGGCGATTATCGTATCGCAGTCGAGGCCGAGCTCCACGAGTATGCTCGCGACCGCTACGGGATGCACGAAATATTCTTCTCCCGAATGTCTCAACTGACCTTTGTGCGCGGTTTTGGCAAAGTAATACGCGCGGACTATCCTCTGATAGCTCGCGTCTCCGTAATTGTTTTCGATTTGAGTCAAAAAGTCTTCTATCATTGCCTTCGCACAGCGCAAACGCGCTTTCACCTCATTTATATAATACCACGTTTTCGTAGTCTATCAACAGATAATTTTAATTTATATAAAGATTATAACAAAATTAACCGTATTTTAGCCTTCAACCGCATATTGCGCGGTACAAGACGCTGTTGCCGAGCTCTGCGGTGACTCCCGCCGCGCAATGCACGTCTGCGCCGCAGACTATGAGCCCGAGCTCTGCAAAGACGTAAAAACAAATGAGAAACTTGCGTTTTTCTACTCCGCAATCCGCCGCGACGTCCGCATAAAGCGAGTCCGCGTCGGTGTATCTGCGCGCATTCAACGCCTTTCTGATCGCTCTGTACACAGCGCCGAATTCCTGATATACGGGGGCGTGATCGGCATAAACTTCGTTCAGATCCCCGACGGGATAAACTCTGACCTTTCCGCCGCGGGCAAACTTTTCTGTTCCCGAAAGCGGTTCTTCGAGCAATACCGTCTGCGAATAGAAATCCGTCGCGCCTTTTGACGGACAAAGTATTATCTTTGTTTCAGGCAATTTGCCCTCTCCCTTGCCGTATATGACATCAAGACCGAGCTCCTTGGAAGCGGTTTGCGCCGTCCGTTTGTCAAACGCGACAAAACATACGCCGTAAGGCTTTTTCGCAAGTTCGAGCGCAGTTTCGCGGCTTGTAACGATTCTCCCGATATCCTTGTCGACATTTGCGTCGCCGACGTTTTTAAGACAGTATTCGAAGCAAACGTCTTCGTCGGGAAGCTCGCCGGGAAGCACGCTTCTTATCACCGCCTGCGTGCGCTCGGTATTGTTGAAAACAGAATATGACACGTCGAGATAAAGCCTCTTTTTCGCCTCGCTGTTGAGGTACTCTTTGTCTTCGGACATCCCGAAACCGAGCACTTCCATATTCTTGATGCGGCACTTTATATGACTTCCGTCTCCAAACGCTACAAAACCGCATCTGCCCTCGTCGATCGCAAATACCGGCGCGGGATTGCCCTCTCCGAACGGCTGCAACAGCATGAGCTGTTTGGTGACCGCAACGTCGAGCGGCTTTGTGATAAGTGCGTCAAATTCCCTTTCTCTCCTCGCAAAGGCGTCCGCATAGGCGATTTTTGCGTATGCGTTGACGGTCGCCGAAAAGTCCGCGAGTTTGTCTTCGTCAAGCCCGACGCCGCACGCCATCGGGTGCCCGCCGAAGCGGGTCAGGAACGCGGAAGCGTTCTTTACGCAGTCGAGAATATTCACGCCGGGTATGCTCCTGCCCGAGCCTTTGAGCACGCCCTTGTTTTTGGTAAACAGAATTACGGGGCGCGAAAAAGTCCCGACGAGCCGCGACGCGGTTATGCCGAGCACGCCGTCGTCCCAATACGGAGCGTACAGAATTATAAAAGGATTGTTTTCAAAATCGTAATCTTTGAGTTTTTCGAGGCAATCTTCGGTCAGATCGTCGGTGAGCTGCTGGCGCACGTCGTTTGCCCTGTTTATGTCTTCGACGAGACATTTGAGCAAAAATACGTCGTTTTCGACAAAAAGCTGTACAACTTCGTTGGCGTCCTTGACTCTGCCCATCGCGTTTATGCGGGGCGCAAGCTTGAACGCGACGTCGGACGACGTGACCTGACCTTTCACGCAACTGTCCGCGAGCATTGTGATTCCTTTGCGGTACCTCTTGTTTATGCTGACGAGTCCGTAATAGGTTATCACCCTGTTGTCTCCGACGAGCGGAACTACGTCCGCGATCGTTGCGAGCGCGGCGACGTCATAATACTTCTTGCTCTCGTTCACTCCCGCAAGTGCCTCGACTATGCGAAGCGCGACTCCCGCGCCGCACAGATTTCTGAAAGCTCTCTCCGTCTTTGCGCTGACGTGCGGGTTGAACACCGGGCAATCGGGCAATTTTTCACCCGGCTGATGGTGATCGGTTATCAACATATCGAAGCCGAGCTCCTGTTGAGCATAATCGACTTCTTCGACCGAATTGATGCCGCAGTCCACACTGACGACGACCTGCGCGTCCGTGTTTTCCGCGATGTATTCGAGTGCGGAAACGCTTATGCCGTAACCGTCGCTGTGCCTGTTGGGTATAAAATAATTGACCTTGCCCTTGCTGACGCCCGACAAGTAGCCGTAAAGTATGGAGACCGCGCATACGCCGTCGCAATCGTAATCGCCGTATATGACGATGCTCTCGCCGTTTTCCGCGGCAAGGCGCAACCTCTCCGCCACTTCGCGCAAGCCGGAATACTCGTCAAGCGGAGTCAGAGACGACAGCGAAGGCTGCAAAAAAGCGCGGGCGCTCTCGACGTCGCAAAATCCTCTCTTTACGAGAAGGTCCGCGACGAGAGCGTCGATCGCAAGTTCTCTCTGCAAAATAAGTGATCTTTCTTTGTCGTCCATTATCTTCGCGCGTATATTATTGATAAATATATTATAAACCGTCCGTTTGCTTCCGATTGCGGATCCATGCCGTATTTCGTAAGATTCCTTTCGACCGTTTATGCTCGATGCGTCTTAAAACGCAATACAAAAACGGTCGCGTTTTCGCGCGACCGTTGAATGAGTTTTATGCGTTTTTCTTTTTCTTTTGTCCCGCGAAAGTCGGAGTAGCCTTGCTTGCTCTTTCTCTCTTCATCTTGTCCGCCGCGTTCTTCATCAACGCGTACAGAGCGGGAGAAATGAATACCGATGAATAGAAGCCCGCTACGAGACCGAATATAACGGGAAGCGCAAATTCTCTGACAGTCGCCGCACCCAGTATCGCGAATATCACTATCGCAAACATCGTGGTGACGGTCGTATTGATCGTTCTCGTCATAGACTGTTTCGTAGACTTGTCTGCCATCTCGAAATTGTCGATTATAGCATTGTGATTGAGCTTTTTCTCTATCTTGATGTTCTCACGTACACGGTCGAATATAACGATCGTGTTGTTGATGGAATATGCAACGATCGTGATCATAGCCGCAATGAACGAGCTGTTGACCTGAATACGGAACACTATCGTCAGCGCAACCATTATCGCGACGTCGTGAATAAGCGCAATAACTGCCGCAAGACCGCTCCACAACTCGAAACGTATGATAACGTATACAAGAATGATCGCAAGAGATATCGCAAGAGATATGATCGCAGTGCGGATCAGAGATTCGCTAGCCGTCGCGCCTATGTTGCTGTAGGTAACCGATACGTTGGTATATCCGTTTTCCGCGCTGTATATCTCGTTGAGCTTCTCAACGATAAGCTCGTTCCTGACATCGGTCAGTTCGTTGGTCGGATCGTACGTCTTGGATATGTTGTCGTATTTGACTACGAGGGTCATATTTGCGCCCGAGTCCGACTTCTGACTGTAGCTGACCGTCGCCTTTACAGCGGACGCGTCAATAGTCTGATTGAGTTCCTCCTTAGCGTAGGCAACGATCTGTTCTGCAATTGCATCATCCTGCAAAAGCTCTACAACGGTGTCGAGATGCTTGTCGTACTTTTCGCTGTCGGAAAGCTCGCTCTCGCCGAGGACTATGTTGACAATAGAGCCGCCCGCAAAGTCGGTACCGATATTCATACCCTTGGAAACGTCCTTGTAGGACACGGCGTATCCTGTGAAAACAGCCGCAGCTATCAGAATGACCACGAACGGTATGACAAACCAGATCTTAAACATTCTGGGGATGTTTCTGTTTATCTTCATACAGTTGCACCTCCCTGAACTTCTTCTGCAGAAGCATTTACTTCCTGCGTTTCTTCTTCGTCTTCGGACTTACGCTTCATAGCGTACAATGCCGCGTGTTTTTCGCTGTGGAAAGCCATGATCGCATTGAGTATAATTCTCGTGATGAGAAGCGACGTAATCAGCGACAAAACGATACCGATAAGGAGCGTGATGCCGAAGCCCTTGATCGTCGAAGCGCCCACGAGCATAAGCACAACCGCGCCGATGATCGTCGTGATGTTGCCGTCGAGGATCGCGCCGAGCGAACGCTTGAAGCCCTCACTGACCGCCATGCGCATCGACTTGCCCTTGGCGTATTCTTCTTTTATTCTCTCGAATATGATGACGTTGGCGTCGACAGCCATACCCATACTGAGAAGGATACCGGCTATACCCGCAAGCGTGAGCTGTACCCACGGGAACACCGAGAGGAAGAACACGTAGGTCATCGTGTAGTACGCAAGCGCGATGCTTGCCGCTACGCCCATGAGCCTGTATATAGCGATAAGATAAACGATGATGAGGAGCAGACCTACGAGACCCGCGATGACGCCCGCCCTGATAGCCGAGTCGCCGAGTGTCGCGGTAAGAGTGCTGGACTCTCTCATATTGAGCTGAAGCGGGAAGCTGCCCGCCTGTATCTGGACGGCAAGCGCATAAGCGTCGTCGTAGCTGTATTGACCGCTTATCGAAGCCTGTCCGCCCGATATAGCTTCGCCTACCGAAGCGTGCATGACGTATTCGCCGTTGATATAAATACCGAGGTACTTGCCCGTCAGATCCGAAGTGATCTTTGCGAACTTGTCGGAACCCGCACTCGTAAACTTGAGCGCAACCTCGTAATAACCCGTTTCGCTGTTGTAAGTAACGCCGGCTTCTGCGATCTCGTCGCCTGTCATAAGCGTTTCGTTGACGGTATCTGCGTCCGTGTACTCCTTGAATTCAAGGCTTGACGGACGACCGATGAGATCGAATATTCTCTCGGGATCGTCGACGTCCGGGACCTCGACTCTTATCGTCCTGCCGTAAACGCTGACCTGCGCCTCCGTGTATCCTTTGTTGACCAAAAGACTTTCCAAACTCTGACGCGTGCCTTCTACCGCACTGTCTATTTCGTCGTCAGTCATACCCTCCGGGATCTTGTCCTCGTCCACTTCGTAAACAGCGTATGCGCCGCCGCTCAGGTCAAGACCGAGCTTTATGCAGGTCGGATACGCGTTGTAGTTGTAGATACCGAGTTGTCCGTCGGTGAGACTGACGAAAGCAAATACTGTGCCTAAAACGATAAGTATGGAAAAAACAGCTAAAATCACAATCGGAAGTGCGATTGATTTGCTCTTTATCACCTTACTTGCCTCCTGAAGTTAGTCCTACTCAAATATTATATATATATAATAAAAATAAGTCAATAAAAGTTTGACTCTTTTTTTGCGTTTGATTCACTTTTTGAGCAGTTTTGCCGTTTTTGCGCTTCCCTCATACCTCTGTCGCAAAAAACGGATAAAAAAAATCTCCCCTTTCGGGGAGAATAGGTATGCCGCGTTTCCCGCTTTACTCTCCGCAGGCTTCGATCGCCGCTATCGCGAGAGAGAGCTCAAAGCGCTTTTTCATCATCGCACAGCTTATGTCGTAAGGCTTGTTCATATCGCCGGCGAAGTTGAGATTGTTCGCGACGCAACCGCCGCTGCAATAGTACTTTGCGGGGCAGTTTGCGCAATCGGGCTTGTTGGTGACGATATTTTGCGCGAATATCTCCGAAACGCTCTTGTCATAGCCGAAACCTTGGAGCACGTTGCCCATTTTGTAAGGATTTCTTTCCGCAAACTGATGGCAGGGATATATATCCCCCCTCGGAGTGACGGCGAGGTATTCGCAACCGCTGCCGCAACCCGTCAGGCGTTTTACGACGCAGGGACCGCCCTCGAGATCGTACATGAAATGGAAGAAGTTGAACCATTTGTCCTTGGTCCTGCGCCTTTCTATATACGCCTTCGCGAGCTTTTCGTATTCCCTGAAAATCGCGGGAAGATGCTCTTTTCTTATCTGAAGATCCGGAAGATCCGTGACGACCGGCTCCATCGAGATCTGATCGAAGCCGCAGTCGTTGAGATAGAGCACGTCATTGCAGAAATCGAGATTTTTTGCGGTGAAAGTACCGCGGACGTAATACGATTTGTCTCCGCGGATCTTGCGAAATTCGAGCGCGTTGTTGAGTATCGCGTCAAACGCGTCCGCTCCGCTCGGAGTCTTTCTGACCGCGTTGTGAATCTCTCTCCTGCCGTCTATGCTCAATACGACGTTGTACATATTGTCATTGAGCCATTTCCTGTTTTCCTCGTTGAGGAGCAGGCAGTTGGTCGTCATCGTAAACGAGAAGGTCTTTCCCGTCGACGCTTCGAGAGAACGCGCATATTCGACGACCGCCCTGACGGTCTTCATGTTCATCAGCGGCTCTCCGCCGAAGAAGTCGATCTCGAGACTCTTCCTGTTACCGCTGTTGGCAATCAGAAAGTCGACCGCACGCAGTCCGACTTCCACAGGCATGTGCGCCTTGTCCGCCGTGCGGTAAGTGCCCTCGTCCGCAAAACAGTAACGGCAACGCAGATTGCAGTCGTGACAGATGTGAAGGCACAGCGCCTTTATCTCCCCGATCCTCTTTTTCGTCTGCGTGACCGTACACGGACTGTCGAGCACGCCGTCCGCAACGAGACGGTCGAGCTCTCCGTTTATCTCCTCTTTTTCAGACTGCGGAAGGGCGCGAAGCTCCTCCGCCTCGTCTGCCTGCAACGGCAAAGCGAGTCGTTCTTTTATACATAAAAAAGTGACACGATCCACATTGTGCAGACTGCCACTTTCGCTGTCGAAGGCAAAATAATGCGTTTTGCCTCCGTAGGTAAAGCCGAACGGATGAGTCATCTCATCTCAAAGCAACGGCTTTTTGACGGTGTTTACTTTTTCGTCTCTGTTTTTGCAACTCTGATTGCCGACCGTGCAGCTCGTCTTGCAAGCGCTCTGGCAGCTGGACTGACATTCGCCGCAACCGATGTTTCCGCTCTTTTTCATGCCGTTTACGGCAATGCTGTTGATATGTTTCATAACAACCTCCGAGATTTATTGTAAATATATTTTAATATATGCGCTGACATAAATCAAGTATTATCCGCAAATTGTCGCATTTTTTATGCTTTTACCCTCATCATATACACGCTTTTTCCGACATATCTTTTTGTAGTGGAGGTAATCATGGAAAAAGTCAAATTTACAAAATACGACGCTCTCGACGTCGTCAGAAGCGCGCTTTTCGCAATAATATTGTCTATACTGCTCGTCATGGGGTTTGCCATGATAGCAAAATTCGCAAACGTGTCCGCGGCGGTCATAGAGCCGATAAACATCGCAATCAAGATACTTTCCGTCGCCGTCGGCTGTCTCATCGGGGTCAGACACGACAGCAAAGGTCTCGTCAAAGGTCTCGTGACGGGAGTGCTGTACGCGGGTCTGACATACCTGATATTCGCCGCGGTCGGGGGGGATTTTTCACAAAACCCGATGACGGTTTACGACGTGATCGCCTGTGTGGTCGCGGGAGTATTGAGCGGCATCCTCGCCGTAAACGTAAAGCGTAAAAAAAAGGTTTGATGACATGAAAAAAGACGCGTTTTTCACGCGTCTTTTTTGTTTTTCAGAATTTGAGGTCTTTGGTATCCTCGCTGTCGATGCCCGTGACGTTGGAACCGAGCTCCGAGACGTCTTCACTCGCAGCGGTCTCGCCGTTTGCGGACTCGTCGCTTGCAGCTTCGGCTTTTGCCTTCGCGTTCTTTTTCTTCTTGCTCTTCGCAGCCTTCTTCTCCGCAGCCTGCGCGTCTTCGACGACGTCGTCAGCCGCTACCGGAGCGTCGCTTGCGGAAGCTGCCGCAGCCGCGTTGTCGCCTGCGTTTGCCGCGTTTGCGTTATCGGTACTGCCCTCGTTAACGGGAGTGAGCACGGTGTAAACCGCGCCTTTGTCGATCGTAACGAGCGCACTGCCGTCGCCGCTTGCACTGATGTCGATAACAAAAGCATTTTGCGCGTTGTCGATCATCTTGATAGTACCGATAAATCCGCCTATGGTCTTGATTTTTGTGCCGACTTTGATGCCTGCCATCATTTCCTGCGCCTTCTTCTGTCTCTTTCTCTGCGGAATGATAGACATAAGCATGGTGCCCACAAGCACTACCGCGAGGACGACGAGAATGATCCACTGTTGGCTTCCGCCGTTTCCTTCGGACGTTGTGGCATCTGCTGCCAGCATAAACAAATTGAACATTTTTATTCTCCTTATCAGACTTTGCGTAACAAAATCTTTGGTTTCGTGTATATCCTATAATATAGAAATTCTTGACAAATAGCAAGTTATTTTGCCTCGCTATTTGTAAATTTTTGATTAAAAGACGTCAGACATTTGTCGAAACAAGCAAAATTACTGCCTTTTCCTGTCCCAGGAATACTTCTCTTTGAAATCGCGGTAAAAGTCGAGAAATTCGTCTCTCATTATAGCGTCCTTCATATCCTCGGTCAGTTTGACGAGAAAACGTATGTTGTGAATTGACAGAAGTTCTCCTCCGAGTATCTCGTCGCTGTTTATCAGATGACGCAGATAAGCGCGCGTAAAATTGCGGCAGCAATAGCAGTCGCAGTCATCTTCGACCGGCGAAAAGTCCTCCTTGTATTTCGCGTTGCGGAGCGTCATGTTGCCCTCTCTCGTAAACGCCATGCCGTTTCTCGCTATACGGGTCGGCAACACGCAGTCGAACATGTCTATACCGCGCATGACGCCCTCGACGAGACAGTCGGGACTGCCGACGCCCATAAGATACCTCGGCTGGTCTTCGGGATAATACGGACGAATAAGATCGAGCATTTTGTACATGACCTCTTTGGGCTCACCGACCGAGAGTCCGCCGATAGCCATGCCGCATCTCGCGTATTCAGCGGTGCGCTTTACGCTCTCAAGGCGCAGATCCTCGTACATATTGCCCTGCACTATCGGAAAAAGCATCTGTCTGTCCCAATCCTTGTGCGCGTTTACGCACCTGTCAAGCCAGCGCAGAGTGCGCTCCATAGCCGTCTTCGACTTGCGGTAATCGGTATTTGCGGCGGTACATTCGTCGAACGCCATGATTATATCCGCGCCGAGAGCGTTCTGAACGCGCACGGCGTCTTCGGGCGTAAGATGATGACGGCTTCCGTCGATATATGAGCCGAAAGTCACCCCTTCGTCCGTTATCTTGCGCAGTTTGGAAAGAGAAAAGACCTGAAACCCTCCGCTGTCGGTGAGTATCGGCTTGTTCCAGTTCATGAATTTGTGCAGACCGCCCGCCTTTTCGACGAGTTCGTGCCCCGGACGCAGATAGAGGTGGTAAGTGTTGGAAAGCACGATGCTCGCGCCCGTCTTTCCGACCGCTTCCGGAGTAAGGCTCTTGACCGTCGCGTTGGTGCCGACGGGCATAAAAACGGGAGTCTCGACGACCCCGTGAGGAGTGACGAGCCTTCCTATCCTCGCACCCGTGTGCTTATCGGTTTTTACTACTTCGTAAGAAAACATATATTCCTTTCATGCGTCCGTTGCCGCGTTAAAATCGGAAAGGACTTCTTTTTGCGGATACGACTGCCGTCTTATCGAAAGCGCGCGGTCGTACAGCCTTTGTCAGAGTATCAGCATCGCGTCTCCGAACGAGAAAAACCTGTATTTTTCCTCAACGGCGACGGCATAGGTCTCGAGCGCGTTTTCCCTGCCCATAAACGCGCTTATCAGCATAAGCAGCGTGGATTGCGGCAGATGAAAATTGGTTATCAGGGCGTCGACGGCTTTGAATTTATAGCCGGGATAGATGAATATGTCCGTATCTCCCGAACAAGCCTGCACGGTTCCGTCTTCCGCGGCGACGCTTTCGAGCACTCTGACCGAAGTCGTACCCACGCATATCACCCTTCTGCCCTCGCGTTTTGCGCGGGTGATGATCTCCGCGTTGCGCTCGTCCACACGGTAATATTCGCTGTGCATCTTGTGATCGAGCACGTTTTCTTCCTTTACGGGTCTGAAAGTGCCCAGCCCGACGTGAAGAAGCACGGTGGCGATCTCCACGCCTTTTTCGCGTATCCTGTCGAGAAGCTCGGGCGTGAAATGCAACCCCGCTGTCGGAGCCGCCGCCGAACCGTTGGTCTTGCAATAAACCGTCTGGTATCTGTCCTTGTCTTCGAGCTTTTTCGTGATATACGGCGGGAGCGGCATATTGCCTATCTCGTCGAGAATATCCTCGAACACGCCGTCGAAGGTGAAGCATATATCGCGCAGTCCTTCTTCCTTGTATCCGACGACCTCGCCCGAAAGTTTGTCCGAAAAATACAGTTTCGTGCCCACGCGGAGCTTTTTTGCCAGTCGCGTGATGCATTCCCATTTCGTATAGTCGAGGCGTTTGAGCAAAAGCACCTCGCACTCTCCCTGCGCGAGAGACCCGTCTTCGAGCACTCGCTTTGCGAAAATGCGCGCGGGTATGACCTTTGTATTGTTGACGACGAGCACGTCGCCCTCTTTCAGATAGTCGGTCACGTCGCGGAATATCCTGTGTTCGATATTGCCGCTCGCGCGGTCGTATACGAGAAGCCGCGACGAATCGCGCGGCTCGGCAGGCGTCTGCGCTATAAGCTCTTTGGGAAGATAATAATCGAAATCGCTTGTCTTGAGTTGCATATTATTCGTCCTTATCCCCCGTTTCGAGCACGTCGAGTATGCTCATCTGCCTGACTGCGCTCTGCGGGACTTTCAGTCCGAGATGTTCGTATGCGTCGGGAAGGACGATCCTTCCTCTCGGAGTGCGGGCAATAAAGGTTATCTGCATGAGATAAGGCTCGTAAACGTCTTCTATCGTACCGCTGTCCTCGCCTATCGCCGCGCTCAACGTCTCGAGTCCGACGGGTCCGCCGCCGAATTTGTCGATCATCGTCGTGAGCAGTCTGCGGTCGACGGAATCGAGCCCCAGCTTGTCTATCTCCATCTTTCCGAGAGCGTGGTCCGCCACTTCGTAAGTGATCACGCCTTCTCCCTTTACTTCGGCAAAGTCGCGCACGCGTTTGAGTATGCGGTTGGCGATACGCGGCGTGCCGCGGCTCCTTCTCGCTATCTCGACGGCGCCGTCCTCGGTAATCTCTATGCCGAGAATGGTTGCGGAGCGCTTTACTATCTGCGCGAGCTGCTCGGGCGTGTACATTTCAAGCCTGCAATTCACGCCGAAACGGTCGCGGAGAGGTCCCGTGAGCATACCCGCCTTTGTCGTCGCTCCGATAAGAGTGAAATGCGGCAGAGAGAGCCTTATGCTCTTTGCGGTCGGACCTTTGCCGACGATGAAGTCGAGCGCGAAATCCTCCATTGCGGGATAAAGCACCTCCTCGACGTTGCGGTTGAGACGGTGTATCTCGTCGATGAAAAGTACGTCTCCCTCCCCGAGATTGGTGAGTATCGCCGCGAGATCCGCCGCCTTTTCGATCGCGGGTCCGCTCGTTATCCTGATCTGACTGCCCATCTCGCTTGCAATGATATGCGCGAGCGTCGTCTTGCCGAGTCCGGGGGGACCGTATAGCAGAACGTGGTCGAGAGCTTCGCCTCTCGCCACAGCGGCTTTGATGTATATTTCGAGATTGTCTTTTACCTTGTCCTGCCCGACGTAATCCTTCATCGTCTTGGGGCGCAGGTTGTTTTCGTTGTCCGCGTCCGACGAGATCGGCATGGACGACATAAATCTCTCTTCGTCGTCTTCGAAATTCATCTGTCAAAACTCCTTAACGCCAGAGTGA
This sequence comes from uncultured Christensenellaceae bacterium, assembly GCA_944383905.1. Taxonomy (GTDB): domain Bacteria; phylum Bacillota; class Clostridia; order Christensenellales; family UBA3700; genus Ornithoclostridium. The sequence goes on from CALWRI010000006.1 coordinate 56,757, forward strand.
TGATCTGCTCCAGCTTGTCCGTCTTTTTCATTGCCGCGCCGACCGCCGTAAACGCGTCCGTCTTCGATATGCCCAAAGACACGAGCGCAGCTATCGCGTCCGCCGCGACGCCGCTCTGCTGCTGTTCCTGTTGAGCGAAAGAATCGGAAACAGCGCCCGAAGCGACGACGGCGTCGTTCATCTGTTCGCGCAGTTCGAGCACAATGCGTTCCGCCGTCTTCTTGCCTATGCCCTTGACTTTGGAGATCGTCGCGATATCTCCGCTGACTATCGCGACTGCAAGCGTGCTCACGTCCGCCGCCGAGAGTATCTGAAGCGCCATTTTGCCGCCGACTCCGCTGACCGACGTCAGTTTCTGGAACATATTTTTTTCTTCTTTGCTGTAAAATCCGAAAAGTCTCACGTCGTCCTGCGTGACGCTCAACACCGTGTAAACGGTACATTCGAGACCGAGTCTTCCCAGCCTCTGCAACGCGTTGTTGGACACGAGAAGTTCATAGCCTACGCCGCCAGCGGAGACTACGAGCTTGCCCTCTTCGTAATGCAAAACTTTTCCCGTGATACAATAAAACATATATCTTATTATAAGCTATGCGCGCGTTTTTGACAACCGTTTGACAGTCAAACGGACAACTTTTGCCCGAAAGCGAAAAAACGCGGGAAGATCGCTTCCCGCGTAAAAATCCGTCTGTTCAACCGAGTTCTTTGAGTTTTTTCGCGACGCATTCCCGCAACTCCCGCAGACTGCCGTCGTTGACTATGACCGAATATCCTTCCTTTCTTCTCGTCTCGTCGGGCGGCTGGTGAGCCATAATCATCTCCACCCGAGAGCTGTCGCAGCTGTCGCGCGAAACGACCCTGTCTATTCTCGTCTGTCTGTCGCCGACGACAAGCCATACCTTGTCGAAATAATCCTTGAGTATCCCGCCTTCGAATACCTGCACTTCGACGAAAACGCGTTTGAGCCCCTCGGTCAACCTGTCAAGCTCCTTTTTGACGTAGGGATGCGCTATCGCGTTGAGATCCGCCATAGCCTTTTCGTCTCCGAGCACGGCTTTGGCGACTTTTTTGTTGTCCACTTCTCCGTCCGTGAGCACGTCGCCGAATCTCTCCGCGAGCTGCGCTTTGTACGCGCGGGATTTCTTGACGTCGCGGTATACGGCGTCGCAGTCGATCACGGTCTCCCCGTGTTCTTTGAGCATTGCAAGCACCGTGCTTTTGCCGCTGCCCACTCCGCCTATCACAGCGATCTTCATCATTTTGCCTCCAGCCAGTTTTTGCCGCTGCCGACGTCGGCAATGAGCGGCACGTCGAGTTTTATCACGTTCTGCATACAGTCTTTGAGAAGTCTGCTAACCTTGTCCTTTTCGTCCTCGGGACAGTCAATGATCAGTTCGTCGTGCACCTGCATTATCAGTTTTGCGCGGAAGTTGCCCTGTTCAAGCTGCTTCTGTACCTCTATCATCGCAACCTTTATTATGTCGCTCGCGGTACCCTGAAGCGGCATATTCATCGCCACTCTTTCGCCGAACGCGCGCGTCGCGTATACCGACGATTTGAGTTCGGGTATAAAACGTCTCCTGCCGTAAAGGGTTTTGACGTATCCGTTCTCTTTCGCGAAAGTCACGCAGTCTTCCATAAACTTTTTTACGCCCGGATAGGTCGCGAAATAGTTTTGCATATATCTTCTCGCCTGCGGCACGCTTATCCCGAGATCCACGCTCAATCCGAAATCGCTTATCCCGTATATTATGCCGAAGTTGACCGCCTTCGCGCTCCTTCTCATATCCTGCGTCACCGCGTCGAACGGCACGCCGAACAGTTTTGCCGCCGTCGAACGGTGGAAGTCCTCTCCCTCGTTGAACGCCGCGATCATCGCCTCGTCGCCGCTCATATGCGCCATCAGCCTCAACTCTATCTGCGAATAGTCGCCGCATACGAGCACGTTGCCGTCCGCGGGTACGAACATCTTGCGGATCCTCTTGCCACTCTCCTTGCGTATCGGTATGTTTTGCAGATTCGGTTCAGTGGACGAAAGTCTGCCGGTAGCCGTTACCGCCTGTCTGAACGAAGTGTGTATCCTGCCGTTTTTGTCGACGAGCGGTATCATGCCGTCGAGATATGTGGATTTGAGCTTGACTATCTCGCGGTATTGCAGTATCGCGGGGATGATCGGATGCTCGTACTTGAGAGCTTCGAGCACTTCGACGTTGGTCGAATATCCCGTCTTGGTCTTTTTGCCGTGTTTCAAACCAAGCTTTTCAAATAGTATTTTTGCAAGCTGTTGAGTGGAATTTATATTGAAACTTTCGCCCGCGTATTCTATTATCTGCGCCGAAAGTCTTTCCGCCTCCAAAGTAAATTCGTCGTTGAGTTCGTCGAGATACTTCCTGTTGACCCTGAATCCCTCTTTTTCCATGGAGCGCAGGACGTAGACAAGAGGAAGTTCTATCTGCGAATACAGCTTTTCCTGCTCCTTTTGCTTCATCTCGTCGTTGAGCGCGGCGTCGAGAGCGGTCAATGCCGCGGCGCAGTCGTCGCCGACAAAGCCGTATGCCGCGGACAGCGCTCCGAGAGACTTGAAGTTGCGGTTGCTGTCGCACAGATACGCTTTGAGCATCACGTCGTCGCAGACGCCCTTTATCTCCGTGCCGTAAGGAGCGAAAAGCTCCATATACCGTTTGAGATCGAAGCACAGTTTGCGCAGAGAAGGCTGTTCGAGAAGCCCTTTGATGTCAAGCATGAACGTGTTGTAATCTATCCCTTCGGACAAAAGATCTGTGCTCAACTCGACTTCGAAGGAGCACCCGACTCCTCCGACGAACACTCTGTCCGACACCTCGAACGCGAAAAGTCCCGACTTTTCTATCTCTTTGAGCGCAGCCGAGAGTTCTTCCGCCGTCGCTATCTTCTTGGCGGGAGCGGCTTGCTTCTCGCTTTTAGCCACGGGCGCGTCCTTGTATTTCAGCCTGTCGGCTATCTTGAAAAATTCGTACTCGTTCAAAACGTCCCTGACTTCGGCGTCGAATTCGTACTCAAACGGCACATCCTCCGGCGCCGTTTCTATCGGACAGTCGCGGTCTATCGTCGCGAGTTTGTAAGACATATACGCGCTTTCCCTGCCCTCTGTCAGCTTTTTGTTGAGAGCGCCTTTCGTCTCGTCGATATGAGCGTATACCCCGTCGAGGGTGCCGTACTGCGCGAGCAGTTTCGTCGCCGTACCCTCTCCCACTCCCGCAACGCCGGGTATGTTGTCCGAGCTGTCGCCCATCAGCGCTTTGAGGTCTATTATCTGCGAAGGGACAAACCCGTCTTCTTTGAGGCGAGCCTCGTCGTACTCGACGATCTCCGATATGCCCTTTTTCGTCATCAGCACCGTGGTCTTGTCGTCTATGAGCTGGAGACTGTCGCGGTCTCCCGTGACTATGAAAGTCCTGCATTTTGTGCGCTTGGACAGCGTGCCGAGAATGTCGTCCGCCTCAAATCCGTCGATCTCCGCAATCTGCACTTTCATCGCGCGGAGAAGCCTTTTGAGCGGTTCGAGCTGGCTCGCAAGGTCGTCGGGCATGGGTTTTCTCGTCGCCTTGTAACCCTCGTACATCTTTTTTCTGAAAGTAGGCGCTTTGCGGTCGAAAGCCGCGACGACGTAATCGGGCTTATATTTTTCGACGAGTTTGAGAAACATATTAGTGAATCCGAAGATCGCGCCCGTCTGCTGTCCCTGTCTGTTGGTGAGCGGCGGGAGCGCGTAAAACGCTCTGTTGATCAGAGAATTGGAATCGAGTAAAACAAGTGTCTGCATATCGCACCTTATTATATAATGATGTACCGCGCGGGGCGTCCCTTTTATTTGAATATATTACGTCGCAAAAGATTTGTAAACGGCATTTTTCGTCCCGAAAAGCTATTTTACAAACAATTTACCGACGTAAGTCATCAATATTGCAGTGCGCGGGCGGACGCGTGAAAGAAAATCCGCCGAAGTAGCGCCTGAAGCTACGCGCGTTGTTATTTTATCCGGACGGCTGAAAATTATCTGTCCGTATGTCGGTATTATACAATAAAAATACCTTTTTGTCTATATTTTTATTTGACTTTGACTGTGTATTTTGTTATATATGGTAATGGTGACAATTGCGAAAATCTCTTTTCGCCTCGCCGCGCTTGAGCGGCATTTTCAGCGTGCGGGCGCATCCGCACCATGTGTATGAACGAAGTTTTTGAAACAATTTTAACTCTTTTGGGCGGTCTGGGCGTATTTTTGATTGCGCTCAAGATCATGAGCGAGAATCTGGAATCCGTTGCGGGCAACAGACTGCGCTCTATTTTCAACAAGATCAGCAACAACAGATTTGCGGGTATCGCGGTCGGTACGGGCGTGACGATGGTCATACAAAGCTCCTCCGCCACCACGGTCATGATCGTCGGCTTCGTCAACGCGGGCGTTATGACTCTCGCGCAGGCGACTTCGATAATCATGGGTGCGAATATCGGCACGACGATAACCGCGCAGATCGGCGCGCTGCAATCCTTGCCGATAACCGCGTTTTTCGCGGCGCTTGCCTGCGTGGGCGCCTTCCTTCAGATGTCGAAACGCGACAAGGTCAACCTGTGGGGCTGCATAATCGGCAGCATAGGTATGATATTTGTCGGTCTCGAAGTCATGAGCATGGCTATGGGGACGTTTAAGGACTCAGAGGTCATACAAAAAGTAATGACATCGATAAGCAACCCGATCGTCCTCCTGCTGATCGGTCTGACGATAACCGCAGTCGTACAAAGCTCGTCTGCAACGACAATCATTCTGATAACCATGGCGGGCGCGGGACTTATGACCCTCAAAAGCGCAATTTTCGTAACGCTGGGCATCAACATAGGCACTTGCGTAACCGCGATGTTCGCTTCTATCGGAGCAACTGCCAACGGTAAACGCGCGTCATTCATACATCTGATGTTCAACTGCATAGGCTCGCTGATATTCTTTATACTCGCGCTCGTACTTCCTATAGACAAATGGCTCGAGGCGGCGTTCAAAGACAATGTGCAGACGCAGATAGCGATGTTCCACACGATGTTCAACGTCTCGACGACCATACTTCTCGTCCCGTTTATAAAGCAACTGACGCAGCTTGCCTGCCTTGTGATACGCGACAAAAAGAAGAAACCCAACGAGGACGGCTTCGTCGAAGACAAATTCCAATACGTCGACGAACGTCTGCTCGCCACCCCGACAATCGCGCTCGCGCAGGTCCGCAAGGAGATACTGCTCATGGCAAGCATCGCCAAAAAGAACTTCGACACGTCGGTATATGCCATATCTATAAATTCTCTCACGAAACAGCCGAAATTCGACGCGCGCGAAAGACATCTGAATTTCCTCAACAAAGAACTTACCAACTACCTCGTCAAAGTCTCGTCCGCCCCGATATCCAAACAGACGGAGCGCGAACTGAGCTCTTATTATCACGTCATATCAGACCTCGAACGCGTCGGCGACTATGCGGAAAACATCATGGAGTACACCCAGAAAATGGTCAAAAACAACGTCTCCTTCTCCGATGCGGCAAAAGCAGAACTCGCAGAGATGAAGAGCGCGATAGACAAGCTCTACGACGTGGTAATGACGGGATATATCAACAAAGACATATCTCAAAAAGAGGATATGGAAAAAATCGAAGAAAGCGTGGACGAATACAAGATCTCGCTCGACCGCTCGCATATCCTGCGACTACGCGACAACCTGTGCTCTCCCGACGCCGGCGCGGTATGGCTCAACCTGATAAACGACCTCGAGAGAATAGCGGACCACTTCCGCAACGTCTACAACAGCATGAGCTATTACGTCGATCCCCCGACCAAGGTAAAGGCGACGGTAAAAGCGTAACAGCGTTGCGTTATCCGAAAAAACGTCCCCTCGGAAATCCCGCGGGGATTTTTTCTTCTCAAAATACGAAACGCGTCCCGACGCCTCACCCGACACGAGAACGTCAAAAAGGTTTTTTTAACTTATTTTCCGCCGCTGCCGCGATTGTTTCTTCAAGCGTTTATAGTCGCAAGATCCTTCCGCGCCGTTTCCTGCCGAGTGATTTTCAAATGCGCACTTCCCGCTGCCGTCTGCCTTTTCCCTTTCTCTCCTCAACTCTTTTGTCGGATAAGCATAAAAAACGCGGCGGACAGACCGCCGCGCAGTATAAGTCGCGTACTTTTCAGATATTGTGTCTCTTGCTGTCCGCTATGACCATATTGAGATTGCTTCCGCTCCTCTTGCACGCTTCTTTGAGAATGTTGTTCCCCTTTTTCGTGCGGTCGGTTATTTCGACGTCCTCGGTGTTGACAGACAGACATTCGCCGTCCACGAGCGCGAGCGCGAAGTCGTAAGGCATGGTCACGACGTCCACGAAAACTATCGATCCCGTCTTCTTGTCGTCATTGATAATCACTCCCTTGCGGTAACGCTTCATCGGCTCGACGGACGAAAGCACGACCCTCTTGGCATATCCGATGTCAGTGACGACGACTATCTCTCCTTCGCAATTATGCTGTGTAGCGAAAATGACCTCGTCGCCTTCCGAAAGCTGTATGCCCTTGACGCCGCTCGCCTTTTTGCCCTGGCACGGGATATCGGCTTCGGCATTGAGCACCATTCCGCCCTTTGTGACGAAAAGCAGATATTCGTTTTGCGGATCGACTGCTTCAACGGCGATGACCTCGTCGCCTTCTTTGAGCACGATAGACGGAGAAACCGTCTTTTTGTCGACGGAATACTCTTTTGCTTCCGTCTTTTTGACCATGCCCTGTTTCGTATAGAAATACAGCTCTTTTCCTTCGAGCTCCGTGGGAGTAAACACGGCGAGAATACGCTCGTCGCTGTCCGCTCTCGCGATCTTGCTGACGGAAACGCCTCTCGACTTCCATTTGTCCTCGCCGAGCTGGTCGATATCGAATACGACCGAGTTGCCCTTTTGCGTGAACGCGATCATATTGTAATCGTTGGTGCAGTCGACAACTCTCCTGACGAGATCGGCGGCGCCGCAGTTGACGATGCTCTTCTGCGCCATAGAGTAAGACTTTGGCGCCATGAATTTGAGATTGCCCGCCTGCGTGAGTATTAGTTTGCCCGCGCGTTCTATCTTTGCGTTGACGTCGATCGTGGTGACGGTCGCGTTGTCGGGTTTGACGATCGCGGTACGGCGTTTGTCCGCGTATTTCTTCTTGATTTCGAGTATCTCCTTGCGGACTATCGCAAGCTGTCTTCTCTTTGACGACAGTATCTGATCCAGCTCCGCTATCCTCTCCTGAAGCTGTGCGATCTCCGCTTCGAGCTTCTTTGCGTCGACGCGTTTGAGATTTTTGAGCTTCATTTCGAGAATCGCGACTGCCTGACGCTCGGTGAGATTGAATTCTTCCTTTATCTGTTCTTTGGCTTCCTGATCGCTCTCCGCATTGAGTATTATATCGACGACTCTGCGGATATTGTTGACCGCTATCAGTTTGCCCTGCTGGATATGCTCCTGCTTGCGGGCGACGGATACGTCAAACTGACTGCGCTTGTAAATGACCTGACGCTGGAACTCGACGTAATGAGCTATTATTTCGAGAAGTCCCATGAGCTTGGGCTTGCCGTCCGCGATAGCGACCATGTTTACGCCGTAAGAACATTCGAGATTGGTGAATTTGAACAAAGTCGCAAGCGCCTTTTCGGCATTCGTGTCCTTGCGCAGTCTGATCACCGCGCGCATACCGTTGCGGTCCGACTCGTCGTTTATCTCCTGTATAAAACCGAACCTGTCTTTTTTCTCTTCGCGCAGCTCGTTTATCTTGGAAAGGAGCAAAGCCTTGTTGATCTGATAAGGAAATTCCGTGATAACGATGAGATCGCGGTCGCCGTCCTTTTCTATGAACGCATTGGCGCGCATCGTGATCTTGCCTTTTCCCGTCGCGTACGCTTCGCGTATGCCCTCGTTGTCGAGGATTATGCCTCCGGTCGGAAAGTCGGGTCCCGGTATGTACTTCAACATTTCGTCAAGCGAGATCCTGCTGTTGTCAATATACGCGACGATGCCGTTTATCACCTCGCCGAGATTGTGCGGAGGTATATTGGTCGCAAGACCGACCGCTATGCCCGTCGTGCCGTTTACGAGAAGGTTGGGGAAACGGCAAGGAAGCACGTCAGGCTCCTCGAGACTGTCGTCGAAGTTGAGCGAGAACGAAACCGTCTCCTTGTCGAGATCGCGCAGCATTTCCATCGCGATCGGCGCAAGCCTCGCTTCGGTATAACGCATTGCCGCCGCGCCGTCTCCGTCCACGCTGCCGAAGTTGCCGTGTCCGTCAACGAGCATCATACGGGTATTGAACGGTTGAGCGAGCCTGACCATCGCGTCGTAAACGCTGCTGTCGCCGTGCGGGTGATATTTGCCGAGGCACTCACCTACTATTCTCGCCGACTTCTTGTGCGGCTTGTCGGGCGTCGTGCCCAGCTCGTTCATCGAATACAATATGCGCCTCTGAACGGGTTTGAGCCCGTCTTCGACCCTCGGCAAAGCGCGGTCGAGAATGACGTGCTCCGAATACTGCATCATCGACTGGTGCATTATGTCAACGAGGTCGTTGTCGAGTATTACGGTCTTGTCTTCAATAGGTTTTCTCTTTTTCGCCATATCACGTTTTCCCTTTTCGTCAACCCGCTATCTCTTTGAAGCTGTCGACTTTGTTGAAGTTTGCGTTTTCGTTTATATAAGTCTTTCTCGCGTCGATGTTATCGCCCATAAGGATCGAGATCAGGCTCTCCGCCTCCGAAGCGTCGTCGATCGTGACCTTGGTCAACGTACGCGTTTCGGGGTTCATCGTCGTCTCCCAGAGCTGCTCCGGATTCATCTCTCCGAGACCCTTGTATCTCTGAAGCGTATAGCCTCTCGCCGCCGTCTCGAGCATGCCCTTGAGCTCCTCGTCGTCGTATGCGTAGCGCGTACCGTTTTTGTCCGTTATCTTGTAGAGCGGAGGCATGCCGATATAGACGTGTCCGTCGGTGATAAGCTCCTTCATATAACGGTAGAAGAAGGTCAGGAGAATACATCTGATATGCGCGCCGTCCTGGTCTGCGTCGGCGAGTATTATCACTTTGTTGTATTTGAGTCCTTTGATGTCGAAATCCTTGTAAAATCCCGTACCGAGCGCATTTATGATCGAAGCCATCTCCTCGTTTTCGAGGATCTGATTCACGCGTTTTTTCTCCGCATTGAGCGGCTTGCCTTTGAGCGGCAGTATCGCCTGAAAATATCTGTCTCTGCCCTGTTTCGCGCTGCCTCCCGCGCTGTCGCCCTCGACGATGAACAGCTCGTTCATCTCCGCTTTCTTTCCGCTGCAGTTGGAGAGTTTGCCGACAAGCGCGCTCTGCGTCATGCTGTTGAGCTTTCGGGTCATATCCTTTGCCTGCGCCGCTTTCAGTCTTGCCTTTGCTGCGACGTCCGCTTTTGCGTATATCGCGTCTATGACCTCTTTCTTCGCCTTCATCAGGTAGTCCTTGAGTGCGTCGGTAAGCAGGTTTTCGACGAGTATCTTGACCTCGGGATTTCCCAACTTCGTCTTTGTCTGACCCTCGAACTGAACGTTTTGCATCTTTATCGCGAGAATCGCCGTCATGCCCTCTCTGAAATCCTCTCCGAGGAAATTCTGATCCTTGTCCTTGAGTATGTTCTTCGCTCTCGCAAAATCGTTGAGCACTTTCGTATATGCGGATTTGAAGCCCGTCTCGTGCGTTCCGCCTTCTGTGGTCGGAATGTTGTTGACAAAACTGAATATGCTCTCGTTGTACGCGTCGGTATGCTGTATCGCAAGCATCACCATGAAATTTTTTGCGGTGCGCTCGACGTAGATGGGCTCGGGATAAAGGACGGCCTTGGAGCTGTTGATATACTTTGCGAAATCGCGCAGACCGCCGTCGTAGCAGTAACTCACGCTCCTGAACGCGCCGTTTTCGTCCGTCTCGCGCAGATCGGTAAGCGATATCGTCATGCCGCCGTTGAGGAAGGCAAGCTCCTTTATCCTCTTTGAGATGACCTCGTAGGAAAATCTCTCGTTTGCAAAGACTCTCGGATCGGGCAGAAACTGTACGAACGTGCCCTTTTCCTTCTTGTCGCAGGGTTTTTCTGTAAGCTTCGTTTTGGGCAGACCGCTTATCACCTTGCCGTCGACTTCGGGAGAATGAAATTCCTGCGTATACTCCGTACCGTTTTTGTAGACTTTTACGGTGAGCCATTCGGACAACGCGTTGGTTACCGAAGCTCCCACGCCGTGCAGACCGCCCGAAAACCCGTAATTGGCAGAATCGAACTTGCCGCCCGCGTGAAGTTTCGTGAAAACGAGCTCGACGCCCGAAATGCCGTACTTCGGATGAATATCAACGGGAATGCCTCTGCCGTTGTCTCGCACGCTGACGCTGTTGTCGGGATAGATGACGATGTCTATGCGATCGCCGTAACCGTTGGCGACTTCGTCGATGCCGTTGTCCACAATCTCCCACAGAATATGGTGCATACCCTTGCTGCCCGTGGTGCCGATATACATACCGGGTCTGACGCGGACGGCTTCGAGCCCTTCGAGCACCTGCAAGTCTTTGGAGTCGTAAGTATTCTTCATTTTTTCTCCTTATCCGTTTCGAGCGCGTTAGAACGCACTATTATATGCGCACAGAAACGACGCATAAAGACCTTTCTCCCGCATTTTCTCCGAAAGAAAGGCTTTCAAACAGTATTAAAGTGTATTATTTATTATTTTCGTCCACAGAGAGACACGTCTCGACAAAGTCTCTGACGTCTCCGTACACTTCTTCTTTGTTAAGCTCGTTGAGTATTTCGTGTCTCGCCTCGGGATAAAGCTTCATCGAAACGCCGGCAAGTCCCGCGTCGATATACTTTTCGTACAGCCTGCTGACCAGCTTGCCGTTGCCGCCGACGGGATCGCGGTCTCCGCTTATGATGAAGATCGGCAGATCCTTGCGGATATTGCTCAGATTCTTGGAGCGGTAGATCTTGCACAGCGCCCTGAAAAACGACTTGTAAAATCCCAGAGACAAAGTGAAATTGCACATGGGATCGGCAAGATACTTTTCGCGCTCCTTGTCGTCGCGGTTGCCCCATGCGAACTCCTTGTTTTCGCCGATAAACTGCGCGTCGTACGAGCCGAAAGACATCTTTCTTATCATCGTTGCCGGCGCGTCCTTTCCGTAAATCGCGGTCTGAATTTTTGAAATCAGCTTTCCCGCTTTGACGTCTGCTCCGTTCTGGCACGCGCTGCCGCAAAGCACCGCGCCCGCGATCACTCCGCTGTTGCGCTGTATGTACGCCTGCGTGAGAAAAGATCCGTAGCTGTGACCAAAGATTATCACGGGAAGTCCGTATGTGTCGGTCGCGTATTTCGTGATCAGTATCTCGTCCTGAACGGTATCCCAGAAGCAGTCTCCTTCGGGCACCTTGCCGAGATTGTCGAGCCCCGCCGTCTTGCCGTGTCCTCTGTGATCGTCGCCGAGAACGACGTAGCCGTTTTCGTTGAGATAACGTGCAAAATCCGCATACCTGCCGATATGCTCCGCCATACCGTGAAGGAGCTGGACCACCGCTTTTGGGTTTTCGACCTCGTCCCACACCGCCAGATTGAGTTTGTAATCTTTATATCCGTAGAAAATTATTTCTTTCATAAAATCCTCACCACTATATGTTGGGGCAACTTTCCCCTTTATACTTGATATTATACTATATGTTGCGGTTTTTATCAAGCAAATATTTAATTTAATATATAATATACGGACGTAACGCCGCTTTGAGGCGTGTTTTCACAAGACCATACCCTTTCAGACGGTTTCGGTATAAACTTCAAAGGCGTCGACATAATTTATATAAATACGTTCCAAGGAGGCGAAAATGAAAATCGTACTTACCGGCGGAGGAACCGCCGGGCATGTCATGCCCAACCTCGCGCTTCTTCCCTTTCTCTCAAAAAAATTCGACAGGATATATTACGTCGGAAGCCGCGACGGGATAGAAAAAAAACTGTGCGAAGAACGCGCCGTCGAGTATTTCGGCATAGATACGGTAAAACTGCGCAGAGACGCGTTTTTCACAAATCTGAAAATCCCGTTTTCCCTTCACAAATGCGTAAAAGAAGCAAAAAAGCTGCTCAAAGAGCTGTCTCCCGACGTGGTTTTTTCAAAGGGCGGATACGTTGCCCTTCCCGTCTGCCTCGCCGCGCGCGCACTCAAAATCCCCGTAGTCGCGCACGAGTCCGACTGCTCTCTCGGTCTCGCCAACAGAATCACGGCGCCGTTTGCGAAATGCGTGATAACGTCAAACTCTGCGACAAAATGCAAAAACGCTTTGTATATCGGCAATCCCTTGCGCCCCGAACTGTTTGAAGCGGACGGCTCGCGGGTGGCCGGAAAATACGGGCTCCCAGGCAAAAAGCCGTTGCTTCTCGTCGTCGGCGGGTCCAAAGGGTCGCAGGCACTCAACGAGATAGTTTTTGCCAATCTCGACGAGCTTCTCTCCCGCTTCGAGATAATACACGTCACGGGAAAGACGGACTGCGTACCTACGAAAAAAGGATACGTCGCAAAGGAATACGCAAACGACATATTCGATCTGTACGCAGCCGCAGACGTGATACTCTCCCGCGCGGGAGCAAACGCCGTCGGAGAGATCTCCGCTCTCGGCAAACGCGTGCTTTACGTTCCTCTCCCCAAAACGGCTTCCCGAGGAGATCAGATAATCAACGCAAGACGCGCTGCCGCGGGAGGAAGAGCCGCCGTTCTCGAACAGGAAAACTTATCCCGCGCAAAACTTATGAACGCTCTCGGATTCCTGTTATCTTCCCCTCCGCCGAAAGCGCAAAAGACCGAGAACGTCAACGAAAGAATCGTCGCCGTGATAGTCAACGCCGCAAAAGGAGAAGAACGCCGCACCTGACAGCGGGCATATCGGGAAGTCCACGTAAAGTCACACGAGGACACGCCTCCGAAATGCATTGCATAAAAAAAGCGACGGCTGTCGTGCCGTCGCTAATTATTTGTTATTTTTTAGTATTATCAATTATTTTGTCGATAATATCAGTAATTTCACCGCACGTTTCCGAAACGTCGTCTTTTACTTGTTCAGTTTCTTGCTCTGTGCTCTCCTGCGTCTGCGAGCTCGGCGGCTTTACTATGAAACCGCTGACCGCGAGTATTCCGAGAAACGCCGTGGTTATCTCTTGCAGATAGGGTATTTCTCTCGTGAAGCCCACCGCCTGAAGCACGACGAACAACGCGCTCGCCACCGCCATCCAGAAATCGTACGATTTGAGTCTCTCCTTCATATTCTCCTCCTTTACGCCGCGTCCGGCGATGCGTCCGCCTGCGCTTCCTCTTTGTCCTGAATACCGAAGCCGCACCTGACGTCGTATTTTATCTCCTCGACGTCTTTCGCTATCTCTCTGACTCCCGCGAGACTTTCTCCGAGAGACGCTATCGTCTCCTGATACTTCTGTTCTCTTTTGCGACTGTCTTTGAGCTCGAAGACGAGAAGAAGACAAAACAGCACAGCCCACGCGCCGTTTGCGACTATCGTCTCAATTGCGCTCTCCCACATGATCTCACCTCCCCGTCATTTGGCGTCCTTCGCCTTTTTCGTGAATTTTGCAAGAAGGGTGTTGTATTCAAACCCGAGATAGGTCTGCAGGTAATGGTTGTTGAGGATCATATCCTTTGCCGTCGCGGGATCGAGAGTGTCGTAAAAGGACACGGCAATGTTCAGTCTTTCGGCATAATCGTCCGCCTTTTCTCCGAGATAGCCGTATTTTCTCTCGTACTCCGCCTGTTGATAATCCGCCTCCATCTGTCTTTTGAGGTCGTCCTGTATCGCCTTTTCGCGCTCGACTTTGTATTCTGCCACCTGTTTGTCTATCTTGTTGTTGTACTCCTGGATTGACTTTATCTCCTTGTCGCGTTTCGTGATCAGATCCTCTATCTCCGACGATATTTTGATGACGTACTCCGCGTTGAGATCGTCTATCGCCGCCTGAAGCTCGTTGTTGAGCCCGTCTATCTGTACCTGATACTTTTTTGCTACGCTGTCCGCGTCCGCTTTCGCCTGATTTGCCGCGGCTTCCGCCTGCGTGACGGCGGATTCGTCGATAAGTCCTCTGATAGAAGACTTCGACAGCCCGCTTCGCGAGATCAGATCTTCGTTCTGCTTCTTGCTGTCTTCGAGCGACTTCATGATCTCCGCCTCTTTCGTTTCGTAATCACGATATGCGTCTTCAATCTTGTTGTCCAGCTCGTCCGTCTTGCTTTTTGTCGCCTGTTCGAGCACCCCGGTCTCGCCGTTCAGTTTGCCTTCGTACTCGTTTTGCACCCTCTCTCTGATCTCGTCTTCGCTCTCGCCCTCATAGGTCTTGTAGACGTAGTCGGGCTCTTCGGGCAGCGCGTCTTCCGCAGCCTGTTTGCGTTCTTCAAGCTCCTTGCGCCTGAAATCCGTGTGCATCTGCTTGAGTTTTTCGATCAGTTCTTCTTCCGTCTTCACGCCGCTCGCGTTGCCGCCGGCTTTTGACCCGCTCTCGCTGCGGAGCGAAGCGGCGTATAAATTCTTTACGCTCATATCGCTCTCCTTTTGAGTATGTAATATCTGTACCGCGCGAATATTCTTTTGAGTTGCGCGGCAGTCCTCATCCTGCTCATATTTTCAGATCTCCTTTTGCCGTTACCGTGAGTTTCGCGTCCGTCAGACCGCCGGTCGATTTTATCTGCAAGGTATGTTTGCTTTTGCCTGCGGACGCAATCTCCTTTCGCCATATCCGCGACGTCGTCTCACCGCTCGTCTCTCCGTCGAGCACTATCTCCGCTCCGCCGTTTTCGCCGTAGACCGCCAGCTCGACGTTCACGCTTCCCGTGCAGCAGAAAAACAATTCGTCCGTCTCTCCCGCCGCGAGCGAAGCTATGATCCTGACGAAAGTCGTCTCTCTTCTCGCATAGACGTATTGCGCGAGCGAGAGCGCCTCTTTCGCTGTAATGTCCGTTCTGTCGTTCACCGTCATACGTTCTCCTTCTCGAATTGTATCGTGACTCCGATCGCGCCGATCGGTTTTTCGTTGCAATCCGCCTTGATATAAAATTTGAGATCGTATCCCCGCAAGTCGACGTCAAAGTAATTCATCATCGGCAATATGCGGTATTCGCGCGTAACTCCGTCCGCGCTTATCCCGATCAGAAACTCCTCTTGTGCGTCGCAGTCTATCCCGACGACGTGTTTCTTGTATCCGTTATCGTTGAAATCGACGTCGGAGATCTCCCAATACCCGGGAGAATTGTTGCCGAAAAACTTTCCGCTGTCGTCAAGCTCGCCGATTTGAGAAGACAGCGTCGAACGCACGAGCAAGCGCGTCTGTCCTTCCTTTGCAAGCAACGTCATATCGTATATGCCCGTATTTGAGTACAACTCCGTCACACCCGTATTCATATCCACGCTTGCGAGCAGATTTCCGTTGCCGTCGGGATCGGGGAAAAGCAGGCGGTATTTTTGAGAATAACAGACGCCCGACACCTTTTCCGCGTTTGAGAGAAAACGGTCGAGCTTATCGGTAAGTCTGCCGACATCGTAACCGTCGAAGACGTAAACGCCGTCTGTCGTCGCAAAGCATACGACCGACCCGAAAACGCAGATCGAATCTTTGAAGACGTGTCCGCAGTCGCGCGCGACGCGCTTTATGCTGAAATCGAGCTGATCCGCATACGCTGTCATTCTGTAAATGCCGTATTCGCAGAATATGTACAGATAGTCGTTGAAACTGACGAGCTTGAGGACCTTGCCCTGCGAGCCGTCGAGAGTGACGTAACCGCCTTCGTCGAGAGACACGTTCCAATTATAAGGGTCGAACGCGTCCGAAAACCAGACGCTCGAATACCTGTCCGCAACGACCCCGAATACTCTGTCGTTGTGCACGCACATATCCGTTATCTCAAGCGCGTCCGCGACGTAAGTCTCCCCGGTAAAGCTCTCGATCAGAATGCCGTTTCCGCCGCCGGATAAAAGGACTATATAGCCGTCTTCTCCGAGATAGTTGATCACGTTTTCGTATTTCCTGTCCGAACCCCATTTTTTCCAGCCTGAATCGCTGTCGAGATTGTAAGCGAGTATATCGTTTTCTCCGAGCAGCAAAAGAAAGGTGAACAGTCTCTCCCCGTCGTCGAGGATCGCGGTCTTCATCTTTGCGCCCTCGTATCCGGCGGGTACGGGAGCGGGCGTAAATGTATTTCCGTCCGCGCTTTTGCATACGAACGCGTTGAAGCCGTCGCCGTGAGTGAGCTTTCCGTTTTCAAACCCGAAATTGCGGACTTTGCCGCTGTAATCGCAAGGCAGAGTCCTGACGGTCGCTTTTTCGTCGAAGCCCTTGTATCGCGACAAAAGGTATCTCTTCTTTGAAGGAGAAGCCACTGCGACTTTCTTTTCGTAAAACATCAGTACCACCCCCGATTTTTTATCTCCACGCTTTTTGCGGGACGCACGCAGGCTCTCATATCTTGACGGAATCTTTCGGCAAAGCCTTCGCTCTTGTCGTACATACCGCGCAGCATACAGTATTCCGCCGCAACGCCGAACGCGAGCGTTTTCGCGCTGACCGCGGGATCCACGTCGCATTCGTCTCCCATGCCGATCGCTTCGGGAAGGTAGCGGTATTCGACGGTAAGTTTTCCGTCCTTGCCCGTCTTGCAGCAGGACGAACGCTGACGGAAGCTGACTTTGTTGCCGTTTTCGTCCCTGACCGAAACTATCTTGTTCACTCTTTTGGGAAGATCGGAATAGGAAAATACTCCCCCTTTCGCCTCGACGACCTTTTCGTCGGTAAGCGGCAGGTATTCCTGTGCGACTTCGGTCAGAACGATATTTGTGCAGAAAACGAGCAAATATTCGAGGATATCCGTGTCGAAGTTCTTTTCGGTGCTAAAATTCAGCCCGAGATATTCGTAAGCGCAGTTGATCACTTCTTCGATTATCATAAACTCTCCTTTGACAAAGGGCGGATCTCTCCGCCCTCCGTCTATAATTTCAGTTGAGAAAACGCCTTGTCCGCCGCTTCTCTGACGGCTCTTTTTTCCGCCGCCTCGTTTTCGCGCCCGATCTCTTCGAGTAATTCTTCTATCCTGTGCATTCTCGTCTTCAGGACGTGATCCACCGCGCGGCTGTCGAGGCTGTCGTAGGGTATCGTCGTCTGAAGACTTCCGTCTTCCGCGCTCCTCACCTCGAATTTCCGCCGACCGACGTTGTAAAAGACCCTGTATCTGTCGTCAACGGCGGCGATCCTGTCCGCGACCGAGAACAGATCGTTGCGGACGGAGATAAGACGTTCTTCTCTCACGCCGTGATACCCGACAACTTGTACTGACCTATCGGCTTGTCGCAGATCAGATCGGCGTACTTGACGAGAGTAGCGGAATAAGTCGCGCTTCCCGCCTTCTGCTTTATGACCCTGCCTCCGTCGCCTTCGAGCCATCTCCAGTCGCAGAGCTGATGCAGTCTGAAATCGGCGGTGTTGAGCATATACATAGTGCCGTCCTCGACAAACTTGTCCGCGACGACGGGTATGCCGTTGAACGTGACCGCTTTGTAGCCGCCGTCGAGATTCATATAGTCGAGATTCATTCTCGCGCTCATGCAGTTGTCAAGATAGAATCTTCTGACGTCGTAAGCGCAGACGATCATGTCTATCGTGCCGCCGGAGACTTCCTCGACCTCGTCGATAGCGCTCTGCATACCCACGAAGGATATGGAGCCGACAGCCGATTTAGAGCCGGGCTTCATCCACGCTCTGCCCGTTCTTTCGAGTCCGTAAAGCGGATTCGAGGAGAATATCGCGCCGAGACCGGTGAGCTCGTTGTCCTTGGAGCCCTGAACGGTGACGTAATCGTTTGCCTCAACCGTCGCGCCGCTGACGCCGCCGAAAACGACCTTTTTTGCCGCCCTGTCGATCGAGGTAATCCTGACTCCTTTCATACCGTCGCGGACCGTATCCGTCGAACCGTTGTATACGTCGACGACCATACCTTCGATCAGGTTCTTCACGCTGTCGACGACGATCTCGTTGTTAGAGCTTCCCTGCGAGCTGATCTTCGCGATCTTGCCGCTTCCGTCGCCGTAAAGCATTCTGCCCAGATTGAATTTGGAAGCCTTGAGCAGACCTTCCATTTCCGCGTCGAGCAGATTCACGAACGCGCCGACGCTGTTTTGCGACGCTCTGATAGCCTTGTCGGACAGCTCGATCGTACCGTAAAGGTTTTTGAGCTCCAGCCTGAAGCGGTCATAATTGTTCGCCGCCGCCGCGGGCAGGTCTCCCGTCTCGGTACCCGCTCCGATACCGCCGTTGAGCCCGTACGGAACGAGTTTTACGATCTCCTTTCCCCAGACGCCGGAACTCGTCTGCCTGATCTTTGCAAGAAGCGGATTAACGCCCACATTGAGCTGGTTTGCCACGACGCCGAGATATACGGTCTTGAGCGCCTTTTCCGCAGTTTCCATTGTTACCATTTTGTCAAATCCTCCTGTTTGCGAGCATATTTTTCACTATGCCGCCCGCCTCGCTTATGCTCTTGGGTCGCGAAGGGGGCGTGACGTGCGTCCTGCCGCCGTCGGCAATCATTCTCGGCGCGGACACGTCCATATTCTTGCGGAGAAATTCTCTTATTATCCTGTCTTTAACGCGCTCGTTTTCATAGACGTACTTTTGCAGAAATTCCTCGTCCGCCGCAAGCTCCTCGAAAGATCTGTCGGAGCTTTGCAGCACATCGAAGAACGCTCTCTCGAGACAGTCTTCTCTCAAAGCGAGCTCTCCGTCGGTCGCGAGCTTTCTTGCTATCTCCTGCGTACATCTCGCGGCTTTTGGATATTTCTTCATGAAATCCTTCACCTTGTCGTCCCACTCCGGAGACTCGTAGACGGGAGTTTTCGCTTCCGCGCCGTTTTCTGCCGTCGGCATATCATTTTCCTGCCCCTCCGGTCGCGCGGACAGCGGCTCGCCGTCTCCTTCCGCCTCCTTTGCCGCGCCAGCTCTGTACGATTCGAGCTCGCGGCTGAGTTGCGCGTTCTGCTGGCACTTTCTGGTAAACTCCCTCTGAAGGTTGCCGTATGCCTTTTCAAGCTCGCCTGCCGTCGCGAACTTGTTGCAAAAGGCGGTCTGCTCCTTGTCCTCCGCTTGCGCCTCCTGCGGCTCTGCGAGGGGGAGCGTTTCCGTTTGTTTTTGCGTTTCTTCCATATATTTCTCCCGTATAAGTCTTATTTTTCAGAGGCGACCGCCTGACCCGTCGCCCCTTGATTGTCCGCAAGAGCGAACATCTGATGCTCTTTGATGTGAGCGTCCATTTCCTTGTACAACTTTTCGTCCTTGAGCACGCTGTCCTCAAGCAGGCATTTGACGTGCTCATCGATGTGTATTGCATGATTGTCGTAAGGACACGCCGACGGACGCTCCTTCCCGAGCGCGAGGTTTTCTCTCATCGCTCTCTTTCTCTGCGTCTCGTCAACGTCTTTCGCGCTCTCCCAATTTCCTATACCCAGCATTTCGAGTACCTTGACTTTCGTCCTCGGGCTGACGCTTCCGTCCGCCTCTGTGAGCACTCCCATGCGTATGAGCTCGAGCACCATATTGCGCCTGTCCGCGACGCTCTCCGAGACATCGTCCTGCGTATTGAATACGATGTCTTCGCATTGCAGATCGTTGCCGCAGAAATATGTGAGCTCGGGTTCCCCGTTTTCGCCTGCAATGCGTTTGAGTCTTTTTTGAGTCGCAAACTGTTTGTAGAGATACAAAAGCATACGGCAAACCCTCTTTATGCAGAGTCGGAGAGAGGTCGTGGACAGCGACATTCTCGTGTCATCCTGATTGACGAGCAAAGATATTGCCTTTCCCGACATATTGCCGTAAGTCTGCGAATACTTGCTGAGCTCGCTGACGCCGCTGACGGTCACGAATTCGGAAAGCAGTCTCTCTTCCTCGTATGTGAAGTCCGCGGGCACGCTTCCCGTCTCAATAAATCTCGGAATATTCGACCCCTGACGGTATATCAGGACTTTGCCGGGAGAAAGCCCTTCTTCTTCCAGATTGTCCATATCCACGCTGCCGTCCTCGACGGCAAGTATACCCATCGAAATGCGGTTGAGATATTCGTGTTTTCTGTTCTTGACGGCATTGTAACTTCTCTGCAACGGTATCATTCTTTCGACGACCGACGTACCGAAAAAGCTCCCCACTTTTTTTATGCATGTGGTCTGCGAAAAAGGAAAACCTTTTTTTCCCGCGACGTCGGTAACGTAAGGCAGCGCTCCGATATATAGCACTTTGTCGCCCGAAGTTATGACGAGCTCGCCTTCCGGCTTATCCTTTGTCGGTCTCGTATATCTTTCTATCACGATCGCATATCCGTCCGTCTTCGAAGAGATCACGTTGCCGACGCTCGCGTTGTACCCGAGTCCACCCGCAACCGACGCGTTGTCGAGAGTGAAGACGTTGACTTCTTCGCCCGGTACTCTGACGCCCCAGCGGTCGTATATCTCGTCCACGGGGTATGCCTTGGCGTGTATCACGCTCATGCAGTCGTCGAGAGAATTAGCGCAGACGTTGTCGGGGAAAATCTCAAACGGAGGAACGACGGTTATCCTGGCTTCTCCTACACGGACAGGATTATTTTTGCCGTCTCTGCCGATCTCTTCGCCTTCGTCCTTATCCCAGACGACCTTAAAGAAACAACTGCCCGTAACCTCGCTCCACGCGACTGCGTTGTTGATGAGAGACGGCAGGTCGTTCTGTTCCGCAACTGCGCTGACGAGCGCCGTCGACAGCTTTGCCGACTGTATATCCGACTCGTCGTTTGAAAAAGGTCTCACCGTCACGCCCGTATTGACCCTGACGAGTTTCGACATTCTCGTTTCGAGCACCGAAGCGATATGATTGTACACCTCTCTCTCCTGCCAGAAATACTGCTTGCCCGTCTCGTCCACGTCGCCCGTCGGCAGGATTTGCATATACTGATTTCCGTTTACGAAATTCATATTGAGCTGCCATTGCAATTCAAGCGGCTTTCTGTCTTCGCGCCTTTTCTCGTAATCTCTCCTGACTTCTGCCGCAATGTCTTCGGCAAACAATTTCTTATCTTTCATCTATCACTCCGACACCTTTTTTGTTGAGCATGTTTTTGGGGCTTTTCGGCGTCAGAATTTTGCCGATCTGTCCATAAAGCTCTTTTACGCAATTTTCGCACAGATTGAGAGAATTGCGCTTGTCGCCGTTGTCGAGACAAAACTGATAGACAGCCTCTCTCTTGCACATCGGCATTTCGCATTTAGTCTTGACTCCCGTTTTGCTTACCTGCATTTTCGTCCTCCTCGTTCATTTTTTTCAATTCTTCGAGCAGTCTCTTTTTGAGCTGCGCGAGTTGTTCGTCCGTATATCCCGCAAGCGGGTTTTCCTGCGACCTGTCGATCACCGCCTTGATTGCCGCGGTGTCGGGAGGTATGTACTTTTTGGAGACTTTGCGTTTTGTGACCTCGTTGTCTCTGTCGTACTCCTCCACCTTTTCCTCGACGAAATATCCCGTCGCCTTTTTCATTAGAATGTCGTCTATGCTTTTTTTGCTCATAATCCGCTCCGTTTGAGTCTGCTGATCAGTCTGTCCTTATCTTTTTGTATGACCGTCTTCGAGGGCTTTGTCGGTTTTGCAGGCTCGGGTCTCGACATAATGTAATATCTCAACGCGTCCAGCGCGTGATCGTCTTTTTTCACGGGTCTGTCACCCGCGCCCCACCAATACGACTTGAGTTCTCTTATCAGGTTCACGCAACAAGGAAAAATTTTTATCTTGTCCGCCGCGAAGTACGATTTGACTCGCGCTATTCCGCTGAAAAGATCTTTATCGACCCTCGTGTTTACGACTATGTTTCTTTCAAAAAACAGATCCGCGACGCTCTTTGCGCTTGCAAGCGTCTTTTGCGTAGCCGCGCTGTCTATGAGAGCCTCGAGTCTCCCTTTTGCGTCCCTATGCCAACCGAGAGAATCCGCCGTCTCGAATATCTTTTTTGCGTGATAGTCTATATCTCTTCCCGCCTCGTACCACTCTCCGACGACGTATACGTTGCCGTCGTAATCGATTGCAAAAAACAGGCACGCGAGCGGATTGTTCAGACCCGGGTCTATACTCAACGTGTCCTGCCATTCGAACGGTACGCTAAAAGGCGCTTCGAGGACGTGTCGGGACTGGTCAAACTCCCTGTAAACTATCCCTTCCGCCGCGCTGAATTTGCCGTATCGGCGCGAATTGAGCGTTTCTTCGTCCATGCAGGAAGAGAGCGCGGCGACTTCGTCGGGATCGAGAAAAGGGTTGTCCGCCCACTCCATCTGCTCGCACCAGACCTCGTCGTCGCCCGCGCTGTTGAGATATATCGCGTCGTACACCCAGGTCAGTCCTTTGAGCGGAGTCATCGTGCCCCAGACCTCACCTTTGCGGTCGAGGACTCTCATCCTGCATTCCTGATATATGTCGAGAGGCGGCTCCTCGTCGAACCAGACGAAGTCGAGCGACGTGCCCTGAAATTTCTCTCTGCCCTGATCGCAGCTTTTGAAACTCACCTTGGACACCCCGCCCGATACGTTTTTTATCAATATATAGTCGATTATCCCGTATTCCGCGCTCTCCTTCCTGCCCGACGACATGACCACGTCTTCTATCCAATCGGGATTGAGATAGGACAAAAACTTTGCCTGCGCAACGTCTCTCTGCACCTCGTACGACAATGATACGATCCACCCTTCGACGGCGCTCCTGTTCTTGCGGTACGGATGTATCCCTCTCGCCCACCAGACGGCTTCGACCGCGCCGCACTCCGTCTTACCGCTCCTGTTTCCGCCGAATACCCAACGGTTGCGTTTTTTGCATCTGTGAAAAGCCATCTGTTTTTCGTGCACTTTTTCACCCGTATTGTATCTTGCCAGCCTGTCATTGACAAAACGGCGTTTTTGCTCTTTTTCGACGGCAAGGATCCTCGCAAGCAACTCCTTTTCTGTCATATTCCTCCTCATTACGCCATAATTTTTACAATAAATAAGGATTTTTATTGTTGCGCTGCCCGCGCATTAGTGTATAATATTATTAACACCGCGAGCGGCGCCGCCGTTTGCGACAAGGAGCTCGAAATGAAAAAAATCATCACGGTCACGATCCTGATACTCGCAGTATGCCTGCTATGCGCGGGCACGGCTTTCGCCGACACGACGTCGGGCCAGACCTTTTATATCGCGTCGAAAGATCTGACGGTGTACGTCTACGACTCCGGCGTACCTCAACCCGCTTTCGTAATTCCCGAAAGCTACTATTTCCGCGTGCTGTCCACCGACTCGTCGTACAGCGAGATCTCCTATGCAAAAAGCGACCTTTATACCGGGATCAAACTTTACGTCTCCAACAACGACCTCGGACAATACGCAAAAGTCACTGACGACAAGGTAACCGACGACAACGCCTACTACAACATACCCGTCGCGAACGCGACTCCGATAAACAAGGACGTATGGCTCTGCACTCCCGGCACTCTCTCGAACGAAAGCAAATACTCTTATGCGACGATAAACAGCGTTCTCGGCGCTTATCAGTCTGGCACTACAACCTATTTTGCCGCAATCGTCGAGATCTCCGAGCAGAAATCCGTGCTTCTCTACAAAGCGGTGGATACAAACAATGCCGATTTCAGGATAGATTCGATCCCTCTTCACCAGATAACCGTCGACCGCAACGAGCAGCAGAACCAAGGCATCATCTCCACCCCCGGAGACGGCAACACCGACGTCACAAAAAACAACGTGATCCGCAACGTAATGATCGCAGTGATATGCGTTTTGTGCGTGCTGGTCATCTTTTTGATATTCCGCCCGACGAAGAACGCGAAAAACCGTTATGAACTTGAAAACCGGGAGCGCGCGCAGGGCGGATACAACGATCCCCGATACGGAGATCCCCGTCGTTAATCGCAGCAGGCTATGCTCGCGACTCTGCTCTCTTTGAGGAGAAGTCCCGCGGCAACGGCGTCCTCGAGTTTAACTTTGAATTTCTTGCGATCGCAAGAATTTCCCGCGCGGCAAAAAACGTCCGCGCCTTTTTTTGCCTGTTGATAGTAATTGCCGATCAGAACGTCCTTTGAATAGCGCGAAGAAAACCACTCTTCGTCGTACCCCTCAGCCTTTAATACGCAAGCCGCCTTTTTTATCCCTTCCGCAAACCATCTGAAAGCGCTCCTCTTCGAATAGCCGAGTTTTGCGGCGATCTCCTCCATGGTCATATCGCCGCGGGCGCGAAGCGAAAGAAGTTGCGCATATTTTAGCGGAAGTTTCGAAAGCGCCTCATCCGCGAGAACTTTTGCGTTGATGTAGCTCTCCGCTCTCGCGTTGCATTCGATGAGCTTGTTTACGAGCGCAAGCGTGTCTTCGCAATAAAAACCCGATTCTGCAAGCGACGCCGACGTCTGTCTGCAAGCCCTGACCGCACGCGGCAAATGTCTGTAAGCGGCGAATATCGCCGTCACCCAAAAATCTATATCTCTCATGCCTACCTCCGAAAAACAGTATATAACCGCTCCCTTCTCAAATCAATCTTTAGTGCCAACATTTACGAACATTTGTTCGTCTTTTTCTATATGATATTTCCAAAAATTGTCCACAGTGTGTCATATTAACACCGAAAATACGAAAAAATTAAAACTGTTTTTCTAAAAATACGAACACAAAGTAAAATCGGGCGTTGATGTCGGCTGAAAATAAAAGACGGCTCGGGCGACTCTGACGCATAATCCGCCGCAAGCCATTTTGACGTTTCCGCCGCTAAACAATGAAAAGCCCGATCGGACGTCTGAGTGGGATAAATAAATACGGTAAATAAAGCGGCAAACGCGCCCGATAAAAAAATCACAAGCGAAGACGAGATTGCAAAGACGCGCTGCCGTTCGGGACGCGTTACGCAAAATGCAAGGCGCTTTCTACACAGGAACTCATGTCGGCGCAGCACCGCAAAAAAACGCCGTCGCGGCTGTTTGACTGCACGACAACGCTCTCGCATCTTCCTGCCATCAACAGAAATAACCACGTCTTTGATCAGACTTTCCGCCCGCGCCCGCTCGCGCAACGCACGAATATCGCGCAGACAGCCGCATTTCCTTGCAAGCAGATATGATAAAATAAGAATCAATAAAAAAGGCTCCCTCTTTCGAAGGAGCGTCGTCGACTATTCCGTCTTTGCGTAATCGATATAATTCTTTTTATTCCCGTACGGATCGGTGATCGCGGCAAAATTGAGGAATCTGCCAAGCTCGAACGCCTTCCACGGAGACACGTCCTCGGGCGGATATGCGACAAACGCAAGTCTTTCGCCCGTAGTGGGATGCGTAAAGCGAAGCACGGTCGCCCAAAGCGCGAGGTTGTGTTTGAGAGTGCGCTTGTCCGCGCCGTATTTCGCGTCCGCAAAAAGCGGTGTGCCGTTGAACGCCATCTGCGCGCGTATCTGGTGCGATCTGCCCGTGATGAGAGTCACTTTTACGAGAGAAAACCCGTTTTTCGTCTCGAGAACGCTGTACTCGAGCTCCGCCTTTTTCGCGCCCTCGGTCATCATGGGTACGATCGCGACGGTGTTCGTCTTTTCGTTCTTTTTCAGATAATGCGTGAGCGTACCGTTGAGAGGTCTGGGCTCTCCGCAGGTAACGCACAGATATTTTTTCTCGAAATCGCCGTTCTTAATCGCGTCGCATAGTCTTTCCGCAGCTTTTGAGGTGCGCGCAAAGACCATGACTCCGCCGGTAGGTCTGTCCAGCCTGTGCACGAGACCGACGTAGACGTTGCCCGGCTTGTCGTATTTGTGTTTTATATATTCCTTGACCACGGAAAGCATATCCGGGTCGCCTGACTCGTCAGCCTGCGACGGTACGTTCTGGGGTTTTAGCGCCACGATTATATGGTTGTCCTCGTAAAGTACGGTCAGGTCCTTGTATCCGAAATCGGTCATTTTGTCCTCCAAAGTCCGCTGCATCCGCAGGGTAAAATTATGTTCTCGTCGGTCGGGAGTCCCACTTCGTAGGACTCGAACGATCCGCCTCTGCCCTCAAGACACAGCTTGAGGATATTTTCGATCACCGTGGGTTGCAAACCTGTGGTATACGAATTAATAAGCACGAAAAGCGGCTTGTCCGAAAGCAGACCGACGCACTCTTTCACAAAGTCGAACAGATTGTCTTCGAGCTTCCAGACTTCTCCGTTCACTCCTCTGCCGTAAGATGGCGGATCCATTATTATCGCGTCGTAGACGTTGCCGCGGCGCTTTTCTCTCGCGACGAACTTTGCGCAGTCGTCGACGATATATCGTATCCTGTCGGAAGGGATAGCGGAAAGTTTTGCGTTTTCCTTCGCGCGTTCCACCATAGCTTTCGCCGCGTCGACGTGGGTGACGAACGCGCCCGCCTTTGCGCACGCGACAGTTGCGCCGCCCGTATAGGCAAACAGATTGAGCACCTTTATTTCACGCTTTTCGCCTTCGATCAGGCTTTGCATGGCGTCCCAGTTCACAGCCTGTTCGGGGAAAAGACCCGTATGCTTGAAGCCCATCAATTTGAGCGAAAACTTCAGTCCTTTTCTTCCTATCACGAAGTTGTCGGGAACGTCCCCTTTGTACTGCCACATACCTCCGCCGCTGCTGCTGCGCTTGTATACGGCGTTGATGCCGGAATAGGAAGAAAGTCTGCTCTTTTCGTGCCAGATGATCTGCGGATCGGGGCGAAGGAGCACCAGCTTTCCCCACCGCTCAAGTTTCATGCCGTCGCCCGTAGCGATGATCCGATAATCGTTCCAGCCCTCTGCTACTCTGATCACGTTAAGCCTTTTTTACAGCGAGAGTGACCTTTTCGCCGTTGATGTCCCACTCTTTGGTATATCCGTCGAGCGTACCTTTGACGAGCTTGTCACAAAGCACGTCGCTCACTATGCTCTTGTCGTTTTCGAGCACTCTCGCGCTGTCGCCGTCCGCCTCGTAGCCGACGACGATATGGTCGACGACCTCAAAGCCCGCTTCCTTTCTCATTGTCTGCAGTTTGGAGACGAGCTCTCTCGCGATGCCTTCGTCTATCAAAGCGGGGGTAAGGGTCGTGTCGATGACGACGGTCATACCGTTTTCGCTTTCGACGCTGTAACCGCTCTTGTTTACGGGATTGATCAGGAGATCTTCTTCGGACAGCTCGATCGTTGCGCCGTCCGCTTCAAACGAATATATCTTGCCCGCTCTGACGCGCTCGACGATCTCAACGGGATTTTCGCAGGTCGAAAGATACTGCCTTATCGCGCCGAGGTGTTTGCCGTACTTGGGACCGAGGGTCTTGAGCTGCGGTTTGAGCTCGTAGGTTATGAACTTGCTGCTGTCATTTTCGAGCAACACTTCTTTGACGTTGATCTCATCCGCTATATATGCGACGACGGACTTGTCCGACAAGGCTTTATCGGTCAGAACGTACAGCTTGGAAAGAGGCTGTCTGTTCTTTATGTTGACCTTGTTGCGGCAGGCTCTGCCCAGCGCGACTGCATGAAGGACGACATCCATATCCGATTCGAGCTCCTTGTCCTCCGCACTCGTATCCGCGACGGGGAACGCGCAGAGATGCACGCTTTCGGGTGCGTCTTCGTAGAAGGTGCGCACGAGGTTCTGATATATGTTCTCGCTCATGAACGGTACAAACGGAGCGAGGACTTTGCTCATCGTCACAAGGATATGATAAAGCGTTGTGTACGCCGCCGCCTTATCGTCGGTCATCTCGCTGCCCCAGAAGCGCTCGCGGCTTCTTCTGACGTACCAGTTGGACAGGTTGTCGGTAAATTCTTCGATCGCTCTTGCGGATTCGGTTATCTTGTACTTGTCGAGGTATTCGTCCACGGTCGCGACGAGGGTGTTCAGGTTGGAGAGCGCCCATCTGTCGATCTGCGACAGCTTGCATTTTTTCAGGTCGTACTTGCGCGGATCGTACTTGTCTATCTCCGCGTAAAGGACGAAGAAAGAATAAGTATTCCACAACGTGCCCATGAATTTGCGTTGAGCTTCGGACACGTTCTCCGCGCTGAAACGCGACGGGAGCCACGGTGCGGAAGAGCTGTAAAAATACCATCTGACGGCGTCCGCGCCCTGTTTGTCGAGCACGCTCCACGGATCCACGACGTTGCCTTTGTGTTTGGACATCTTTATGCCGTTTTTGTCGTTGACGTGACCGAGCACTATGCAGTTTTTGAACGGCGCGCGGTCGAAAATAAGCGTTGAAACGGCAAGCAAAGTATAAAACCAGCCTCTCGTCTGATCCACGGCTTCGGAAATGAAATCTGCGGGGAACTGACTTTCGAATATGTCTTTGTTTTCAAACGGATAATGCCATTGAGCGAACGGCATGCTGCCGCTGTCGTACCAGCAGTCCATGACCTCGGGGGTACGCTTCATCGTTCCGCCGCACTTCTTGCACTTGAAGGTGATCGGATCGAGGTAGGGCTTGTGAAGCTCTATGTCTCCCTCGATGCCGGCAAGTTCCTTGAGCTCCGCCTTGCTGCCGACGACGTGCATTTCGCCGCAGTCCTGACAGATCCATATCGGGAGCGGAGTGCCCCAATATCTCTCTCTCGAAACGCCCCAGTCGATGACGTTTTCGAGGAAATTGCCCATACGTCCGGTGCCGATCGTGGGCGGCATCCAATTTACGGTAGCGTTGTTTTTGAGCAGTCTGTCCCTGACCTCGGTCATCTTGATGAACCAGCTGCTTCTCGCGTAATAAAGGAGCGGAGTGTCGCAACGCCAGCAATAGGGATAGCTGTGCTCGAACATAAGCTCTTTGAAAAGCAGACTCTTTTCTTTGAGTTTTTCAATGACGAGCTTATCGCCGTCCTTGACGAATATGCCCGCGAGATCGCCTGTCTCCTGCGTAAACTTGCCTCTGTCGTCAACCATCTGGACGAACGGAAGATTGTAATTTCTGCCCACGTTGGCGTCGTCTTCGCCGAATGCGGGAGCGATATGGACAACGCCGCTGCCGTCGGTCAGGGTGACGTAATCGTCGCAGGTGACGTAAAACGCCTTCTTGTCGCCCTTGTAGAAATCGAACAGAGGGATATACTCCTCCCCTTCGTAATCCTTGCCTTTTTTCGTATCGAGGACTTCGTACTTTTCAAAAAGCGAAGGAGCAAGCGCCGCGGCAAGGACGTAGATCTCGCCGTCTTCCGCCTTGATCTTCACATAGTCCTCGACGGGATTCATACAGAGCGCGACGTTTGAAGGAAGGGTCCACGGAGTGGTCGTCCATGCGAGGAAATATCCGTCCGAATTCTTTATCTTGAATTTGACGAAAATAGACTTTTCTTTTACGGTCTTGTATCCCTGCGCGACCTCGTGAGAAGAAAGCGCCGTGCCGCAACGCGGGCAATACGGGACAATCTTGTGTCCTTTGTAAAGCAGACCCGCTTCGGCGATCTTTTTGAGCGCCCACCACTCGGACTCGATATAATTGTCGTCGTAAGTGATGTAGGGGTGCTCCATATCCACCCAATAGCCGACGCGCTCGGACATTCTCTCCCACTCGCCCTTGTATTTCCAGACGCTTTCCTTGCACTTCTGAATAAAGGGCTCTATGCCGTACTTTTCTATGTCCTGCTTTCCGTCCATATTGAGGGACTTTTCGACCTCGAGCTCGACGGGAAGGCCGTGCGTATCCCAGCCGGCTTTGCGGATGACGTAATATCCCTTCATCGTCTTGTAACGCGGAATGATGTCTTTCATTACACGCGTGAGAATGTGACCGATGTGCGGTTTGCCGTTCGCGGTCGGGGGTCCGTCATAGAACGAGAACGAAGGTTTGCCTTCGTTCAGTTTTACGCTTTTTTCAAAGATAGAATTCTCTTTCCAGAAATCGAGTACCTCTTTTTCTCTCGAGCAGAAATCAAGACTCGAATTTACTTGTTTATACATTTTATCCTCCGTTTTCGGAAAATTTTATTCCTCGTCTTCTTTGTCTTCTTTGGGAGATACGACCACTTCGCACTCCGAGATCTTCATATGCTCCGTCTTGGTGACGGTTATTGTCAGATTTTCGAATTCGACCGAATCGCCGACTTCTGGGACCTTGCCCAGCTTGAGAACGACAAAGCCCGACAGACCCGTCGCGTCGTATTCCTCGGCATCGTCCTTGATCTCAAAGTAATCGAAAAAGTCGATGAGGTTGACGTCTCCCGCGACGACGTACTTGTTTTCGTCAACTTTTTTGAACGACTCTATCACCCTGTCGTGCTCGTCCCAGATATCACCGACGAGCTCTTCGAGAATATCCTCGAGAGTGACTATGCCCAGCGTGCCGCCGAACTCGTCCACAACGATGGCGATGTGGGTCTTTGCCTTCTGCAATTTGCGCAACAGCCCGGAGATCTTCTCAAACGGAGTCGCGTATATCAGATTGTCGGATACGACCGAGTTGATGGATTTTGCGCCGCTCAGATACGCGTTGTAAAAATCCTTCTCGTTGAGCACGCCGACAATGTTGTCTATCGTGTCTTTGTATACGGGCAGACGGCTGAATCCCGTCTCCTTGAATATACGGATGACCGTGTGCATATCCGTGCCCTGCTTTATCGCCTTGACGTCCACTCTCGGAGTGAGTATGTCGACGACGGTCAGGTCGTCGAACTCGATCGCGGAACGGATGAGCTCGCCTTCGTACTCGTCGATGTTGCCGCCCGTCTGCGCTTCGTCGACGATCGTGATAAGCTCGTCGTCGGTAAAGTTGTCGTCGCCCTTCTTCTTGAAGATCAGATTTATCAGTTTCTGCCACAGTTCGAAGAGGAATGTGAGCGGCAAAAGAATGTAGCAGACGAACTGCACGAGAGAAACGGTGGCGAGCGCGAAATATTCGGGGCTCTTCTTCGCTATCGTCTTGGGAGAGATCTCTCCGAAGATGAGTACGCCGACGGTCATGACGACGGTCGAGACCGTATTCGCGACGTTGGCGTTTTCAATGAGTTTCGCAAACAGAATGGTCGCCAGCGTGGTCGCCGTGATGTTTACGATGTTGTTTCCTATCAGTATCGTGGATATAAAGCGGTCATAGTTGCTCTCCAGCTTCATGACGCGTGCCGCGCGTTTGTTGCCGTCCGCCGCCGCGTTTTTCATTTTTATCTTGTTAAGAGAAGAAAAAGCCGTCTCGGTTGCCGAAAAGAACGCCGACAGAATGATGAGAATTACGATTGCTAAAATTAATAAAGGTACTTCCATATTTACCCTGAAAAGGGTCTCCTTGATAATTTTTTTATTATATTATACATAACTTTGCGCGCGTTGTAAACAATTTTACATCAATTATCTTATCCTTTGGCGGGGTAATTTAACCGTCTCCTGCCCGCGCGACGTGCACGGACGGGCGAAAAAACAAGGGCGAGGTCTCCCTCACCCTATTCTGGAATATCCGTTTCCGAGCACTTCGTATACCGTTGCGTCCGCGGGACAAAGCGCAAGCGCGACGCTCTTTGCAAAGCCGCTCGCGACTATGCTCAACCCGCAGCCCGCCGACAGCGCGCGGGGCGTGTTCACCACCCTGCCGCGTACGCCGCGCGACGCGAGAAGCGAATTGAACGCAAGCGCTTCGCTCCGGGAGCGGAAGACGACTATTATATCGCTCATGATCTCCTCCTGTGTAATAAAATGTACTCCGCTCCTAATACAATATATTGTCTTATCCGACTAAACGTGAGGTGTTTTTATGATCTATCTCGACAATGCCGCAACAAGCAAATTCAAACCCAAATGTATGTTCGACGCAATGTTCTGTCAGCTCGGCGACAGCGCCAATCCGGGCAGAGGCGGTCACAGCGACAGCATAGACTGCGCGATAAAGATCGAGGATACGAGAAACACTCTCAAAGCGCTCGCGGGAGCGGATCAGGGCTTCGATCTCGTGTTTACGAGCGGGTGCACCGAGGCGCTCAATCTCGCGCTGTTCGGCTATCTCGGCGACAAAGATGGGGGCAACGTCGTCGCGACGGTATTCGAGCACAACTCCGTTCTCCGCCCACTCGAAAAACTCAAAAGCTGCGGCAGGATCGACGAAGTGCGTTACGCCGCTCCGTCCGACCCGTCGATGAGCGTATCGGCAGAAGACGTCCGAAAACTTACCGACTCGTCGACGCGGCTTATCGTCGTCAATCACGTTTCCAACGTCAACGGAGCCACGGCTGATATAGAGGCGATAGGAAAATTCGCAAAGTCGGCAAACATACCCTTTCTCGTCGACGGCGCGCAGTCTTTCGGGCACAAGAAGATCGACCTCAAAAAATGCAACGTATCGATGTTCGCCTGCGCGGGTCACAAAGGACTCCACGGCAGTCAGGGCACGGGGTTTCTGATAGTTTCAAAAGACGTAAAACTGCACCCGATAAGGTTCGGAGGAACGGGAACGTACAGCTCCGACCTCGTACAGCCCGAAGATATGCCCGAAGGCTTCGAAAGCGGAACGATCAATACCGCGGGTATAATCGGACTCGGCGCGGCGGCAAAATGGACTTTTGAAAATTTCGAGCAACTGTCCCGCCATTGCGCATATCTGTCATCGCAGATTCTTTACGGACTCGGCAGGATACCGGGAATAAAAATATACACTAAAACACTGTCCGACGTGATCGCGTTCAACGTCAAAGACGCGGATTCTTCAGACGTTGCCGACTATCTCAACGACAACGACGTTGCAGTGAGAAGCGGGCTTCACTGCGCGCCGCTCGCGCACGCTTTTCTCGGCACGACAAATCAGGGCGCGGTGCGCGTATCGATAGATTACAACAACAACGCCTATCACGTTTCACGCCTACTCGAAGTGCTTGAAAAATATTGCAAATTATCGCGCCCGTGACGATTAACGGCTCATTTCCTTTTCAATGCGTCGATAAGAACGTCAAGCCTTTTCCTCTGTTCGGCGCCGAGAAAATCTTTTACCGAAGCATAAAATCTTTCAAGTCCGGAGTCGTCCAGCTCTCCTCTCCTCCTCGCAGCGGCAGCCTGCGCGAACAGCTCGTCGAGCAACTCGTCGGGCGTCATGTTGCCGTATGCGTCGACGGCTTTTTTCACTTCGTCCTCTCTCTCCCGCGCATTGTCCGCACGGTAAAAACCCTGTCTCGTCTTTTTCATTTCACACCTCTTTTTCAAGGTATGAAAAACAAAACCTTTTGGTTACGGTGTAATTTTTCCGCAAGGACGAACATAATCTGAAATATGGACTTCAGAGATATAATAAAAGCAATGACGGCAGGCGGAGCCGACCCGGACGCGGCTTTAATCCTCTCCACTCTCGCGGGAAACGGCAACGATATGAGCGCGCTTTTGCCCGTACTTATGAACGCGATGCGCAAGGGCGACAAGACGCACGGACAGAGCGATCTGAAAACTCCTCCTCTCCCTTCGGACGAAGAGCTGATTGCCGCGCTTGAAAAACTGAACGGGAAAAATGACGAAAATTAAAACGCGCCGTTCGGCGCGTTGTTTCACGACGCTATTATCGCCGCTTTTATCAGAGCGGCTTTTTCCGCCGCATAGGAAAGATCTCTCTCTCCTCTCGGTCTGTCAAGGATTATCTCCTCTTTCACAACGCACGGAGTCCCTCCGAGAACGATCGCCCTGTCGGCGAGCGCGACTGCCTCTTCAACGCTGTGCGAGACTATCACCGCACACTTTCCCGACATTTCGAAAAGCTCCGTGAAATAGCGTTCGAGCATATCCGCGGTGGCAATATCCAGCCCTTTGAACGGCTCGTCGGTGATGAGAAGATCGGACGGGTAACAAAACGCTCTCGCCAGCGACACCCTCGCCGCCTGACCTCCGCTCAACGTATGCGGGTATCTCTTTTCGTACCCTTCGAGCCCGACGGCGGACAGCGCTTCTCTCGCAAGCCTCTCCGCCTCATTTTTATCCTTATACAGATGCGCCGTCGCGAACAACACGTTGTCGAGCGCGGTAAGCGAAGGTATCAGTCTGTCCTCCTGAAACATATAGGACACCCTCTCCGCTCCCCTCACGTCTCCCGTATGAGGCACGAGCCCGGCAACCGCGTTGAGAAGCGTAGTCTTTCCGCATCCCGACTTGCCGAGAACGCACAGTATCTCGCGATCCCCGACGCGCAAGTCAAAGTTGTCGAAAACTATTTTTTCTCCGTATCTGACGCAAAGATTTTTTATTTCAAGCATTTTTCCACCTCATACAGAGCCGACCGACGGCGTAGACTATCGCCTCGAGCGCCGCGCCGAGCACGATCGCTATCAACGTCCAGGCGATGAGCGTCGGAGTGTCGAGATACAGATTGGCAAGCTGCATATCCATACCCATACTGTTTTTTGTCTGCGCGAGCACTTCGGCGGCAATGGTGAGTTTGACCGTCAGCGAAAGCGTGGAGCGCACCGACGAAAACACGGTCGGCAACATTGACGGAACGTACAGCTTGACAAGCCTTGTCAGCCACGGCACTTTGTAAACCTTCGCCATGTCGGTCAGTTTTTTGTCCACTCCCGTCAGAGCCGTATAAAACGACGAATACAGCAGCGGAAATATTATGAGCACGGTGACGAGGACGGGCGCGAATTGGAGATTCTCGTTGAACCATATCAGCGACAGAAGTATCACGCTCATCGTCGGCGTCGAGCGCATCACGGCGATCACAGGCGAAAGAAGTTTCGCAACAGGTCTTAAAAACGCCGCGACGACAGCAAGCAGCAACGCTACGGCAAAGCTCAAAGCAAACCCTCTCGCCGCCCGCAGAAGAGTGGCGGCGACGTCGACGTAAGTCTCCTTTTTCGACAGCAGGACGCCCAGCTCGTCGAACGTGGAGCCGACCGAAGGTATGAGAAGGTCGTTGCCCGTACGCGCCGCCGTCATCGCCCACAGCGAGACTATGAGCGCGAGCGAGAAAAGCGGATAGAGCGCGGACGTCAGCGCCGCCTTCGCATTTGCAGAGAGTTTTGCCTTTTTCATTGTTATTTCCGATTTTATTTATTTGACGAATAATACAGCCCGTCGTCAGGCAGTTTGCCGCCGATAGCCGCGGGATTTATCGCGAGGATCGCGCGGAGCATTTCCTGATAATCGTCTTTCGCGGCGTCCGCCTGCACGAGATTGCAGTTGCAGCGTGCGAGCGTAGTCGAAGAAAGCGCTGTATTGAGAGAGGTCTGCGGATACGCTTTTACGAGTATACCGCTCACCTTGTCGCTGTTTTCGATTATGAACGCGCCGTTTTCGGACATCTTCTGCAAAAGCGCGGCTACAAAATCCGGATCCTCTTCGCATACGCTCGTTTTAGCGATAAGCACAGCCTGCGGATAGCCCGTCGTCTCGCTGCCCGTATACTCTTTCCAGAGCTGTTGCAGATCGAAAAGTTCGACGGCGCCCGCCTTTGAGAACGCGTTGCTTGCCGCGGGTTCCGCTATAACGCCGATCGCCTCCTCGCCGGAGCTTTTCGCCTGCACAAGCTGGCTCATCACCCCGCTGCCGTCCGCGACGTATGTGATCGTCACCTTGCCCGCCTGCGCCTTGTCGCCCTGCTCGTAAACTATGCCCTCGTTTGCGAGCAATGTCTGAAAGATAAAGTCGGGCACGCTGCCCTGACCTATCGAAAACACTCGTTTTCCGATGAGATCGGAAAGTGTTTCGACTGCGCTGTTTACGCCGAGAACGTACAGGTTGCCCTGCGTTACCGTCGCAAGCAGTTTCACGCTCTGACCCTTGTTGTAAAGGTTGGCGGCAAGGTTTGCGGGAACTACGGCAAAGTCGGCGCCGAGAGCCCTCGTGCTTATAGTATTGGAAGCGACGATCTCGACCTCGCCCAGATCTCCGAACGAGCCGTTTTTCTGTATCTCGTCAAGCAGATTGACGGTCGCGAGCGCGGGAGCGCCGTCGGGCACGACCATCGTGTATTTCCCTTCAGTCGTCTCGTCCGCGTCTTTGCACGCGACGAAGGCGGCTGTCAGCGTGACGATAAGAGCCACGCAAAGCAATGACGCAGAAATTTTTGAAAGTTTTTTCATATATACTCTCCTGAAAATTGTTTTTTCAAATTATTGCTCCCGCCGCAAAAAGCATACTTTTGAGCTGCAAGCGCAAAAACGCTTTTGCAACGGACAAGAATAAAGTGCATAAAGCGTCGGGATCAGTCCGTTTCGACGGTCATGACAGCGGACTTCACGTTCACGTCCTCGATCCTGCCCAGCTTGCCGCACAGCGCGGAGATCTTTTCGGTATCCCCGTTGACGATCAGACTTATCGTGTTTATCCCCGTTTCTTTATCGGGCACGCCCATTCTGCCGACGATTATGTCGCCGTAATCCGAAAGCAGGCTCTGCACCTTTTCCACTCTTTCTCTGCCCGCTTTGAGCACTATCCCTACGACTCCTATCTTCTTCATATCCTTCTCCTTGCATTTCTCGTCGCAAATTTTCTTGCGATCGGATAAAAAACTCCGCCTTTTTCGTTCCCGAAAAGACGGAGTGATACTTCGTATTTTGTCCGCTTCTCTTACTCTCCGAACGTATCGTCGATTGGGAACAGCCTTGTTTTGCTTCGAGCCTGAAACGGATAAATCCGTCCTTCGGGTCGTCTATATTCTATATTATGTCTCGCTGCATGTCAACGGTTTTTGACCGTCCGCGAATAATTCCTCATGCGGTCAGATAATCCGCCGCTTCGAGCAGACAAGGATCTTGCGCCATATAATACATGCCCGACGCATCCGCGGGGATGTCGGGAGTGAGCCCGACTCCGTGAATATTCGTCTCGAACACGGTCTCGCCGTTCTTTTCGGAAGCGATATAGTATCTGCCGTTGGTCATATACAGCTCGTATTTGGCGTTGTTGTAAGGAATGACGATCTGCGCCACGCCCTTGCCGTAAGTCTGCGAGCCGACCGACTTGACGCCGCAATAATAAGACAGCGTCGAAGTGAGAAGCTCCGAAGAAGAAGCGGAACTGCCGTTGACGAGCACCACGCAGTCGAAACCGTCTATCCTGTCGTAGAGGTTGAAGGATTGGAGCATCGTGCCGTCCACGTCGCTCTCATAGGTGTTCTGCGTGTAGAAATAGGTCTCCTCCATATCGCCGTAACCGGCGTTGTAGACGTATTTCGCCATTGGGATACCGCTCGTCTTGCCGTTCTGTTTCACGAAATAGGACGCGATAAATCCGCATATCGCCGTGCTTCCGCCGCCGTTGCCGCGAAGATCGAGCACGAGCTTGTCGGGTTTATCCGTATCGTTGAGGAAGTCGTCGACCGCCTCCGCAAAATCGTCGCACGCCGTGTCGCCGAACTCTTTGAGCACTATATATCCCACATTTGAAGGAAGTCCCGTAATGTCGGAATCGAGGTAGTACGCGACGGGAGAATGGAACATCTCCTTGGTGATCGAAAAGTTGTAGAAAAGCGGCGTCGAACCTTCGTTTCTTACAACGCTCAACTCGACCGTCTCACCCGTTTTGGATATGATCTGCGAAAACGAGTCTCTGTTGAGATGCTGTACGGGATATCCGTCGATTGAGAGAAGCTCGTCGCCGATCTTGAGCTGAACGCTTCCCGTCTGACCGTCGCTGTATACGTTATATGCTTTCGACGCGGGAGAGCCGGGCGCTATGTCCGTGATCTTGTAGTTGCAGTATTCGTCGTTGCCGAACGTGATGCCCATAGCGAGAGTCTGCATACCTGCGGGAGAAGTCGCGACGAGTCCCGTATAGGGATCCACGCTGCCCGCCACCGCCGCCGCGACGATAAACTGAAACTCGTCCCAGTCTATCTCGTCGATATAATATCTGTCGAGCGCGTCGAGAATGGTTTTTACCATGGGCATATTTTCGTCAATCGACTTTTCTCTGCCGTACATCGTACCGCCGAAAAACGCAATGCCAGCCACTATCACGACGATTATGGCGCAGACGGTAACGACGAGCGCCGTCTTCTTTTTTGAAGGTTGCGGGGTCTTGGGATATTCGGTAAAAATATCCTTTTCTTCAAACATATCCATAATTACTCCTTTGCCTGCCCGAAGCTACGGTTTGCCTTCGGCGCCGCCGCGCGAAACCGTCGGTCAGTCTTCGGCGTGCCGCGAGGGAAAAGCGGCGACCTGCTGCTATATTGTCTCACGCCCTCGCTAAAAACGCGTTGAAATCACACTCTGTTTACTCTGTCCGCTTTCGCCTGTTCGTAAACCGCTTTCGCCACCGTTCTGCCCACTCTTTCGTCAAAAGCCTTGGGGAGAATGTACTCCGCATTGAGTTCTTCGTCCGAAACGAGACCCGCAAGCGCGTCTACTGCAGCAAGCTTCATGTTTTCTGTTATCGCGCTTGCTCTCGCGTCGAGCGCCCCTCTGAAAATACCGGGGAACGCAAGCACGTTGTTTATCTGGTTGGCATAATCCGATCGTCCCGTGCCGACCACCGCCGCTCCGCCTTTCTTCGCTTCGTCGGGATAGATCTCGGGGACGGGATTGGACATCGCAAATACAATGGGGTTTTCCGCCATCGCCTTCACCATATCGGCGGTCACGGTATTGGGTCCGGAAACGCCGATAAGTACGTCGCTGCCTTCGAGCGCCTCTTTTGCGCCGCCCTTTTTGCCCGCCTTGTTGGTGAGTCCGGCAAGCTGCGTCTTGGACCAGTCCATACCCTCTCTGCCTTTGTAAAGTATGCCCTTTCTGTCTACGAGCACAAGGTCTTTGATCCCCGCCGCAAGCAGAAGTCTCGCGATGGCACCGCCCGCAGCGCCCGTACCGAGTATCGTCGCGGTTATCTGCGAAAGTTCTTTTTCGACTATCTTGAGAGCGTTTTTAAGCGCGGCGAGCACTACTATCGCGGTGCCGTGCTGGTCGTCGTGGAAAACGGGAATATCCAGCTTCTTTTTGAGCGCTTCTTCGATCTCGAAGCACCTCGGCGCGGATATATCCTCAAGGTTGATACCGCCGAAAGTCGGAGCGATCGCGACGCACGCGTCGATTATCTCCTGCGTGTCCTGCGTGGACAGACAAATCGGGAAAGCGTCGACTCCTCCGAATTTTTTGAACAGACAGCATTTTCCTTCCATGACGGGCATACCCGCCAGTCCGCCTATATTGCCGAGTCCCAGCACGGCGCTGCCGTCGGTGACGACCGCGACGAGATTGTGCTTTCCCGTATATGTATAAGCGAGAGAAGGATCTTTGGCTATCTCCAGACAGGGCTCCGCCACGCCGGGCGTATATGCGACCGAAAGGTCGTGCGCGTTCAGCACGGGCGCTTTGCTTATCACTTCGAGTTTGCCGTGCCATTTCTTGTGCATTTCCAATGCTTCACTCATAGTATATCTCCAATTAAAAATTAGTATTTTTTAGTAGTATCAATTATTTTGTAAAATCATCTGTTTGACGAGAGTATTTTCTTTTCGCTCAACTTGTCAAAGCAGTTTCCGAGACATGAAATCTTCACGTCGGCAAGATCTCCGCGCTTCAACTCTCCCGCTTTTCCGCAGACGACGTTTTCGTCGCTTTTGACGAGCGCGAGATTTCCGTCTCTCGTACTGACGATCGCGATGACCTTCCACGTTCCCTCTTTCGAGCGGGTAATTTTTACGTCTTTCGGATAGACGCAGGCGCAGACGAGTTTGTTGACGTAATTGTCGGCGACAGGCTCTCCGCCCAACGAAACCTCCTCCCCGTCGTACAATTTCAGGCAATATCCGTTTTCTCTCTTTTTGAGAGAACCCGATACGAGACCGAGGTTTTCGTCAAGTGCTCTTATGACGGCAAGGCTTTCGGGATTCTTGTACAGATGATAATAGTCGTCGATCTGTTCTATCCGTCCGTTTTGAAGCACGGCGATCTTGTCTCCGAGAGTGCTCGCTTCGACGATTCTGTCGGTCGCGTAAACGACGACGGCGTCGACGTCCGCGACAGCCTGATATAGAAGCCCGAACAGAGAGCGTCTCACGCAGTAATCTATCTTGCCGAATACGTTGTCGAGAAGATAAAGTTTGCTCTCCCTGATAAATATGCGCGCCAGAAGAACCCTGCAAAGCTGCACTTCGGTGAGCTCTCTGACCTTTACATTGAGAAGATCTCCGATCTTGAAAAGCTCTGAAACGTAGCCGAGTCTCGCGGCGATGTATGCGTCGTCGCAATCCCTGATGACGAGAGGTCTGACCACGTTTTTGAGCACGCTCTGTCTCGGAAAAAGACTACTGTCGTCAAAACTGTAAGTGACGTCTCTTTCTTCTGCCGGTATTTCTTTCAGCTCTTTGCCGCACAGCTCTATGCTGCCGCTGTATTCCTCAAGTCCAGCAAGCGCGCGCAACAAAGAAGTCTTGCCCTGGTTTTGTCCGCCGAAAACGCAAAGTTTTTCTCCCGCGCGCAATTCGAAGCTCGCGTCGCTCACCGCGTCGTAACCTCCGAAGTACGACAAAGAAAGATCTTTGACTTTTAATAAACAGTTTTCCATATCTGTATTATTATAAAATATTTATCTTTCTTATGCAACAGAATAAGAAAAAATAATGAATGCCTTAATGCGCTCCTGCGCTCGACGCGTATGTTTTCAAATCTATTTTCAACGGACACAGGCTTTTTTGCGGTATTAAGCGTATTTTAGTATATTTGTAAAGGCATTTTTCGTTTTTCAAGACTTTGATAAACAGATCGTGTTATGTTATTACTTAATATTAATTGATAATAATTGATAATAATATTTTATTATTCGCACTGCAATTCGATTCGCAAGGATGTTGCGACAACAACATCAGGCGCCCTCACCCGTTTATCTCGCCTTTATCCGCCCATACCTCTCCGACAAATTATTTGTTCAAATTCGCCTTTTGCCCCCTGTACCGAAACCGACGCGACAAGCAAAACCAAACGTGTCACGATTATTGCAAGGCGCAGTCCTCACCGCAAAGCTGTTTTTCAGACAAAAACCGGACAGCTCTGCGCCACTGCGTCCGACCAGCGACTATCCGCCCTAACGATTCAAGTCGCATAAAAAAACGCGGTGGTAAGGATATTCAATTTTCAATCAAAAACGCGTTATAGCCCCCACGCGTTTGCATTGATTGCAGCAGCTGTGTTATACTGAAAACGGCGCAGATACGAAAGCGCATTGCCGACGCGCGCCAAAACGGCTCAAGGGGATTTTATGGCTTCATCAAAAAAACTCACTCTGGAAGAACGCGCCGCAAAGGCGGGTTGCGATCCCAAGGACTACGTTCCTCTCAAAGAACAGATCCTTTACGGAGCGGCGGACCTTTTCGGCGGCGGTCAGGCGGCGTTCCTTTCCGTAATTCTACTGGCATTCTTTACCGACATTATTTCTATCGAAGCAGGCATCGCCAGCACGATTATAATGATCTCCAAGATCTGGGACGCAATCTCCGATCCGGCAATGGGACTCATCTCGGAAAATTCACGCTTCAGGATGGGCAGGAGAAAGCCGTTTATGATCATAGGCGGCATTCTGATACCGTTCGGACTCGCGTTTCTGTTCGCTCCTATCCGCGATATGCAGGAACCCTCCAAGATCACCTGGATGGTCTTTGCGTACATCATATATTGCACGATCTCGACGATCTCGCAGGTGCCTTATATGTCCATGAGCTCGGATATTTCGATGGATTACCGTCAACGCAACAAAGCGAATACCTGGAAGCTCATTTTCGATATCATCGCGGCGGGGTTGCTTTACCTGATCCCCAGCTTGCTCTGGAACAAGGTCGTCGGCGAAAACGCTACGATTCCTTACGAGACGTTCTACTATATCATCGTGTTCGGCTTCGGCTTGCTCTTTGCGGTCCCGCTCATCGTCGCGGGTCTCACGGTGAAAGAACGCACCCCGTACCAGAACGAAAAAAAGCAAAAATTCAGCATTAAGGAATACTTCAAAGGACTCACGGTCAAATCGTATATCTGGCACATTCTGATGTACGTCACCGCATTCCTGACAATGGACCTCGTGAGCGCGATCGCCATATATTATACCAATTATATCGGCGGCACGATAAACGGCGTTAAAGTCGATCTCGGATTTATGGAAATGGAAATGGGATCGATAATGATAATAGCGCCGATGATGGTCTGCGCGGCAATCGGCATAGTGATAGCCTACGTCATAAAAGCCAAATATTCAAAGCAAGCGGCTTTTCGCGCGGGATTGCCACTCTATATAATCGGCGCAATCCTTCTTGCGTGCTATCAGCCTGACTGGAACCCGATCCTGATCCCCGTATTCGCGGCGATCATGGGACTGGGTTTTGCGGGCGCGCAATCTATGCCGTGGCTTGTGTTTGCCGACACCGTCGACGTTGCGGAGCTCAAACTCGGCTATCGTCCCACGGCAAACATGTCGGGCGTCATGACGTTTACGAGAAAGGTCGCTACGGCACTCGGCACGGGTATGGTCGGCTGGGTATTGAGCGCGGCACACTACGTCAAGCCCGTATACGACTCTGAAACAGGCATAACGACGCTTATGCAGCAACCAGACAGCGTCATACTCGCGATCCGTCTTCTTATCGCAGTTTCCGTAACGGTGCTTCTGACCGTCGGATTTATCGCGTCGATAAAGTATAAAGTCACCAACAAGCGCCTCGAACGGATAAAGTACTTCGTCAACAAGCGCAACGAAAGCGGCGAAGAGAGCTTCACGCCCGAAGAGATGCAGGAGTATCTCGATCTCAAAAAGAAACTCTGCTGACGACGCGGTTTTCCCGCAAAAGAAAAAATGCCCGCTTCGGCGGGTATTCTTTTTGCGTTTTTAAGATATTTGAATATTTTTCAAAGCGGAAATAAAACTTTTTCTCCATTCCGAACGTCGGTTTTTTTGAGAAGAACCCGACCCTTCCGCGGACTAAAATACGTCAACGCACGCAAGAAGCGTTTTCAAAACAAAAGCAACGCCGCCGCATACCGATGTTTCAAAATCCCGCAAGCGATTTTTTGCAGTCAAAAAACGCACAACCGCCCGATTACGGCAAAGAAAACCGTCCAGGCTTTCGAACAAAAAAAATCGGGCTTTCGCCCGAATAAGGTCAGATCGAAAACAATCCTCCGAGTCTTGCCGATTGCGAATGAGTCAAAGCCACCGCAAGCGCGTCCGCCGCGTCGTCGGGCTTCGGTATCGACTTCAGACGAAGCATACGCGTGACCATAAACTGCATCTGTTTTTTGTCCGCTTTGCCGTAACCCGTGATCGCCTGTTTTATCTGCATAGGCGTATATTCAAAAAGCCTGCCGCACCTGTCCGAGCACGCGAGAAGGATCACGCCCCTCGCTTGCGCTACGTTTATGCCCGTTGTGATGTTCTTCGTAAAAAACAGCTCTTCGAGAGCAACGCAGTCGGGTTTGTATTTGTCGAACAACGCATTGATACCGTCGTATATCATGTGAAGCCGCGCGGGCACGCTTTCGTTTTTCGGCGTTTCTATGACGCCGTAATCGATAGCCGTGACGTTGCCTTTATCGCTGTTCACAATGCCGTAACCGACGATCGCCAGCCCCGGGTCTATACCCATTATTATCATTTGCGCACCTGACCGTTGCCGCGCACGACATATTTTTCTATCGTGAGCTGCTTCAATCCCAGCGGACCTCTCGCGTGCAGTTTTTGCGTCGAAATGCCGATCTCCGCGCCGAAGCCGAACTCAAAGCCGTCGGTAAAGCGCGTGCTCGCGTTGACGTAAACGCAGGCGCTGTCCACCTTTGCGACGAAATAATCCGCCGCCTTTTCGTCATTTGTGAGAATACCGTCGCTGTGACCCGTGCCGTGCGTATTGACTCTCTCCGCCGCTTCGACAACGCCGTCGACGATATAAACGGTCAAGACCTTGTCGCCGTGCTCTTTGTAATATTCGTCCTCGTCGCAAGGCTGAATATAATCGCAGTAAGCGCGCGCCTCTTTGCTGCCGTTTACTACGCAGCCGTTGCTTTTGAGTTTTTCGCATACGAGCGGCAGAAAATCATTTGCGATCTCGACATCGCAAAGCAGCTGTTCGAGCGCGTTGCAGGTCGAAGGACGGCTGACCTTTGCGTTGACGACGACTTCTGCCGCCATAGCGAGATCTGCAGTTTTTTCGACGTAAAGATGGCAGTTTCCGCCCGCGCTCGCGATGACGGGCATCAGAGCGTTTTCGAGCACGAATTTTTTGAGACCGTCGCCTCCGCGCGGAATGACGACGTCGATATATTTGCTCTGTTTGAGCATTGCGAGAGAGCCGTCTCTCGTCACGTCGTCAACAAAAGCGACTATATCGCGGCTTATGACGCCGCTCTTTTCGATCGCTTTTCCGATAATGTCCGCAAGTATGCGGTTGCTGTTTATCGCCTCTTTGCCTCCGCGAAGCACGACGCAGTTGCCCGACTTTATGCAAAGCGCGGCAACGTCCGCCGTCACGTTGGGGCGGGATTCGTATATCACGCCGATAACGCCGAGAGGCACGCGCACCTTGCTTATTTTGAGTCCGTTGGGGCGCGTCCACGTTTCGGTGACCTCTCCGACGGGATCGTCCAGCTTCGCCACGTCGCGCACGCCTTCGCAGATCGCCGCTATACGCGCGTCGTTGAGACGGAGCCTGTCTTTCATGGCTTCGCTCAAACCGCTCGCCGCCGCAATATCTTTTGCGTTCTCTTCGAGAATACGCTCCTTGCTCGCTTCTATCTCGTCTGCGACCGCATTGAGTATCTCGTTTTTCTTGCCGCTGTCAAGCGTGGCGAGATCGTAACTCGCCTTTTTTGCAAGCATACAAATCTTTCCGATGTCTGCCATAATTACCTCGTATAGACAAAAACGGGCGACAAACCCGT
Organism: uncultured Christensenellaceae bacterium; assembly: GCA_944383905.1. Taxonomy (GTDB): domain Bacteria; phylum Bacillota; class Clostridia; order Christensenellales; family UBA3700; genus Ornithoclostridium. Next base: position 101,640 of record CALWRI010000006.1, read on the forward strand.
TTTTTTTATTACTCTTCTTCCTCTTCTTCGGTGAGTTCCGCGTTGTGATAGACGTCCTGAACGTCGTCGTTTTCTTCAAGCATATCCAGAAGTCTTCTGACCTTTATTTCCGTCTCCTCGTCGACCTTGACGGTGTTGGACGGCACCATCGTGAGCTCCGCGGAAAGCACGACGAGCGATTTGTTGCCCTCGATAGCCTGCTTGACGGTTTCAAAGTCCGCGACCTGCGTGTATATCTCGTAAACGTCCTCGTCGGTCACGACGTCGTCCGCGCCCGCTTCAAGCGCGATCTCCATCATCGTATCCTCGTCGACGTTTCCCTTTTCGACGACGATCACGCCCTTTTTGTCAAACATATAGCTCACGCATCCGGTAGTGCCCAGATTGCCGCCGCATTTGTCGAAATGGTGGCGCACGTCGCTCGCGGTGCGGTTCTTGTTGTCGGTAAGCGTCCTGACTATGACCGCGACGCCTCCCGCCGCATATCCTTCATAGGTGATCTCCTCGTAGTTGACCGCATTGAGGTCTCCGCTCGCCTTCTTTATGCCTCTGATAATGTTGTCGTTGGGCATATTGTTCGCCTTTGCCTTTGCGATGACGTCGCGGAGCTTGGAGTTGATGTTGGGATCTGGACCGCCCGCTTTGACTGCGACGGCGATCTCTCTGCCGATCTTTGTAAATACGTTGGCGCGCTTTGCGTCTGCCGCGCCCTTCTTGTTTTTGATGTTAGCCCATTTGCTGTGTCCGGACATGCAAATACCTCCGTAACTGTAATTAACTTTATTATTTTATAACAAATCGCGCGCAAAATCAAGGCAACGCGCGCATTTAATGATTATATGCAAAAATTTGCCGACAGGCGAATGCTCTGATTTGCCGACAGACAAACGCTGAAACGGTTAAAACGAAAAACCGGGGCTTGCCTCCCCGGTCAACGCTTTACTCATGCGCAGTGAAGCCGTGCCCCCGGGCAGCGGTATGATTTTCACTCCCGTGACAACGACTAAAACAGTCGGACGCGCTTATTTTGCAATAGTTATTTTTCGTATACGAGAGTGTACATCGCGACGCTCATTGCGACCGCGGCGTTGAGAGACTGCATCCCCTCTTTCATCGGCAAAGCGAGTATTTTGTCCGCCTTCTTTCTGAAATACGGCGAAATGCCGTGCGCTTCGTTGCCCGCGACGAGAGCAAAGGGTCTGTCCTTGTCTATTTTTGCCTCGTATATGTTCTCACCGCCCATATCGAGCGCGTATACGTTGTGCCCCTCAAGCAGTTTTTCGGCTTCGTCGTCGCTGTTCACGGTCACTATGTTGACCGAAAACACGCCGCCCATCGACCCTCTGACGACTTTTCCCGCCGTCCAGTCAGTACAGCCGACGGCAAGTATCTGACTTATGCCGCACGCGACGCAGGTCCTGACTATCGTGCCGAAATTGCCGGGATCGGATATGCCGTCCAGCACGGCGACGTCCTCTTTTATCACCCTTTTTTCAAGCGGCATCGCTACGACCGCAACGATCCCCGCAGGGGTGGTCGTGTCGCTTATCTGCTGCATACATTTGTCGGACACTTCGAAAACCTTTGTGCGTGTGCCTTCGTACCTGCGGAGCACGTCGGAAAACTGTTCGACTTTATCCTGCGCGACGATCAGGCTGTCAACAATGACGTCTTCGGGAATATCGCGCACGATATTGGCGCCTTCGGCGAGCAATTTGCCCTCTTTGTAGCGCGTTTCTTTGTCTTTGAGCGACTTAAAATACTTGATTTTTGCGTTTGCAACACTCGTTATAGTTTCTCTCATGGCTTCATTTTAGCACAATCAAAAAGAGTTTTCAAGACCCGACAATGCGTTAAACCGCAAATCGGTGAAAAAAGCGATTTTTGAGTTTTTCGTTGTAAAAAGAGTATTTTGTCCGTTTTCAGGCAAGACAACGCAATTTGTCCGAAAAGACCTATTACGCGCGTTGACTCTTTGCGAAGCTCCGCAACAATGCGATAGATCCGCCCCGAAGCATTAAAAACCCTGTCAAAGCATAAAAAAACCGCCTCGCTTTTAGCAAGGCGGGTAATATGCCGTGAACGATTATGCTTTTGCCTTTTCGCAAAGTGCCGCAAAAGCCGCGCTGTCGTTTACCGCGAGATCCGCGAGGACCTTTCTGTTGAGGTTGATACCCTGCTTTTTGAGTCCGTTCATGAATCTGCTGTAAGAAAGACCGTTCATTCTCGCGCCGGCGTTGATACGAGCGATCCACAACTGACGGAACTGTCTCTTCTTGTTCTTTCTGCCGACGTAAGCATAGTTCTGCGATTTCATGACCGCTTCGCGAGCTATGCGGTAGAGTTTGGATTTAGCGCCCCAATAACCCTTTGCTGCCTTCAATATCTTTCTGCGTTTCTTTACTGCGTTTACGCCTCTTTTAATTCTCATATTCTTATACCTCCGATTAGATCATGCCCTTTATCGTTTTAGCCTGGGTCTGGTCGACGAACGCCGCCTTTCTCAAACCGCGCTTTCTCTTGGGCGATTTTTTGCTAAGAATATGTCTGCGGTTCATCTTAGCTCTCTTAATTTTGCCGCTTCCGGTCAGCGAAAAACGCTTTTTCGCGCCGCTATGTGATTTTTGTTTTGGCATTTTCTTGTCCTCCAAAATTATTTCGTTATTTTTTCGAGACGGGTATGAGCAGCATTGCCACTACTCTGCCTTCCGTTGTGGGAGGCTTATCCATCTGCGCGTTTTCCTTGACAAGCTCAAAGAAGTCGTTCATAACCTTGAGTGCAAGTTCCGGTCTCGCCTGCTGTCTGCCCTTGAGCCTGATCGAAACTCTGACCCTGTTGCCGTCGCTTATGAACTTGTTTGCCTGCTTTGCCTTTGTATTGAGGTCTCCGACGTCTATGGTAGCGCTCAGCCAAACTTCCTTGACTTCGACCACCTTCTGATTTTTTCTGTTTTCTTTTTCGCGCTTCGTGGTCTCATAACGGTATTTGCCGTAATCCATAAGTTTGCATACGGGCGGCTTTGCCGTGGGAGAAATGAGCACGAGGTCGAGATTTTGCTCGTCCGCTATGGCGTTGGCCTCTCTCGACGACATAATGCCGAGCTGCGCGCCGTCAGCACCGAGAAGTCTGACTTCTCTTTCTCTGATGTCGGAATTGATAAGCAGTTCTTTGATAAGCGTGTCCTCCTGATAAAAATATTGCGGATAACAAAACGTAGAGTTACCCGCAATAAAACCGTGATCAATTTTATTAACCTCGTCAGACCGTTGGCGACGGGTGAGAAACTCGTTCTGCTTCGTTACGCTAATATATTACATTAGTCGCACGATTATGTCAACGGTTTTTGAGGTGATTTTACAGTTTTTTCAACATTTCCGCTCTTTTGACGCGTCAGGCTTTGTTTTCGGCGTTTTCGGTCACGGGAGCCGGGGCAGTCTTTCCCGCATAGCGCTCATAATTCAATATAACTCCGTTTATCTGCTTGCGCAGGTATGCGCTCGCCATGGCGATCACAGCTCCCGCGATACAGATCGCGCCGTCGGGAAGCACATAAGTGCACTGATACACGAAAGAATACACCCACACGTTGTCAAAGTCGGACGGCATATACTCTCCGAAATAGACTGCGCCCGAAATAAAGTGGCAGATAAAGCGCGCTATCACGCCGAGAAGTATGCCCGAAGCAAGCGCAAGCCCGTCTTTTACGACTGCGTTTATCGGCAGCTTTGCAAACGTCTTGCGGAATATGCCTCCCAGCGTACCGATCAGAGCGAACGGCAGTATGTAGTCGAGAAGAAACTGTACGGGATGCACTATCCACGGATTCTGCAACGTCTGCAAAAGTCCGCAGACAAAGCCCGCGATCGTACCTCTTCTTATGCCGAACATATAAGAATAAAGCGCGAGCGGCAACAGCGAAAACATCGTGATCGAACCGCCGTAAGGTGCATCGTAGAACTTGACGTAAGAGAGACCGAACGAGAGCGCGACGCAGACCGCGGCGTAAACGATCGACATCGTGTGCGCTCTTCCCGTGACCTTTTTGCGGTCGATCATAAGCGTCAGGATCAGCGCGCCGAAAAGAACTATCGTCATCACCGCGATTATCCACGGATAGGCTTTCCCCGACTCGACGAGTCCCGCAAGCCCGTCCTCCATATCCGTCGTCTTCGATACGTCGACAAGATTGATTATCGTTACGACAAGAGCGTACAGAACCGCAAGCGCGACGCACGCGATAACGGTGATCTTGAAATACTCCTTCTTTGCAAAACGGACGACAACGCAGGCGACGATCATAGCCGCAAGCAAAATAAGTCCGACGCAGACGAAGGTGCCTTCACGGGTAGAGAAATCGAAATACGACGTGTACTCCGCTCCCAAAAGAAAATTGAACATAAAAAAACTCCTTAAGCTAAGGAGAACTCGAAAATACCTGAAAGATTTTTGCTTCCTTTCGCAAGTACTAACTTGACCAAGTTCAAAGGGTATTTCTCAGCCGATTTTATCAGCACCCCTAGCTTTGACTCTATTATA
>CALWRI010000007.1 GCA_944383905.1 uncultured Christensenellaceae bacterium
TTCTCGCGTCTTCGCCGTATTTAACTTTTTTAGCCATATTCTTTTACTCCTTATTTTTCGATGATTGCCAGAACGTCACTCTGACGGAGAATGGTGACCTCTTCGCCGTCGAGTTTGAAATCGCTGCCGGAATATTTGTTGAAAAGCACCACGTCGCCGACCTTGATCTGCATGGTGACTTCTTTGCCGTCTACCATACCGCCGGGACCGACCGCGATGACCTGAGCCGACTGCGGCTTTTCTTTTGCGGAAGAAGGAAGGAAGAGACCGCTTTCGGTCTTGTCTGCACATTCAACCGCCTTTACGACTATTCTGTCAAACAAAGGTTTAATATTCATACTAAATTACCTCCTGGTTGTGAGTTAGCAGTCAAGGGTCTCGATTGCTAACATTGACTATTATAGCACGCAAGTTTTGTTATGTAAAGACATATTGCCAAAAAATAATGTATATTTTTCGTTAAATTTTTATGCTGCTTTTTTGCTGTGTTTTCTGCACAAAAAAGTGAAAACGCGTTGATCTCGTCATGCTATCGGTCGAACAAGAGATAATCTTGAGCATACGATCGCCTTGCGTGAGCATTGGCGTTACTGATTATTGATTTTTACTTTGTATATGATATAATCTATATATATCGGTTGCGTTTCGGGGAAGGAAAAATGTTTTTAGATACGTCTTTTCTGAAAAACGACGAAATTTCGCTCGTATTGGAAAGAACTGCCGATGCGAACGAAAAAAGAGGTTGGGTCCCGGCTTATCATTTTGCCATATTTAATAAGTACGGCGTAAAGATCGGCACTTGCGATCTGCGTGTCGGGCACAACGAAAACACTTATTTCGGAGGAAACATAGGCTATTCTGTAGACAAGGAGTTCAGAGGTAATCATTATGCCAAAAAGGCGTGTTTGCTTCTCTTTGAGCTTGCGAAAAAACACGGACTGAAATATCTTATAATCACTTGCAACCCAAAGAATCACGCGTCAAGAAAAACGTGCGAATATGCAGGCGGTAAGTTGATCGGAAACGTCGTTTTGCCTGAAGACAACGATATGAGAAAAAACGGCGAAACCGAAGTGTGTATTTACAGGTTTGAATTGTAATGTCGGCTCTGTCGTTTACGATCCGATATGTGATCCTTCTGTCGTTTTGAGACATTTCGGATTGCCGGAGCGCCTTATAATATTTATTTTTCTTAAAATAAGACAGGCAAACAAAGCGCAAGGCGGACAATGCGCAAATCGCGTACTTGCTCAACAATTAATCAAAATGTATTGAGAAACAGACCCGTGATGTGATATAGTATTAATATTGAAATTCAGGGAGAAGGACAATGAACAAATGGGATAAAAGATTTATGGAAATGGCGGAATTCGTCGCAACGTGGTCGAGCTGTTACAAGATCGACCGCCACGTCGGCGCCGTCATCGTAAAGGACAAGCGTATACTGACGACTGGCTACAACGGCGCGAGCAGCGGGATAAAGAGCTGCAACGAAAAGGGCGAATGTATCCGCATTAAGCTCGGCATACCTTCGGGCACCCGTCACGAGATCTGTTATGCCGTACATGCAGAACAGAACGCGATCGTTCAAGCTGCGAAACTCGGCGTCAGCGTTGACGGCGCGACCCTTTATTGCACACATCAGCCTTGCGTCATTTGCGCAAAGATGATAATAAACGCAGGTATAAAGAGGGTAGTGTTCAAGCACGGTTATCCCGACGATTTCAGCATGGAGCTGTTCAAAGAAGCGGGCGTTCTCGTGGAGGAATACGCAAAGCTCGAGGATAAAAAAGACTGACACGTCAAACTGAAGAGGCTATCGCAAGATAGCAAAACGAGACGATCAAAAGTGCGCGACTATGGCAACGGAAAAAGTCCGTTGCCTTTTTTTGAGTTTACGACGGGCGCGTTTTTTTCATTGATATCCGCGCTTGGAGGAAATGCCTTGCGCACACTGTCAGATTGATTTTTTTCGTCGGCAGTCGCGGTTAAATATTTATACGAACAGCCGAGATCAAACTTATTTCATAAATAGTAGGGATTAAAGTTTTACATAGACGCCGTGATTAAACTTTAATATTAACAGCTGTGATTAACTTTTGCAGGGCAGTCGGAATTGACTTTTGTGATCAAAAAGATTATTTCAATTACGCAAAAATACTGTTTTTTACAAATTTTATTATTACGTCAATGCAAACTAATAATACTTAATAATAATTAAAAATAATATTAATAAATATAAAATATCATATTATTTTGAATAACAGTATACAAATAAGACCTGGCATACCGTATATCTGACGTCGCAAACGAGGTTGGGTCTCGACACTGTCAAATCGCACAGGCTTTCGAGCGCGGACATGGCTACCGAAGCGTTGGCAAGAAGGGTCAGACTCTTTGACGTTTCGTCGCCTGCGGCAACGCTGTTCATATTGTCGTAGGTCACGGCAAAATCTTCTTTGACGTCATTGAGTTTTTCAATAGCCTGGGTAGACGTGATTTTCTTTTGAGTCAATTCTTCAGAAACGGAGTTGAGACTTTCGCAGAGTTTTTTGGGATAGTCGGTATAATTTTCAAGTTCGCCGTCAACGTCGTCGTAAAAGTCCGTCTCCAACGTCAGAACTTTGCCGCCGTATTCGTCCGCCACGTCATTTGCCGCATCCTCGTCTTTGTAAACTGCAAATACGTTGTAATATAAATCTGCGTTTTTTACGATAAAACCCGCGCCACCTTTGAGTCGCATCGCGTATGCGTCCGCTTTACTCGTTTCGACGTCTTGTTTGGGATTTGTCAGGACTGCATAGTAGACGATCTTGTCGGATGACGAAAGTTTGGAGAGCGCGGCAATCGCTTTGCCGTCCGTCAGAAAATCTATACTTACGACAAGACTCATTATCACGATCGCGCAAATCAGGACCGCCTGACAAAATCTGTTGGCAAACGATTGTTTTTCTCTCCCATGTGATCTCGCGATAGCAGGAGCATTGCGCTCCGATTCGACAAGATCGTTGTCGCGGAAATTTTCTGCAACTTTAGGATCGAAGACCTCACCGTCGGGGTTAATATATATGATTTCGGGTTGAGATCGGTTTTCGAGGCGGGGAAAGATTATGCTTTCCTTGTCGTCGGTTTCTTCGTCTTCGGGTATATAGTTTTTCAGATAAAACTTTGAATAATCCATATTAAAAACTATTTTGCTCGTTAAACCTTTATGACGCTTTTGAGAAATTTGAAATTTTTTGTCGGATAAAGATGGAGCATATTGCTTGTTTCAAACTTAAATAGCATTTATGCGTGGAGATTTTATTTTTGTGTTGCGGCAACCGTTGAGAATAAAACAACGATTTAGTATGATTGGTTTTTAATTGATTAAATGTTTTAGAGACAAGCGCGTCTGAACGGCGAGCGTTTTCTTGCAATTCGTCGTGTGAACACAAGATATGCATCGGCACAGTCGATTGCTTATTTTCAGAATTGAGTTTTGAAAGGAAAAGGTTGGTTGTGCCGTTTTTTATTGCAAATGAGCAAAAAATAGCAAAAAAAGACTCTCCGATAACTTGGAGAGTCGTTGATTTCAAGGCTGTGCATCTAATCCCGACAGTGCGTATCGAGGCGGTACAAGGATAGTTATCTCCTCCAAAGCTACCTCGTGGCACAACATACGATCTGCTTAATGCTGCTGCGGTCAAGCCCTGACATGGTTCACAGTGCACGCTTGCACAAGACCTTGGTATCATCAACACTTGTCCCCGGCGGCCCTCAATACGAAAAGCCTCAATTAGCATTCAGCTCCGCTGTAGCGGATTGCGGATAACAGGGCACCGCTAGCTCCCCGCCTAGCACAGCTCTATTAGTATATTGTATTTTTTGGAAAAAGTCAAGATTAAAAGACAAATATATAATTCGCTCACGTCGATCAGGTGGATTTTCATGTTGTATTTTCTCGTTTTTCAAGCGATTTTGTCAAAATTGCGGGTGCTTGAAGACGCTTTGACTATCGTGTTTTAGAATGAAAGGTACAGATCGGACTGCCGCATTTTGCGTAAATCTGAGATTGTCATCTCATAACCTGCATTTTAACGGATTGTTGGCAGTGATGTGTCAGACGATAAGGATTAAAAGCGGCTGTTCTGTATATTGCAAAAAACGTGTTTTTTATAGAGTGTTTTATAAAGAATGTCGTGTAGTTTGTTGCATATCATGAGTTTTATCTGCATAACGATTAATAGGCGAGGCGAGTTGTCAAAAAAATACGTTATTCGACAAAGTCTTACAAATTTCTACAAAACCGCCGTGCTATATTAAATAGGAGCCTGAATACATGATATTAGCGGTAAAAAAATCTTCTCTGATAGTCGTTGCCGTCGTGCTTGCGCTATGCGTTTTGTGCGGCGTGTTTGTCAACACGCAGACGTTTGCGACTGTGTATACGAACGGATCTTTGAGAAAAATCCCCGTGTACGGCGTGGATTGCGGCGAGGAAAAGCTCGTTGCGCTCACATTCGATGCGGCATGGGGCGCGGATAAGACGCTGAAAATTCTCGAGATACTCGAAAAATACGACGTCAAAGCGACGTTTTTTCTCGTGGGATTCTGGCTTGACAAGTACCCCGAGGAAACAAAGGCTATCGCGGAAAGCGGTTGCGATATAGGCAATCACAGCAAAAATCACCTTGAGATGTCAAAGATCTCAAAGGAAAAGATAAAAGAAGAGCTCGAATACGTCAACGAGAAAGTCGAGGAACTGACGGGCAAAAAACCTGCGTATTTCAGACCGCCTTTCGGGGATTACGACAACGAGCTGATAGAAACGGCTCAATCCATGGGGCTGCAGACTGTGCAATGGAGCGTGGATTCTCTCGATTGGAAAGGGCTGTCTGCGACGGAAATAACGTCGAGAGTGACCAAAAACGTAAAAAACGGCTCGATCGTGCTGTTTCACAACAACAGCGACAATATTTTGGAGGCGCTTCCGCTGGTGCTTGCAAATCTTATCAACCGCGGCTACAAGCCCGTGACGTTGTCGGAGCTTATATACAAGGACGACTATTATATCGACAACAACGGTACGCAGCATAAAAACAAGGAGGTTTGAAAAAAGAGGAAAAGGAAATAAAAATCATATACGGGAAGCCTGAAACGGTATGGCAGGCAGAAAAATGATGCAAAAAAACAACGACAAAACAATTTGGAAAGCCGTTAATTTGCGAAATTGAAAAGTTAACGGAAAACAATATTTTAGACGGAGGGTAGAATGAATTACGAACAGATGAACAACAACAAGTTGCAATTGACGGGTGTGATAGCGTGTGAACCCGTTTACACTCACGAGGTATTCGGTGAGGGATTTTACGAAACAATGATAACGGTGCCAAGGCTGTCCGATCAGACGGATACGATACCGCTTACTATCTCGGACAGACTTATTTCTCAAAACGACATCAAGGTCGGAGACAAGGTGAGCGTTGTAGGGCAGTTCAGGAGTTACAACAAAGTCGAAGGCGAAAAATCGAGGTTGCTTCTCACCGCGTTTGTCAGAGACGTCGTGGATGAGTGTGAAATAGAAAACCCGAATCAGATAGATATTTGCGGATACGTCTGCAAGCAGCCGGTATACCGCACGACGCCGTTCAAAAGAGAGATATGCGACGTGCTTCTCGCGGTAAACAGAGCATACAACAAGTCGGACTATATTCCATGCATTTTATGGGGTAGGAACGCGCGCTTTATGCAGACTCTCCCCGTTGGTAGCAAAGTGAGAGTCAGCGGCAGGATTCAAAGCAGAAAATACGTCAAGAATCTCGGCGACGACAGAGTGGAGGAAAGAGTCGCCTACGAGGTGTCGGTCAGTAAGGTAACGCTTGAAAGAGACGAGCACAGTCACGAAAAAGCGTCGATCTGATCAAAAAACTATTCTAAAATAGCTAAAAAAATATTTATATCCAGCCATTTAATTTCTAAATCTCGCAAAATTATAACTTTGCGAGATTTTTTATTTCAAAATAGAACGGTTTTTGAAAGTATCTTGAAAATTCTTTCAAAAAGTTGGGTAACGGTGCGTTTTTTCTTTGATTTTTAGCGACGCAAGTTTTTTTGAGATTTGTTCGGGCAGTCACGTTTTGCGCAATACGCAGTAACGTATTGTCGTTTTGCGAAAGTGCAGAAATAAAAAATCGTATGGATAAAACGGTGTCAAATTTTATCATTACAAGGTCGTCGATAGAAGTTTTTTTGACTTGATTATACGCAGATCATTCGCTTTTTTGAGATCTTTTTCGCCCGCGTTTGCATATCGTCGTCGATTTGTTTTTTCTTGTAATTTTTATCCGTTTTGTCCATACGATTATTTCTTCCGTTTTACCGTTTTCCGATTTTTTCGTTTCCGTTTATCAGTCCGGCTGTTTGTCGGTTAAGCGCAGGATTTTCTTTTCTATTTTGCCTGTTCGCAGATTTTCTGACGATTTTATTACAAGTCGCTTTGTTATTTTATTTTAATATTTTAGTAAATAATTTGCTTTTTGCACTTTGCTGTGCTATCATATCATTGTCGAAGGTGAAATATGTTGGACAAATGCGTCGTTGAAAGCAATATACTCGAGTTCAAAGACAAGGTCGCAAAACTGTCTGCGGGCGTATGCAGAGAAGTCGCAATCGTTGCTGCTACCAAAACCCAGCCCAAAGAATTACTCGATTTTATCGCAGAAAAGTCGCTTTTGACCGACGTCGGAGAAAACCGTGTGCAGGAATTCGTCGAAAAATACGATCCTTCGAGCGGACTCAACTATCATATTATCGGACAACTTCAGTCCAACAAGGTCAAATACGTCGCGGGCAAAGTCGTGCTCATTCATTCTCTCGACAGATACTCGCTTGCGGACGAGATCCAGAAGCAGTCCGAAAAGAGAGGTATTGTCAGCGATTGTCTCGTTGAGATCAATATGGGCAGCGAATTGAGCAAAGGCGGCGTCGATCCCGACGGATTGTACGCTTTTGTCGACGGTCTGCGCAAATACGGCAATATCCGCGTCAAAGGGATAATGAGCGTTATGCCCAATGTCGAAATAAACGCGCTCATAGGCTATTATAAAAAATTCGCCGCGCTTTTCAGCGGGCTTCAGGCAATGAGAGACGGCAACGTGTCGCCCGATATATGTTCGTGCGGTATGTCCAACGATTACGCGCCTGCAATCGAATACGGCGGCTCCAATATGGTCAGACCGGGCAGAGTGCTGTTCGGCGCAAGAAATCAGTGAGGGGAATCTGAAATGGACGAAAACGACAGAAGAAGATTTAACAACGACGAAAACGATTATTATACCAACAACAGCCGCAGAGTCCCGACTCCGCAGTCTCCGCGCGCATACGGCAACGTCCCACAGGGGGGCGTACGCAGAGACTACGGCGACAGGTCGCTTCCTTTGCAGAATTCGCCTTACGGCGGCAGGGTGATCCCTCAACAGCAGCAGGGCGGCACAAACGTCGGCGTAAGATACGACAGAGCGGTGCCGCAGGGTGCTCAAAGCGGATACGGATTCAATCCCGCGCAAGGCGGCAATTACGGCAGGACGGTTCCTCCGCAGGCGCAGAATTACGCGCCGCAGGGCGGTTACGCCGGCAGACCGCAGAGCGGATACGAACAACCCGCGTCCGGGTATGCACCTCAACAGAACGCGTACGACGGACAGAGACAGGGCGGATATGCCGCGCCGCAAGGCGGTTACGGTCAGCAGGGCGCTCCGAGGCAATATGAAGGACAGTATGCGGACGAACGCGATTTTTCGTATGACAACGTCCAGGCTCAACCTGTCGAAACCAAGAAAAAACGCGGTCTGTTCGGCTTCGGAAAGCAGAAGAAAGAAGAATTCGACCCCGGCAATATGGGCAACGTGATCATTACGGAGCCGAGGACGTACGACGACGTGCGCGTGATAATAGACGGCTTGAGAAAGAGACAGGCGATAATCATAGATCTATCCAAAGTTTCGGACAAGGACTCTCAAAGAATTCTCGATTTTCTGAGCGGTGCGATCTACGCTTTGGGCGGGGCGCAACAGCGTATCAACGACCATATGTTTCTGTTCACTCCCGAAGGAGTCATGATTCAGGGACCCGCTTCTTTGCGCAACAAATACAGATAAAACTCATTTCGGGGCAAAACCAAACTATGTCGGACAAGATAAAAAAATACAGAGTATATATCTTCGAAGCGCTGCTTTTTGCGGTGCTTCTTGCCGTTGATCTCATCTCCAAAAAAGCGGCTTTCGATTTTCTCGACAACAGAGGAGGCAGTTACGTTGTATTCGACGGCATCTTCAATCTGGTGAGAGTGGAAAACGACGGCGCTTCGTTCGGTATTTTTTCGGGCAAGGTAGGCGCGCTTTCCGCGTTCACGGCGGTGACTATGGCGGTGCTGGCGGGGATACTCGTCTGGAGACCGAAGTCTCCGAAACTTTTCAGAGCGGGGATCATCTGCATAATCGCGGGAGGCATAGGCAATCTCGTGGACAGGATTGCGTTCAAGTACGTCCGCGATTTTATAGATTACGCGTTTTTGAAGACCTTTTTCAACATCGACAATTTCGGAGTGGGAAACGTCGCGGACATCTTTGTCCTCGTCGGTCTGCTTTGCGTTGTCGTTTACGTCTTTTTCGGATATAAAGAGGGCGATTTCGCAAAGGATCCGTCTCATTCCGACAGTCTGCCGGACGCGCTCGTCGTAGACGAAGGAGAAGAAAAGAAGCCCGAAAACAAGGAAGAAAAAGAGGGCGTGACTCCGGACGCTCCGTCGGTTGAAGAGAAGGATTCAGAGAAGTATTTGTCTGAAAGCGGCGCAAAGCCGCGCAAAAAGTCGCTCGGCAAGGACAACGCGGGCGGAGAGACGGACTGATATGGAGAAAAAGATAACCGCGACCGCGGATACCGCTGCGGTAAGGCTTGACGTATTCGTGGCGCAGAAAGCCGATTGCACGAGATCTCACGCAAAGACTCTGATAGAGGACGGCAACGTGCGTGTGAACGGCGCAAACGCAATAAAACCCGGCGCGACTCTCAAAGTCGGAGACGTTGTCGAGATCGACGTGCCCGCTCCGAAAGAGCTCAATCTCGAGCCGCAGGACATTCCCGTAGACATAATATGGCAGGACGACGATTTTGCCGTCGTAAACAAGCCGCAGGGCATGGTCGTGCATCCTGCGCCGGGCTCTTATGACAATACGCTTGTCAACGCGTTGCTGTTCCGACTTTCGTCGCTCAGTGGCATAAACGGCGTTGCGCGCCCCGGCATAGTGCACAGGCTTGACAAAGATACGTCGGGACTTCTCGTCGTTGCGAAAAACGATTTTGCACACGCTGCGTTGCAAAAGCAGATAGCGGAAAAGAGCGCAAAGAGGTATTATTACGCTTTGGTCGACGGCGTCCTCGAAAAGGACTGCGGCGAAATAAGGAATTTTCTCGCGAGAAGCGTATCGGACAGGAAAAAGTATGCCGTTTCAAAGGAGGGCAGGCTTGCGGTAACGCTTTACAAGGTGGTTGAAAGATACACGGCTTATACGCTCGTCGAATACGAGCTTAAGACGGGCAGAACGCATCAGATCAGAGTGCATTCGAAATATATCGGTCATCCCGTCGTCGGAGACAGGACTTACGGCGGAAGCGACAGATTCGGGCTCAACGGACAGCTCCTTCATGCGCACAAACTCGTACTCACTCATCCGAGAACGGGCGAGGAGATGACGTTTGAAGCTCCGCTTCCCGATTACTTCGTCAGGGTGCTCGAGAGTCTCAAACCGTTGAAGAAGTGATCTGTGCGATTTCATGAGCGTTCAAGTCGCGTTCGTCGCAGGCAGATACGAGGAAATAAATTCCCGATCACTTCGTCAGGGTGCTCGAGGGCCTCAAACCGTTGAAGAAGTGATCTGCGCGATTTCATGAGCGTGCAAGACGCGATCGTCGCAGACAGATACTAGGAGATAAAAAAGCGCCGATCCCCGGCGCGTTTAACGTCTTTTTACGAGTATCGGAGAGTCTTTCGCGAGACCCTGTTTTTAATCTTTCTTTTTTAATCTTTCTGCAAAAGTTCTTTGTGTTCGTTCGCAATTACTGTCGCGCTGTTGTAAGTCGTATAGAGCACCATTCCGGGTTTTCCCGACGGATGGCGCTTTATGTTTTTGCGCAGAGTATAGTCGCATACCGTCTTTGTTCCCGGTTGAGCCTGCGACCAGAAGCAAGCTATTTCGCACGCGGTCTGCACGACGTCGTCGGGTATCTCTCTGCCTTCCGCGAATACTATGACGTGGGAGCCGTGCACGTTTTTGGCGTGTACCCACAGATCTCCGCCGTTGGCGAGCTTGAAAGTGAGTTTGTCGTTCTGAAGATTGTTTTTGCCTACCGCGACGGTAAATCCTTTTATCTCGTAAAAGAGCGGTTGCGCGGCTTTGGTACGCGTCTTATTGCGTCTTCCCGACGGTTTGAGCGCGCCCGCTTCGATAAGCTCCGCTTCGACTTCGGCTATTTCGTCCTCCGTCGAGCACATTGCGATAGAAGGTTCGACGGAAAGGAGATATTCGAGTTCTTCTTCGCTGTCCTTGATTTGTTTTTCGACGACTTCGAGTGTGCGTTTCTGCTTGGAATATTTTTTGAAATACTGTTGGGCGTTCTGTCCGGGGGAGAGCCGCTCGTCAAGCGGTATCGTGACTTCGGGCAGCGCCTCGTCGTAATAATCCTGAACGGTGACGGAGCTGTCTCCGCGGTTGATCTTGTAAAGGTTTGCCGTGATAAGCTCGCCGTATTTTCTGTTCTTTTCGAGCCCCGACGCTTCGGAAAGCCTCGCGCGGCATTTTTCGAGACGCTTTTTCAGTTTTGCCACGGCAGCGGAATGAGACTTGCGCAGATGTTTCGTATGATCGTTTCTTCTGCATTTTTCGTCTTTTTTTCCTATGCACGTTTCTACCGCCGCGCTCAACGTGGGGCAGGGTACGAAAGTCATTGCGGAAGATCTGTAAGGAAAAACGAAATAGTCGTCTTCGGTGCCGTCGACGACGCTGCAACATGGCGAAAACAATTGTGACGAATTGACGTCGAGAAGGGTAGAAAGACAAGAAATGAATTTGTCGATCTCCTCTTTCGTCGGAACGCAGCGGTTGTCTATGCCGGCGAGATACAAAAGCTCCTTTGCCGTAGAAAGAGAAAAGCCGGATACGGACGACATGATGAAGCCCGCGAGATCGGAGCCGTTGTAGCTTTTTAGAGCTGCCCCGACCGCGTCGGTATCCGTGCAGGCGATCTTGTTCCTCGGCGGGAGCTCGTAGCGCACGGACGGGAGAAGACAACGCTTTGTCGCGGTATCGTAGGAAGCCTGTTTCAGAGTGTCTTTTATCACGCCTTTTTCGTCGACGAGCAGCACATTGCTGTATCTGCCCATGG
Organism: uncultured Christensenellaceae bacterium; assembly: GCA_944383905.1. Classification (GTDB taxonomy): domain Bacteria; phylum Bacillota; class Clostridia; order Christensenellales; family UBA3700; genus Ornithoclostridium. Next base: position 11,422 of record CALWRI010000007.1, read on the forward strand.
TTTCGGCGACAAGAGAATATCTCACTTCGTCGCGAAGCTCGTTGCGGGCTGTGATCGAAAAGTCGAAGATCCTGTCGTTGCCGAGCATTGAAACGCCGTTCAATACGCCTCCCGCGAGGCATTTGCGAAGTCTCATACAGAAAGCCGGCGCCGTCAGCGGGTTGGTCTTTTTTGCGGTTGAGAGGTGTATCCTCGGGTTTTGAGCGTTTGCGGAAACGGCAAGGATGAGATTTTCTCCTCCTTTGCGGATGTGGAGGTTTATTTCGTCCGCTTCGGGCATGCTTATCTTGTCTATCTTTCCGCCCGAGATTTTGCCGTCGAGCTCTTTGCAGAGGGCGTTGAGAGTGATGAAATCGTTTGGCATATTCACCTCTTTGGCGCGTAGTCGCGCGTGTAACAGGTTTATTATAAATTATTTATAAAACATTTGCAATTTAATTTGCAATAAATCGTCGATTGTGCTAAAATTATTTCACTGTGTAAAAAACAATCAAAGAGAGGATATAAAAATGAACTACACAAAAGAACTTCTTGAAAAAGACCGCGTGAAATTTACCGTGGAAGTCAGCGAGGAGGAATGGAAAAACGCTCTGACCAAAGCCTATGAAAAGAACAAGGGCAAGTTTCAGATCGAAGGTTTCCGCAAAGGCAAAGTGCCCCGCAAGGTAATAGAGAACATGTACGGCGTCGGCGTATTTTTCGAAGACGCTTTGGATATAATTTTGCCTGATACTTACGGTGAGATTCTCGACAAGGAAAGCGAGCTTTTCCCCGTCGACAGACCCGACATCGACATCGTCGCGATCAGCGATACCACGCTCAAATACACCGCGACCGTTCAGCTTCGTCCCACCGTTACGCTGGGTGCGTATACCGGTCTCGACTTTGAGAAGAAGAGCACCGAAGTTTCCGACGAAGAAGTCGAAGCGGAAATCAAAAAGGATCTCGAAAACGCAGGTTCCTGGGAGCCCGTCGGCGACAGAGCGGTTGCAAACGGCGACAAATGCGTTATCGATTTCAGCGGCAGCGTAGACGGCGTCAAATTCGAAGGCGGCACCGCAAAGGATTATACGATCGTTCTCGGCAGCGGCTCGTTCATTCCCGGTTTCGAAGATCAGATGGTCGGCATGAAAGAAGGCGAGACCAAGGTCGTTAAGGTCAAATTCCCCGACGACTATCATGCGGAAAATCTCGCGGGTAAGGACGCGGAATTCGAAGTCGTGCTGCACAGCGCTACCGTAAAGAACGTCCCCGCGCTCGACGACGAGACCGTAAAGGACATTTCCGAATTCGATACCGTTGACGACTACAAGAAGAGCGTCAAGGACAGACTCGTCGCAAAGAAGAACGAGGACGCGGATTTCGCTCTCGATCAGGCTATCATCGAAAAGATCAGCGACAACGCGCAGGTCGAAGTGCCCGAATGTATGATTGACGACGAGGCGGAGGACATGGTCAAAGAGTTCGAATACAGGATCATGTACAGCGGCAGCAATCCCGAGCAGTTCTACAAGATGACCGGACAGACCAGAGACAACATCAAGAACACCTACAAGACCGGCGCTGCGAAGAACGTCAGGATCAGACTCGTGCTTCAGGAGATCATCAAGGCTGCGGGCATTACCGTCAGCGACGAGGAGCTCGAAAAGGATATCGAAAAGGCTGCGGAAGAATCCGCTATGGCTGTCGACGACTTCAAGAAGAATCTTACCGACGAACACAAGAATTATCTCAGGACTTCGCTTTTGAGCAAAAAGACTTTCGAGTTCCTGAGAAACAACAACAATATCAAGTAATTTCCCTGCAAAGGCACAAAATTTCCCTTTTTCCCGCAAAAAATGCGGGAGAAAGGGGGATATAAACATTCGTTGAGAATATCATAAAGGAGGGATTGAATATGAAAAAGAACGAAATAGTAAAAGACAATATCTACGTCATCGACAAGGTCGACGGAGGAGAAAGGCAGTACGACATATATTCGAGACTGCTTGAGGACAGAATAATCTTTCTTACGGACGAAATCAACGATTACACCGCAAATCTCGTGGTCGCGCAGCTTATATTCCTCGAAGCGAAGGACAGCGAAAAGGATATCTGCATATATATCAACAGCCCCGGCGGCAGCGTAAGCGCGGGACTTGCGATATACGACACGATGAAGTACATCAAATGCGACGTCAGCACCATCTGCATCGGTATGGCGGCGTCGATGGGCGCGTTTTTGCTCGCGGCAGGCACGAAGGGCAAGAGATACGCGCTTCCCAACAGCGAAATAATGATTCATCAGCCTCTCGGCGGCGCGCAGGGACAGGCGTCCGACGTCGAGATAATGGCGAACCACCTCAAGAAGACCAAAGACAAACTGACGAGAATTTTGGCGGAAAACTGCAATCAGCCCTATGAGAAAGTGCTCGAAGATACGGACAGGGATAATTTCCTGAGTCCCGAAGAGGCGCTCGAATACGGGCTCATAGACCAGATCTATTATAAGAGGTAAAGGAATTGGATCGTAACAAAGAAATCAACAAGTGTTCTTTCTGCGGCAGAGGAGAAGGCGAAGTCGAAAAGATATTCTCCGGCCCCAACGGCGTGAATATCTGCAACGAATGCGTCGAGTTCTGCTATGAACTCATGGAGCAGGAATTCACCTCTCCGACTGCGGAAGCGGAAAAGAAACACGCGGTAAAAGTGCCGACGCCGCACGAGATAAAGGCGCAGCTTGACGAATATATCGTCGGACAGGATCAGGCGAAAAAGGTGCTGTCCGTTGCCGTATACAATCACTACAAGAGGCTCAACTGCGAGGCTAAAGGCGACGTGGAGCTCGAAAAGAGCAACGTGTTGCTTCTCGGCCCCACGGGTTGCGGCAAGACTTTGCTTGCAAGCACGCTGGCAAAGATACTCGACGTTCCGTTCGTCGTTGCGGATGCGACTTCGCTCACAGAAGCGGGTTACGTCGGCGAAGACGTCGAAAATATCCTGCTCAAACTCATAAAGAAAGCGGATTACGACATTAAGCGCGCGGAAGTAGGCATCATCTATATCGACGAGATCGACAAGATCGCGAAGAAGGGCGAAAACGTCTCTATTACCCGCGACGTTTCGGGCGAAGGCGTGCAGCAGGCTCTGCTCAAGATAATCGAGAGCACCGTCGCAAACGTACCGCCCAACGGCGGCAGGAAGCACCCGCAACAGGAGTGCATACAGATCAATACGAGAAACATACTGTTCATCTGCGGAGGAGCGTTTGTCGGACTCGAAAAGATCATCGAAAAGCGTATGCAGGGCGCAGCTCTCGGCTTCGGCGCGGAGATCAAAAACACCAAGACGTCGACTTACGGCGAGATCTGCAACGAGATCCGTCCCGACGATCTGATCAAATTCGGTCTTATACCCGAATTCGTCGGAAGACTCCCGGTCGTCGTGTCAATCAACGCGCTTGACGAAAAAGCTCTCGTCAGCATACTCAAAGAGCCCAAAAACGCGCTCACGAAGCAGTATACGTCTATGTTTGCGGACGACGGCGTCGAGCTTGAGTTTGAGGACGAAGCGCTTTACGAGATAGCAAATAAAGCCGTCAGAATGAAGACGGGTGCGCGCGGACTCAAATCCATTATGGAAAACCTTATGCTCGACGTCATGTACGACGTCCCGAGCGACAAGTCGATCGAAAAGGTGATAATCACCGGAGATTGCGTGCGCGGGAAAGAAAAACCCGTGATAGTCCGCCGTCAGACGGCATAAAAATCTGCGGCAGGCAATTTAGCCTGCCTTTTTTATACCTGCGGCTTTGCTACGGGTAAAGGACGCAAGCGGCGAGGCGCTCGTTTTCAGGGCGTGACCGCGTAATAACGTGCGGTATGCGTCTTCCGGGAAGGAAAGAGCGACGCGCGAAGGAGGTGAGAAAATGATAATAAAAAACGCAAAGTTTATGACTTCATACGCTTCTTTTAAGAAGGGAGACGGTTTCGATGCTGACGAAATAGCCGTTGCCGGCAAATCCAACGTCGGTAAAAGTTCTTTCATCAACTTTCTCGCAAACCACAATTCTCTCGCAAAGACTTCCGCGACTCCCGGCAAGACCAAACTCATAAATTACTTTTCCGTGAACAACGGCGAGTTCATGCTTGTGGATCTTCCCGGGTACGGATTTGCAAAGGTAGGAGAAGAGGAGAAGCGCAAATGGGACAAGATGATGGGCAGCTATCTCACTCAAAGCGAAAGGCTCAAAGGAGTTGTGGTCCTCGTCGACGTCAGGCACGAGCCTACCGCGCTTGACAAACAGATGATAGCCTATCTCCATCATTACCGCGTTCCGTTTTTCGTTGTCGCGACAAAAAGCGACAAATTGTCAAAGGCACAGATCGCAAGACAAAAGAGCGTGATCGCCAATGCGTTGAGCCTCGGCACGGGGGATATACTGACTGTCTCTGCACTAAAAAAAGAGGGGAAGGAAGCTGTGCTCGACAAAATTGAAAATCTACTCAAATTTATTCCCGATAATATTGAAACAGACGAATAATTACTGAATATAACTATTTTTTGACCTAATTTAGAATATTATTTTTGTCCAAAGTGACACAATTTTGCTTCCTCGCATATATTTTTATAGTGATTGTATCAAAGCAAAACGCTTTCAGGCAGTCATCAAAAGGAGGAGTACATAATGTCATTTTCAAATAATTGCAAGTCGGAGAAAATCCCCGGACCGATAAGGGGCAACGCTCTTTCGGGTATTAGCGAAAAGACTTGTCTGCAGGTGGAAAAGGTCTTTGACGCGTGCATGGGGCAGTCCACGTTGACCGACGTCCAGCTCACGCTCACCGACGTAACGCCGACCGATCTCACCGCTCCGTACAAGTTTGTCAGCGCAAAATCCACTTCGACTACGGCGACTATAAGCGGGCTTTCCGTCACCGAGATCCCCGAAGATCCGTGCTATGCCCGCGTGACCTGCGACGTAAATATCCCCGTCGTCGTTACGTTTACCGACGCAAACGGCAAGACGGGTACGGGTACAGCAACGGTAACTGTGCCCAAAGACGTGATCCTTCACGTTTCCGCCCCCAGCGTGATACCTTATTCGATCCAGGCTACCGTCGGTTTTTCCTCGATGAAGGGAACGTATACCGCAGACAATCAGTTTACCGTCACCGGGTGCGCTACCGTGATTCTCAAAGTGACGATGCCCGTGGACATTCTGGTGCCGAGTTACGGTTATTGCTATATTCCGCCGTGCAGAGAATATACGCAGCAGACGTGCGAGGGAGTCTTCGATCTTCCGCTTTATCCGCAGGAGTGCGGCGAAGATTGCAGATGCAATTCCCGCTTCAAGGTCTGACCGTCCGCCGCGCGTGCGTATGACGCGGCGCGTCTGCGTCATACGCGCGTGATTAAAATCAAATATAATATATGAAACAGACCGTCTGCCCGCGCAGAAGTCGGCGCGACAAGCGGAAAGCGTCCTGTTTTTATCGTCCGCATATTTTTTTATGGCATTTTGACTCTGTCGCCGCGTTTTCTTTGCGAAAACTTGATTGTTTGACGTTTTTACTGTTATAATATCGGTATGAAAGTGTTTTCTGTCAGCGATCTTCATCTCGGAAGCTGTTGCGACAAGCCGATGGATATATTCGGCGACGGTTGGAGCGGCTATTGGGATAACATACGAGAAGATTGGAAAAAAAGAGTGGGTGAAGACGACGTCGTCCTTATCGCGGGCGACGTTTCGTGGGCAATGCGCCTCGATCAGGCTTTGCCCGATATATCGGAGATCTCCGAGCTTCCCGGCAAAAAAGTATTGTTGAGAGGAAATCACGATTATTGGTGGCAATCCTATCGCAAACTGACCGACGCTTTGCCGTCGGGAACCTATGCGGTACAGAACAATTCCGTGAGGATCGGGAATTTGCTTGTATGCGGAAGCAGGCTTTGGAGCCTTGCCGCGGACGGCGAGCACGACAAAGCGATGATAGACAGAGAAAATCTGCGTTTGAGGCTTGCTCTCGAGGACGCAAAGACGAACAGAAAAGAAGGCGATAAAATCGCGGTGATGGTGCATTATCCGCCTTTCGACGTGACTTTTGCCGATTCCGTATTTACGAGGACGATTGCGGAGTACGACGTCGACGCCGTGGTATACGGCCATTTGCACGGCAAAGACGCGAGAGTGCGCAGGATTGTGAATAAGGACGGGGTCAATTATTATCTGACTTCATGCGATCTTGTGGGTTACAAACTCGTCGAAATTCCTGAACTTTTTTCTCCTGAAAAATGATTGCGTTCCATGATTTTGCTGCCGAAAAAGCCTTTTTCTTATTTTGAAAAGTCAGAAATGTGTTAGAGCGTAAGAGCGGGCGAAAGGTGTTTTTACCGTCTGGTGCGCGCGCGTGAATAGTAACATAATAATATATATAAGGATCCCGCCGGGCGCGGGATTTTTTTAAGATCATTGCGGGTCTGCAAAAAGCGGCACCGTTTCTTTTTTTAATTCAAGCAGATTTTTTTTGAAAAAATACGACCGGGAACGGGGCGGAAGAGGGCGGATTTTCCACCCGCAGGGAGAGTTTGGGAGCAATTTTCAAGCGTCGGAGTTTTCAAATTTTCCGACTTTGCTCATTGAAAGTGAAGCAAGTCGAAAAATTGCCGTGAAAACTCGGATTTTTAAAAAAAATTTAATTTTGAACGCTGTTTTTCGTCATTATGCAAAAGCAAGCTCCAACATGGCGCAAAAATGCAAAAATCAATACTTTTTCATCTTGTTTTGGGAAATTTTTGGGGAAAATTTCCACAAAAGGTAATAATAAGTAAATCATAGTAAATATTAGTAAATCATAATAAAAACTATTACAGAATAGAAAAGTAAAAAACAGTAAATTTCAGTAAACATTGCAAAATTACCCAATACGAACAAGTGTTTGCATTTTAATGTGGAAATTTGTGGAGATAATCTTGACAAGCCGCTTCGTAAAAGATAAAATTAAAGTACAAACCGAAAAAGGAGGTAATGTGTCATGATGATGTCCGGTATGGTTGCGCTTCAGGTCGACCCCAAGGGTAGATTGAGAATCCCCGCAAAGTACAGACCCGCTCTCGGCGAAGAAGGCAGCAGGATATACGCTATGATGAACAGCAACGGCTGTCTCAACATTATCTCCCAGGAAAAGGCAAACGAGATCATCTCCAAACTCTCCAAGGTCGTTTCGATCGCGGTGACGGAGAGATCCAACGCGGCGAGACTCATTCTTGCCAGCGTATGCGAACTCACCGAAGACGGTCAGGGCAGATTCACGATCCCTCCGATTCTCAAAAAGTTTGCGGGCATTTCCAAAAACGTGATTTTCGCGGGTATGGGAAATTCGCTCGAGCTCTGGGACGCAGAGAAGTGGGATGCGCTCAACAGCATCGTCAACGATCCCGATGAGTTCCGCGCGGCGGTCGCTAGTCTTGAGGATATCCTTTCGATATGACGGAATTTGCTCACATTCCGGTAATGCCCCGAGAGGTTGCAGAGGGTCTGAATATAGATCCGACGGGCACATACGTCGATTGCACTCTCGGTGGCGGCGGACACAGCGAACTGATTTTGAAAAAACTGACTTCGGGAAGGCTTATCGCTTTCGACAAAGACGAAGACGCGCTCGCGTTCGCAAAGAAGAGACTTGCGGAGTACGGAGACAAAGTTACGTTCGTACACAGCGACTTCAAAAGGGCGGACGAAGTGCTCGACGAAATGAATGTTGACAAAATAGACGGCGTGCTGATGGATCTGGGGGTTTCCTCCTACCAGCTGGACGCGGCGGAAAGAGGTTTTTCCTACCGCTTCGATGCGCCTCTCGACATGAGGATGGACAAGTCGCAATTTCTAACCGCGTTCAACGTGGTGAACGAGTACAACGAGATGGATATAGCGGACATCCTGTTCAGATACGGAGAGGAGAGATACGCGAGAAAGATAGCGGCGAACATAATCCGCTACCGCGCCGACAAAACGATAAGGACGACGGGACAGCTTGCCGAAATAGTGGAGAAGTCCTATCCGCCGAAAGAGAGATTCAAAGGCGGCAATCCGTGCAAGCGCACCTTTCAGGCAATCAGGATCGAGGTCAACGACGAGCTCAAAGAGCTTGACGAGATAATCGGAAAACTTGCCGAAAGGATGAATAAAGGCGGGAGGATGTGCGTGATAACCTTCCACTCGCTCGAGGACAGGATAGTCAAGAGAGAATTTCAGTATCTCGAAGCAAAATGTATATGTCCTCCCAAGCAACCGATATGCACCTGCAATAAAGTGCAGACGGTGAAGATAATAACGAAAAAACCGATCACGGCAAGCGAAGAGGAACTTGCAGTGAATACGAGAGCGCAGAGCGCAAAGCTCCGCATCGCGGAAAGAGTGTAATAAAAGGCATCAGGGGTGAATAGTATGTTGAAAGAAAGGGAATTCAGAGCCGAAACGGTGGACAGACCGGTAGACAACAGATACGGTGCAGGATATGCGAACCGTTCTGACTACGGTTATGTCGAAGAACCGCGTTATGACGCTTACATGAGGTCGTATGACGACAGAGCATACGGCGACGCGGGTTTTGAACAAAACGCATATTACGACGTGGCGGAGAGGGAATATCCGCGCGAGGATTACGTCGCTCCCGGACAGAGGTTTGAAAATCCCGTTCAGGCGGATCCTTATGTCGGTTTCGAGCGTCAGAATTTCGGATATCGCGACTACAACGCGAGCACGAACGCATACGACTTCAATTCGGGATTCGCGGCTCCGCAGGCGACGACTTTCGAGCACGTCGAATATCAGACGAAGAAAAACGGCAAACGCACTCTCAACGCAAAATCCAAAATGCTCATCGCAGTCTACTTCGTACTCGTCGCGGTGATAGCGTCGCTGATAATAGCAAACGTAGTCGCGTTCGGCGGCGGCAGCGTGGAAGCGCAGGCTCCGAGCGAGGCAACTTACAATCAGGAAGCTGTAAACATGGCGGTCACCGCCGACGGCAATGTCGTCGAAATGGGCGAAGTCAGACAGCTCGAGAATTACAGATACGAGAAGAACACGAATTGGTTCGACAGTTTTTGCGACTGGGTCGTGAACATCTCGAAATAAGACGAAACGGACACTAATCAAACCCGTCGGATACCCGAGACGATAACAAAGCGGAGGAGTATTCGATGCACAAAATTTCCCATATCACACTAAAAAGAAAGCTACCTGCGGTTTTTGCCCTGGTAGTCTTTCTTTTTTTACTGCTTATCGGCAGACTTTTCTACATTCAGATAATAGACGGAAACGGGCTTCAGACGCTTGCGCTCGACCAATGGACGAGAGATCTTCCTTTCAGGGCGGAACGCGGCGACATCGTAGACCGCAACGGAACGGTGCTTGCGACGTCGCAGACTTCTTATACTTTGTACGTCAGACCCAACGACCTCGAAAAACACGACGAAGTAGCGCGCGCCGTATCCGCCGCGACGGGCGCGGACTTCGACAATGTATACAAAAAGGTGATAAAAACCGGCGTTTCAGAGGTTAAAGTCGCGACGGGACTTACGAGAAGTCAGATGTTGGCGTTGTCAGCTTACGGCTTCAAAGGCGTGTATTTTGCCGAGGACGCGACGAGATATTACAATTACGGCAATTTCGCGACGCAGCTGATAGGCTTTACCAACTCGGACGGCGAAGGTCAGAGCGGGATAGAGCAATATTACAACGCCTATCTGAAAGGGACGGACGGCGCGTCGTTCACGCAGACCGATCTGATAGGACGAGAGCTTGACGACAATGTGACGAGTTATCTCGCGCCGATAAAAGGAATGACGGCAAAACTCACGATCGACTTCAAGTTGCAGAGTTTTGCGGAAAAAGCGGTAAACGACGCTTTAGCGACCTATTCTCCGAAGTCCGCGTCCTGCCTGATGATGAACGCGGATACCGGAGAGATACTCGCCATGGCGAGCGCGCCGACGTTCGACCTAAACGATATTCCGAGAAACGATCTTTCTTCTTTGCTCGCGGGTGCAAAAAACCTGCTTGTGACCGACGTTTACGAGCCGGGATCTACGTTTAAGATACTCACTTCGGCAATAGGTATAGAGACGGACGTCATCAAAGACAGCTATTATTGCCCCGGTTACAAAGTGGTCGACGGTCAGAGGATAAAATGCTGGCGAAGCATAGGTCACGGCTCGCAGGATTTTGCGCACGGGATAATGAACTCGTGCAACTGCGTGTTTATGGATATTGCGCTGTCGGCGGGCACTTCGACGATGTACGATTATTTTGAAAAGTTCGGGCTCACTCAAAAGACGGGGGTGGATATTTCGGGCGAAGGCAGAAGCATAATGCTCGCCGAGGAAAGCGTGAAGACCGTGGATATTGCCCGCATAGGCTTCGGGCAGGCGATCGCCGTCACGCCGATACAGCTTGCGACGGCAGTCGCTTCGGTGATTAACGGCGGCAGACTCGTCACTCCTTACGTCGTAGACAGCATATATTCCGACGACGGCAAACTCGCTTACCGCAACTCTCCGACGGTCAGAAACACGACGGTTTCGGAGAGCACTTCCGCAAAGATGAGAGAGTATCTTTACGGCGTCGTTGAGGAAGGCGGAGGGAAGAACGCGTATGTCGAAGGATACAGGATAGGTGGCAAGACGGGCACCGCGCAGAAATACAAGGACGGAGTCATCGACAGAGGAGCGTACGTCTCGTCCTTTATCGGATTTACGGAGATAAACGGGCAGAGGATACTCTGTCTCATGATCGTCGACGAGCCGCAGGGCTATGTCTATTACGGCAGCATTGTCGCCGCGCCGCTCGTAGGTCAGATATTTTCAAGCACGTTCGCGTATTACGACGTCGCTCCGAAGATAGACGCCGACAATATTCCGAAGGCGGTCGTGATGCCAGACGTTTACGGACTTTCCGCCACCGCGGCGTGCGCCGCGTTGAGGAGCGCGGGACTGACTTACGAAGTTGCGGGAGAAGGCGGCTCCGTCGTCTACCAGTTTCCCGCGGCGGGCGCGGAGATAGACGACGGCACGGTCGTGTATTTTGTGTTGGGATGACAAATTGCGACAATTGCGGCGTTTTCGGCTTATTTTTCGCGCTTTCGGGAATAATCCGATCGTGCGGATTTTGCGATCTTTTGTCTGATCGGCGCGAATAGCGCCGCACAAAAAAGCGTGCGCGCAAAGTAATGTATTATAAAGAAAAAACGGAGGATACTTATGCTTTTGTCACGATTGCTGGACGGTTTTGCGACCGTCGGACGCGAAGAAGACGTTGAGATCACGGGAATATCGATCAACAGCGGCAAAGTAAAAAAAGGAGATCTGTTCGTCTGTATGCGGGGAGTGAAAGACGACGGGCATTTGCATTGTGAAGAAGCAGTCGCGGCAGGTGCCGCGGCGATAGTCTGCGAAAAAAGCGTCGGGGAGCAACCCGTTCCCGCGTTCAGAGTAGCAGACATCAGAAAGGCTTATGCGGGAATATCTGCAAACTGGTTCGGCAATCCCGCTTCGTCTTTGAGGATAATCACCGTCACGGGAACGAACGGAAAATCGACGACGGCATACGTCACGGCAAAACTTCTCGAAGCGGGAGGTTTCAGGGTCGGACTGATAGGAACGATGTATTACGAATATGCGGGCAAAAAACTTCCCGCGTCTCTGACGACTCCCGACCCTTACGAGCTTCATTCGCTTTTTGCGGATATGAGATCGGAGGGGGTGCAGTATGTCGTTATGGAGTTTTCCGCACACGCCATATATCTCAAAAAGCTCTGCGGAGTGTGCAGCGACATCTGTATCTTCACGAATCTTTCGCAGGATCATCTCGACTTTTTCGGTGATATGAAGAGGTACAAGGCGGTCAAAAAAAGCTGTTTCACCGCGAAGTATACCCGTTGCGCGCTCGTAAACGTGGACGACGCGTGCGGAAGGGAGATACTGTCGGAGTGCCGCGTGCCTGCCGTCAGTTACGGTCTTGACAATCCCGCCGATTGCTTTGCGATAGACGTGACGGACACCCGCAGGGGCAGTTCTTTCATCGCCAACATTATGGACGATATAGTCTCGATAGATTGCCGACTTTACGGCAGATTCAACGTGTACAACGTGCTTGCGGCTTGCACCGCGGCGCGCATGACGGGAGTCGGACTCTCGGAGATTGCGGACTGTCTGTATTCTCTCGATCCGCCGCAGGGCAGGTTCAACGTGCTGCAGTCGGGCGGGGTAAAATACGTCGTCGATTTCGCTCACACTCCCGACGGATTATACAATCTGCTCAAAGAAGGCGCGAAACTTTGCAAAGGCAAACTCGTTACCGTATTCGGATGCGGAGGAGACAGAGACGTGACGAAACGTCCGATAATGGGAAAGATCGCAGGCGAGATGTCCGACGTCGTGATAATAACGAGCGATAACCCGCGCACCGAAAGCAGACAGTCGATCGCGGACGACATAATGTCGGGGGTGAGAAAGAAAGACAAGGTTTTCGTGGAGCTTGACAGAAGCAGGGCAATAGCTCTCGCGGTCGAGCTTGCGAGAGAGGGCGACGTCGTACTGATCGCGGGAAAAGGAAGCGAAGATTATATCGACGAAAACAACGTGAAGACGCCTTACAGCGACAGCGTTCAGCTCAACAAGGCATTGGGAAGATAATGGATCTTTCGTTGAGATTTCTTTTGTCCGCGCTTGTCGGATTTGCCGTCACGGCATTGTTGTCGAGACCCGTGATCGCCTTTGCAAAGCGTGCGAAGGCGAGTCAGACCATACTTTTTTACGTTGACAAGCACGAGGGCAAAAAGGGCACTCCCACCATGGGCGGAATAATGTTTCTCGCGGGCGTTAGCGCGGCGGTCGCGGCGTTCGGCAGAGAAAAACTCGCCGTCGTCGCTCTGTGCGTGACACTCGGTTACGGATTGATCGGCTTTCTCGACGACTTTATAAAGATAAAATTCAAACGCAATCTCGGTCTCAAAGCGTATCAGAAGATCATAGGGCAGCTGGGTATAGCGGCGATAGTTTCGGCTTTTTGCTATACAAACGATTTTGTCGGTACGGCTGTCAGGATCCCTTTTACCGACGTATACGCCGACTTCGGATGGGCGTATATCCCTTTTTGCGCTTTCGTATTCATTGCTATGACCAACGCGGTCAACCTTACCGACGGACTCGACGGGCTTGTAGCAGGGAGCGGGGCGGTATATTTTGCGGCATTCGGGATAATGATAGCGCTTGCCGCGGTCGACGCCGCTGATGGAGGGCGCACCCTCGCTTCGGCGCAGTATTCTTCGCTCGGAGTTTTTTCGTTCGGATTTTTTGGCGCACTCATTGCGTTTTTCTGGTGCAACTCGAATCCTGCCGCGATATTTATGGGAGATACAGGCTCTCTCGCGACGGGCGGCGCGGCGGCGTGCGTAGCCGTTTTTTCTCAAAACGCGCTTTTTGCGCCTCTTATCGGAATAATGTTCGTGGTCTCCTGCATATCGGTAATATTGCAGGTGTTGCATTTCAAGCGTACGAAAAAGAGGCTGTTTCTTATGGCTCCGTTTCACCATCACCTGGAATACAAGGGCATAAAGGAGAGCAAGATCGTGAGTTATTACGCGGTGATAACGCTTGTTGCCGCGATAGTCGCTCTGATCGCATACACGTTATGAACAAAACTCTTATACTCGGTTGGGGCAAAAGCGGAAAGAGCGCTTGCGACCTGCTCCGCCGTCACGGCAGGCAGGTCGTTTGTTTTGACGACAACGAAGGGGAAACGGTCGGAGACGACGTCGAAAACAGGCGCGGTATGTCGCTCGAAAACGTACTCGAAGATATCGGGCTCGTCGTTGTGAATCCCGCGGTTGACAGCGGGCACCCGGTAATTGCCGGCGCGAGGAAAAAGGGGATTGAAGTTGTCGGCGAGATCGAGCTCGCTTACCGTTTTTGCGGAGGAGAAATCGTCGCCGTGACGGGCACGAACGGAAAGACGACAACGGTCAATCTTATAAAAGAGATTTTTTCGGAAGCGGGTATTGAGGCGTACGCGCTCGGCAACGTCGGAGTTCCGTTTTCTTCCCGTGCGGACGATATGACCGGAAAAGTCGCAGTGCTCGAAATTTCGAGCTTTCAGCTGGAGACGACGGAGAAATTCCGTCCGCGGTTTGCCGTCTGTCTCAACGTCACTCCCGATCATATCGAAAGACACGGGACTTTTGACGAATACGTCAGACTAAAAGCGCGAATATTCGAAAATCAGAAAGAGGACGATTTCGCCGTGTTGAACGCCGACGATCCCGTGACGCGCGCTTTTGCGTTTTCGCTCGGATCGGAGATCTTTTTCTTTTCAGCGAAAGAAAGGGTAAGGGGAGCGTATGCGGAAAACGGAGAAATATATTTTTCGGACGGAAAAAACTCGGAGAGACTTTTTTCGTCGTCCGAGGTCAGACTCGAGGGAGAGCACAATCTTTCCAACGTGCTCGCTGCCGCGACGGTTGCGAGACTTTACGGAATAAACGCGCAGACGATAGCCCGCGCAGTCTCAAAGTTCAGGGCTCCCAGGTACAGGATAGAATATATCGGAGAGAGTGGCGGAGTCAGGATATTCAACGATTCCAAATCCACGAATATAGACAGTACTTTGAGAGCGTGCGAGGCGATGAAAGGACGTACCGCGCTTATAGTCGGCGGTTGGGACAAGCGGATAAGCTACGAGGGATTTTTCCGCGATCTTCCGTCCGGCGTCGTACATATCGTGTGTTGCGGAGACAACAGCGACGAGATAATGCGCTGGGCGCCCGACGAAGCGGAATTCACTCTGACAAAGACCGCGACGCTCGAACGCGCGGCGGAAATATGCCTCGGTTACAAAGACGTGGACAACATACTGTTTTCTCCTTCCACTTCGAGTTTCGACAGATATTCTGATTACAGGCAGAGGGGCAGGCATTTCGACGAGATAATAAGGGCTTTTGCAAATGTCTGAACGCTCAAAGCCCGTCGTGGCGGACAAGACGCTGATTTTTACGGCGCTTATTCTCGCCGTTTTCGGAATAGTCATGCAGTACAGCGCAAGCAGTTACATAGCGTTGCAGCAGACGGGAGACGAGTTTTTCTACGTCAAGAAGCAGGCGCTCGCTCTCGTTGCGGCGCTTGTCGTCGCGTTCGGCTGTTCGAGACTCAGAACGGATCTTGTCAAAAAGTTTTCCGTCCCGCTTCTCGTGCTGTCTCTCGTGCTTCTCGCTCTCGTGTTCGTCCCCGGGCTCGGGGTGGAGAAGTACGGCGCGACGAGATGGCTCAACCTCGGATTTACCACGTTTCAGCCGTCAGAGCTTGCGAAATTCGCTCTGATGTTTTTCATTGCTTCGCGGCTCTCGGTCAGGAGCAGTACGCGCTTTCGCGATATGATAGGTATTCTCGTCGCGACTCTCGCCGTATGCGCTCTCGTAATGCTCGAACCGAATATGTCGATAACCGTCTGCATAGGTCTTTGTGTTCTTCTCATGCTGTTTGTCGGCGGTTGCGGAATAAAGCAGTTTGCGGTCATGGCGATTCCCGTCGCGGCGGCGATTCCCGTACTTATATTTGCGGAGCCGTACAGACTCAAACGTCTTCTTGCGTTCATAGATCCGTGGGCGTCCCCGCTCGGAGAAGGCTATCAGCTTATTCAGTCCTATTACGCTCTCGGTTCGGGCGGCTGGTTCGGTCTAGGACTTTTCAACAGCAGACAAAAATATATGTTTTTGCCTTTTGCGGAAAGCGATTTCATCTTTTCGGTCATTGGGGAGGAGCTCGGGCTTATCGGCTGCATATTCGTCATCGCGCTTATCTGCGTGCTTATCTGGAGAGGGATTGTCATTGCGATGCGCGCGAAAGACAGGTTTCAGACTTACGTTGCCGCGGGGATAAGCATAGTCATTGCCGTGCAGACGCTGCTCAACGTCGCGGTAGTCAGCGGGTCGATACCTCCGACGGGACTTCCTATGCCGTTTATCAGCTCGGGAGGCAGTTCGCTCGTCGTATTTATGGCAGCCGTCGGCTTGCTCGAAGGCATCGCCCGCAATTCACAAATCCCGCATTCTTTCCATAAAATGTATTAAGATGTTACGCCTCGCGGCGTAAGGAGAGAAAGATGAGCAAATACATAATCCGCGGGGGAGAGCCTCTTTGCGGCGATATAAAAATCAAGGGTGCAAAAAATTCGGTACTCACGCTTCTCGCGGCGTGCGTTCTCGTTGACGACGTCGTGACTCTGCACGATTGTCCGCATATATCCGACGTGGACACGATGATCGCGATATTGCGCAGGCTGGGTTGCAGGATAGTCAGGAACGGTGACGACGTGACTGTGGACAGCCGGGACATTTCGTGCGAGAAAATACCGAGCGGGCTTGCAAGCGAGCTGCGTTCATCGGTATTTCTGCTCGGGTCGTTGCTGTCGCGCCTCAAAAAGGCGAAAGTGGCGTATCCCGGGGGCTGCGATATAGGTCTGCGTCCGATAGACATTCATCTGTCGGGACTTCGCGAGCTCGGTGTCAGGATAATCGAAAAGCACGGATACATAGACTGCGACAGCTCGAAGGCGCACAGTGCGGACATAATGCTCGATCTTCCCAGCGTCGGTGCGACAGAAAACATGATAATGACCTGCGTTTTTCTCGACGGAGTCAGCGTTATCCGCAACTGCGCGAAAGAGCCGGAGATAGTCGATCTTCAGAATTTTCTCAACAGGACGGGAGCGAAGATCGAAGGAGCGGGCACGGGCGTCATCAGGATAGAGGGCGTTTCGTCGCTACGCGGCACGGAATATACTCCGATACCCGACAGGATCGTCGCGGGAACATATCTCATCGGCGCGGCTATGTGCGGGGGAGAACTGTGCCTCAGCAACGTGAATCCCGAACATCTTTCTTCGCTTCTCGCCAAATTGCCGAAAAGCGCTTGCAAAGTAACGTGTGCGCGTGATAAAATAAATATAATCTGCAAAGGAAGATGCGAAAGTATCCCCAAAGTGGAGACGACCTATTATCCCGGATTTCCCACCGATCTGCAAACGCAGATACTCACATTGCAGACGGTCAGCAAAGGCACGAGCGTGATCGTGGAAAACATATTCGAGACCCGCTTCAAGACCGTGCCGCAACTTCTCAAGATGGGTGCGGACGTGACGGTCAACGGGCGTACCGCCGTCGTCAGGGGAGTGGAAAGTCTTACGGGAGCGGAAGTTTCGGCGACCGATCTCCGCGGAGGCGCTTCTCTCGTGCTTGCCGGCATGTGTGCGCAGGGAGAGACGAGGATAGACAACGTCTACCACATAGACAGAGGATATGAAGATCTGTCGCAAATTCTTTCTTCGGCGGGAGTAAAAATAAAAAGGATCGACTGATGAACAAAAGACTTCTCGGAATTTTCATAGCCGTTGCCGTCGCGATAGTCGTTATCGTGGTGTGTTGCGTCATGTTCCTGGTCGGCTCGGTCGAGGTCAGGACCGCGGACAACCTTACTCTCGACGACGACGCGGTCAGCGCCATCGTTTCGCAGAGCGGCATTTCAAAAGGCGAAAGCGTGTTTTCGATAGACGAAGATTCATCCGTTTCAGCGATAGAAAAGGCAAACCCCTATCTGAAAGTGGTCGACATTGAGAGAAAATTTCCCAACAAAGTGGTTATATACGTTGCAAAGCGCACTCCGCTTATGTACGTTGCGCTCGAGGAACAGGAGGACGGGGCTCAACTCTATGCCGTTCTCGACAACGAGCTCAAGATCCTCGACGTCGTTCCTCTTGCGGAAACGCAAGGGCTCACGCGTGTCAGCAACTTCACGATCGTCGGAGGTGAGGAAAGCGCGGGCAGTTTTGTCGGCGACAAGTCTCAATGGCTTGCGGGAGTGGTCGAAGGTGCTCAACGCGTCACTTTCGTAGAAAACAGATTCTGCGACTTCATCAGTGAAATAACATACGGTCAGATCAGCGTCCGCATCAGGACGAATACGGGCGTGAGTTTCGTGCTCAAAAACGTCGCGGACATAGACGAGCTGTTTGTCGGAGCGTACACATATTATGCGCAGATATGCACTGAAGATATGAGAACAAGCGGCCATATCTCGCTCACGGACAGCGGATGGATATGGTCGCAGACCCCGCTTGACTGATATTTTTGTCTACCTTTTCATTGCGTAAATTTTTGTATTTTTTATTACCGATGTGTTGACATAATAGTATACTTTTATTATAATAATTATATGAGCGAAGTGTTTTTGCTTGACGTAGGTTCGGGCAAGTTGGTTTTTGCGGTCGGATCGAAGTCCGACGCGGGCGTGTACAACGTCAGAAATATCGCTTCTTGCGAGTACGACGGTTACTACAAGGGCGGGTTTCTCAACCCCGAAGCTCTGGAGGAGAGCGTGCGTCAGACGATAGCCGAAAGCGGTTATCGCGGCAGGATCCCGAAATTGTACGTCGGCGTTCCCACCGACTTTATCAAGGTCAGGAACAATCAGGTCAAAAACGCTTACCGTTCTTCGCGTACGATAACAAACGACACTCTCGACGAGCTTTACGCGAGAGGCAACATCTTCGACGGCGACCCGGATTTCGTCGCGATAAACTGCAGCGCGAGAGGCTTTGTCCTCGACAACAAGTTCAGATGCGTCAATCCGATATACGAGCAGGCAAGCTATATAGACGCGGATCTGACGTATATTCTTTGCGACAGGAAATTCTGCGAAACGACGGAGAGAGTCGCAGAGGCGATCGGCGTAAAAAAGGTCAGTTACGTTTCCTCTTTCTGGGCGACCTGCGTACAGCTTCTTCCCGCCGAGGTCAGAGAGAGCGGGGCGGCGGTATGCGACGTCGGGTTTTCAAACACCTCTTTCGGAGTGGTTGTCGGAGACGGGCTCGAAACCGCAGTCAGCAAGTCTATCGGCGGCGCGAATATCGCGGGCGACCTCTATCAGGTGCTCGACATACCGTACGCAAGCGCGTGCACGCTCGTCGAAAAGGCAAATCTTTATCAGGAGACGGACAACGGCAGTTGCTACAACGTGCTCGTCGACGGCAGACCGGAGCAGTTCAACAGCTTCGGAGTAAACAAAATAATTCAGGCGAGGCTTGACGATTTCGTCCGGTTCATATCCGATTCCCTCGCGCAGAACGGCAATTTTTCTCCCGACGTCGTATACCTGACGGGCGGGGGTATAGCGGGACTCAAAGGAGCTCTCGCCTATGTGTCGAGGCAGCTCGGCAAGAGATTGGAAATAATCGCACCCGACGTTCCGACTTACGGAAAGAGTTATTATTCTTCCGTGTTCGGCACGTTCGATGTGGCGGATAAACTTGAAAAAAGCAAAAACGTGTTGAAAAGATTTTTTGACAGATTTCGGAGGTAACTAATATGGCAGACGGAAGCGGAAGGGCTAAAATCAAAGTTATTGGCGTAGGCGGAGGCGGCAACAACGCCGTCAACCGTATGATAGCGGCGGGCATTAAGAGTGCGGAATTCGTCGCCGTCAACACCGATTACCAGGCGTTGACTTTGTCCAACGCGCCCACAAAAGTACAGATAGGCGCAAAACTCACGGGCGGTCTCGGCGCGGGCGCCGATCCCAACGTGGGAGAAAAAGCTGCGGAGGAGTCGAGAGAAGAGCTCCGCGCGCTCCTCAAAGACGTTGACCTGCTTTTCATCACCGCAGGTATGGGCGGCGGCACCGGTACGGGCGCGGCTCCCGTGATCGCGGCGCTTTCCAAGGAGCTTGGCATCCTGACAGTCGCGGTTGTGACCAAACCCTTTGCGTTTGAAGGCAAAAGACGTATGCACAATGCGATCCAGGGTATAGAAAATCTGCGCGGCAACGTGGATACTTTGCTCGTTATCCCCAACGAGAAACTCCTCGAAGTCCTGCCCAAGGGCACCGCTATGCTTGAATCTTTCATCAAGGCGGACGAAGTTCTCAAACAGGCTATTCAGAGCATAAGCGAGCTCATTGTGACCCCGACCATTATCAACCTCGATTTTGCGGATATCAGCGCGATCATGAGAAAGAAGGGGCTGGCTCACATGGGTATCGGCGTCGGCGAAGGACCGGACAAGGCTATCGAAGCGGTCAGAAACGCCGTCGAAAGCCCGCTTCTCGAAACGAATATCGAAGGCGCGAGCGGCGTTATCCTTCACGTTATGGGCGGCAAGGATATGGCGCTCGACGAAGTTGCGGACGCAAGCAGACTCGTCGAAGACATAGTAGATCCCGCGGCAAACATTATTTTCGGTACGGGCTTTGACGAAAATCTCGAAAACAAGGTCCAGGTCACCCTCATCGCGACGGGATTCAGCGCTCCCGCGGAGGACGCAAACGGCGGTTATTTGCAGAGGAGAGGTCAGGGTGCCAATCAGTCCCGCACTTCCGCCGCAATGGACAATGCGATAAGACGTCTCAACGACAGCCGCAAGAAGGACAGCGCTTACGAAGATATGCCCGAAGACAAAGGCAGGAATTATACATCGT
Source organism: uncultured Christensenellaceae bacterium (assembly GCA_944383905.1). GTDB lineage: Bacteria > Bacillota > Clostridia > Christensenellales > UBA3700 > Ornithoclostridium. The sequence continues at coordinate 31,924 of CALWRI010000007.1, forward strand.
ATCAGGATAACGGGCGCGGTCAGAGAAGCCGCGGTTACGACGCTTTCGGCGGCGGTCAGAACAACGAGCAACCTTACAACACGAGAGGAGACCAGCAGTACAACGCTCCGAGAAACGAGCAGCCTTACGGCGGCAATTCTTTCGGCGGATACGGCAACGACAGTCGCGGAGGGGCTCCTTCGGGCGGATACGGCAACGCCGGTTACAATGCGAGCGCGGGCAATTATTCCGCAAACGGCAATTTCGGTTCTGCACCAACGGGCGCAAACAATTTCGGTTCGGCTCCCGCAGTCGGTTACGGCAATTCCGGCAACGCTTACAACGGCGCGAACGGTGGTTACAATGCCGCTCCGACGCGCAATGCGGGCGCAAATTACAACAATCAGCCGAGAGAGGACGAAGACGAGGAAAAACTCCCTGCGTTCCTGCGCGTTTTCCGCAAAAAGAAATAAACTGCCGTCTGCTCCGTTGACGGAGCGAGACGAGGCAAGATGATTTTCGACTGTTCTCCCTGCGAAAGCGGGGAGATTTTTCTGTATTTCGGCGGAAATCGGAGATATTACGTTTTTATATCGGCAAACGTCAACGGTTTCCGCTCGACGACAACGACATTATATAGAACAGTCTTTTTACGTTCAGTCTTATAATAAGCGGTAAAACCCCGGCTTACGAGATGTTTTTTGTGTTTTTTAGCAGTTTATTCTGTCTTTTTTCGTTCCGAGCCGTCACAGACATGTAGGCATTTTCTCTACGCAACCAGTCCTCAAAGAAAACCTTTGAGAGTGCTCTTGAGGAAATTCCGTCATTTAAGGTTTTCGACAGCAACGGAAATTGTTTGCGCGGGCGAAGTTATATTATCTTGGTATGCAAATATACATAGAGTATGTGATAGCGGACAATCTCGCGGTCAACGTGCTTCTCATCTACGCGACGGTATTGACTCTGAAAAGAAAATTCAGCGTTTTGAGAGCGTTTATCGCCGCGGCGGCAGGTACGGCTTTTGCAGTCGTAATGCCGCTTTGGGAGCTTAAAGCGCTCTTTCTCGCAAAGACCGTTCTCGCTCTTTTTATGTCGGCGGTAATGTTAAGGCACAAAGATTGCAAAAGCTATCTGAAATGTCTTGCGATCTTTTTGCTGTACACATTTCTGACGGGCGGTATATGCGCCGCGCTTCTCAGCGCAAACGAAGGTTTTGCGGCGTTGAAGAATCCGAACGGTTACGTCCCCGCCGCGGTAGCCGTATCCGCGCTTGCGTGTCTTGTCGTAGCAAAAAAAATCGTCGGATATGTAACGCTCGCTAAGCGGGAAAGCAAATATACCGCAGAAGTAAAGCTGTACGTCGGCGGACGGTGTTTCGAATGCAAAGGCTATTGGGACAGCGGAAACAGACTTTATTACAAAGGCGTCATTCCCGTGGTCGTCTCGGGCGCGGATTTTGCGAAAAAACTCGAGACCTGCAATGCGCGGCGCGTCGACGACATAAAGGTTACGACGGTGTCGGGAAGCAAGACGCTGCGCGGCTTTGTTGCAGACAAAATATCGGTCAGAGAGGGTGACGGGACGAGAGAGACGGACAACGTGGTTATAGGCATAGGGGAAAGCGATTTCAAAGGTTTTTCCCTTCTTCTCAACTGCGATTTATAGGAGGAAATATGCTGGACAGGATAATAAAATTCATAAAAAAACTGTTTGCAAGTCCGCTTGAAGACGACAAAGGAGTGGATTATCTCAACGGAGGCGAAACTTTGCCCGCGCCGTTGTCGGCAGACGAAGAAAAAGAGCTCGTATCGCGCCATGCCGCGGGAGACAGGAAAGCGAGGGAAAAACTCATCGAACACAATCTTCGCCTCGTCGTCTACATAGCCAAAAAATTCGACGGCTCCAACGTCGATATAGACGATCTTATCAGCGTCGGCACGATCGGTCTGATAAAAGCGGTCAATTCTTTCGACGGCGCAAAGCAGATAAAGCTGGCGACATATGCGAGCAGGTGTATAGAAAACGAGATCCTGATGCATCTCCGAAAAGCTGTAAGGACTAAAAGCGAGATGTCTTTTGACGAGCCACTCAACGTGGATTGGGAAGGCAACGTGCTTCTTTTGTCCGACGTACTCGGCACGGACAGCGACGTCACCTGCAAAGACGTAGAAAACGAAGAAGAAAAGGATATACTCATAGATACGTTCAAGAGACTGCCTCCGAGAGAGAGACAGATCGTCAAACTCCGCTTCGGACTTCTCGGCGCGCAGAAAAAGACTCAAAAAGAGATCGCCGATCTGATGGGGATTTCACAATCCTACATATCGCGGCTTGAGAAAAAAGTCATGAAAAAACTAAAAAAAGAACTGATGAAAAGCGTATAAAACGTCGAAAACCGCTAATAATAGCAGACAACGACAGGTGCGCCCGTTCACGGATACATACGGAGGTGAATATGGTGCACAAAGTGGTTATTTGCGGCGTGGATACGAACACGCTGCCGAAATTGAGCAAAGAGCAGTCCGAAAAACTGATATCTCTCGCGAAAAGCGGCGACGCGGCTGCGAGAGAAGAGCTTGCAAAGGCAAATATCAGGCTCGTACTCTCCGTCGTGCAGAGATTCAACAACAAGGGCAACAGCGACGATCTGTTTCAGGTCGGTATGGTCGGTTTGCTCAAGGCGATCGACAACTTCAACGCAGCGTTCAACGTGCGTTTTTCGACCTATGCCGTGCCTATGATAATAGGAGAGATCAGGCGTTTTCTCAAGGACGGTACGGGCATTAAGGTGAGCAGAAGCATGAGGGACACGGCGTACAAGGTGCTCAAAGCCAAAGAGGAGCTCGAAAGAACGAGACAGACGACCCCGACTGCCGTCGAGATCGCCGAAGAGATCGATCTGCCGATAAAAGAGGTCGTCTGCGCGCTCGACGCCGTCAGCGAACCCGTCTATCTTCAGGAGCCCGTTTTCAACGACGGAGAAGAAGGAATGGTGCTCGAAGAACAGATCGGAGACGGAAAAAACACGGATGAGAGGTGGACAGATCGGATATGTATTTCCGACGCGATCAGAGACCTGCCCGAAAAGGAGAGAAAGGTGCTCGTGCTGCGGTATTATTACGGCAAGACGCAGACGGAGATCTCGGCGCAGATCAACATTTCGCAGGCGCAGGTCAGCAGACTCGAAAAAAACGCGCTCGCAAAGATGAAGCAGTATTTATAATTTTTTTCGCGTTAAACGCGGAATTTGTCATAATTTGACGACGCCTCCCGTAAATTATCGGGAGGTGTTGTTATGTTGAACGATCTTACTTTTTGCGAACTCAAAGAAAAAGAGGTTATCAATGTCGTTGACGGCAGAAGGCTGGGAAGGCTTCTCGACATTGCGTTTACGCCGGGCGGCAAGATCACGGGACTTATCGTGCCCGGAGAAAAAAAGTTTCTCAAGAACATAACCTGTTCGGACAGCATTTTCGTACCGTGGAGATGCATCGTCAGGATAGGCGAGGACGCCATTCTGGTAGAGCTTTCGCAGGACGCGCCTCCGCCGCCCGTAAAATGCGATTGCTGATCTGCGTGGGAAGATCCCGTCGCTCCAAAGTCAACATATTGCGTATACGCTGGACATTTACCGCAATATGAGGTATAATGTATGCGTATCGGAGGATTTGGATATGAAATGCATATATTGCGGTTGCATGGACAGCAAGGTCATTGACAGCAGACTCAACGAGGACGGCACGTCAATCAGGCGCAGGAGAGAATGCGTCGCCTGCGGCAAGCGTTTCACGACATACGAGACCATAGAGACGACTCCCATAATGGTGATAAAAAAGTCGGGTTGCAGGCAGATATTTTCACCCGCAAAACTCAAAAACGGCATACTCAAGGCTTGCGACAAGCGTCCCGTGAGCATGCAGCAGATCGACAAACTCGTCTCCGACATCGAGAAAAAACTCGCCAACGGGCTTGAACAGGAAGTTACGTCCGATTATATCGGAGATCTCGTAATGGACGGGCTCAAGGAGATTGACGACGTGGCATACGTCAGATTCGCCGCGGTGCACAGACAGTTCAAGGACATCAATTCCTGGCTCGGAGAAATAAACGAGATCCTCAAAAACAAGAATGCCGGCAAACAGGACAACGACGGCAAAAAATAAAAGACGCGACCCTCGAAAGAGGGTCTTTTTTTTACGTTTTTCGACAAAAAAGTATAACGGCGACGACTGCGGCATAGATTTATCGGGAGGTGGATCTATGTTTTTGAGCGGAATTTTCGCATTGCTGTCAAATCTGCTGTTTTTCAGCGGCTACATAAAAAACAAAAACTGTTTTCCCAAGCCGCTTTCTCCCGAAAAGGAAAAAGAGCTTCTCGAAAGAATAGAAAAGGGCGACAAGGAAGCGCGCGACGACCTGATAAAACACAATATGAGACTCGTCGTGCATATCGTAAAAAAATACGCGAATTACGGCGACAATGACGAGCTTATCAGCGTCGGGTCCATCGGTCTCATCAAGGCTGTCAATTCGTATCACGACGGCAAGGGGACGCAGTTTGCGACCTATGCGAGCAGGTGTATAGAAAACGAGATACTCATGGTCATCCGCGCAGGCAGAAAGTACAGGAACACAAAGTCGCTCTACGAGCCTGTCAGCTACGACAAGGACGGCAACGAGGTGACTCTCATCGACCTGATCGGTCAGGAAGAAGAGAGCGTGATAAGCAAGGTCGAAAGCAAGATCGTACAGGAAAAGCTGCTCGCCGTCGCAAAAAAGACGCTCGACGACAGAGAATACGAGATAATTACTTTGCGTTACGGGATAGACTGCGACAAAGCCTGCACGCAGAACGAAGTTGCGGAGAAGTTCGGCATTTCGCGTTCATACGTCTCGAGGATAGAAAAAAAGGCGCTTTTCAAAATGAGAAAATATATGGAAGAGCACGGTTTGACCTTTTAATCGCTTGCATTTTGCGCCGCACGGTGATACTATAATCCGAGAGACAGTCGGATAAACGCAGCCCGAAAGGGGTGAGGAAAGTCCGGGCATCGCAAGGCAGGGTGCCGGCCAGTTACCGGTGAAGGCGACTTCAAGGAAAGTGCAACAGAAATAAACCGCCCGCAAGGGTAAGGATGGAAAGGCGAGGTAAGAGCTCACCGCTTCTCCGGCGACGGAGAAGGCTCTGTAAACCCCACCCGATGCAAGAGAAAACGACATATGCGGTCGCCTGCCGCGTCGGAAAATCGCTTGAGGCGAGTGGCAACACGCGTCCTAGACAGATGTTTATCCAAGACAGAACCCGGCTTACAGACTGTCTCGCCCGCAAGGGTGATCGTTATTTCCGCTTTACGGCGGATTTTTTTATAAACTGCGTAAAGATGTAAATAATTGCTACAGAGGTGCAATCATGTTTATTTACGTCATTACGGCGCTTGCGGTGCTTGCGGTCGTCTGTCTGTCCGCGATCGTCGCGCAGAGCGCAAGGAAATTCGATTATTCCGAATACGTCGTCGGCGGAGATTTTTCCGTCAACATCAAACAGCTTGCGATAGAAATGAAAAAGGTCGACAAAGTCGGCGCCGTGCCCGACGTCGGGACTCTGACCCGCACTATCAGGCGCGCCTTCAAACTCGTCCGAGCAAAGGCAAAGCGGGGAGAGCCTCTTCTTGAATGCGAAAAGTGGATTGTCGAAAACTGTCGCGCTGTCACTCTCAACGTAAAGAGGGCGAATTACAGACAATTCGCGACTCTGCCTCACAGAGGCGAAGCGCGGGTCGTTCATCTCGCGTCGACCGTCGTTTCGCAGACTTATTGCGATATCAACGCGGAAAAAATCGCGTCTGCCGTGCACGAGTTTTGCAGATATACGCCGTTGACTTATGATGAGATTTGCGCTCTCAAAGGCGCGTTCGAAATAGCTCTACTGAAAAAGATCGCTTACGTCGGCAAAAAGATAATTTCTCTCGAAAGAGCAAGACGCCGCGCGGAAGAGGACAGAGAGCCCGATCCGCGCTATGCGAAAAAAGAGGGATATCTGCATTACTATACGGCTCTCGGTAAAAGGATTCCCGAAAAATTCCTTTCTTCCTATACCGAAATAGACGTCGAAAACGTGGATTTTGCGTTTGCGGGAGCGACTGCGGACTATGCGAGACTCGCTGCCAACGCGATAAAGTCGTTCAAATCCTCGCCCGAGATATTCACGCCGTTCTTTTGCGTGTCCCTTTCTCCGGTCGACAGGTTTTATTCACGCGACGATTCTTACAGACAGAGCGACTGCGCATCCAAAGAGCAATACCTTGCCGCTACCGCAAAGCTCGCGAGATATTTCAATGCGGGCGAATACGCGGTAGCAAAAGGCGCTTTCGACCTCGCGGCGCGTTTTAATCTGCATTTCGGCGAAATAATTTTCGATCACAGATACAGTCTGCGCTCGCACGTCAAAGGAAGATACGTCGCAAAGCCCAAGAGGACTTCGTACGCTTTGGACAAATGGGCGTATTATCTTTCGGTCTTTCTGCTTCAGGCGGCATTTTCGCTTGTCTCGGGATTTCTTTTGCCGCCTGTATGGTTGAGGATAACGGTCAGCGCGCTCACTTTCGTCGCTTGTTATCCGGCTTGCGCTTATATCGCGGAGCGAGTGATCTCGTATTTTCTGCCCAAACGTCCCGTGCCGAGAATGAACAACGCGCGCGTACCCGACGACGCAAAGACGGCGGTTGTCGTCTCGCATTATCTGACCGACACCGAACAGGCGGAAAAAGCGGTCTCGTCGCTGCTTGCGATGCAGGCGGTGAACGACGACGACAACGTCTGCTACTGTCTTCTCGCGGACTTTGCTCCTTCAAAGCAAAAGATTGCGGAAGAAGACGACGAAATAATTGCCCGTCTCAACAGATACGCCTCAAAGCGCAATTTCGTGATACTCGTCAGAAGTCGGGTGAAGACGGGCAGAAATTACGGCGCGTATGAGAGAAAACGCGGCGCGTTGAGGGATCTGAACGAGTGTCTGCTTAGCGGCGATACGGGGAAGTTCAGGTACGTTTCGCAAAAATTTCCGTTCAGACCGCGTTTCGTGATAACTCTCGACGAGGACAGCAGAACCGCTCCCGGCGAGATAAGGACTGCGGTCAATACCGCTTTGCATCCGCTCAACGCGAAATACGATATGCTCGCTTTTTCGTCGGTATATTCGCTGTCCTCTCTGAAAACGCCGTATTCGCGCAAGTTCTCCGAGAACGCAGGGGGACAGACGTATTGCAATTATGACGACTTTTATTTCAACCTGTGCGGCAGAGCGGTCTTTTGCGGCAAAGGCATTTACGATCTCGAAGCGTTTCACGCAAAGACTTCTTCGGTTATCCCCGACGGAAAGGTGTTGAGCCACGATATTCTCGAAGGCGCGCTCACCGATACGGGGTCACTCAATCTCGCCGTGGCGGAAGACGCGCCGGATACGTTCGTAAGCGACGATGCGCGCGAACGCAGATGGAAGAGAGGAGACGTTCTTCTGCTTCCTTTCGCGACGAAAAAGTATTGTTCGGACGGCATATACAGGTACGTCATACTCAAAAACGCGTTTTCCTGCCTTGCCCCCGTTGCGGCTTTCGTTTTATGGATATTAGCGTTCACGCAAGGTTACGTCGCAATGGCGATACCTGTGTTTTTTTCGTGCTTTTCCGCGATAGTCGCTTCGCTTGCCATTACGACGGCGACAAGCTCGGGCATACGCTCATCCGAAGTGTTTTTCAGGATAGCAAAAACCGTGTTTTCCGCGCTTGCGGACGCGGCTTTGCTACCTTTTTACGCGTTTGACAACGCCTGCACCGTCATCGGTACTTTTGTCGATTACGTCTTCAATTCTTCCGCACTCCTCAAATGGAAACCCTTTTCTTCGCTTCAGGGCAAAAGAGGATTTTCGCGGCACGCCGCAGTCGTCGCACCTTCGTGCGTATTCGTCGTTGCCGTCGCAGCGCTGTGTTATCGGCACCCGCTCGTCGCGGTTTATGCGGCGATATTCCTTTTGGTCGCAAACTCGTTGTATTTTGCCGGCAAAAGCAAGGAAAGAGCGCAGTTTTCACAAAGCGGGATCAACGTGCTGAAACAGTATGCAAAAGACACTTTTTCGTATTTCGAAGCACTTGAAAAAGATCTTCTCCCTTGCGACAACGTGCAGATATATCCGCCGAGAGGAAAGAGCGCGACGACTTCGCCGACAAACGTGGGATTCGCGTTGCTCGCTCAAGTCTGCGCCGCGGAACTCGGGATAAGGAGCGTCTCCGACGCACACGAAAGCATGGCGACTCTGACAGATACCGTTTTGCGCCTCGACAAATACAAAGGTCATCTTTACAATTGGTACGACGTATCTTCGGGAAAGCCCGCAAATCCGCTTTTCGTCTCGTCGGCAGACAGCGGGAATTTCGTCGCGGCGCTCATCGTATGCAGACGATTCTGCAAAAAGCACAACTATTTCGAGACCGCGGAAAAGTGCGCGAAACTTATAGACGAAACGGATTTTTCTTTCTTGACCGACAAAGACAAAAAAAGACTTTATATCGGTTACGACGTGGCGAAAAAAGAGTATGCGGGAGAGTACGATCTGCTTGCGAGCGAATCCCGCCTTGCCGGATACGTCGCATCGTGCGGCTCGTCTGACGACTCGCTGTGGAACGGTTTTTCGAGAGTGCAGACAAATTCAAAGGGCAACGTGCTCGTCTCATGGTCGGGTACGGCGTTCGAATATCTGCTGCCGCAGTTGTTCTTGAGAGATGTAAAAGGCTCGCTCGTCACTTCGTCGGTAGTCAACGCCGTCAGGACTTTCGTTTCGCGCAAATGCTGCGGTCTATGGGGCATAAGCGAGAGCGGTTATTTCGCTTTTGACTCCGACGCGAACTATCAGTACAAAGCGCACGGCGTCGGAGAACTCGCGTTGAGGAATGAGGACGACTTGTGCGTTATCACACCTTACGCAAGCGCGCTCGCTCTGAAATACGCCCCGAAGAAAGCGCTTTGCAATCTGCAAAAACTCGAAAGCTGCGGTTGTTACGGAGAATACGGATTTTTCGAGGCACTCGACTTTACGTCAGGCAAGAATACGGTGAGCTCGTTTATGACACACCATCAGGGAATGATCTTGTGCGCCGTTACCAACGCGTTGACGGGCGGAGTTATCACGGAGTATTTCATGTCGGACGAAAAAATGAGGGGCGGCGCGCTTTTGCTCGAAGAGAGAAAGATACCCGTCGTGACCCGCAAGGAAAAGAAGCGGGATTTCGTATTCGGCAACGACGACGCGTACAGATACGAGGTCGAGCTTTCGGAATTTCCTACGGCGCATTTGCTTTACGGCAGAGAATACGGGATAGTCATCGACGATTACGGATGCGGATATTCGCGCTGGCGGGACAAGGACGTCAACGTGTTTTCTCACAGTTACTACAAAAACAGCGGAGGCTTCGGCTACTTCGTATGCGACGGAGAGAGGTTTTGCCCGACTTTCGCTCCGCTCAAAAAAGACGGAGGAGCGTTCAAAGCGACGTTCGGCAGAGACGAAGTCGTCTACGAAAACGTAAAGCGAAGTTGCAGACTGAAAATTTACGCGCCTGATGTGATAAGCGGCGAAGTCAGAGAATATACGGTCACAAACGACAGCGACAGATCGAAGGATTACGATTTCGTATTCGCGGAGAGAGTCGCCATGTGTCCGAGAGAGGAATATGCGGCGCATCCAGCGTTCTGCGATCTGTTCGTGAGCGCGCGTTTTGACGAAAAGAGCAACACGGTATATCTGAAACGCAAGCCGAGAGAACGTCACGGCGGCTTTTCGCTTGCGGCGACTCTCGTGTCCGACGGCGAAGCGACCGCGGAGTGCAACAGGCAAAATCTGTTCGGCAGGAACGGAGACGAGAGCGATCCTTGTTTCGATTTCGGCAAGACGTCGCCTTCGCTCGGAGACGTGATAACGCCGTGCGTCGGGCTCAAGCGCTCTTTTACGCTCGCTCCCGGACAGAGCAAAACGCTCGCAGTCGTGATACAATGCGCCGAAGACGAAGCGACTCTCGAAAGCAGAGTTGCGCAAGTCACGGGTACGGACTTTCTCGGATACGCCTGCAAGCCTGCCGCGGACGGTGCGGGAAGCGCTCTGAAAAAATACCTTTCGGACGAAGCGACCGCGCGTTATACGGACGCGCTTGCCGCAAAACTTCTTTACGAACCTTATCCGAAAAGCGCGTTGCTTGCCCGCGCGCAAAAACTTTTCCCCGTAGGATCCGAAGAAAAGACGGTGATACTCGACTACGACGGCAACGCGGCGTTTACCAAAAAAGCAGTCAAAAGCGTGATAGCTTGCAGGCTTCTCGGCATAAACGTCAGATTTGTCGTGATATACGATCCGCAGAGATTTTCGGGCGAAGACACCGCCGCGGAGATCTGCGAGCGCTCGACCGTATCCGACCTGAGGAGCCTTCCGTTCGTATCTTTTATAGACAAAAGTCAATGCAAGCCGAACGATCTGAAAAACCTGATAGCCACGTCGTTTTTCGTGTTGAGAGAATTTAGAAGCGCGGATAAGGGCGCCGTCGGGATAGCGGTCAGGAGAAGAAGCGGAGCGGTCGCGTTCGAAGACTGCGAAAAACCGCGGCTTTTCGCGTGCGGCAACGGCGGTTTCGATCAAAACGGAGATTATATCGTCGACAGCGTGCCCGCCGCGCCGTATTCCAACGTCGTATGTTCGGCGACGGGGGGATTCGTGACGACTGAAAACGGCGGCGGGTTCTGCTATTTTCTCAACAGTCAGGCAAACAAGCTGTCGGGTTGGAGCAACGATCAATGCGCCGATCCGCCTTTTGAACGCATACTCGTGTCGGACGGTCAATCCGTTATCAGGCTCAACAAGCTCAATCGCGGAGGTTACGTCAGACACGCGAAAGGCTTTACCGAATACGTCTGCCGCACCGCAAACGCGGAATACCGACTGAAAAAGAGCCTTTCTGCGGGCGGAAGGATAATCCTTTCGGACGTGACCGTCACCGTGACGGGCAGCAAACCGCTTTCAGTCGGGATAACTTATCTCGCGGAACCTTGCGCGGATTCCCGTGAAAACCGCTCGGACGTGTTCTGTGAAGAATCGGGTGACGCGGTCAGGGTCGTCAACGTAAAGACGGAGCGCAGTTTTTATCTCTATTGCGGCGAAAAGGCGGAGCTTATCACGGATTGCGCGCAGGCTATGTCGAGAGGGATAAACGGCTTTAATCCCAAAAGGGTAAAAAGTCCGTTCAACAATCCTATGTGTGGAGCGACAGCAGCGGTAAACATTGAGGCGGGAACAAGCAAAAAGATCTCGTTCATGCTGTGCGACGGGGAAGAAACGCTCGGTATGGCGAGGAGAAAAGAGCACGAGTTCTGTCGGGAGAATATGCCCGCAAAGAAAAGTGCGCTCTCGCTCGAATGTCCGGACAAGTCGCTTTGCATTCTGTACGACAATCTGCCGTATCAGGTTTTGTCGAGCAGGATAAACGGCAGATGCGGCTATTATCAGGCGGGAGGAGCGATCGGGTTCAGAGATCAGCTTCAGGACTGCCTCGCGCTGCTGTGGAGCGATCCCGACGCGGTCAGAGCGCATATCCTTGCTTGCGCGGAAAGGCAGTATATCGAAGGAGACGTTATGCATTGGTGGCACGCGCCGGCGTTCGGAGTGCGCACGAAGATCACCGACGACAGACTCTTTTTGCCATACGTCGCCTGCGAGTACGTCGAACATACCGGAGACGTAACGATACTCGAAGAAAAATGCGATTATCTCGTCGGGGAACCGCTTGACGGATTGCAGGAAGCAAGGCTCGAGCACGGCAGATACGCAGGAGCGAGAGAAAGTCTGCTTCTGCATATGCAGCGCGCGATAGACAGCGCGCTCGTAACGGGCGAGCACGGGCTTATTCTTATCGGCGGCGGAGATTGGAACGACGCTCTCAACGAGATCGGACTGAAAGGCAGGGGAGAAAGCGTATGGCTCACGCAATTTGCGATCGAAACGATAGAAAAATTCTGCCCTTATATAGATCGGGAAAGCGCCGAAAAGTATTATAAAGTCGTTTCAAAATTGAGAAACGCACTGAAAAACGCATATTTCGACGGGAGATGGGCGCGTGCGTTTACCGACAAGGGAGAATGGCTCGGCACGAAGAGATCCAAGGGTTGCAAGACTGATCTTATCTGCCAGAGCTGGGGGCAGATAACGGGCGCGGGAAGCGCGGAAGAAAGAAAAAGCGCAATGCAGGCGGCAAAGACGCTCGTCGACGAAAACTGCGGCGCGGTAAAGCTGTTCGATCCGCCTTTCGACGCTTCGGCGAGATACGGATATATCTCGTCATATCCGCGCGGCGTCAGAGAAAACGGCGGGCAATATACGCACGCCGCCGTGTGGTATCTTCTCGCGTGTTGCAGGGCGGGCGACGCCGTGGAAGCAAACAGGATCCTCGGGTTGCTCAATCCCGTCAAAAGATGCATTGACCCGATCGCTAACGAAAAATACAAAGGCGAGCCCTACGTCCTTGCGGGCGACGTATACACGAATCCCGACAATCCCGGACGAGCGGGCTGGACGTGGTATACCGGTTCTGCGGCATGGCTTTTCAAGGTGATAACCGAAGAGATGCTCGGCGTTAAAAAGAGGGGAGACTCTCTCGTGTTTTCGACACCCGTTCTCACAAACGCGGAGGACGCCGTGCTGACTTACGAATATAAGGGCACGAAATACAGGATCCGCTTCGAGCGGTCGGATAAAAAAGGATTGAGGATAAGAGGAGTCAACTATACTAACTGTTCGACGCTTGCGCTCAAGGAAAACTGCGGAGAGACCCAAGTGACCGTATTGTTTACCGACGAGCCCCGCCGCCCTTGACAAGCGGCATAAATATATGTATAATAAAAGCCGTATGGACAGTTTATTCGATTTCAACGTAAACGCTTCAAAGCCTCTTGCGGAAAAAATGCGCCCGACGAGTCTCGACGATTTCGTCGGGCAGCAGCATATCGTCGGCAAGGGAAGTCTTTTGAGAAGAGCAATTCTTGCAGACAAGCTGGGAAGCTGTATTTTTTACGGTCCTCCCGGTTCGGGTAAGACGACGCTCGCGCATATAATCGCTTCGACGACTCATAGCGATTTCGTGCAGATGAATGCCGTTTCGAGCGGCGTTGCCGACGCTAAAAAGGTCATCGAAGACGCAAAGACAAGGCTCGAGTTGTACGGCACGAGAACGTATCTGATGCTCGACGAATGCCACAGATGGAACAAGGCGCAGTCGGACTGCATGCTTGCGGCGATAGAGCAGGGCTACATAGTTTTCATCGGCTCGACCACGGAAAATCCTTACGTCAACATGACGAGGGCAATCGTATCGCGGTGCAGGGTTTTCGAGTTCAAAAGATTGAGCGAAGACGACGTCAGAAGCGCGATGCTTCGCGCAATATCCGACAAAACGAACGGTCTCGGCAATTACGATCTCAAAGTCGAGGACAAGGCTCTCGATCATCTCGTCTGGGCTTCGGACGGAGACCTGCGTACGGCTCTCAACGCCCTCGAACTTGCCGTGATGACGACGACTCCCGACAAGGACGGGAAGATCGTCATTGATCTCGAAACGGCGCAGCAGTCCATTCAGAAAAAGGCTTTGAGCATAGACGAGAGCACATATTACGATATGCTTTCCGCGTTTTGCAAATCGCTCCGAGGCAGCGACAGCGACGCCGCGCTCTATTGGGCGGAGAGGCTTATCCAGGCGGGCTGCGATCCTCTGCTGATAGCAAGGCGCACCCTCGTTCACAGCAGCGAGGACGTCGGTATGGCAGATCCGATGGCGCTCGTCGTGGCTAATTCCGCCGTAGAGGCGTACAAAAATCTGGGTATGCCCGAAGGCAAAATCCCGCTTTACAACGCGATAATTTACGTCTGCGAGGCGAGCAAGTCCAACAGCGTCGTCGAGGCGATGTACGGCGCGGAAAGGCTGGTTGCCGAAAACAAGGACGACAACGTGCCGCCGTACCTGCGCGACACTCATTACCATACTGACAAGGTCACAGGATACAAATACGTTCACGATTACGGCGGCTGGGTAGAACAGACTTATCTGCCTGAATCCATCAAGGACGCGCAGCTTTACAAGCCGTCGACCAACGGCAAGGAAAAGGATCTCGTCCGCGCAAAAGTGATAAAAAGGAATAAAGGTTGAGTATGCTTGAAATCAACAATCTGGTAAAAAAATACAAAAACAGCGAAAAACTTGCCGTGAACGACGTGTCTCTGACCGTCGGAGAAGGCGAGGTCTACGGTTTTCTCGGACCCAACGGCGCGGGAAAATCCACGACTATCAAATGCGTATGCGGGATCCTTCCTTTTGATTCCGGCAGCATCAGGATATGCGGGAAGAACATAAAAGACGAGCCGATCGCCGCAAAACGCAATATCGGCTATGTTTCCGACAATCACGCGCTTTACGACAGGCTTACCGCGAGAGAATATCTCAATTTCATCTGCGATATTTACGGCGTCGGACTCAACGATCGCAAGCAGAGAGCCGAAAAGTATATGTCGCTTTTCTCTCTTACCGACTCTTTCGACAGCCCGATCAGATCTTTTTCGCACGGTATGAAACAAAAAATATGTGTGATCGGAGCGCTGATACACAATCCGAGGCTGTGGGTGCTCGACGAGCCTCTGACCGGTCTCGACCCGAAATCCGCTTTTGAGCTCAAGGAGCTCATGAAAGAACATTGCAAAGAGGGTAACAGCGTGTTTTTCAGTTCTCACGTCCTCGAGGTCGTCGAAAAGGTCTGCGACAAAGTCGCGATAATCGACGACGGAAAGCTCGTGACCTCTTTCGACATCGCGGATCTCAAGGATATGAAGGACAACAAGTCTCTCGAAGACGTCTTCCTCTCTCTGACAGAGGATAAGCCCGAAACCGACGAGGTGAAATTCGACTGATATGAGACAGTTCGCAACGCTTTTCAAGCTGAATTTCAGATATTATACGCTGCCCGATCTTTCGGATAAGAAGTCGAGGAAGAAATATATCCTTCTTATCGCGCTGATGTGTCTTGCATTCGCGTTTCCGATCGCGGGTCTGTTTATGACTCTGTACGCGACGGCAACGCTCGCTTTCTCGCAGGGCGGAGTCGTAGAGATGCTTTCGGGCGTATTTTGCATATCGCAGATAAGCGTATTGTTTTTGAGCGCGTTTTCATATATTTCGTCGATGTTTTTCGCAAAAGACAACGAGATCGTGCTCAACCTTCCCGTGCCGCAGATAACAGTTTTTACGAGCAAACTCGCCGTTTGTTACGTCAACGAATTGCTGATCTCGACGATAGTGGTACTGCCGGCGTCCGTAATAACCGCGGTAGCCGCTTCGCAGGCGGGAGTTGCGCTCGGTGCGCAGTTTTATCTGCTTATCCCCGTCGCCGTATTGCTTTTGCCGCTACTGCCGATGTTGCTGCTTTCGATCGTGTCTTTTCCGGTAGCCGTCGTCATACAGAAATTGAACAAGAGACCCGTGCTCGGTGCGGTGATACAGGCTGTCTTTCTTATCGCTTTCGTCGGCGGGATATATTATCTGACCTATTCCGCGTCGTACTCCGTCGGAGGAGAGGGCGAGGCGCTCGACATAGGCAGAATATTTGCGCCGATGGCGAAAGTCAACGTGTTTTCCACCATGCTCGCAAAGGCTATGACGGGCGAAAATTTTGCGGCAAATTTCTTCGGCTTCATAGGCAGTACGCTCGGCTTTGCCGCCGTTTCGTGCGGTCTATCCGTTCTTTTCTACAAAAAAGCGTTGCAGAGTTCTGCCGAAGGTCAGGGCGGAAAGGCGAAAAAAGCAAAAAAAGAAAGCACAAAAGAGGAAGAAAAATCGCCATTTTCATCCTTTTTGCTTGCGGACGTAAAATATCTTTTGAGAGAGAGCTCCGTCACCGTGAATACCATTCTTTCGGTCGTAATGCCCGCGCTTCTCGTGTTTTTGTGCACGTTTATGACGACGCGCTCGATGCAGGCTTCGTTGCAATCCGCTTCCGAAGCGGCAGGGGAAGGAGAAGCTGCGCAGACTTTCGTTTCGACGTCATATCTCTCGCTTGCGATGTCGATAATGATGGCGGGATGGTTCTGTTCGGGCACAAATCTGTTCTCGACGGTAGGTTTCAGCCTCGAAAGAGAAAACTTTGCGATAATAAAGACTTTGCCCGTTTCTTTTCCGAGGATATTTTATGCAAAACTGCTTGCCGCCGACGTCGTGACCGTACTTTCGACGATCGTCGCTTCGGTCGTCACCGTGATCATATCCAAACTCACCGTGTGGGACTTCTTGCTCATGGCGGTGCTTCTTTCCGTTTACGGCGTAACGGTAAACGCCTTCGCGTTGCTCCGCGATCTGAAAGCGCCGAGACTCAATTGGATCACCGTCAAAGAGCTTACCAAAAACAACTTTCATACGCTCGTTCCGATGCTCGTTTCCATGGCGGGGATATTGCCCGTCATGGTCGTCGCGTTCGTAGCGGCTTTTTATCAGAATATCAGCGACCTCGCGCGTTCCGCAATGATCTGGGGAGTTTTCGCCGCGGTCGACGTCATATTCGCGCTTGTCTTCCACCTGCACGTCGGCGACAAGGCGAACAAATACTTTGAGGAGTGCGAATGCTGATGAGACATCTTTGTATAGATCTCGGGGACGTAAGGATAGGACTTGCGACAAGCGACAGCATGGGTATCTGCGCGACGGGGCTTGAAACCTACCGCCGCGTCGAATCGCAAAAAGATCTCGGATACATAGCGGATATAGTAAAGCGAGAAAACATAGGCAGAGTGGTGATCGGCCTTCCCGTGAATATGGACGGCACGAGCGGCGAGAGAGTCGAAAAGGCAAGGGCTTTCGGCGACGCTCTCAGACCTCTCGTTCAGGCGGAGATAGCGTATCAGGACGAAAGACTCTCCACCGTCGCCGGAGAGAGAATGTTGATCGAAGCGGGTATGCGCCGCGAAAAGCGCAAAAAAGTCATTGACAAGATCGCCGCGACGATAATCCTTCAGACCTATCTGGATTCTCATTGACGTATTGACGCAAAACCGTTGATAAACGGAGAAAAATAAAGTATAATACAGACGAACGACCGAAAGGAGATAAATCATGGCTAAAAAAGACGACAGAGACAGAGAATTTCTCGAAGAAAACACCGTCGTGCTCAAAGGCGAAGACGGCGAGGAAATAGAACTCGTAAGCATTGCGGACGTCGATTACGGCGACGCGGAATACAGCATCATGCAGCCGCTCGAGCTTGGCGATCTCGGCGACGACGAAGTCATCATATTCGAGATCGAGCGCGACGAAGAGGGCAACTGTTCGTACGTTCCCGTAGAGGATATGGACCTCGCGCAGGAAGTCCTCGACGAGTTTTACCGTCAGTGCGACGAGCAGCTCGAGGACGACGAATGCGACTGCGACGGCTGCGATTGCGAGGATTGCGACGGCAACTGCGACGGTTGTGGCGGATCGGAAGACGAAGAATAATACGCTTTGCAGCGCGGACGGGAACGTGACGCGACGCGTTTTTTTGCTCTGAAAAAATTTTCAAAAGAGCCGCGTTTTCGTTTGCTTTATATTATTTAATATGCTACAATTCTAAAGGCAAAAAAATCACCCTCGGTCAGCGACGGGCATCCTGCTTTGAAAAAAGTGGTTCCGGAACGAAAGCCGTGGGGAAGAAAAAAGGAGAATAAAAAATGGCAGTAGTAACAATGAAAGGCCTGCTCGAGGCAGGCGTGCACTTCGGTCACCAGACCAAGAAATGGAACCCCAAGATGGCAAAGTACATCTATTCGGCGCGCAACGACATTTATATAATCGACTTGCAGATCTCCGTCGAACACGTCGAGAAGGCATACGCTTTCGTCCGTGACGTCGCTAAACAGGGCAAATCCATCCTCTTTGTCGGTACCAAGAAGCAGGCGCAGGACGCTATCAAGGACGAGGCTGTCCGTTGCGGAATGTACTATATGAACAAGAGATGGCCGGGCGGCACTCTTACCAACTTCAAGACGATGAGAAGCAGGATCGACCGCCTCAACAAGATCAACCAGATGGAGATCATGGGCGAGTTTGAGCTTCTTCCCAAGAAGGAAGTCGCAGGTCTGAAGAAAGAGAAAGAAAAGCTCGAAGAAGTTTTCGGCGGTATCAAGAACATGACCAATCTCCCCGGCGCTATGTTCGTCGTCGACATCAACAACGAAGAGATCGCCGTCAAAGAGGCGAGAAAGCTGGGTATCCCCGTTGTCGGTCTTGTTGACACCAACTGCGACCCCGATCTCGTGGATTACGTTATCCCGGGCAACGACGACGCTATCCGCGCTATCAAACTGATCGCAAGCATTATGGCAAACGCGGTCATCGAAGCTAACGAGGGTATCGCTTACTCCGTCGAGGACGAAGAGGAAGACGCCGAAAAGATCGGCGAAGCGGCTGTCGAAAGCGAGAACGTGGGCGAGGAGACCGCTCCCGTAGCTACCGAAGAGTAATAAAGGAGAGACTTATGAACTTTACAAATAAAGACGTAATGGATCTGCGCGCAAGAACGGGCGTAGGTATGATGGATTGCAAGAAGGCGCTTGTCGAATCCGACGGCGACATGGATAAGGCTATCGAAATACTCCGTGAAAAGGGTATGGCTACCGGCGCAAAGAGAGCCGGCAAGATCGCTTCGCAGGGTATCGTCGACGCTTACAGCGAAGGTAACGTGAGCGTTCTCGTCGAAGTCAACTGCGAGTCCGACTTCGTCGCAAGAGGCGAACAGTTCAAAGAATTCGTGCAGAAGATAGCAAAGTACATCGCATCCGCAAATCCCGCGAGCGTTGAACAGATCACCGCAGAAAATGCGGATCTCCTCAACGAGACCGTTGCGAAGATCGGCGAAAAGATCGTCGTCAGACGTTTTGAAAGATACGTCACGGACGGAGGCAAGATAAGCAGCTACATTCACATGGGCGGCAAGATCGGCGTCCTCGTAGAGACCGATGCAAAGGCGAGCGACGAAGTTGCTCACGATATCGCGCTGCATATCGCGGCAGTCAATCCTTCTTATATCTGCTCCTCCGAGATCCCGCAGGCAGTCGTGGACAAGGAAAGAGAGATAAGCAAGGCGCAGCTCCTCAACGAGGGCAAGAAACCCGAGATCATTGACAAGATCGTCGGCGGCAAAATTTCCAAGTTCTACAAAGAAGTTTGCTTGCTCGAACAGCCCTTCGTCAAAGACGGCGAAAAGTCCGTTTCCGATTATCTCAAGGCAAACGGCGGCGTCAAAGTCGTCAGATTCACCCGTTACACGATGGGCGAAGGTCTTGAAAAGAAGGAAGAAAACCTCGCAAACGAAGTTGAGGAACAGATCGCGAAAGCAAAAGCAAACAAGTAATTTTCAAAGGAACGGCATTTGTCGTTCCTTTTTTTTAAAAACGTAAAACGGAGGTAAATATGTCCAAAGCGGCTTACAAGAGAGTCATCATCAAGTTGAGCGGCGAAGCTCTCGCCGGCGAAAAGGGCTCCGGTATCGATGCGGTGATGGTTGATTACGTCGTCGATCAGATAAAGAGAGTTACCGAAAGCGGCGTACAGGTCGGTATCATCGTCGGAGGCGGCAACTTCTGGCGCGGCAGACAGGCGCAGACAATGGATCGCACTGCTGCCGATCATATCGGTATGCTCGCTACCGTAATGAACGCGATCGCGCTTCAGGACGCACTCGAAGCGGCGGGCGTCCCCACGAGAGTGCAGACCGCGCTGACAATAACGAGAGTTGCGGAACCGTATATCCTCCGCAAAGCGCTTCGCCACTTCGAAAAAGGCAGAGTAGTCATCTTCGCGTGCGGTACGGGCAACCCCTATTTCAGTACGGATACGGGCGCGGCATTAAGAGCGGCGGAGATACACGCAGAAGTGCTCCTTCTCGCAAAGAACATCGACGGCGTTTACGACAGCGATCCGCGCAAGAACCCCGACGCAAAGAAGCTGGACGACATCACATACATCGACGTGATCCAAAAGGGCTTGCAGGCAATGGACACTACGGCGATCTCGCTGTGCATGGAAAACAAGATCCCGATCATAGCTTTCGCTCTCCACGAAAAGGACAGCATCGTCAGAGCGGTAAACGGCGAAAAGATAGGAACAATCATTCATTGACGAAATTTCCCGCCGAAAGGCGGGATTTTTTTGCGTTTTTGTCGGTTTGCGTCGCTCTGCTTCTCCGCATCGGCAGTTAATAATTGAATAAAGGTATATAATTATATTATTTATAAAAAAACATTGTACTCGGCAAAAAAATTTGATATAATGCTATTAGCAATAACAAGAGGTGCATATCTATGATCAACAGCGAAAAAATCGAAATTCTCGAAGTGTTCGACAAGTTTGAAGAAAAGCTTGAGAAGGGCGTTGCAAATCTCAAAGGCGAGTATGCAAAGCTCAAAGCGGGCAGAGCCAACGCTCATATCCTCGACAAGATACACGTCGATTATTACGGCACGCCCACTCCCATCAAGCAGCTGGGCAATATATCCATACCCGAAGCGAGAATTCTGATGATCTCCGTGTGGGACGTATCCGCGCTCAAAGCCGTAGAAAAGGCTATAAACGAGGCAAACATAGGCATTAATCCGCAAAACGACGGCAAGGTCATCCGTCTCGTGTTCCCGGAACTCACCGAGGCGAGAAGAAAGGATCTCTGCAAGGAGATAAGGAGCATGAGCGAAAATACAAAGATCGCGCTCCGCAACGCGCGTCGCGACGCAAACGACGCCGTCAAAAAGCTCAAGAAAGACAACGTCGTGACCGAGGACGAAGTCGCTCTCTGCGAAAAAGAGATCGACAAGCTGCTTGCCGAAGCGGTAGCCGAAGTCGACAAATGCACCAAGGATAAAGAACAGGAAGTAATGACCGTCTGACAGACGGGCTTGCTTTTGCTGATCAAAGCAGGATTTCGCAAGCCGACTTGTAACGAGTCGGCTTGTATGCAATTTTAACGGTGTTATAATAAAAGGAGCGTAAAATGCAGGATGAGATAAAGATCCCTCGCCATATAGCCTTTATAATGGACGGAAACGGCAGGTGGGCGAAAAAGCGTATGCTTCCCAGAAAACTCGGTCACAGAGAAGGGGTCAAGGCGCTTCGCCGCATGGTCGACGAATGTGAAAAAGCGGGCATTGAAATGGTCTCGTTTTACGCTTTTTCCACAGAAAACTGGACAAGACCGCAGGAAGAGATCGACGCTCTTTTCAAAATGGTCGGCGAATTTGCCGAAAAAAATTTGTCCGAATACGTCAGGCGCGGTTTCAGGATAATGTTTATGGGAGACATCACAAAGTTGCCTGCCGATACCGTCGCCGCACTCAAAAAGATACTCGATCAGGCGAAGGACAACAAGGGCATGATCGTAAATATAGCGCTCAATTACGGCGGCAGAGACGAGATATTGCGCGCCGTCAACAGGATCCTCGACTCCGGCGTCAGAGAGATTGATATGCAGACGCTCTCCGACTGTATGTATACGGGCGGTTTGCCCGATCCCGACGTGATCGTCAGGAGCAGCGGAGAAAAGAGGCTCAGCAATTTCATGCTCTGGCAGGCTGCGTATGCGGAATTGGTCTTCGTCGACGACCTGTGGCCTGATTTTGACTCCGCGATTTTTGAAAAAATACTGCGCGAATACTCGCAAAGAGACCGCAGATACGGCAACGTGCGCAGGATAAACTGATACGACAAAAGGGATATTTATGTTAAAAAGAATTCTTACCGCAATAGTTTTGCTCGCCGTGGTGCTCGGCACTTTGTTCGGACTGCGCCAGTTGAGCCTTTTTTACGTCGACGCGCTCATTCTCATCTGCATGGCTGTCGGCGTATACGAAATGATAAGCGCTTTCAAAGCTGCCAAATACAGACCGATGGCGATACCGCTCGCGATAGCGGTTGTCGGCATATATCCTGCGGTCTGGTTTTTGCGCGAGACGGGCATAGTCGCTGTCGTCGCCGTGACGGTCATGATAGCTCTCTCTATCTTCACATTCGATCACAAGTACGAACTCAAAGACTTTCTCGCGACCGCGTTCATACTGTTCTATCCGATCGTCATGTTGTCGATATTCTTCCTGATAAACGGCAAGACGACGTTGGGAGACGATCCCGTCAACGAAAATTACGGCGACATGATCGGCATAATGCTCGCGCTGTTCATTCCCGTATTTACCGATACTTTCGCATACTTTACCGGTATGGCGATAGGCGGCAGGAAGCTGTGCCCGGAGATCAGTCCCAAAAAGACGATCGCCGGTGCCGTCGGCGGACTTTTCGGAGGTATGACGGCGAGCGTGATCGTCTTCCTTCTGTTCGACTATTACGGCGTTTTCGATACGATGAAAAACGTCAACCTGTTCGCCATGACGACAAACATCAACGCTTCGGCGGCGATCTACGTCGTCGTCGGACTTGCCGGAGCCGTCGCGAGCGAGATAGGCGACCTCGCGGCAAGCTGGATAAAACGCAGGGCGGGAATAAAGGATTTCGGCAAAATATTCCCGGGACACGGCGGAATAATGGACAGATTGGACAGCATATCGTTTGTTTTGCCCATAATATATCTGACGTTTGCGATAATCAACGCCGTCGAGTGACGAAACGCTCGACGTTTACGGAGAGGATATGAAGGATCTAATAATTCTCGGCAGTACGGGTTCTATCGGCACGCAGGCGCTCGAAGTGGTCAGACGTTATCCGTCGAAACTTCGGGTCAAGGGACTTTGCTGCGATAAAAACGTCGAAGCTCTCCGCAGACAGATAGAAGAGTTCAGACCCGAATACGTCGCGGTGAGGGACGAAAAAGCCGCGAGATCTCTCGAATTGCCCAAAGGCACGGCGCTCTTTGCGGGCGAAGACGCTCCGTCGGAGTTGGCTTCGCAAAAAGGTCTCGTGCTCAACGCGCTCGTAGGGATAAGCGGTCTTGTGCCGACCATGCGCGCGATCGCAGCGGGAAACGACGTCGCTCTCGCAAACAAGGAGACGCTCGTCGCGGGCGGAGACGTCGTGATGAATGCCGCAAAACAAGCGGGAGTCAAGATATTGCCCGTTGACAGCGAGCACAGCGCGATATGGCAGTGTCTTTCGCGCGATTGCGCCGCGGCAAAGGAGATCTCGAGGATAATCCTGACCGCGTCAGGAGGCGCTTTCAGAGGCAGGAAAAGAGAGGAACTGCAAGACGTCACCATCGACGACGCGCTCAGGCATCCGACCTGGAATATGGGCGTGAAGGTTACGGTCGACAGCGCGACGATGATGAATAAAGGCTTTGAAGTCATAGAGGCTTCGCACCTTTTCGGCACGGGAGCCGACAGGATAGATATCGTCGTCCACAGACAGAGCGTCGTACATTCTATGATCGAATATGCCGACGGCAGCATTATCGCACAGCTCGGTTTCCCCGATATGAGATTGCCGATACAGCTTGCGTTGCTATATCCCGAGAGAGGAGACCATTGCTTTGCGCCGCTTTCTTTCGACGCGCTTCGTCTCGACTTTGAAAAACCCGATCTCAACGTGTTCGAATGTCTCGCGCTTGCGCTTGAATGCGCTTCCGTCGGAGGAAAAGCGACCGCTGTGCTCAACGCCGCCAACGAAATTGCGGTTGACAGGTTTGCGAAAAGACAAATAAAATTTTACGATATACCATATTATATTAAACGGGCGCTGGACAAATTCTGCAAGGGCGATTGTGCTCTTGACGGACTTGACGACGTGCTCGTCACGGATGCAGAAGCAAAAAAATTCGTGGCAGAAATCATCGGGAGAGAAAGAGTATGACCCAAATCCTGCTTTGCGTTTCCGCAGGCGAAGTTTTTAAGTGGATAGGATATATCGTCATTGCAATGATCTGTTTTATGTTCATGATAGTCGTTCATGAACTCGGTCATTATACGGCGGGAAAGCTGCTCGGATTCAGGATAAACGAATTTGCCATCGGCTTTGGTCCCGCAATATTCAAAAAGACGACGAACGCGGAGACGGGAGAGGTATTTTCTCTGCGTTGCATACCAGCGGGCGGCTTCTGCGCGTTCGAAGGTGAGGACGAGGAGGCGAACTCTCCGAAGAGTTTCAACGCTCAACCCGTATGGAAACGCATTATCGTGCTCGCGTCGGGCGTGCTTTTCAATTTCATCAGCGCGCTTATCATTCTCAACGTGTTTTTTATGGCATACGGCGAAGCGGCACCCGTGATCGTCGATACCTACCAATTCGTGGACGAGACTAACGAGCAGTTGTTCGAAGAGGGCGACATGATCGTCAAGGTCAACGGAAAATACGCTTACAGTCTTCTTGAGTCTGGGAAGCTCGGCGAGCTTATATCCGAAAACGACGAAAACGAATTTACCGTGATAAGAGACGGAAAAGAAATTACTTTTACCGCATATAAGTCCGACTACGAATATTCGTCTGTCGGTGAAGACGGAGAGACAGAAACGGAAGTCAAAAACGGGCTCGGCATTTCATACGGCTTCGGGCAATACAAACTCGGCTATTTTCAGGCGGTCGCGCGCGCTTTCAACTTCTGCGGCGACGTCGTCGAGCTAATATTCAAGTCGATCGGGCAGTTGTTTACAGGCGCGGCAAAAGTAAAAGATACAATGGGCGGCACGATAACGGCGGTTTCGTCGCTCGTACAGTTGAGTCAGACGGGATTTGCCGCCGTTGCTTACGGCGTTGCCGTGCTCTCGGTCTCGATAGCTTTTATGAACATTTTGCCTCTGCCTGCGCTTGACGGCTCCCGCATTGTGTTTGCTATAATAGAATGGATAAGGAAAAAACCTCTCAACCGCAAGGTGGAGGGCATAATACACGCGGTCGGACTCGTGCTCCTGATAGGACTTGCCGTTACGTTCGATCTGCTGCATTTCTTCGGGTGAGCTATGACAAAAAAGGTAAGGATAGGAAATATCGTTATCGGCGGAGGAGAGAGGATCGCAGTACAGTCGATGACGAATACGAAGACAACAGACGTCGAAGGTACGGTAAAACAGCTTGCTGCGCTTCAGGCGGCAGGCTGCGATATAGCGCGTTGCTCCGTCCCTGACAGCGCGAGTGCGGACGCGCTCGCCAAAATAGTAAAGAGCACGACGATGCCGATCGTTGCCGACATACATTTCGATTACAGGCTCGCAGTCAAAGCCGCGGACGCGGGTGCGGCAAAGATCCGCATAAATCCGGGCAATATCGGAGACGAAAGCAAAGTCGGATATCTCGCGAAATACCTCAAAGAGAGAAACATTCCGATAAGGATCGGGGTAAACGGCGGCTCGCTCGACAAGAAATACGAGGGGCTTCCGCTTGACGAAGCAATGTGCGAAAGCGCGCTCGAACACGTCGCTTTGCTCGAAAAACATTCGTTTTACGACATCGTGATATCCGTGAAATCGTCCGACGTCGTAAATACGGTGAAGGCTTACAGACTGCTTTCTCAAAAATGCGATTATCCTCTCCACGTCGGAGTGACCGAAGCGGGCATATACGAAAAAGGACTGATAAAATCCGCGATAGGTATAGGCGCGCTGCTTTGCGACGGGATAGGAGACACCGTGCGCGTATCTCTTACCGACGACCCCGTCAAAGAGGTCTATGCGGCAAAGGAGATACTCAAAGCGGTGGGACGTTACGAAGGAGCTTATGCCGAAGTCGTCTCATGCCCGACTTGCGCGAGGACCTGCATCGATGTGCAGGGTATTGCCACGAAGATAGAAGAGTATGCGCGCACCCTCGACAAGAGCGTAAAAATCGCCGTGATGGGTTGCGTCGTCAACGGCATAGGAGAATCGAAGGGCTGCGATATCGGCGTTGCGGGAGGAAAAGACAAGTCGGTGATATTCAGAGAAGGGAAGATAATTGCTACCGTGAACAACGACGAGATACTCGGAGAGCTGAAAAGACAGATCGACAAGCTGTAAACAAATATAGGTTATAAATTTTGCAGATTATTATAAAAATCGCAATAATTTAGAAGTTAAATTCAATTTTTAGCCAATTTTTAGCTTGAAAATTGACAAAACACATATAACCGAACGAAAAACAAGACAACCGCAAGACGGACAAAGGATAAATGGCACAGGCAATCGCGAGTGCGGAAACGCAGGAAAAAACCGATTTCATAAAACTTCTCAATATACGCTACGATGGCGCGTATGCATTTTTGCGTGTGCGTTCGGTCGATCTCGATCCCGAGCAGAAGACGATATTGATACAACTCGGACTGCCGTATTCGGGAGACTCTGTGCTGACAGAGGACGACAAAAAGAAGATACTTTCGTTTGCCATTGAGATATTGCCGTCGGAATATACAATTTCGGTCGGATACAGAAAATTCGGAGTGGATCCGGAGATAGTTTTCAAACTCGTCAAAGAATACGTCAACAAGTTTCACAGGGCATATTCTGTGCTTATATCGAGCGACAACACGGAGATAGAGTGCAAGGACAAAAGCGTAGTCGTTACGATTAAGGTCGTGCGCTCCGTCGCCGATCTGTTTGAAAAATGCTCTCTTCCCGCGAGGCTCAAGGAATATCTCGATTCTTCTTACGACCGGGACAACGTCGTCAGACTCGAATATACCGACGAGCTTGTCATCTCGGAGACTGCAAAAGACGAAGTGCCCGTCGTCATTGACGATTGCTACATAGAGATCGGCGCTTTGCACAAGCTGTGCGGCGGCGAGATAACTTCAAAAGCGCGTTACATCAGGGCGTGCACCTCTCCGCAAAGCTCCGTCTGCGTTACTGGAAAGGTGGAGAGCATTATCGCGAAAAATTCCAAGTCGTCGGGCAATCTCTATTACAATTTCACGATAAACGACACAACGGGCGTGATGCGCTGTTGCTATTTTACGAGAAAAGCTGCGAAAGGTCCTCTCGACGTGCTCGAAGAAGGCACGGAAATCGCCGTAATCGGCGATCTTCAGAATGACAGTTTCCGGGGCGGATTGTCTCTAATCGCAAAGAGCGTTAGCCTTTGCAAGATCGACTATTCTTCGATTCTTACAGAGGAGGATCTGCGCCGCAAAAAGACATACGTTCCCGTCAAGGCGAAACCTCTCGAGATTACCACCGAACAGAACATATTCGACATCGTCGCGGAGAAGCCCGCATATCTTACGGACAATACTTTCGTCGTTTTCGACCTCGAGACTACGGGACTTCTCGACAACGGCGTGCCGTGCAGGATAATTGAAATCGGCGCGGTGAAGATTGTAAACGGCGTCTGCACTGAATATTTCTCCACGCTCGTCGATCCGCAGATGCACATACCCGAAGGGGCGTCCGCGACAAACCATATATACGACGATATGGTCGAAGACGCGCCGTATATAGAAGACGTTTTGCCCGATTTTCTCGCGTGGGTAGGCAACGCGGTGCTCGTCGCGCACAACGGCGACAAATTCGACTTTATCGTGCTGAAAAACGAAGCTGCGCAGCAGGGTATGCATATACCCAACGCGACCCGCGACACGATCGTCATGGCGCAGGCTTACCGCAACAAGACGGGAAAGCGCGGACAGCTCAATCTACGCGTGCTGTGCAAAGAGTTCGGTATCGAGCTTGTAGAAGCGCACCGCGCTTATTACGACGCTTATGCGACCGCGCAGCTTTTCATAAAACTTTGTGATTACGTTTCGGCTCCCGGATATCGTTAAGTCTCTTTTTTGCAAGATGTGTTACTCAACTTGCAAAAACTGCAGATAAACGACTCCCGCAAAGCATTTTTTAACACAAATCTGTAAAAATCTGTTGATTTTGTGTTTTTTGTATGATAATATAAGTATGCAAGATAGTATTGACTTACTAAGCGGCTGATATCAGTCGCTTTAATTATGCAAGGAGGTCGTATGTCGAAAATCTGCAATTCAGTGGAGGCTCTCGTCAAGCCCGTGCTTGAAAGTATGAATATGGAACTCGTTGAAGTCGAATTCAAAAAACGCGGAGACAACGACGGCTCTCTTACGATATACATCGACAAGGAAGGCGGCGTTTCGCTCGACGATTGCGAAGCGGTGCACAACGCTATCGACGCGCCTCTCGACGAGCTTGACCCGACAAACGGCAAGCCTTATACGCTCAACGTATCGTCTCCCGGGCTTGACAGACCCTTCAAGACGTTGAGGGATTACCGCAAACACGTCGGAGAGGAGATCGAGATCTCGCTATACAAACCCGTCGACGGCAAAAAGAAATTCGAAGCGGTACTCAAAGGCGTAGACGACGATCTGACGACTGCGACCGTTTCCATGGAAGGAAAAACCATACAACTAAATATAAAAGAGATAGCCCTCGCAAGAGCGGTTATCAAGTTCTAGGAGGACAAAATGATTAACAAGGATTTTTTTCTTGCGCTCGATTTGCTTGAAAAGGAAGGAAAAATCGACAAAGAACTGACGCTCCGTTCACTCGAAGCGGCAATCGCGGCTGCGTACAAAAGAGAGTCCGGCGAAGCGCGTCCCGTCAGCGTTCAGATCAACGAGCAACGCAATCAGATCAGGATCGTCGCTTACCAGGAAGTCGTCGAGACCGTCGAGGATCCCGAAAAGGAAATTTCTCTCGAAGACGCGAAGAAGATCAAATCTTCTTACAAGGTCGGCGACCGCGTTGTCGAGGAGATAACCCCCAAAGTGTTCAGCCGTATCGACGTTCAGACCGCAAAGCAGGTTTTCATGCAGAGACTTATGGACGAGCACAAGAAGATCACCTTGGAAGATATGACCCAGAAAGAGGGAGAGATCGTCACCGCGCAGATCAGAAGGATCGACGGAGACAGGATATATCTCGACATCTCCGGTTCGCAGATGGAAGGCGTAATGATGCCGCAGGATCAGATTAAGGGCGAGATATACAAGCAGGGCGACGTGCTCAAAGTGTTCGTCAAGAACATCCGCACGGACTTCAAAGGCGGCTCGCAGGTCATGGTATCCAGATCTCACCGCGATTTCGTCAAGAGACTTTTCGAGATGGAAGTGCCCGAGATCAAGTCGGGACTTGTAAAAATCAAAAAGATCGTCAGAGAAGCGGGTTACAGGACGAAGATGGCGGTTTATTCGGACGACCCCAGCGTCGACGCGGTAGGAAGCTGCATCGGTCAGAGAGGTATGAGGATAAACGGCATCGTCGGTGAACTCAACGGCGAAAAGATCGACGTAATCGGCTGGTGTGCAGATCCGCTCGAATACATTGCGAGAGCTTTGAGCCCGGCAAAAGTAATTATGGTGCAGGTCAACGACGAAGAAAAGAGCGCAAAGGCGATTGTCGCCGACGACAAACTCTCGCTCGCTATCGGCAAGCAGGGGCAGAACGTGCGTCTCGCCGCAAAACTCACCGAGTGGAAAATAGACGTCAAGCCTTATTCTTCGGTCGAGAGCATTGTCAACGAAACAAGCGACGCTGAAGACGGAGAGTAATAGTGAAAAAAGTTCCCGAAAGAACGTGCATTGCCTGCCGTACGTCAAGACCGAAAAACGAGCTCATCAGAGTCGTGCGAGATCCTCAAGGAGAGATATCGCTCGATTTCACGGGCAAGAAAAACGGCAGAGGCGCATATCTTTGCAAGGACAGAAAGTGTCTCGAAAAGTGCGTCAGGAGCAAAGGTCTCGACCGTGCTCTGAATTGTACGGTGGACGAAGAAGTTTATCAGAAACTTTTGAAAGAATATGACGACAACGGGAATTGAATCTTATCTCGGTTTTGCCGTAAGGGCGAAAAAAGTCGTTTTCGGACTTGAATGTCTGCTTCGGCTCAAAGTCGCGCCCGAAGTCGTGCTTTACGACTCTTCGCTCGGCAGCAGCGCCAAGAAAAAAGCGCAGACATTTTGTCAGAACAGAAACGCGGCTTTTTTGCCCGTCAAAGAAGGGTATCTCAACGAGGTGCTCAAAAGAAACAACGTAAAGATCGTGGCGGTCCTCGACGGATCGCTTGGCGGTCAGATTAAACGAATACTTGCGTCGGATAGCCTGTGACGCGTTACGGAGGTAGTTTGTGGGAAGCGAAAACAACACGACTGAAAAGGTAGATTACACCAAAAACCTGAAGGAGGTAGGAGATTTTGTCAACGACAAGGTCAAGCCGCTTATCTCAAAAGTGGTTGCGTCCAAGTCGAGCGTAAAAGACGCTCTCGATAAAGTCGCCCGCATAAAAGCGGAGCTTACACGTCAGGCGCAGGAGGAGTTGCAGCGCAAAGAGGAAGAGGAAAAAGCTCTTGCTCGCGACGCCGCACGCGAAAAAAGCGATTTGCCTACCGTAGAGGCAGAAGCGGAAGATCAGGTCGAAGAGAAGGCAGAAGAAGCGGTCGTCGAAGTCAAAGAGGAAGTCAAATCCGCTCCCGCAGAGGAAACTCCCGCTCACAAAGCGGAAGAAAAACCCGTGCAGAAGCCTTCGCAGCCCAGAACTTATATCAATCCCGAAGCGCACATCGGCGGCAGAAGGGACGGACAGAGACCGCAGAGCAATTTCAACAATCAGAGACCGCAGGGAGACAGACCCCGTCGTCCCGGCACGCCCGTCGGTCAGAACGGTTATCAGAGACCGCAGGGCGGCACGCAGACGAGAGTGTTTGAAGCTCCTCCGCAGGCAGGCGCAAACAATCAGTTCAAAAAAGACAACAAGAAAAAGCAGACCGGTGCGAAAGACGACAACAAGAAGGGCTTGAGCAAACGCGACCTGCTCAAAAAAGGATACGTTTACGAGGGCGGCGAAGACGAGGACGGACAGGTCAGACACGTCAAGGTCCGCAGAGCGAACAAGAAGGAATCTTTCACTCCGCAGGCGATAGTTATCGAACACGCGGTAATCAATACCGACCCCGTAGCTATAAAGGTCTTGAGCGAAAAGATCGGCAAGACATCGACGGAGATCGTCAAAAAGCTGTTCGATATGGGCAAATTCGCTACCATCAACGATAGCATCGACTTTGAGACGGCGGAGTTTGTCGCGCTTGATTACGGCATTACGCTTGAGCTTAAGCTGGACACGACGGCGGAAGACAAGCTCAACGAACTCACTCACGTCGAATATTCTCAGGACAAACTCAAAAAGCGTCCTCCGATAGTCACGATCATGGGGCACGTCGACCACGGCAAGACGTCGCTTCTCGACTATATAAGAAAGAGCAACGTCGCGCGCGGCGAGGCCGGAGGCATCACCCAGCATATCGGCGCTTATTCCATTGAGATCAACGGAGAAAAGATCACCTTCCTCGACACCCCGGGACACCAGGCGTTTACCGCAATGAGAAGGCGCGGCGCAAACGTGACCGATATTGCCGTTATCGTCGTTGCGGCTGACGACGGCATAATGCCGCAGACCGTCGAGGCTATCAACCATGCTAAAGACGCTGGAGTTTCGATCATAATTGCTGCGAACAAGATAGACAAACCCACCGCAAATCTCGAAAATCTCAAACAGCAGCTTGCCGCTCACGACATTCTCGTCGAAGAATGGGGCGGAGACGTCATGATGTGCCCCGTCAGCGCAAAGACGGGTCAGGGCGTACCCGAATTGCTTGAAGGAATACTTCTCGTCGCGGAAGTTCTCGACCTTAAAGCCGTCGAAGATTGTCCCGCGCAAGGCTCAATCATCGAAGCGAGGCTCGACAAGGGTCTCGGACCCGTTGCGACAGTGCTCGTGCAGAGCGGTACTTTGCACGTTTCCGATTATGTCGTTGCGGGGACTTGTATCGGCAAGATACGTTCCATGACCGACTTTACGGGCAAGCGTATAAAAGAGGCGAAACCCTCGTTTGCGGCGCAGGTACAGGGATTTACCGAAGTCCCCAACGCAGGAGATAAGCTTGTTGTGGTCGGAGACGAAAAACTCGCAAAAGAAGTCGCTGCTGAAAGAGCCGCAAAAGAGAAGCTCGAAATGCAGAACCGCACAGCAAGCGCAAAGACTCTCGAAGATATGTTCAAGAATGTGTCCGACGAGGAAGTCAAGTCTCTCGCGGTCATTATCAAAGCGGACGTTCAGGGTTCTGCGGAAGCTATGAAGCAATCTCTGCTCGAAATTTCCGACAAGATGAAAGAGGACAACGTCAAGATCTCTATCATTCATGCGGGCGTCGGCGCGATCAGCGAAGGCGACGTCAATCTTGCTTATACTTCCAACGCGATAATACTCGCATTTAACGTGAAGGCGGAACCCAAGGCGAGACAACTCGCGGAAAGAAGCTCGATCGAAATCAGATATTACCGCGTGATTTACGAAGCGATCGAAGACATACAGAGCGCGCTCAAAGGAATGCTCGCGCCCGTATACAAAGAGGAGATCGTCGGTCATGCCGAAGTCAGGGCAACGTTCAGGATCAGCGGCGTCGGCCTCATCGCAGGTTGCTACGTTACCGACGGCAAAATCGCGAGAGCAAACAAGGCGAGACTTATCCGCGACAACATCGTCGTATTTGACGGCGAGATCGCATCTCTTAAAAGAGAAAAGAGCGACGCAAAAGATGTCGCGAGCGGTTACGAATGCGGCGTAGGACTTGAAAAATTCGGCGATATAAAGGTCGGGGACGTCATCGAGGCGTACGAGATGATACAGGTGAAAAATGAATAGGCTCGACAGGATCAATTCCGAACTCAAAAAACAGCTTGCCATTATTCTCCGCGACGGAGTGCGCGATCCGAGAGTGCGCGGCATGATAAGCGTTATGGAAGTCAGCGTCGACAAGGATCTGACGTTTGCAAAGGTATACGTCAGCATCTTCGGCGCCGAAGGACACGAAAACGAGGTGCTCGAGGGGCTCGACAATGCGCAGGGATACATCAAGTCGAGACTCAAAAACATGATGATACTGCGGGCAATACCCACACTCAAATTTATACTCGACACGTCGATAAGTTACGGCATGAGCATGGATAAGAAACTTACGGAGTTGAATAAAAATGACGGTAAAGGATCAGCAGATTGAAAAATTTTTGACGGCTTTGGACAGAGCGCAGACGGTTGCGCTTTTCAGCCATGTCAATCCCGACGGAGATACTTGCGGCAGCGCGCTCGCGCTTTACCGCGCCCTGAAAACGTATGGTAAACAGCCATACGTTTTTTGTGACGGCGTTTTCAACGACAAACTCAAATATCTCGACGGATTAGATCTTTACAACAGCGTCCCGTTCAGACAATGCGACCTCGCGATTGCCGTCGACTGTTCGGACGACGGCAGGCTCGGTGCTTACGACGCGGCGTATTATTCCTGCAAATACCGTATTTTCGTCGATCATCACATCACGAGAGGAAGGAGAGGAGATCTGAATATCGTCGAGACCGACGCCGCTGCTACCGCGGAAGTCGCGTTCGATCTGATAAAGGCTATGGACGCGCGCAAAAAGTGCATGGACGACGTAACCGCAAAACTCTTGTACTGCGCGCTCGTGACGGACAGCGGGGGATTTTCGTTTTCTTCCGTCACACAAAAAACTCTGTCTACAGCCGCGGAACTCATAGTTTACGACTTCAAAGCCAATGAGATATTCGACAACTTCATCAAAAAGGTCGATATAAAGGTTTTCAATCTCAAAAACAGAGTCTTGAGTGCCGCGAAACTTTACGACGACGGCGCGATCGCAGGCATATTCTTTACAAAGGAGGATTTTGCGGCTACCGAGACGACGGAAGCGGATACTGACGGAATAATCAACAATATCCTCAACATAGACGGCGTCAGGATAGCTTTTTCCGTTACGCAGACCAAAGGGGATATGCAATACAAAGTAAGTTTTCGCACCGTTGACGGGGTAAATGCGGACGAGATAGCTGCGATATTCGGCGGCGGAGGACACAAAAACGCTGCGGGTTGCAGAGTCAGCGGCTTTTACGAGGACGTAAAAGACAAAGTGCTCAAAGCGTGCAGGGATTGCCTATGAATTTCGCGCGCGCGTTATACAAGCCTGTCGGAATATCGTCGAGCGACGTCGTTATCAAATGCCGCAACGCGCTTTCGAAGGCGGTTGGCAAAAAGATAAAATGCGGGCACATGGGGACTCTCGATCCCGCCGCGGAAGGCGTGCTCGTGCTCGGCTTCGGCAAAGCTACGAAACTGTTCGACTATATGCAGAGCGGAAAAAAGTCTTATGTTGCCACGTTTACCTTCGGATTGACGACAGATACGCTGGACAGAGAAGGCGTCGTCACAAAGCAGGACGGTATACTGCCGCAAAAGAGCGCATTGCTTGACGTGCTTCATTCGTTTATCGGAGAGACGGAACAGATTCCGCCTGCATACAGCGCGGTAAGCGTGAACGGCGTGAAAGCATACAAGCTCGCAAGAAACGGCAAGGAGACCGTACTTGCGGCAAAAAAGGTGAAGATATATTCTTTGACAATGAAAGACTGTGTCGAGGATGAAAGCGGTAAAGTGTCGGAAGCGCGCTTTGAAATTGTCTGCGGATCGGGTACATATATCAGAAGCCTGTGCAGAGATATTGCGGAAAAACTCGGTTGTCTCGCGTATATGTCAGCGCTCACTCGCACATCGTGCGGGGGATATACGGTCGGAGACTGCGTCGATATGGCGGATTTTGTTGCCGATCCCGTCTCGTACGTCGTACCTGACGGCGAGATCGTTTCAAAACTTTTGCCCGTCAGGACGGTGTCCGACGAAACCGCGAAACGTCTGCGCTTCGGTCAGACACTCAGATGCGGTTATGACGACGGAAGATACGGCATAGAGTGCAACGGGGAAATCCTCGGCATAGCGCTCGTAAAAGACGCAAATATAAAGCTGGAAACGCATTTATGGAATACGACGGAATAAGACAAATCGATTACAGTACGGGTTTCAAAGAGCCGATCGTGCTTTGCCTCGGCTTTTTCGATTGCGTGCACCGCGGACACAATGCGCTTGTTCAGCGCGCGCGGCTTTTTGCAAAAATCGAATGTGCAAAGTGCGCTGTCTTCACTTTCACAGACAATCCGCTTTCGAGACTCGGCAAGGGAGACAAGGAGATATTCACATACGAAGAGAGGCTGTTCCGTTTGTGGCAGCTCGGCGCGGACGTCGTCGTAAAAGCACAACCCGACGAAAAGTTTTTCGCAACGAAAGCGGACGAATTTCTCGACAATCTCTTTGAAAGATTCAATATCGTCGCCGTTACGGCGGGGACCGATTACACTTACGGCGCGGGCGCGGCGGGCAATGCCGATACTCTGAAAGAATATTGCAGGAAACACGGCGCGTACTGCTATATCGTCGACATGATCGAATACGCGCAAGGAAAGAAGATCGCAAGCCGTGAAATACGCGAAATGGTCAAAAACGGAGAGATCGAAAGGGTCAACGCGCTTATGCCTTTGCCGTATATCGTCGCCGGCAAGGTAGTGAAAGGCAGACACGACGGGGCGGCAATCGGCACCCCGACGGCAAACGTGGATATTCCAGACGAAAAACTGCCCGTCGCAAGCGGAGTGTACGATACGAACGTGCTCATCGACGGAGTGAGACTGCGCGCCGTCACCAACGTCGGCGAGCATCCTACTTTCGGAGATTCTCATTACAATGTCGAAAGCTATATCCTGCATTGGAAAGACAATATTTACGGCAAATTCATCGTCGTGGAGTTTCTGAAAAGGCTACGCGACGTCAAAAAATTCGATACGAAAGAGGAGCTCTCGGCGCAGATAGCTAAAGACGTTGCCGAAGTGCTCGGGAGGAAATCATGATAAAATTCGGACCAAGCGGCAGTTGTGAAGCGTTTGCCGAAGCAGGATATTCGCATACGGTTGAAGAGGCAAAGTGGCTTGCGGAGCTCGGACTCGACTGTTTTGAATACTCGTTCGGAAGAGGGGTCAGGATAACCGAAAAGACCGCGCGTGCGATCGGCGAGGAGTTTAAGAAATATTCGATCGAATTTTCCGTTCACGCGCCGTATTTCATAAACCTCGCCACTCTCGAAGAAGACAAGGCGGCGAACAATCACGACTATATCTTTTCATCTCTCAAGGCGTTGTGCGAATTCGGCGGAAAGAGATGCGTCTTTCATCCCGGTTCACCGCTCAAAGCCGCAAGGTCGGATGCAATGGACGTACTCATGAAAAGACTCGACAAGGTCATGGAACTGAAACACGAATACGGTTTTGACGATCTGTGGCTGTGCGCGGAGACGATGGGCAAGAAATCGCAGCTCGGAGATCTGGACGAAGTGATCAGAATGTGCAAGGGTTACGATACGCTTTTGCCTTGCATTGATTTCGGACATCTCAATGCGCGCGACTGCGGAGCAATAAAAGGATACGACGATTACAAACGCATAATCGACAGGCTTGCGGACGGTCTCGGCGACTTCAAGACGAAAAACATGCACGTCCATTTCAGCAAGATACAGTATACCGACAAGGGCGAACTGCGCCACCTGACTTTCAGGGACGAAAAGTATGGACCCGACTTTGAGCCTCTGCTTAAAGTGATACACGAATACAGGCTTGAGCCTTACGTCGCCTGCGAATCGGCGGGCAGTCAGACCATGGACGCGCTCGCGATGAAAAACTATTATAAATCGCTTTAATTCTTTACAAATACACGCCTGTGTGTTAAAATAATTAAGTATGAACGACAAATCTGAAATCTTGAAAAAATACGGTTGTCACGCATTTCTCGTGCTGACAAGTTCGAATACTTTTTATCTGAGCGGTTACGAGAGCAGCAACTGTCGCATACTTCTTACCGACGATAAAGATTATTTCTTTACCGACATGCGTTATCTCGAAGAGGCTAAACAGCACATCGGCGACAGATTTGAAGTTCTTCTCGGCGGCATTAACGAGATAAAAGAGCTTGTCGCAAAGCTCGAGATAAAAAACCTCGGCGTCGAGCAGGAAGTCTCATACAGCGAATACGTCGGTTTGCAAGAACTTTTCGACGGCGTGAAATTCGTCGCGACCGACGAGGTGTTCAGAGAGCTCCGCGCTGTCAAGAGCGAAAGGGAAATATCCCTGATAAAGCAGGCTCAAAGCGTTACGGACGCGGCTTTTTCGGAGATATTGCCTTTTATAAAGGAAGGCGTAAGCGAGATCGAGATTGCAGCGAGGCTCGAATATATCATTCTGAAAAACGGCTGTGAGCTTGCGTTCGACAGCATCGTCGCTTTCGGCGAAAACGGCAGCAAACCTCACGCTCACAGAAGCGAAAGAAAGCTGCGCAGCGGCGAATTCGTTACCATGGACTTCGGCGCGAAATACAAGGGATATTGCTCGGATATGACGAGGACCGTTGCTTTGGGCGCGATCGACGAGAGAAAGGCAAGAGCCTACAACGCCGTGCTCGAAGCGGGCAAGATAGCCGCAAAAGCGGTCAAAGTCGGAGAAAAATGCAGCGATATTGACGCCGTTGCGAGAAATTATCTCGCAAAATTCGGTCTCGACAAATTTTTCTCTCACTCGCTCGGACACAGCCTCGGCGTAGACATTCACGAAATGCCAGCGTTTTCTCCCTCTTGCGGAGAAATACTCAAAGAGGGAATGATCATCACCGACGAACCGGGCGTGTATCTCGAAGGCGATTTCGGATTGAGAATAGAGGATATGTTGCTTGTTACCTCTGACGGCGCAGTAGATCTGACTCACTCCGACAAAAATCTGATAATCCTCTGATTTTCGGATTTTGATAAACAGGAATTGACGGTTTTACCGTTTTTTTGATAAAATATAAGCAAGCGTAAGCAAAATGGAGGTTTTTTATGGCTGATTTTATATTGGCAGGCGATTTCAGAAAGGGCATTACCTTTGAGATGGACGGCAAAGTCATGACTATCGTTGACTTCTTACACGTCAAACCGGGCAAGGGCGCGGCGTTCGTTAGGACCAAACTGCGCAACGTCATTTCCGGCGGCGTTATCGAAATGACTTTCAACCCGACGGATAAATTCCCGACCGCGCATATCGAGCGCAAGACAATGAGCTATTCTTACAACGACGGCGATCTGTATTACTTTATGGACAACGAGACTTTCGACATGATCCCGCTCAACAAGGAAGTATGCGAAGAAGCGTTGCAGTTCGTACCCGAAAACGGCGAAGTTACCGTATCTTTCTACAACGGCAACCCGTTCTCCGTCGAAGCTCCCAACTTTGTAGAGCTCAAGATAGTTCACAGCGAGCCCGGCGTCAAGGGCAACACCACCACCAACGCAACCAAGCCCGCTACGCTTGAAACAGGATATACGCTCAACGTACCGCTTTTCGTAAACGAAGGCGATACGATCAGAGTGGACACCCGCACCGGCTCTTATATGTCCAGAGTGTAATCAGGCGAAAATCCTTGATATCGACGACCCCGCAAAACGGGGTCTTTTTTATTAGTCAAGATCTACGCAAACGATATGAGATGTCGAGACTTATATATTTTGAAGTAATGATTTTTAACGGCGCTTTGCCGACGGTGCAGGGTGCAAGGAAAAAAATGACCTGATAATGAAATTATTATAAAAACAAGCATATTTTAGAAATAATTAGCCAAACTTTTTGTAAATTTATCGTTTTTTTTACTATCGATCGACTTTCGCAAGATCACAAACAAATATTTTTAGTCGTCACGGCGCGAGTACGCGCCGCGTTTTGCAACGATTGTCCTTGTTTCAATGTCAAATCTATTTCGTATTTTTCAATAAACCGCATCTGTTTCAGAGGACAGTCAAACGGCTGTGTCTTGACGAATTTTGTAAAATTTCGTCGTCTTCGGTTTTACCGAGTTGCCGCAGCATAGATTATTGTAGCCGAGGAGTTGTCTATGTTAAAAGACCTTTTGCCCGAAAGGGTATTCAGTTTTATAGTTTCCGGAGCCGACGTCGGCAAGCTGACCGAAGTCAGAATGAGGACGGGCAAGCCTCTTTCCGTCGCGGAATACGGAAAATATTTTTTCCCTTCCGTTGACGGTCACGAATACGTCGTCACGGGCGAAGACGTAGGACACGTCCTTGCGATCGCGACAAAACATTCGATGTACGCGGTAAACTCACGCATTGCAAACGGTTTTTTGAGTTGCGACGACGGGATAAGGATAGGCTTGTCGGGAGAAGGTGTCTACAAAAACGGAAAACTTTTTACGCTGAAAAACGTAAATTCTCTGTGTATCAGGATACCTTCGCAGATATTCGGGTGTGCGAGCGGACTTGAAAAGCTCGTCGACGACTTTGACAATACGCTGATAATTTCTCCTCCCGGTATGGGTAAAACGACGCTTTTGCGTGAAATGATACGTCTTTTGTCTCTCAAAGGCAAAAACGTCGTCGTTATCGACGAAAGGAACGAGCTATCTGCGAGTTGCGACGGCGTAGCAACGGCGGATCTCGGTCCAAACACCGACGTTTTACTGTTTTCCTGCAAAAAAGCGGGGTATGCCGACGCAGTGCGTTCATTGAGACCGGACGTGATTGCTACCGACGAGATATTCGGAAAAGACGAGATAAGCTGTCTGCGCGATATATGCAGATGCGGGGTAAAGGTTCTTGCTACCGTGCACGCGGACGGACTGTTGAGTCTCTTGAAAGATACCGTATACTGCGAACTTGCAGGCATAATGAGATATTTTGTCGAACTCAGAGAGATAGGAAAAATATCCGCGCTTATCGATAAAAAGGAGTATAAAAAGTGCTGAAACTGCTTGTCGGCGCGCTGTTATTCGTCTGTTGCGGTTACGTCGGATACGGCATAAGCGCGCATTATAGAAAGAGATGCAATCTTCTCGTCTCCGCACTGGGGTATCTCGATCATCTCGAAAACGGCGTGTCATATCTTCAGAACACCCTCGGGGAACTTACGCTTTCGTATTGTCAGGGAAAGAAGGACGAATTCTGCAAGATACTCAAAAAGTATTCGGGATTGCTCGAAGGAGGTTACGTCATGAAAGAAGACTGCATTGCGGCGGCAAAAAGCCGCTATCTGACCGCATACGAGCAGTCTCTCGTCGCAGAAATGCTTTTCTCGCTAGGGAAATCCGATCTCGATACTCAACTGTCGGACATAAAAAAATACCGCGCGGCGTTTTCGCCCATAGAGGATGCCGCAAAGTCAAATCAGAAAAAATACGGAACGCTCGCTTTCAAGTTGGGCATATTGTCTGGACTTGCCGCAATGCTTGTCGTTGCCTGAAAACGGAGGACGAATGGAAATAGGGATAATATTCAAAATCGCGGGAGTCGGACTTCTCACCGCAATCGTAAACATTGTGCTCAAAAAAAGCGACAAGGACGAGATCGCAACTCTCGCAACGCTTACGGGACTCGTTATAGTGCTTCTCATCGTGCTCGACATGCTGGGCGGTCTTTTTGACAGTCTCAAATCCATATTGAGTTTGTACTGATGGACGTTTTCAGGCTTATATCGGTGGGAATAATCGGCGCGATCGCCTGTCTTTTGCTAAAAAAGACGGATGGGCAGTACGCCGCGCTCGTCGCGGTAGCGACTGGTATAGTAATTCTGATTGTATGCGTGAAATCGCTTGCGTCAGTGCTCGTGTCGTTGCAGGAAATAGTCGACAGAACGGGCATAGACAACGCTTTGTTTTCCGCGCTTCTGAAAATCGTCGGCATCGGCTATCTGACCGAATACGCGTGCGGACTTTGCGAAGATCTCGATTGCGGAGGAATTTCCAAAAAAATCGCGCTTGCGGGCAAGATCGCAATATTCCTTATGGCGTTGCCGATAGTAAACGCGCTTATAGATACCGTACAGGAGCTTGTATGAGAATGAGAACAAAGATAAAGATCCTCGCGCTTATGACGCTTGCGTACGTTGCCTTGCTGTTATGCGGAGGCACCGCATTTGCCGACGACTCCGTAAAAGAGGAGCTCGAAGAGCAGATTGGGGACAAGCTGGGGGAGCTGGACTTTTCCGAAATACAGCAATGGATAGACTCTTACGGCGGAGACGTGGCGGATGGCGGGTTTCTCGAAACGGTCAAAAAGGTGATCGGAGGCAAGTACGACGGCGACGCAAAAGGGTTTTTCAACGCAGTAGCAACTGTGGCGACGAAAAGCATAAGGGGATCATTGCCCTCGCTTATTGCGATATTCGCGATCGCATTGCTGTACTCGATCGTCGGCGGACTCTCCGGCGGTTTTCTGAAAAAGAGCACGACGGAACTGATATATTTCGCCTGTTACGCCGCGATGATCTCCATAGTCATAGCGAGAGTCGCTTCTTTGCTCTCCGAAGCAACGTCGACGGTCAGATCCATGCAGTCTCTGATGAACGCGTGTTTTCCAGTTCTTCTGACATTGCTTACCGCGCTCGGGTCCTCTTCCGCGGCGTCGGTATATCAACCGATGACGGCGATTTTGTCGTCGGGCGTGACCACTGTCGTGACGACGGTCGTTCTGCCTCTCTTTATTGCGGCAACAACTGTCGGAATAATAGGCAATCTGAGTAAAAACATAAAACTTTCAAAGCTGACTTCCTTTTTCAAAAGTTGCGCCAATTGGATACTCGGCGGAGTTTTCGGTATATTCGCGACGTTTTTGTCAGTTCAGGGTCTGACGGGATCGATAGCGGATACGATTTCGGTAAAAACGGCGAAATTCGCCTTGCAGAGTTACGTTCCGCTTCTCGGGGGATATCTTTCGGACGGATTCGATCTCGTGCTCGCTGGACTCGTGCTTATTAAAAATTCGACGGGACTCGTGATAACTCTTCTGATATTGTCCGCCGTCGCCGCGCCCGTCGTCGACACCGCCGTTTTCGCTCTCGGACTCAAGCTCGTAAGCGGACTCGTCGAACCTGTCGGAGACGAGAGGTTTTCGTCTATGCTCGCCGGCGTATCAAAAAATCTCGGGGTGCTCGTCGCGATAATACTCGGGGTCGGTTTTATGTTCGTCGTAACGGTCATGCTGATCGTCGCGACGTGCAACGCGGGGGTAGTATGACGGGTTGGATCCTGGGGATAGTCGGAGTCGTCGTCGTGGGAGTGCTCATCGACGTGCTTATGCCCGAAGGCGAGAGCAACAAATACGTCAAAGGGGTCTACGCGCTGATCGTCGTGCTCGTCATCGCGTCTCCCGTCGTTAAATTTCTCAAGTCGGACGTCGATTTTTCAAAGTATTTCGATTCCGCATTCGAGACGGACAGCGCGTTTGTGGAAAGCGTAAACGACGACAGAAAGCAGGCTGACGAGGACAAAATCGCAAATACTCTCAAACTCCGAGGTTACGAAAACGCGCAGGTGGTCATATTCAGAGAGGCGTCCGACATATATCGGATCGACAGGGTGAACGTGGACATCACTTTGTGTGCGCAGTCGAAAGACGAATGCGGCGACGAAATAGAAAAGATTGTAAAAAACGCAGTTGACTGCGACGAGGTGAGAATATATGACAACAAATAAGGACGCGACCGCAAAGGTCGGATTTTTGCAGAAACTCAAAAGCGTAAAGCATATCGAAATAATAATCGCCGTTGCTTTGTGCGCGTTGCTGATAGCGGGATATCTCGCATACAACTTCATAAGCGACGATACAGACGTCGAAACGTCCGACGGTACGGATATAAGCCGTCAGGTGGCGGACATAATATCCGAAATCGAGGGCGTCGGCAAGTGCAAGATCCTGATAACTTACGACGGATCGGAAAGTTATGAGATAGCTTACGACGAAGAGACCGTCACGACAACGACGACGGACAGCGACTCGAACAGCGACAGAACGGTCACGAATACGACCACGACGTCAAAGCCCGTAACGGTCACGGTAGACGGGAAGGAACAGCCGCTCGTCATTTCCAAATCGCCCGCAAAGATCGAGGGGATAGTCGTCGTCGCGCAGGGAGGAGACGACGTTTCGGTAAAAATCGACATAATAGACGCACTTTGCGCACTTCTCGACGTCGACGGATCGAAAATTAAAGTGTATAAAATGAAATGATCGCAAATATAATTAAACAGAAAGGTTTTCGGACAAAAGCCGAAAGGCGGAAAAAAATATATTTTTTTACATCCATGGAGGTATTTTATGGCAGAACAGACAAAGGCAGTGAAAGTCAGAAGGCAGCTTTCCTCAAACGCTAAAAAGGTCATCGTCCTTTGCAGCATGGTAGCGTTGCTCGTACTTACGGGCGTGCTCAACTTCGCGCTCAACAGCGATTGGTTCTCGTCCGCGACCAGCGACGGACAGCTCACGGGAGGAGACAGCGTCGAGACCTTCTTCAGTACATACCGCACGAGCCGCGAGACTGCGAGAGCCGAAGAGATGAGCTATCTCGAAGCCATCATTGCGTCCGAGATTTCGACCGAAGAGGCAAAGGCTACCGCGGAAACGATGAAGCAGGACCTTCTCAACAATATCGAAGCCGAACTCGTTATCGAGAGCCTTATCAAGGCAAAAGGCTTTGAAGACGCGGTCGTTACCATGAGCACGAACAACGTAAACGTGATCGTCAACAAGAGCGAGCTCGAAAAGGAGGAAGTCGCGCAGATACTCAACGTGATCCTCGAAGAAACGGATTATACCGCAAGCGAAGTCGTTGTCGTTCCATATACCGCGTAACGCTTGTCAAATACGGCAAAGTATGATACAATTAAGGCATATTTCGGAGGTGTGATATGTCACAGGACAACTATCAGACGAGAGAGACCTACGTCAACATAATCACTTCTGTTGCCGGCAGCGCCGCTTCTCAAGTCGAAGGTATAGCGTCCGTATCGTACGAAGCGGGCTTGACAAAGAACATCAAACTCGGCAAAAAAGGAAAGAGTAAGGCTATTTCGGTAGAATTGTACGACGATATGACGGCTATCATCGACGTGTCCGTCAACGTGTATTACGGTCACGTCATACCAAGAGTCATCGCAGGATTGCAGGAAAAGATCAAGACCGAAGTCGAAAGAGCGACGTCTTACAAGGTCAAAGCGGTCAACGTGACGGTTGCGGGAGTCGTCTACTCCAACTGAAGAAAATTTTTTGTGACCCTCCGGCGGATTCCGTCGGAGGGTTTACGACGGAGAAATATATGAGCAGAAAAAAGGCGCGCGATTATGCGTACAAACTCGTCTTCGAGTGGTTGTTCAACAGGGAGTCGGGAGAGCAGCCCCCGACGATGGACTCGATTTTCGAAGACAGCGAGATAACCGTTTCGGACAAGGATTATATCAGGAACGTCGTGGAAGGGATTCAATCCAACTACGACGATCTTTGCGTATTGATCGAGCAAAATTCGCGCAATTTCAAGATCGACCGCATTTTCAAACCCGATCTTGCGGCGTTGCTTCTTTCGTCTTTCGAACTCAAATTCATGCCCGACATTCCGCCCGCGGTTTCGATAAGCGAGATTCTCGACATTGTCAAGACTTATTCCACGCCCGAAAGCCATGTCTTCGTAAACGGCGTTCTTGCGGGGATATACAAACAGCTCGGGAGGAAAGAATAATGTTGATATACGGCAAGGCGGTCGCGGCGGATACCCGCGCCGAACTCAAAATCAAGGTCGAAGAATTTGAAAAACGCTTTGGCAGAAAACCCTGCCTTTCGGTCATAATAGTCGGAGAGGACCCCGCTTCGCAGACCTATGTAAGAAACAAGATCGCGGGCTGTGCCGAGGTCGGCATGAGATCCTTGCATTACGAATACGCGGACGGCACTCCTCAACGGGAGATAGAAAAGACACTGACAGCCCTCGCGGAGGACGATACGGTCGACGGCATACTCGTTCAGTTGCCGCTTCCCGCAGGCTATGACGAAAGAAAACTCCTCAATCTCATACCGGAC
Source organism: uncultured Christensenellaceae bacterium (assembly GCA_944383905.1). Lineage (GTDB taxonomy): Bacteria > Bacillota > Clostridia > Christensenellales > UBA3700 > Ornithoclostridium. Next base: position 76,690 of record CALWRI010000007.1, read on the forward strand.
GAAAAGGACGTCGACGGCTTTTCTCCGACAAATCTCGGACTTCTCGCTATGAACAGACCGAGGACCATTTCGTGCACGCCTTTCGGCGTGATGAAGATGCTCGAGACGACGGGCGTCGATCTAAAGGGCAAAAACGCCGTCGTTATTGGCAGAAGCAATACCGTCGGAAAGCCCATGGCGATGCTTCTTCTCAATGCGGACTGCACGGTGACGGTGTGTCACAGCAAGACGCAGGGGCTCAAAGAGATAGCTTCAAAAGCCGACATTCTCGTCGCCGCGATCGGCAGACCAAGGTTTGTGACCGCGGATATGGTAAAAGACGGCGCGATCGTCATAGACGTCGGCATCAACCGCGTGGACGGCAAGCTCGTAGGCGACGTTGACTTCGAAAACGTAGAAAAAAAGGCGTCTTTCATAACTCCCGTACCGGGCGGAGTGGGACCCATGACGATAACGATGCTCCTTGCAAACACTTTGCAGGCGGCTCTTGCAAAGGCGGAGAAATGAACTCTCCCAAGTTTTTAAGCGTCAGCATTGTCAATATGTATATCCACAACGTCTTTCTCGCAGAGGAAATGCTGCACGGGATAGACGTGGTAGGCGAGGTCAGCGGCATAAGCGTTGTGCGCGGCCACGCCTATTTTACTTTGAAGGACAAGGACGCGCAGATAGCTTGCAACAGCTTTAATTGCGCAAAGACTTACGTCCCGAAAAACGGAGAGCTCGTCATCGTCAGAGGTAGCGTTTCCTATTATGAGAAAAACGGAAAGTTGAGTCTCAACGCGGACGTGATCGTGCCTTACGGCGCGGGATTGATCGCAATGAAGCTCGAAGAGCTCAAAAACAGGCTGGCGGCGGAAGGAATATTCGACGCGTCTCACAAGAAAAGTCTGCCGGCATATCCCAAAAACGTATGCGTGCTCACGTCTTCGACAGGCGCGGTGATAAAAGACATCATCACGACGGTCAGAAGATACAACGATCTGATCGACATCAGTCTGTACGGCGTGCAGGTGCAGGGCGAAAACAGCGCAGACAGTATAGTCAAAGCGCTTGCAATAACGGACAAGCTCGGTTTCGACGTGATAATAATCGCGAGAGGAGGCGGCTCGCAGGAAGACCTTATGCCCTTCAACGACGAGCGACTCGTCAGAGCGGTATATCAAGCAAATACGCCGATAATATCCGCTGTCGGACACGAGACAGATTATACGCTTTGCGACCTCGCGGCGGACGTCAGAGCCGCGACTCCGACGGCTGCGGCGGAACTTGTCGCATTCGACGTCAACGAGCTAAAACGGCAACTTTCGGATTTTTCCTCCAAGGCGAAGAGAGCTTTGCTCGACAAAGCCGCCCGCGCTTCGGAAGGACTGAAAATGGTTTCAGGACGAATGTTATCCGCGGCTACCGCAAGGATAACCGCGGCGGGAGCGGCGCTGTCGCTGTCGGAAAAATACTGTGTTTCCGCGGCAGATGCGTTGCTCAAAGAAAAGAAGACCCGTTGCGAAAACGCCGTCGTCAGACTCGGCGCGGCAAATCCCGCTTCCATTCTCGAAAAGGGATTTTTCACCTTGCAGGCAAAGTCGGGCAGGGTCAGAAGGATAAGCGAGCTTTCTCCGGGCGACGAAGTCACGATATCTTCGGGCGACGGACAGGCTCTTGCGACTGTAAACGAAATAACTGTAAATAAAAAATAAACGGTGACGATATGAAAAAAGACATCATGACGTTTGAAAGTATGCTCGAAAGAGTCGACGAAATAACGAGGGCGCTCGAAGACCCGTCCACGACGATAGACGAAGGACTCAAACTCTTTGAAGAAGGAGTCAGACTTTCGGCGCAATGCAAAGCAAAACTCGACGAAGTAAGCGGCAAGATCACAGAACTCAAAGGCGAGCTCGACAATCTGCAGAAAAGCGAATTCAAGGCGGATAAAAACAAATGAAAGACATCATCAACGTATACGCGGGGATATTCAACGCGACTCTCGACGAATATCTGCTCAACAGGCTTGACTGTCCGTCGCCCGTAAAGGAAGCGGTTGCGTACTCGATGACGGGAAGCGGCAAGAGACTGCGCCCGATGCTGTGCTATCTGGGAGCGGAATTTGCGGGAAAGTCATGCGAGGACGTCGCCGATTTCGCGCTCGCGATCGAGCTTATACACGGATATTCTCTTATTCACGACGATCTTCCGTGCATGGACAACGATACTTTGAGGCGCGGAAAACCGACAACGCACGTCAGATTCGGAGAGGCGGTGGCTCTGCTTGCCGGCGACGCGATGCTCAACGGCGCTTACGAGGTGCTTCTTGACGCGATAAACTCGTCTCGCGACGTGCTCGCCGCGAGCTATATCGCAAAATATGCCGGCACTACCGGCATGATCGGCGGGCAATGTTGCGACGTTACGGACAACAACGGCAAGGGTTACGACGAAAACGCGTTGCTTTCAATGTACTCGAAAAAGACGTCGGGACTTTTGATCGCCGCTTTGCTTTCGGGCGCCGTTTCCTGCGGTTGTACCAAGGAAGAGGAGATCGACCTCGTCAATTTTGCCGATTACACGGGGATCGCGTATCAGATAACTGACGACGTGCTCGATTGCACTTCTACGGACGCCGTCCTCGGCAAAAACGTCGGAAGCGACGAAAAGGGCGACAAAAAGACTTACGTCTCGCTTTTCGGACTCGAAGCGGCGAAAGAAAAGGCAAAGGACTACACGAAACGCGCCGTCGCCTGCATTTCTAAATACGGCGACAAAGCGGAAAAACTCATACAGCTTTGTCATTATCTCGTTGGAAGAAATTACTGAAATGATTTTACTGCCGCAAGGCGGTATTTTTTTAGATTTCATATTTTCGGAAGAATGTTTTTTCATTCTGCCGTATTCTCGTTGCATTTGCGCGGACGCACGCAAATATAATTTAATATGTCAAAATTCTGCGGTTTTTACAAGAGGAAAAACGGCAAAAAACGCGTGCACAGAGGGAGACGCTCGGCAAGCTGGGCGCTCAAGATAGTTTTTCTGACTTTCGTCTTGTCGCTCGTTACAAGCGTACTTTCGCAGGTGGCTGTCGGCGGCAGCGACATATTAATTGCAACAATGTTGTTGATTTTTATGGTAATTACTAGTATAATTTTTGATGTAATAGGAGTGAGCGTTACGTCATGCGCGCTTTGCCGCGTCGATAACGCAGAAAAGGTCTGCGACGAAGTAAAACGCATAGCCGTCATGCTTATCTCCAACGCGGAAAAGGTCAATAATATATGCGCCGACGTGATAGGAGATATTTGCGGCGTAATGAGCGGAGCGTGCGGCGCAAGCATAGTCGCCGCGATCTGCGACGCGACGGGTTCGGATCCGTTGATACCGTCGATATTGGTTTCCGCAGTCATTGCCTCCGCAACCGTCGGAGGAAAGGCGCTCTGCAAGCGCATCGCGGTCAGAAACAGCGAAAACATCGTATTGTTTGCCGCGCGCCGCATACACGCGGTCATCAAAGTGTTCAGAAGGAAATAAGACATGGCAATTCTCGACAGCGTAAACAGCCCAGAAGATCTTAAAAAGCTCGACCCGGGTCAGCTCGATCTTCTTTGCGGCGAAATTCGCAGTCTTATTCTTGACACCGTATTCAAAAACGGCGGACATCTTTCTTCAAATCTCGGCTCGGTAGAAGCCGTCGTCGCGCTTCACTACGTTTTCAACGCTCCAAAAGACAAGATCATATTCGACGTCGGACATCAATGTTACGCGCACAAGATACTTACGGGCAGAAAAGACGAATTTTTCACTCTGCGTACCGAAAACGGCATTGCGGGATTTCCAAAAACGCAGGAGAGCGTTTACGACGTCGCCAACACCGGACACGCTTCCACTTCGATCTCACTCGCTTGCGGACTTTCGCGCGCTCTTGACGGCGGCGAGCAGATAATTTCGTTTATCGGCGACGGCGCAATGACGGGCGGGCTCGCCTTCGAAGCGCTCAACGACCTTGCCTGCATGGGCAAAAAACAGATAATAGTGCTCAACGACAACGAAATGAGCATTTCCAAAAACGTCGGTCTGATATCCAATTATCTCAACAGATTGCGTAGAGAAAGAGTTACGCGTCCTTTCGCGCTCTTCGGACTCAAATATATCGGCATTGTAGACGGACACGACATCAAAGCTCTTATAAAAGCGTTCAACAAAGCGAAAAAATACAGCGACCCCGTCATCGTCCACATCCTGACGAAAAAGGGTAAGGGATACAAGGAAGCGGAAGAAAATCCCGAAAAATTTCACGGCTATTCCACTTCGTCTCAAAGCGGACGTTCTTTTTCGCAGATATGCGGAGAGACGCTTTGCGAGCTTGCAGAAAAGGATAAGGACGTTATCGCCGTGACCGCCGCTATGGCGAGCGGAACGGGACTCGACGTCTTTGAAAAGAAATTTCCGGACAGATTCGTCGACGTAGGCATTGCCGAGGCTCACGCCGCGTGTATGAGCGCCGGGCTCGCTCTCGGCGGAAAAAAGCCTTATTTTGCAGTATATTCCACCTTCTTGCAACGAGCATACGACCAGCTTTTGCACGACGTATGTCTCAATTCTTTGCCCGTTACTATATGTGTCGACAGGTGCGGGATAGTCGCCGGAGACGGAGAAACGCACCAGGGAGTTTACGATATTTCGTTCATGCGCGCACTCCCCGAAATCGCTGTTGTCGCACCGAAGGACGGCAAAGAACTCAAAAAAACGCTCGAATGGTCTCTGACCTACGGCAAACCGCTTGCGATACGTTATCCCAAAGCGGAAGACGTCAAAAAATACGACAGACACGGCGAGATCAGACTCGGCAAATGGGAAAAACTAACCGACGGAAGTGCAGAAGCCGTCATCCTCGCAACCGGTGCCGTCAGCGTTGCGGACGCGTGCGAAGTCGTCGCTCAGCTCGCAAAGCAGGGAATAAAAGTCGATCTCGTCAACGCTCGTTTTATCAAACCTTTCGACGAAGAAATGCTCGGCGATATAAAAGACAAAAAAATATTCACTCTCGAAGACGGAGTGCGTACGGGCGGTTTCGGAGAAGGAGTTATAGCTTATTATGCCGAACGCGGTATATGCGCCGACGTCACCGTCTTCGCTTTCGACGAAAAGCCCTATCCGCTGGGAAGCGTGAATTATATCAAAAAGTTTACGGGGACGGATCCCGATTCTCTCTGCAATAAAATAAGAGACGGTCTGAAGAAATGAGGCTCGACCTTTATTTGAGCAGCAAATTCGGTTACAGTCGTACCAAAGCCGCCAACATGATTGCCGACGGCTTTGTAAACGTCAACGGCAAGACCTGCATGAAAGCGTCCCGCGAAACCGTCGACGGCGACGAAATCGAGATAATCAGAGAATACCGCTTCGCTTCGAGAGGCGGAGACAAGCTCGAAAAAGCATTTGCGGATTTTTCCCTCGACGTAAACGGTCTCGTATGCGCGGATATAGGCGCTTCCAACGGCGGATTCACAGATTGTCTGCTGTCTCACGGCGCCGCGAAGGTCTATGCTGTGGACGTCGGGGACTGCGCGTTCGACGACGCTTTGAAAAGCGATCCCAGAGTGGTCGTAAAAGACAATACCAACGCGAGAGATCTCAAAGTCGAAACTCTCGGCGAATACTGCGATTTCGCTTGTATCGACGTGAGCTTTATTCCTCTTTCTCTCGTACTATCTCCTGTATTTTCCGTAATAAAAAAGGGGGGCGAGGTCGTTGCTCTCGTAAAACCTCAATTCGAAGTCGGACGCAAGAATCTGACCAAAACCGGTCTTGTGCTTTCCGAAAAGGTCAGGAAGGCCGCCGTCGACAACGTCTGCGCGTTTGCAACCGAAACGGGCGCACGGGTGCTCGGAGTGACGACGGCTCCGATAAGAGAAAACAAAAACGTCGAGTATCTGGTGAGATTTTCTCTTTGATACGCTTGCACGCTTCTGAATATTGATTGCAAAAGTAATAGATATTTTGGCGATTTTATTTGCATGAATCAATAATTTTTAAATATTTTGTATATTCTATTGAATATTTATTCATTTTATACTATAATGATATTATGAAAATCGGCGTATATACAAACCTGAACAAAGACCGCGACTGCCTTACCGCTAAAAGCCTGCTGTCGATATTGCAACGCAGAGGAATATCGTACAAATTTTACAGCGATAAAAAGCAGGAAAGCGATACTCACGAAAAATTGCGCGAGCTTACGGACGGCGTCGATCTTCTCGTCGCATTCGGCGGCGACGGCACGATGCTCAACATAGTGCCGTACTGCGCGGTGAAAGGCATACCTATGCTTGGTGTAAATCTCGGACATCTCGGTTTTCTGACAGAAGTAAACGCCGATATGCTCGAAGATACCGTGGACAGGCTCGTCGACGGCGATTATTTTTGCGAAAAGAGGTCGATGATCGAAGTTATCAACGGAGAAAACCGTTTCATCGCGCTCAACGAAGTCGTCCTTTCGAAGACCGAAAATTCGAATATCTGCAACATAGCCGTCGATATCGACGGGATCAGAGCAGACAAGGTGCGCGCAGACGGCGTAATGGTGAGCACTCCGACCGGCTCGACCGGTTATTCGCTGTCCTGCAACGGCTCGATATTGAGCCCCGATCTCGACGCGCTGATAATAAACGCTATCTGCCCGCATTCGCTGCATTTCTGTCCGATAGTTATAAGCGATTCGAGTACGGTGGATCTTTCGAGCGACGGCACGGATCTCCGTCTGACGATCGACGGCAAAATTATGGCTTTCGTCGAAGATCCGCAGAAAATTACGATAAAAAAGTGTGATCATACAGCTACCTTCATAAGGTTTGAAAAGAGCAGTTTTTACAGCAGGCTCATCAAAAAGCTGGCATATTGGGGTGAATAATGATTAGAGCAAAAAGACAACAGTGCATCATCGATCTCATCGAAGAAAACGACATCGAAACGCAGGACGAACTCGTGACCCTGCTCACCGAGCGCGGCTTTTGTGCTACGCAGGCGACGGTTTCCCGCGACATCAAGGAACTCGGTCTGATCAAGATCCTCGGCGCGGACAAAAAGTACAAATACGTCAAAGCCGAAGCTGCGCCGCACAAGATCTCCGTCAAATTCGGCAACATTTTCAAAGAATGCGTGCTTTCGATTCAGTACGCCAACAATCTCGTCGTGATCAAGACGGTCGCAGGCGGCGCAAACAGCGCCTGCGCGTTCATCGACCATCTCAATCTGACGCAGATAATCGGCACGCTGGCGGGAGACGACACCATTTTCGCTGTCGTATCCCAGGACGCGGACGTCAAAGAAACGGTCGACCTTCTCAAATCTTATTTGTGGTAATTTCCTATGCTGGAAACTTTGCGGATAGAAAATATCGCTCTTATCGAAAACCTTGAGATAGGGTTTTGCAAAGGGCTGAATATTCTTTCGGGCGAAACGGGCGCGGGCAAGTCGATAATAATCGACAGCCTGAATTTCGTTTTGGGTACGCGCGCGGATAAGTCTCTGATCTCGTACGGCAAGGACCTTGCCAGAGTTTCGGCGTTTTTCGATCTTTCGGATTGCCCGGCGACAAAACGCCTTTTGTCGGATATGGAGATAGATTGCGACGACAACGAGCTTGCGCTTCAACGCGTGATGACCGTCGACGGCAAAAACACCTGTCGCGTCAACGGGCAGAAAGTCACGCTCGCCATGCTCAAAGAAATCGCTTTGTCTCTCACCGACATTTACGGACAGCACGAGGCGACCGGGCTTCTCGACGACGAAAACCATATCGCGATCCTCGATAAATACGCGAGATCTGCGCTCGAAAAGCCTCTCACGACTCAAAAAGAACTGTTTGCGGAATACGGAGAAATAAAGCGCGAGCTTGCAAAATACGGCTCTTTGTCCGACGTCGCGAAAAAAACCGACGCACTCAATTTCGAGCTTGAAGAAATAGAAAAAGCCGATCTCAAAGAGGGCGAAGAAGAGGAATTGCTTGCAAAGCGCAAAAAATTCAACAATTCCCGCGCGATCACCGACGCGCTTGCCGCCTCCAAAAATTGTCTCGACGGAGACGAAGGCGCGGTAATATCCGTTTCTGGCGCGAAATCTCAACTTTCTTCGGTCGACGAATACGATCCGCGTTACGGAGAACTCGTCGAACGCCTCGATAGCGCGAAAATAGAGTTGAAAGATATTGCCGAGACTCTCGAAGGTCTGCTCGAAGAGAGCGAATATAATCCTTATGAGGCGGAGAGAGTCGAGCAAAGACTAGCTCTCGTGCGAACTCTGAAACGCAAATACGGCAGCGACGTCTCCGAGATCCTCGCGTATGCGGACAAGATCAGAGAAGAACTGCAATTTTATGGCGACGCGGAATATAATATCGAAAAACTCAATTCGCGCCTTGCTGTCTGCGAGCGCGATCTGAAAAAGAATTCTCTCGAAATTCACGCTTTGAGAGAAAAATTCGCAAAGGCGCTTGCCGAAAACATCTGCAAAGAACTCAAAGAACTCGGCATGAACAACGCGACTTTTTATGCCGAGGTCGGATATTCTGACGATCGCATAGGCGAAAACGGAGCGGACGACGTTCTCTTTATGTTTTCCGCAAACGCGGGTCAACCCGCAAAAGCGCTGTCAAAGGTCATTTCCGGCGGCGAACTTTCGCGTTTTATGCTTGCAGTCAAAAACATCATCTCCGACGTGGACGGCGTGCAGACTATGGTTTTCGACGAGATAGATACGGGTATAAGCGGAAAGATCGCGCAGGTTGTGGCAGAAAAGCTGTACAACATTTCGACGGGCAAACAGGTGCTTGCAGTTACCCATCTGCCTCAACTTGCGAGCATGGCGGACGCTCACTATCTCATCACGAAACACACCGCGGACGGCAAGACTTTTACCGACGTAAAGCTCCTCGACGAAGACGGCACGGTCGGAGAGATCGCGCGGCTCCTCGGCGGCAGCGATTACGGCACTCACGCGTTGCCTCACGCAAAAGAGATGCGCGATTATTCCGAAAATTACAAAAAATCCAGGTGATCTCTGCAATCATATATCCGAGTCGGGCTGTGATCCGACTTTTTCTTTTCTTACATAATTCTTTATCTTGTGTCTCAAACTACTGACTGTAAGGAGTTTTGAAATGAAAAAAATTTTCGCAGTCAATGTTTTGCTCGCGGTATGCGTCGCGGCGGTCGGTTACTTCGGCTTCTGCAACGGCTTCGACGGCGGTTGCGACGGTTATGAAGTAGCCGCGACTTCCTCTCCTTTCAGCATCAACGTGGTAGACGAAGACGAAGGAAAAGTGCATACCAAACTGTTCGGTCTGATCGACCTGAAAACTTCGAAGGCGCAAAAGAGCGAAGACAGAGAAGTCTGGCTCGGAGGTTTTCCCCTCGGACTCGATCTCGATCTGAAAGGACTTATGATCACCGGAAGATCCGGCGTTGTCACGAGCGACGGCGCGGCGTCTCCGTGCGAAAATACCGATATAAGAAGCGGCGACGTACTTGTTGCGATCGACGGGAGACCGGTCGGAAGCGACAAGACTATCGCGGAGATACTCAACGCGAAAAAAGGCGAACCGGTAGAGCTGTGCATATTGCGCGGCGACGAGAGGAAGACTTATACCGTGACGCCCGTCAAAGACGTATTGAGCGGCAATTATCGTATCGGACTTGCGCTTCAGGACGGCATTGCGGGTATAGGAACCGCGACGTTTATCAATAAGGATACGGGAAAATATGCCTGTCTCGGTCACGCGATCCTGTCGCAGGACGGCTCTGTTGTCAGGATAGACGGAGGAAAAATATACAACGCGTTCATTTCAGGTTGCGTAAAAGGTAAAATAGGAAAAGCGGGAGAGCTCAACGGTACGTTCAATTCAAAATCCGTTTCCCTCGGCACAATCGAGAAAAACTGTACTTTCGGAAATTACGGCGTTTATACGGGGAAAACTTCCTCTCTGAAATCCGTAAAAATCGGCGGCAGAAATTCGATAAGACCCGGCAAAGCGCAGATATACAGTACCGTGTCGGGCAGCGAGCCGGAGTATTACGACATCGAGATCATCAAACTCAACGAACAGACTGCGCCGTCGGATAAATCAATGGTGATCCGTATTGTAGACAAGAGTCTTCTCAATGCAACGGGAGGCATTGTCCAGGGCATGAGCGGCAGTCCTATATTGCAGAACGGTAAACTCGTCGGCGCTGTGACTCACGTCTTTAGCGCGGATCCGACGAAAGGATACGGAATATATGCAGATTGGATGTATGAACTGACGCGATAAAAAAACGACGGAATCTCCCGTCGTTTTTCTCTGTTTTATTGACGTCAGACGTTGACTTCGCCTTTTTGTCCCAGCTTGCTTTCATACGGTTTGATCGCAGGATCGATCTCGTTTTGTATGAACTCGACGACTTGTTGCGGAGCTCTTCCGATAAAGTTTTTAGCGTCGAGAATGCCGTCCAGCCTGTCCTTTACAGCGGAAAACATATCGTCTTTTTTGATGAGATCGATCAGATTGTTGTCTTTGCCTTCCATTTTGACGTTTTTCGACGCTTCCATAGAAAGAACTCTGATTCGCTCATGAAGCTCCTGACGGTTGCCGCCCGCTTTAACGCATTCCATCATAATGTTTTCGGTAGCCATGAATGGGAGCTCTGCATCGATGTGTTTTTTGATGACCTTGTCGTATACGACAAGGTTTTCGCTGATATTCATGCAAAGGTTGAGCACCGCGTCGACCGAAAGAAACGCCTGCGCAATGACTATGCGCTTGTTCGCGCTGTCGTCGAGAGTGCGCTCGAACCACTGCGTGGAAGCGGTGACGGCGCAGTTTGTCGGCAGAGAAATGACGTAACGCGCGAGAGATCCGACGCGTTCGCTTCTCATCGGGTTGCGTTTGTATGCCATTGCGGACGAGCCGATCTGCGTCTTTTCAAACGGTTCCTCGATTTCTTTCATATTCTGAAGAATTCGGATGTCGTTGGAGAAACGGTAGCAGCTTTGAGCTATTTGCGAAAGCACGCAAAGCACGTTGTAATCGAATTTTCTCGGATAGGTCTGACCCGTTACGCCGTAAGCCTTGTCGTATCCCATCTTCGCGACGACCTTCTTTTCAAGCTCTTTGACCGTTTCGCCGTTGCCGTTGAACAGATCGAGGAAACTTGCCTGCGTACCCGTCGTGCCTTTCACTCCGCGAAGTTTGACGCAGCTCTTCAGATGTCTGAGATTCTCAAGGTCGAGAAGCAGATCGCTGAGCCAGAGCGTCGCGCGTTTGCCCACGGTCGTGAGCTGGGCGGGCTGAAGATGTGTAAAGCCGAGAGTGGGCAGATCTTTGTATTCGAGCGCGAATCTGCGCAGTTTATCCATAAAGTTTACGAGCTTTGCGAGCACAATGTCAAGCGCGTTGTCGATGACGATTATCTCCGCGTTGTCGGTGACATAGCAGGACGTTGCGCCAAGGTGGATTATCGGCATCGCTTTGGGGGCGAGCTTTCCGTATGCTTTGACGTGCGCCATGACGTCGTGCCTGACTTCGCTTTCAAACTTGCGCGCGTCGTCGTAGTTGATGTCCTCGGCATGAGCCTTCATTTCGGCGATCTGTTCGTCGGTAATGTTGAGTCCCAGCTCTTTTTCGGACTCCGCAAGCGCGATCCACAGCTTTCTCCAAAGCCTGAATTTTTTGTCGTCAGAGAAGTTTGCCGCCATTTCGCGGCTCGCGTATCTTGTTATCAAAGGATTGTTGTAAATGCTTGTATCCGCCATTTTATGACTCCTGAAAATGATCTGATATCATTATAACTTAATACGTCGGATTTTTCCACTTTTTTTACGTCAAAATAATAACTGCACAAAATTTTCGCCGCATTTGCCCCCGAACGTAAAATAAATATTGCAAAAAAGTCTATTTCGTTTGACTTTGCGCCGCTTCGCATTGTAAAATATATTTCGCCGTAGAAAGCAAACGGCGATAAGACTTGTTTTTAGGGGAGTGGCTCAACGGTAGAGTAGTGGTCTCCAAAACCATTGGTTGCGTGTGACGCGAACGCGGCTCAATGCGTTTTTCAAACTCACTGCTTCGCTATTCCGTCGAAGCCTTCGGCTT
>CALWRI010000008.1 GCA_944383905.1 uncultured Christensenellaceae bacterium
GACGTCACGCATGATATTTCCGTCGCGGACGTCCCCGCAAAACAAGAGATAAAAAAAGAAGCCGCCGTCGGAAACGCTCCGATCGACGGCAAAAAACAGACAAACGACGAGAACGCCTGAATCCCGTCCCTGTCAACGACGTTTCAGATTTTCGACAAGAGCGCTTACGGCGCTCTTTTTCAGTTTATTGCGCTCTCGTCTCCGTCTCCGCCTTTTTCTCCGTCGCTCTTTTCTCCGTCTTCGTCTTTCCCTCGTTTATCGCGAGGCAAAAGCACTCTGCTTATCAGCAGGTCCGTGCGGAACGGCACGGCGACGACCGCCGCGACGAAGGCGCTCGCGACTCCTTGCAGGATATTCCACGGCAGATTGACAAGTCCGCCCTGCCAGCCGCCTTCCGACAGCAACAGCCCTTCCGCAAGAAAATATCCCGCCGCCATAACGAGTCCTCCCGCAATGCCCGCAAGCGCGCAGAACGCGCATTTCGCCGCCCTGCCGCCCTTGTCGCGGAACAACCTTTTGAGCGCCCTGAAAACGAGCCCCGCGACGAGCGCTTCCGCCGCCTTTATCACGAGGGTGAACGGGGCATAAAAAGTATAGCCGAGCACGAGATCTCCGAGCGCGCCGCCAAGCCCGCCGACGAACGCGCCCGAAACAGGTCCGAGAGTCGCCGCGGAGACAAAGACGACCGCGTCGCCGAAGTTGTAATACCCGCCTCCCGGCAGGGGGATCGCCGCAAGCGTGAGCACCGCGGTCAATGCGGACATAAGCGCGATCAGAGAAATCTTTTTTGTCGTAAAACCCATAAAAACCTCCGCTTTCCCTGGAAAAGCGGAGAAAAGACCGTTTTACGCAAAACCCGCCGCAAAAATGCGACGGGCAAGTAAAAACGAAACATCAACGCACGCGACGTGCGCTTTCAAAATTCTTTCCCATTCTGACTTTACAGGCGGTTACGGGATCTCACCGTATCGGCTATTGAGGTTGTCGGACTCGTCCGCACAAAGGCGGCATTACCACCGGTCAGCTTTACGCTTGCCCAAAGAATATTTTTTGTTTCACTTATCATATCACCTTTTTTTCACATGGTCAATAAAAACAACAAAAAAGGTGCGCTTTGTCGCGCACCTTTTTCTACTATTATCCGTTCAGTCTGCGGAGTTACCGCTGTCGTCCGCTCCGTCTGCGGGTTTATCCGCTTTCTTTGCCGCAGGCTTTCTCGTCGTCTTTTTGACGGGTTTTTCCTGGGAAGAATCACCCTCTTGCTTCGCGTCCTTTTCCTGCTCTGTCTCGGGAGCTTTTTCCTGTTTCTCCTCTTTTGCGGGAACGGGTCTGACGCTCTCGGTAAATTCTTCCGCACTGACGATCTTTGCCTCTTTTTCCTTCTTCGGCTCATAATCGTAACGGTAGGTCTGATGCTTTGCCTGCCTTTCGTCGATGGCTTTTATCACTTCGTCCGCGCTCTTGCCTTCAAACAACATTTCTACTTCGTCGGTGTATATCGTGTTTTTCGCAAACAACACTTTGACCATGTTGTCCATGACCGACCTGTGCTCTTTTATAAGGTCAAGCGCGCGTTGATAGCTCTCGTCGAGTATGCGCTTGACTTCGCTGTCGATAAGACCGCCAAGTCTCTCGCTGTACGAATGAGTGGTGCCGTAATCTCTGCCGAGGAACACTTCTTTGTTGCCGCCGAGGAACATATTGCCCAGCTCGTCGCTCATACCCCATTCGGTAACCATCTTGCGCGCAATGCCGCTCGCGCGTTCGATATCGTTGCTGGCGCCCGTGGATATGTCGTGTATGACGATCTGCTCCGCCGCTCTTCCGCCCAGCATCATGACGATGTTGTCAAGCAGCTTGTTTTTTGTGACGTGGCTGTCGTCGCTGTCGGGACGGGTGAGCGTATATCCCGCCGCCGCGCCTCTCGGTATTATGCTGACTTCCTGCACCTCGTCGCAGCCGGGCAAAAGTCTTGCGATTATCGCGTGTCCCGCCTCGTGATAAGCGGTTATTCTCTTGTCGCTTTCGGTAACGACGCGGCTCTTCTTCTGCGGACCCGCGATGACCTTGTTTATGCCTTCGAGGATATCTTCCATGACTATGACCTTCCTGCCCGCTCTCGCCGCGAGGATTGCGGCTTCGTTGAGAAGGTTGGCTATATCCGCGCCGCTGAACCCGCTCGTCATACGAGCAAGTATCTTGAAGGATACGTCGGGAGCAAGCGGTTTGTTGCGGCTGTGGACCTTGAATATCTCCTCTCTGCCCTTGACGTCGGGGATATTGACGTATATCTGCCTGTCGAATCTGCCCGGACGCAACAACGCCGGGTCGAGAATATCCGCGCGGTTGGTCGCCGCCATTATGATTATGCCTTCGTTTTTCTCAAAACCGTCCATCTGCACGAGGAGCTGGTTGAGCGTCTGCTCGCGCTCGTCGTGCCCGCCGCCGAGACCCGCGCCTCTCTGACGTCCGACCGCGTCGATCTCGTCGATGAAAACTATGCAAGGCATATTGCGCTTTGCCTGATCGAACAGGTCTCTGACTCTCGCCGCGCCCGTACCGACAAACATTTCGACGAAGTCCGAGCCGCTTATCGAGAAGAACGGCACGTTGCTCTCGCCCGCCACCGCTTTCGCAAACAGTGTCTTACCCGTTCCCGGAGGACCTACGAGAAGCACTCCCTTGGGGATACGCGCACCGAGCTCGCTGAATTTCTGCGGATTTTTGAGGAAGTCGACGATTTCTTTGAGTTCCTCTTTTTCCTCTTCCGCGCCCGCGACGTCGGAGAACTTGACGTTTGTACTCATCGTCATTCTCGCCTTGGTCTTGCCGAAGTTCATCGCCTGCTTGTTGGCACCCGCGTTCTGCTTGATGATGAAGAATATCGTGCCGCCGAGAAGCAGAAGCATTATTACGGGAAATACGATCGAAGTCCAGCTGACCCCCGTCTCATAGTGCAGAGTGAGCTCCGGCACCGTAACGTCCGCGCCCTCTTCCTGCTCCTTTCTCAACTCGTCGAAAAGCTGAAGAATCGCGGTGTATCCGCCTGTTTCAACGTGATAATCCGCGACTTTCGCCGGGTTTTTCTTGAATGCCTCGTAAGAGGTCGTTGAATTCTTTTTGAGGATGTAGGCGTCGCTGCCGTTGACAACGTAAACCGCCTGGATCTCTCCCTTTCCGAGCATCGTAACGAAAGACTCTCCGCTGCCGTCGTAAGGAAGCTCCGCGGGTTTTTTGCCCGACCCGAGCATGACCCAAACCAACGCTATGAGCACCGCTACGGTGACGATTATTATTACGGTCCTGATTATTCCGGCTTTTTTACTCATTTTACCTCCGAAAATTTACGGCAGACCGCGCGCTTTCTGCCCGCGGTCGATTACATAAATAATATATTAAATTATAGGATTAGTCAACAACTCTTCGGTAATCATATTGTAAAATGAAGATTAAATGAGCGTTAATATCCGACCGAAATCAACAAATTCATCACGTCGTCGGCAAGTTTCCCTATAAACGCCGGATCGGCGGTTTTGAGCTGAAGAAGCATATCTCCGTCCCTCTCCCCGACGATAGCCATGATCCCGACATCGCCCAGTCTGCCCGCATTTTTTCTGAACGCTCCGGCAGGGCGCAGTCCTCCCTCCGCGATCTTGAGCTTGCCCACGTCCTCGGTGCTTCCCATTGTCGCGTCTATCGCGACGATCGTGTCGCCACGGTGATATGTGTCAAGCATTTTCCTGTACCCGTGTAGGTTAAGTGCAGTTATCGGGCGCCTCCCCGTACCGTACACAAAGGCGTTTACGTTGCGTTCTTTGAGCTTGTCTCCGACAAGCGGACCCAGGCTATCTCCGACGATCCTCGGCGTGCCTATACATACGAAAACCGTTCTTCTCTTTCTTTCCATACGATGAGTATTGCCGCGGATCGGCATTTTATTCTCCGTCTCCCGACGACCTTTTCTCTTGCGGTATTTTTCTTCTTTCCGCAAAATCCGCGCAAGTCCGTCTTTACGGCGCCTCTTCTCTTTTCTAATACGTTTCCGACGTCCGTCGCCGCAAAAGAGCCTGCTTTTGGCTGTGTGACGTTTGAGTATTTGAGTGCATTTTTCAACCGTGTATCTTTTTACTTCTCTTTTCTTTCCCGATACGGATAATATGACGTTATAAAATTTTTTATTTTGTTTTAAGCCTTGACAACAGGGAAAAACTTTGATAAAGTATTATTAGAGCCGAAGGTTATATCCCTCGGTAATACTTGCGTTTATTATCACCGCATGACGCATAGTATAATAAGGGCGGTGCGTTAACTTTAACGGAGGGTAAAAAAATGTTACTTGCAGTAGATCTTGCCGAGGTTCTTCCCAAACTCCCCGTATCGTACGTTACGATATTGGTCGCGGCGATAATGCTCATCGGATTTATCGCCGGTCTCGTCAGGGGTTTCGGCGTCGAGCTTCTCGGCCTTATAAAAATGGCGGGCGCCATTTTCGGTGCGGCGTTCGCAGTCGGTTATGTCCAGCCTTTGCTGTCTGAAAATATCGATTTCCTGAACCAGATCCCCGCAGAATGGCAGCCTGTGCTCTATTATCTGGCTTGTATGCTTGTGATCTGGCTTGTTCTCGCAATAATAGCGGGGCTCATCAAGAGACTTTTCATGCGCAAACTTCCCGGCAAGGCAAGCAAATTCTTCGGCGGCGTGCTCGGCATGGTAAAGGCGGCTCTCGTCGGCATTATGATCGTTTATATCGTATTGCAGATCTCGCCTTACTTTGAAGAAGTAAACTTCTTCATCTCAAACGCGAAGGTGGAACCGGTCGGTCAATTCCTTGTCGAAAACAACCCGATCGTGAAGATCATCGAGCTTGTGAAAGGCATTATCGCAGGTTGAGTCCTATCGCAATAAACGAGATCCAAAGGACGGCGCAAGCCGTCCTTTTTTTGCGGGCATGACCAGCGGCAACGGGTGTGGCGGGTGTGACCCGCGGCAGTATAGGCTCCGCTCATCGCGACATAAAGCCGACAATGCGACGCCTGTCCTTTCTCAAAGCGGGTGTGATCAGCGAAAAACTCATGCTCTCTCGTAAAAATTATCCGATAAAAAGCGCAACCGCCCGAAAGGCGCACAGGATCCCTTGTCCCGCAACCCCGAAAAGACCGCCCGACAAAAGGAAAAGCGAGTCTGCTTTTCCGAGCGCGACGAATACGAGCGACAGGACGAAGCCCGTCGCGGAATTGACGGCGTAAAGATAAAACGCCGCTTTTTTCTTTATCCCGGACAAATAGAGGAAAAGAAGAGAAAGCGCAAAGCCGACGAAAAAACAGGAGACGTACTCGTATATCTGCATACTAAACTGTATGTTTCGCCCTCCCCGACGATAACGCGGGCGACTTTTTTCCTCGATTGTCGTGGAGAATTTTGACACAAAGAGTCCGCTTTTGCCCTCGATCGAAAAATTCGTGCTTTTTTCTTCATTTATCCGTGCTATTATGATATACTTAAAATATGTCGGAAAAAAGCGCGAAATGGCTGCGTCTGGACAACAGCGCCAAAATATTCCCGATGATGGCGGACAAGCAGAATCAGAACTTGTTCGATATTTTCATTCGCCTCACCGAGGACGTGGACAAGGATTTGCTGCAACGCGCGCTCGAAATAACGATAAAGCGCTTCCCTTCTCTCAACGTAATGCTCAAAAAGGGAGTTTTCTGGTTCTATTTTGAAGAACACGGCGGCAAGCCCAAGGTGTACGACGCCGACCCCGTTATCCTCAAAAAGATAACCTCGTCCAACTGCGGCGGCTTCTGCTTTCGGATAAGCTGTTACCGCAACGTGATCTTCGCGGATTTCTTCCATGCGCTGACGGACGGTACGGGCGCGGCGGAATTCCTCAAAAGCCTGCTCTTCACCTACTTCACTCTCAAAGGATATCCCGTGGACGGCGAACAGAAGGTGATGACCGTAGGGTCTCCGGTAAATCCGCGCGAGTACGAAGACAGCTTTTTGACAAATTACAAAAAAAAGAAGATCGGAGATCTGACGATAAGCTCGCTGAAAGGCAAAAAGTCTTACCGCATATCGGGTATCCGCTTTGACAACGCGGGCAAGGGAGTGATAAACCTTTACGTCCCGGCAAAGGATTTCGTTACGCTGTGCCGCGAGCACGGTTGCACGGTCACGGAAATGATCGGCGCGCTGTTCATGCTGTCAGTATACGAAACCAAGATAAAGCCGCAGAGCCTGCCCCCGCAGGACATACAGCTTTTCGTGCCGATAAACCTGCGCAAGATCTTCCCTTCCGTAACAATGCGCAACTTTTCTCTGTTTTCGCGTATAGGCGTTACCGCAAGCGACGAGATGACGCTTGAGTCGCTGATAGCGACGATACACGAAAGTCTCGCCCGCGACACCCGCAAAGACGTGCTGTCCGACAAGATATCCACGACCGTGTATGCCGAAAAATTCCTGCCGATGCGCATGATGCCTCTATTTATGAAGAGGCTGATTTTCAGGATCTCAAACCTGTTCTTCGGCAAGAACAAAAAGACGGCGACTTTTTCCAGCGTCGGAGTGATAAATCTTCCCGACAGCTTCAGACCCTACGTCAAGGATATGGGGTTGAGCATAACGGCAAACAATGCGTGCCCCGTTACGATCACCGCGCTTACCGCATACGACACGATGTGCATAAACTTTACGCGGACGATAACGGATACCGAGATCGAAAAGCGCTTTACGCGCTATCTGACCGACTTCGGCATGAAAGTGAAAGTAACTTCGAATTTCTGGGAGGTGGACGACGATGCGCTGCAAATTCTGTAACGTCGAAGTGGACTGCGAAACGCGCATCTGTCCTCTTTGCCACGAAAAGCTCGTCCCCGACGAGACCCAAGAAAAGCTCTCTCCCGCTTTTCCCCAGAGAACGGCAAAGTCGAAGCGTCCGCTGCGCACTCATTTTACGCCGACCAACATATACCTCGCTTTGAGCTGCATACTCTTTGTCGTCGCCATAGCGGTCAACTTCGGTATGCAACAACCGACAAAATGGTGCTGGATCGTCGGCGCGGTGCTGATGTACGGCTTCCTGACGATGAGAAACACGGTGATGAGCAACCACAGCGCATGGATAAAGGCGTTTTGGCAGATCGTGATGATATGCCTGATTTTGTGGCTCGCGCAGGTCGTATTTGACGATATAATGACGGATACGAACTGGCTACTCGACCTCGCCCTGCCGATAATCATAATGGTATCCGTGCTCACGCTGGGCATAATTTCTTGTATCGTGGTGCGCAAGAACAAAGCGCTTCTCTACGACACTCTGTTCCTGTCCCTGATCGGATTCGTGCCGCTGATACTTTATGCCGTCGGACTTGTCAAAAGCGTGCTTGCAAGCGCGATATGCGCAGGACTTTGCGCCGCAGTTCTGATATGCGTCGTGATCTTCGCGCGCAAAGAACTTATCGCTGAAATGGAACGCCGCCTGCATTGGTGACGTACAGATAAAATACTCTCAAAGGAGAACTAAAATGTATTACATAGGTGTTGACGTAGGCGGAATGAGCATCAAAGGCGGTCTCGTATCCAAAGACGGCAAAATAGTCGCAAGATACACCGTACCGACAAACGTGTACAACAAAGATTACAGCATCAGCGAAGACATCCGCAAGGTCGTGGAAGGCACGATGGCGGAAGGAGGCGTCACGATAGCGGACGTCGAAGGCATCGGCATCGGACAACCCGGCGCCGTGGATTCCGTGCGCGGAGTCATCCGTTACAGCAACAACATCGCCCTCGAAAACGTGCCCGTCGTCGACGAACTCAAAAAGTTTTTCGACGTGCCGATAAAGATAAACAACGACGCCAACTGCGCCGCTCTCGGCGAACAGGTCTTCGGCGCGGGCAAGGGCTACAACGACGTCGTGTTCGTGACTCTCGGCACGGGCGTCGGCGGCGGTTTCATAATCGACGGCAAGCTGTTCGAAGGCAGAGAGTGCGCGGGCGCGGAACCCGGACACATGGTCATCGTCGTGAACGGAGAAAAGTGCAACTGCGGCAGAAAGGGCTGCTGGGAAGCATACGCCTCTGTCAGCGCGCTCATACGTCAGACCAAAGCGGCTATGGAAAAAGACCCCTCTTCTCTTATGCACGAGGAAGCGGCAAAGGAAGGAAAAGTCAGCGGCATGACGTCTTTCGTCGCGGCAAAACGCGGCGACAAGACGGCGCAGGAAGTCGTGGATACCTATATCGGATACGTCGGCGAAGGACTGATCAATCTCGCCAATATCTTCCGCCCCGACGTGATACTTCTCGGCGGCGCGATCTCAAAAGAAAAAGAACGCCTGACCGTTCCCCTTCAGAAGATGATGGACGAAAAGTCCTTCGGCGCGAAATTCAATCCCCGCGTAGAAGTAAAGATCGCTTCTCTGCAAAACGACGCAGGCATACTCGGCGCGGCGGCTCTGCTGCTTGACTGAACGCGTCCCTCGGCGACCGCACTATAAAAGGATATCTCAAACGACAAAATTCGACCCGGCTTTGCCGGGTCGTTTTTTCCTTAAAAACGCTCCCCGTCCGACGCAACGCCCCTTCCTGCCGAAAACCTTTTTCCCTCACATCCGCCGGTTCCCCGTTCAGCGGAGACAGCGCGCCACGGTCTGCCTTTCTCTCTCCCCGCCGATTGACTTTGCCGCGGATCCGTGTTAAAATATATCCGTTTGAGACCGGACAAAGGAGGCTGTATGCGAAAAATAAAAGAAGACGAGCTCGTCGGTATAAGCGACGCTTTAGCGGATATGTTCCGCAATTACAAGGCTTACCGCCTTTTCTTTGACGACGCCTCCCTCGAAAAAGGGATCAGGGCTTTTTTTCTTTACGAGGTTTTCTGCGCTCTCGACTTCACCTATACCGTAGACGGTTACGACGTAATCGCAAGCGTGCAGACTCCGTGCGACAAAGAGAGACCGTCAAAGGACTTCTTTTCGGACGACGCCCTTTCCCGTGAATTCTTCCTCGTCGTTGATAAAACCGCTTTCGATCTGGCAAAAGAGTACGTCTCGTTCGCGCACGCGCTGGCGTGCAAATATATGGATCCGCGCACGGATTTTTATATAAAAAACATAGGCGTGGCGGAAAGAGCGAGAGTCAAAGGTCTTCTGCGCAAAACGATAGATATCCTTTGCGGAAAATCAACGGTATATCTTGAAACGCACAACGAAGAAAACGTGGCGATTTACCGCAAACTCGGATTTACTCTTTTGGAAAAAACGGATTTTCACGGCGTGCCCGTATACGCGATGTCGCGCAAGAAAACAGAACAATAAACTTTTCACAAAAAAATCCGTCAGCCTGTCACGACCGACGGATAACTGCTTTGCAAACCTGCCGGCGCAATCTTCAAAGCCGGCTTTTTTGCGACGGACTATTACTTCGCCTCGTCGCATTTTTTCGCCTCGTTCCTTATCAGTTTTTCAAAATATATTTCAGACGGCACGATCGCGGCTATTATGCCGACGGAGTAAACGACGATATTTATCGCAAGCTGTGCGACGATGACGAATATTGCGCCGATCGCGTTGCCGAGCGCCTGCCCGGAATCGACGACGTTTATCGCGCCGTCCTTTACCTCTATTTTAGCATTGAGATATCTTTCGTTCAACACATAATATACGAATTTTTCACCGTTATACTCCAGATTGTAAGCCTTTGCGGTGACGGTCACGACGTTGCCGTTTACTTCGACGTTCTTGTACTTGTCGAAATCGTCCAAATCGTATTCTCCCGACTTCGGCGTGAAATCGGCGGTTATCCTGAATTCGTCCTGCCCGTTGTTGTTGCTATGAACGGTAACGGCATATTTATCTTCAAGCCCGCTCTTCTGCAAAAAGTCTATCGCGTCATCGACGGTTGAAAACTCTTTGACGAGATTTGCGTTCTGCACGGTATGACGGGCAAGCTGATATGCGACTATGCCCGAAAACAGACATATCGCGGTGAAAACGGCGACGACCGTGCTGGTCGCGATAACGGGAGTCCTGCCCCTTTTGAGCATATCCTTGCCGTAGACATCGGGACGGATAAAGATGAAAACCTTGTCGATGACGAAAGCTGCCGCGATTATTATCGGTACGGAAATGAGCGGGATCGCACCGTTTACGTTTACAAAACACAGAGCGACTATCGAAAGCACGACGGCGACCGCCGTCACGAGCGCCCTCTTCTTTGCGTTGTAGCTTCTCATTCTTTTGCCGCTTAAAACCGCGCTTTCCTTCTCTTCTCCCATATCTTCCTCCCGAAAACCCGTTCCCCTTCGGAATTTTGAGAAGCAAACAGGTTTTCCTTATATAATAATAACATATTGCTATCGCGCGCGCAAGATGCAAATACATTTTGCTTTCATTTGCCTTGTTTTTCCTGCAAAAAGTCGGGCTTGCCATAATTTCCGCGTTGAGGCACAATGAAACGGACGCACGGCGCCAAAGGAGATACGGATATGAAAAAGATTACACCCCGGCAGATTGAAACCGCAAACGTAAAGACGGGCGAAATCTTTGAAAACCATGATGCTTATACCCTCTTATTTGACAATAGCAATATACAAAAAGGGCGCGAAGTTTTCTTTATCTGTGAACTGTTTATGGCGCAGAACTTCACCTATACCGACAGCGACGAGATGAATATAATAGCCGGCGTAAAGCGCCCGGGCGACAAGGAAACTCCCCTTTCCGAACTGCTCGCAGACCAAAAATTCAACGGCAAACTTCACGCCGTAGCGGGAGAAAAAGCGCTCGCTTTGCAGGCGGATATTTGGAGTTTTCCGACGCTCCGGCGAAAAAATACTGCAATCCGTCAACCGCTTGCTATATCAAAAACGTCGGCGTAGACGAAAAGGCACGCGGCAAAGGTCTGCTCGGAACGGCTGTGGCGGAACTGTGCGGAAATATGCCGATATACCTTGAAACGCACACGGAAAGCAAAGTCGCGCTTTACGGCAAAACGGGCTTTGGACTCAGAGAAACCTCAGACTACCACGGCGTGCCCGTCTTTGCGATGACGAGAACGGGAGCGTAAGCGCCGCCCCTTTTTGAATTTATCGCAATTAAGCTTTATTAAAACAATAATCTTTGTACTGTTCCGATATTAAAAATATCAGATTTGTTGAATTTTCTATATCGTTTTTTATCTGATTTAATTGCCGAAAAAGCAACGAAACAAGCGGAGTTTTAGCTATAAAAACTCCATTTAACGAACACGCGCGAGAAAATTCCCGCGCGTGCCTTTTGTTTTTTTGTTTGAGAAAATCAGACTATCTCCCGGGCTTCGCTCAATATGTAAATCTCGATGTCGATACAGGGCGATCCGTTCTCTGTAATATCACCGATTCTGACAGAGATGAAAAGATTTTCTCCGGTCGTCTCGTCAAAGTATTCATATTTGTCTATCGTGATAATAGTTCCGTCGCCGTTACCTTCTTCCGCTTTCCCGGTATGGGTATATCCGGCGAGAGAGGACGGGTCGTCGGCAAGCGCAATGTTTTCACCGATAAAGCGAATGGTCGCTTTCCTCTCTCCCTCGTTTATGTCGACAATCATAAAGCTGTCAAAGCCGGTCACGCCGACAACGCTCGCGCTGACCTTGTAGTCGTCCAGCCATCTGTCCGCGCTCATCTCTTCTCCCTGTTCAGCCATATTGCCGTAATCGGGCTGTGCTGGCATTTCGCTCAGGTCTGAAGAGAAGGACAGGATGCTTGTGTTCTCCGCTCTCCAAAGTTCCTCTCCCGTTTCAGGGTCAATATCTATGCTGAGCGAGTAGTTCTTGACCGTCACTCCGCTGCTCTTGTCCACCCACCATTTGTTGGTGACCTCGCCGCCGATTGTGACCTGATAGAGATAGCAGTCCACGCCGTTCACATTCTCTTCCGTGGCGGTTGCGATACCGTCGGCAACCATCGCGGCGTAGTCATATTTTTGGGTGTGTTCGCTCATCATTCTTGACAGACAGCTCTCAATCGTTCCCTTTTCCTTGAACACATTGACCGCGCTCAGCGTGCCGACCGTGTAGGGGTTATCATATGATATTACATAGCCGTCCTTTTCGATATTCCAATTTCCGTTATAAACCGCGCTTCCGTCAAACATTATCTCTCTTTCCGATTGCGTCGTTTCGTCCGTGCTTGTCGAGCTGTAAGACGTGTTGTAAGTTCCCTCGCCGTAGACGGACGCGATGTCGACATAGCCGTCTGCATACATGTAAATGCCGATCTCCCCGAAAACTCCGTCCGTATATACAGACTCTTCAACAGTCAGGAGCTGATTGTCAGAATAATATCTGAATACGACGAGGTATTTCTCCATGTCGGTCGCCGTAATTCTGCGCTCCTTTTCATCGGCGTATTCTTCGATAACCCTGCCGCCTGCCGCCGTAATCTGCGCCGCAAGTCCGTCCATATACTGCTCTGCCACGCCCGTTACACGGGTCGATACGGAAATGTCGCCGTTCTGATAATAAATCACTTCTTGAGCGCGTCTGTCCATGTCCTGCGGCATGCAGCCGTCCTGAATAAAGCGGATGTCCGTTGAAAATTCGGTCACCTCTGCCGTCGTGACGAGTTCCTTATCATACATAACCTGCTTTTTCATCAAAACGCCGCTGACCTCGTCGAAATAGTAGCGCGCATAGACGGTGCCGTCATCTCCTCTGTATTCATAAATTGTCACGGTGACTCCGCATATCTCTTCTGTACCTGCCTCGACATAGTTGTCGTAAATTACAAAGTCGAAAAGCTCATACCGCATCATATCGTTTGCGACTTCTTCAAGCGTGTTCGTTTGGCTGCTCGGCTCGTTTACGTTGTTGTAGTACCGATACGCGTCCTCGCCTTCTTTAATATAGCAGAATTGCAGAGAGTATCTTGTGACGCCCTCTTCTCCCCAATTCAGATCTTTGTACAACGCAAAGTCATCGCCCTCTTTTATAAGAATATATCTCTCGGTTTCGCCGTCGTCGTTGACTGTAAAGTGTACGCGGAACGTGCCTTCCTGCTTAAAAAATTCGGGGACGTCGTAGATTTCCTTGCTCAGGTTTATCGCCCATATCGATTCGCCGTCGCCGTTCTCGCCGGCGGATATATGTACGACCAGCGTCTCTGTCGCGTTCAACTTTACATACCACCTTTCCCCGTCTGTTTCGTACTTTTGGCTGAGCAGGTCTTTGTGCACCCGCATCTCGCTGTCGGTCACTCCGTAAACCTGAATTGTCGGCAAAAGGGTTTCTATCGCATTTTCTTCGCTGTCCCATGTGGTTTCGACATAATATTCGACATAATACCCGTCCGCGCCCTGCACCTCGTCTATGTATGCGTCCGCGCCGTAATACTGCTTTATGATGTCTGTCGGCATCGTGCCCGGCTCGTATGCAAGAGGCAGAGAGGAGTACGGATTGCCGCCCTCGCAGGTCGTGCTGAAAGACGTGACGACAAAGTGTTCGTTCCGGATTTCCGTTTCTGTTTCAACACCTTCAACCTTGCCCTCGAACACGACGCCGTTTTCCGCCTTCCAAAGGGTCATCGGCGCTTTGTTTTCAATATAAACGCCCTCTTCCGGCTCTTCGGAATAGTCGTAATAGCCCTTGTACTCATAGACGGTCACCCCGGCGATTTGCTTGGAGTTGCCCGTCTTTTTCATGTCGGTTGCCTTTAACGCATAGTCGGAAATACGGCAATTCCTATAGAAAAACTCGTATGCGAAATAACAGGGGTTGCTCTCGTCAATCTCTTTTGCGTAGCCGTAATTTACCACCTCATAATTTTTATGCTCGTTGATGTCGTAGTAGTCTATGCTCGGCTGGTCGTAATATGACGTCTCGCTCTTATCGGACCAAGACTGCGTCTTGAAGAGAATAAAGGAGTCGTCAAACCTGATCTCTCCGATATCGGTGTGCTCGTCGGTAAAAATCTCCTTGCCGTCGTTTATTGTCCGCGAGACCTCTGTCGTATATGTCATTTCCAGCTCGGGATAGAGTGTCCACAGGCTTGCCGCTCCGCCCACCACCTCGTCATAGCGCACACTGTCGTACACCCTTAATTCCGCGTCATACCTTGTGCCGAGCCGTTCGTCCTTAAAAGAATTGCAGAACAGATCCAGCGCAAAGAACCGCTTTCCTGCTTCATAAAAATATGTATAGTATTCGCTTCCGCCCTCGCTCTCATCGATCTCTTCATACGGGTCTTGCACGTATCCCGCATTTTCGACAAGCTCTTTCACGCCGTTAAACCATTCTTTGTTGCCGGTTTCAACTCTGACTTCGATTGACGGAACAAGCCCGAGCGCGTCCATACCGTTTATCCAAAGACCGGATTTCCTGCCGTCTCCCTCGTCGGGCAAAGCCGGCAGATAAAATGCGGACATCTGCTCCGCGTTCGGCATTTTGTACACCTCTTGCGTCTGTACATATTCATAGTACATCACATAGTAGGTATCGTCACAGATAAGGATAAAGACGCATTGGGTCAGATACTCTATCTCATCCTCTCCCTCGATTGTCACGTCATTCTGATATATTCTGGCGACAAAATCGTTCTCTTTTGACTCTCCGCCGTATGTAAATCCCTTGGAGATAAGATCCTTTTCATACTGCGCCACGCTCGCTTTGTCCTCTGTCGCAAACGCGCTCGACGTGGCAGAATCGTCAAAGACCGCTTCAACGCTATCCTTTACCTCTTCGGGCATTCCCTTGTCTTGCAATGCGCCGATAAGTCCGTCCTTGTCATAGTCTGTCTTTTGCCCCGTAAAAGAGGGAAGTTCGAGTTTTGTACCCGTCTCTCCGCCGCCTCCCGTCTTCCCCGTATCGTCACAGGCGGCAAGCGCAAACGTCATTGCAACGCAAAGCAAAAGAATAAAAACCGTTAATTTTTTTAACCTCATAGAACGCTCCTTTCACGGCAAAAATCCGTAACCAACACTTTTAATTATAATACTATCGCGCATTTCTGTCAATATCACCGCCGTCCTCGTGCAGATAATGTACAGGTTGCTTTTCTGCGCTCCTTGATTTGCCTTGCGACCGCCTTTACACTGCCCTGCAAATTCAATATGCCTATACGTCTGACAATATGAAAGTATTGCTTTTTCTTTTTTGTTTTTAGAAAATTTTGTCAGGAAAAACACCGTTTAATCAACACGGACACCTTTTTTCTCTTTCACTGAAACTCTTTATAAAAATTGCGACAGCCCCGGGAGCTGTCGCAAAGTGTTGTTTTGATTTTGGTTGTTTTGATTTTGACGGATTTTTACTCCTGAACGCCTTCTCCTGTAGTTTCCCCGCCCTCTGCGGCAGCCGTTTCCGCGGTCTGCTCTGCGGTCTCTGCAGGAGCCTCTGTCGTTTCTCCTTCGTCATGCGGCACTACCGTGAACGCGGACACCTTGCTGGTCGCGTCCTTCATTCTCATTATCTTGACGCCCTGCGTATTTCTGCCCATCTTGGAGACGTCGCCCGCCTTGACGCGGATCGTAATGCCGTTGTCCGCGATGATGATCAGATCGTCCTTTTCGGGATCGACGAGTTTGAGGTTGACGACGTTGCCCGTCTTATCGTTGAGCACGCCGACCTTGACGCCTTTGCCCGCTCTGCCCTGCAGAGTATATTCGGAGAGATCTGTGCGCTTGCCGTAACCGTTTTCGGTTATCGTGAGCGCGTCGCAGCCCTCTTTGATTATTGTCATGTCGACGACTCTCTCGTCCTTATCCATGCGGATGGATTTGACGCCCTGGCTTGTTCTTCCCGTCGGACGCACGTCTTCTTCGGAGAACCTGATGCACTTGCCGCCGCTGGACGCCATGAGTATCTCGTTGGTGCCGTCGGTGAGCTGAACGCTGATAAGCTCGTCTTCTCCGACGAGAGAAATAGCGATCTTGCCGTTGGTCTGTATGCGTTCGAATTCTTCAAGCGAAGTCTTCTTGATGAGACCTTCCTTGGTCGCCATGACGAGATAACCTTCTTTCATGTCGCGCGGTACGGAGACGTAAGCGTTGACGACTTCTCCGTCGCCGAGGTTGAGCAGGTTGACGATCGCTCTGCCCTTGCTGTTCTTGCCCGTTTCGGGGATCTGATAGCCCTTGCAGCGGTACACCTTGCCTTTGTTGGTGAAGAACATCAAGAAGTCGTGCGTATTGGTCGCGATGACGTTTTCGACAAAGTCTTCTTCCTTTGTCTTGTGCGCGGTGACGCCTATGCCGCCGCGTTTCTGCACGCGGTATTCGTCCACGCCCATACGCTTGATATAGCCGTCGTGAGTGACGGAGACGATCAGGTCTTCCTCGTCGATAAGATCTTCGATGTCTATGTCGCTGTAGTCGTAGGACAGCTCGCTGCGGCGCGGATCGTTGTACTTCGCCTTTATCTCGAGAAGTTCGGTCTTGATTATGTCGACCACTCTCTGCGGCGTTTCGAGTATATTCTTGAGGTCGGCAATGAGTTTGTCAAGCTCGTCGAGTTCTTCCTGCAACTCGTGTACCGCAAGCTGGTTGAGTCTGTGCAGTCTCATATCGAGGATCGCGTTGACCTGTTTTTCGGTCAGCTCGAATCTCTCCATAAGTCTTGCGGCGCTGGTCGCTCTGTCGGGCGACTTGCGGATTATCGCGACGACCTCGTCGATGTTCGCCTGAGCGATGACGAGACCTTTGACGATATGTTCTCTCTCCTGCGCCTTGTCGAGATCGTACTGCGTACGGCGCACGATGACGGATTTCTGATGCTTGACGTATTCCTCGAGAATCTCCTTGAGATTGAGGATCTTGGGCTTGCCGTCGACGAGAGCGAGCATTATCATGGAGTTGGAAACCTGCAACTGCGTGTGCTTGTAAAGCAGATTGAGCACGACCTGCGGGTTGTATTCTTTCTTTATCTCGATGACGATCCTCATGCCGTCGCGGTCGGACTGCTCGTGAATATCGCTTATTCCCTCGACCTTCTTGGTCTTTACGAGGTCTGCGATCGCGATGATGAGGTTTGCCTTGTTGACCTGATAGGGGATCTCGGTGACGATAAGGCGGCTTTTGCCGTTGCTCATCTCCTCTATCTCCACTTTGGAACGGATTATCGCGTTGCCCTTGCCGGTACGGTACGCCTTTTTGATGCCGCTTCTTCCCATGATGACCGCGCCCGTCGGATAGTCGGGAGCGGGGATATACTCCATCAGTTCGTCGATGTCGATCTCGGGATTGTCGAGAAGCGCGACGGTGCCGTCTATTACCTCGCCGAGGTTATGAGGCGGAATGCTGGTCGCCATACCGACCGCAATACCGTCGGAGCCGTTGACGAGAAGGTTGGGATAACGCGAAGGGAGCACGACGGGCTGTTCGCGCGTATCGTCGAAGTTGGGGTAGAAATCCACCGTCTTCTTGTCGATGTCGCGGATCATCTCGTTGGCGATCTTGGACAGTCTCGCTTCGGTATAACGGTAAGCCGCCGGAGGATCTCCGTCCACGCTGCCGAAGTTGCCGTGTCCGTCAACGAGAGTGCATCTTATCGAAAAGTTCTGCGCAAGTCTGACGAGCGCGTCGTACACCGACGAGTCGCCGTGCGGGTGGTATTTACCGAGCACGTCGCCGACGATGAGCGCGCACTTTCTGAAAGGTTTATCGCTGGTGAGACCCAGCTCGTTCATATCGAAAAGTATTCTTCTGTGAACGGGTTTGAGACCGTCGCGCACGTCGGGGATCGCACGGGATACGTTTACCGCCATTGCGTAAGCGATAAACGATTTTTTCATTTCGCTTTCAAGCTCTATGTCGACGACGTTCGTCTTTTCGAGCATTTCGGCTATATCTTTTTTGTTTTCGTATTCCATAGTTCACCTCTTATACGTCGAGATCGGTCACGAGGTTTGCGTTCTCCTCGATAAACTGTCTTCTTCTTTCGGGTTCTTCGCCCATGAGCAGGCTGAAGAGTTCGCTCGCCTTTTCCGCCTCCTTGACGTTTACGCGCAAAAGCGTGCGCGTCTCGGGGTTCATCGTCGTCTCCCACAGCTGTTCCTGGTCCATTTCTCCGAGACCTTTGTAGCGCTGCACTTCGCCCTTTCTGTCAATGCTGACGAGGAAGGCTTCGAGGTCTTCGTCCTTGTAGAAATACTCCTCTCTCTTGCTGTTCTTGACGGTGACTTTGTAGAGAGGCGGCTGCGCTATATAGACGTGTCCTTCTTCGACGAGCGGCTTCATGAAGCGGTAGAAGAAGGTCAGAAGAAGTATTCTGATATGGCTGCCGTCGACGTCGGCATCGGTCATGCAGATGATGCGGTCGTATTTGAGCTTGGACAGGTCGCAGTCCTCGTGTATTCCGCACCCGAACGTGGTGATCATGTTTTTGATCTCCTCGCTTTCGAGTATGCGGTGCAGGCTCGCCTTTTCGACGTTGAGTATCTTGCCGCGCAGCGGGAGTATCGCCTGGAAACGTCTGTCTCTGCCCTGCTTTGCGGTACCGCCCGCGCTGTCGCCCTCAACGAGGTATATCTCGCACTTTTTGGGATCTCTCTCGCTGCAATCCGCCAGCTTTCCGGGAAGGGTCGTCGATTCGAGGAAGCTCTTGCGACGAGTCAGATCGCGCGCGTTTCTCGCAGCGTCTCTCGCCTTTTTCGCATTGACCGCCTTGGTGATGAGCTCTCTCGCTTCCTTGGGGTTTTCTTCGAGATACGTCTCGAATTTTTCACCAAAGACCTTGGTCACGACGTTTCTCATAAAGCTGTTTCCCAGCCTCGTCTTGGTCTGACCTTCAAACTGCGGATCGACGAGCTTTACGCTGACGATCGCCACGATGCCTTCGCGGCAGTCTTCGCCGGAAAGTTTCTCGTCGTTTTTGAGCAGTTTGAGCTTTTCGCCGTAATCGTTGAACAACTTGGTGAGCACTGCCTTGAAGCCGTCGAGATGAGTGCCGCCTTCATGAGTGTTGATGTTGTTGGCATAGCTGTAAATCGTCTCCTGATAGGAGTTGTTGTACTGCATCGCTATCTCGACCTGATAGTTGTCCGTCGCCGCGTTGATATACAGAGGCTGTTCGGGCATACCTCCCTTGGAATTCAGGCTGGAAACGTACTCTACTATACCGCCCTCGTAATGGAAGGTCTCGCAGTTCTCTTTGAGTGCGCGGGAGTCCTTGAGGATTATCTTCAGACCCTTGTTGAGATAAGCAAGCTCCTGCAAACGGTGTCGCAGCGTGGAATAGTCGAATTCAAGAGTCTCAAAGATCTCCGCGTCGGGATAGAACACGACTTTCGTGCCCCTTCTCTGCGTGGTGCCTATCTTCGCGAGAGGTCTCTGCGCCTTGCCGCGGGAGAAGCTCATCTTGTAGAGATATCCTTCCTGCGCGACTTCCACTTCGAGCCATTCGCTGAGCGCGTTGACGCAGGATACGCCGACGCCGTGCAGACCGCCCGAGAATTTGTAACCGCCGCCGCCGAACTTGCCGCCTGCGTGCAACTTTGTCAACACTACTTCGACCGCAGACTTGCCTTCTTTTTCAATGATACCCACCGGAATACCTCTGCCGTTGTCGGTGACGGAAACCGCTCCGTTTGCGAGCAGTTCCACCTCAACGGTATCGCAAAAACCTGCCATCGCCTCGTCGATAGAGTTGTCCACAACCTCGAAAACGAGATGGTGCAAACCTCTTTCGTCGGTCGAGCCGATATACATGCCCGGTCTTTTGCGTACGGGTTCCAGCCCTTCGAGCACTTGTATGTTGCTCTCTGTGTAGCCGTCGTTTTTGGACATTTTAACCTCCGTTTTTCCTGCGCGCATACGTGTGTGCGTGCGCCAATGCGCGTGCGCTCGCGCAAGATTATAATATTTTAACAATCGTATTATATCACAGCTTTTCTTGCAAGGGCAACCCTTTTTGCAAAAAAGGTTGTCAAAGGGCGTAAAAACGCCGCTTCGGGTTTTCTCGTACTTCTTCCCGAATGCGGCTTGAATTTGTCTTAAACGGCTTGATTTCGCCTTTTGACGTCAATTTTTTATGATTTTGCGCTCAATCCTCTTTTTTCTGCTCTTTTTCCTCTGCGCTTTCCGGCACATTTCTCGTGACCGTCATTTCAGTGATTCTTCTCTTTTCCACCTTTTGCACCTTTATCGTCAGATCTCCGTCCGCCAACTCAGGCGTATCGCCGTCTGCCGGCACCTTTTCCAATTTGCCCAGCACATAGCCCGAAAAGGTTTCATATTCCTCGTCCTCGTCAGGCTTTATCCCGAAAAGATCCTCCGCTTCTTCTATCGGCAAAAGACCTTTGACCTTCCAGCTGTTTTCGTCCACGCTTTCCACCGTGTAGTCCTCTTCTTCGTCCTTGTCCGTCATTTCGCCGACGAGCAGTTCGAGCAGGTCTTTTATCGTGACTATGCCCCTCATGCCGCCGTATTCGTCCACGACGACCATGATATGCTCCTTGCTTTCCTGCATCTTGTAGAAAAGGTTGTTCGCGGTCAGGTTTTCGGGCACGAAAAACGCAGGGCGCACCGCCTTTTCCATGACCTCGCTTCTGCTCTTGTCTGGCAGTCTGAAGTATATCTTGGTGTCAAGTATACCCACCACGTCGTCCGCGTCCTTGCCGCAGACGGGGTAATAGATATGCTTGTTTTCCATGATTGTCCTGTTCCAGCTCTCGTCGTCCTCGTAAGTGAAAAGTATTACCACGTCCTTTCTGTGAGTGCAGACGTCGCCTGCGCTGTTTTCCTTGAACTCGAACACGTTTTGTATCATCTCGTTTTCCTGCTCGTCTATCTGACCGGTTTCCCTGCCTGCCTCCGCCATCAGGATTATCTCCTCTTCGGTGACCTTTTTATCATCCTCTTCCTCCTTAACGCCGAAAAGCTTGAGCACGCCGTTCGCCGTAACGGTAAGCAGCCATACCAGCGGCGCAAAGACGACCGATACCCCTGTCAGCGTACCCGACAGCGCGAGCGCGAGTTTTTCAGAGCTTTTCATCGCAAGCCGTTTGGGTATAAGCTCCCCGAACGTAATATTGAAAAACGCAAGTATTATCGTGACGAGTATCACGCACACCGTCTCAATAACGCCGCGCGCTCTTTCCTCTACGCCGAGGCTCATTATCGCCCCCGCAAGCGGCTCTGCGAAAAAGTCCGCCGCGAACGCGCTTCCCAAAAGTCCTGCAAGCGTAATCGCAACCTGTATCGTGGAAAGGAATTTCGCCGGGCGCTCCGTCAGGCTGACTATCCGCCTTGCCCTCTTGTCTCCCTCTTCAGCCATTTTTTCCAGCTTCTTGCCGTTGCATGATATTACCGCAATCTCCGCCGCCGCGAATATCGCGTTGAGAAAAATG
This sequence comes from uncultured Christensenellaceae bacterium, assembly GCA_944383905.1. Taxonomy (GTDB): domain Bacteria; phylum Bacillota; class Clostridia; order Christensenellales; family UBA3700; genus Ornithoclostridium. Next base: position 21,323 of record CALWRI010000008.1, read on the forward strand.
AGTACTATCTGTAATATTATCGCTCCAACCATATTTCCTCTTTATAACGCAAAAAAGCACAATCCGATTTTTGTCGGATTATGCTTTTATCGTCTTAAATTATAGCTTCTACTGTGAGAACCGGGGTCCTCGCCGCTCAAATTGTTTCTCCTTTTTTTCCGCCGTTTTTTCTTAATAGGCATTTATACGACTATTATACATAATATAAATATGTCTGTCAAGCGCTCGGTGCGACCCGGAGCAGCGGGTGCTAACCGCGGCGAGGTAGGCTTACCCGACCGTGTGACGGGGAACATGGGCAAGCCGGCGCGGAACGTCAATTACCGTGCATGACAATATGGGATGAACGAAAACATGAACGCACTCTTGCGCAAAACGTAGCGAAAATAAATAACAGACCATAGAAAGTGCTGAACTTCCAACCCCCGGCAGACTTGTCGAAACAAGAATTGTAAAAGTGTTGCGCTTAAATTGACAATCCGCTTATTAAATAATCTGTGTTTTGCGTTGTTAATATCCTGTAATTACAGCCGTATGACCTTAAACGCGATTTATAGATTGCGCGATTATGTTTTTTCTTTTGTGTTTTTTTTCAAAGGTGATATAATTTATATATGTTCATAAAAAAGGTGACTTTGAAAGATTTCAGGAATTATCGTCAGCAGACGGTGGAACTTGACCCCGGTCTGAACATTTTCGCGGGCGAAAACGCAAGCGGAAAGACGAATTTTGCAGAAAGCATATATTTTGCCGCGCTGGGAAAGTCACCGCGCACCAACCACTCCAAGGAGATGATAAACTGGTCTGCAAAACAGGCTTATATCAATCTGACGGTGGGCAAAAAGTTCAGAGATCATGAAATTACCCTTTTGGTGGACAACAAAGATAAGAAAAAACTGCTGCTGGACGGTCTCCCCTGCTCTAAACTCAGCGACGTCGTAGGCGTTCTCAACGTAGTTTATTTCAGCCCCGACGAACTCAGAATGATAAAGGACGGTCCCCAGGAGAGGCGCAGATTTATAGATATAAGCCTGTGTCAGCAGTCTAAAAATTACCTTTACTCCCTTCAGAAATACAACAACGTGCTCGCACAGAGAAACAAACTTCTCAAATCGGGCTTCGGAACGAATACTCTCAAAGAGACTCTTTTCGTATGGGATACCCAGCTTGCAAAATACGGCGCTTTCATAATCAAAAAACGCTATCTTTTCATTGAAAAACTCAAAGAGCTGGCGCAAAAATCTCACTTTTCTCTTTCGGGCGGCAAGGAAAACCTTTCTCTTTCCTACGAATGCTCGCTCGGCTACGACGACGAGGAAGAACTTGCAAGAGAGTTTCTCGAATCCCTCAAAGCATCGTTTGAAAAGGATACCGAGCTCAATTTCACGACCTTCGGTTGTCACCGCGACGATCTTGACATAACGGTGGACGGCGTCGACGTCAGAAAATACGGCTCGCAGGGTCAGCAACGCAGTGCGGCTCTCTCCCTCAAATTTGCCGAAATCGACCTTTTCGGAGAGGAGATAGGGGAAAAACCCGTGCTTCTTCTCGACGACGTATTGAGCGAGCTTGACGAAAACAGACGCGCGAGACTTCTTGAAATGTCTTCTTCCCTTCAGACCGTGATCACCTGTACCGAATTTGACGAGAACGTCCCTTTCACTCTTTTCAGGGTCAGCTCCGGCAGGATAGAAAAAGCGTGAGCGGATGCTTTAATCAACCTCTTTTTTTATTGAAAAATTTTTCAAATGATATTATAATAATATAGATATGAACGAAAGCGTAAAAATCTGGAAGGATATTTCATCTTATATAGAGGCTTCTATGTCCACGGTCAGCTACGAGATGTGGTTTGGAAAACTCGTGCCGCTGACCGTCGAAAACAACAAGCTCATTCTCGTCGCCCCCCTCGTCTCGGTAAAGAGAACGGTGGACGGCTTCAGAGACACCGTCGTAAAAGAAGCGATAGAAAAGTCGGGCACTTACGTCACCGACGTCATAGTCGTACTTGAAGACGAAGCGGCTAATTACAAACCCGAAAAAGAACCCGTCCAACAGGAAAAGACGACCGAAGAAGACGTCTACAAAAACGTCCTCGACCCTTCTTTCACGTTTGACAATTTCGTCGTCGGAGACTGCAACAACATCGCGTCGAGCGCCGCAAAAGCGGTCGCGGAAAATCCCGGCGTCCTCTACAATCCGCTGTTTATTTACGGCGGAGTCGGACTCGGAAAGACGCATATAATGCACGCTATCGGCAATTATATCCTTTCGGTGGACAAAAAGAAAAAAATACTTTACGTCACCACGGAACAGTTTGTCAACGAATTTATAGATTCCCTGATGAAAAACAAGGACAACAAACTCAACAAGAGTTTCAGGGAAAAATACCGCAACGCCGACGTCCTGATGATAGACGACATACAGTTTCTCGCCAACAAGACGAGCACGCAGGAAGCGCTGTTTCACACCTTCAACGACCTGTACCAGAACAAAAAACAAATCGTCCTCTCAAGCGACCGTCACCCGAAAGAGCTCACTTTCCTCGAAGAAAGACTTAAATCGAGATTCCAGAGCGGTCTTACCGTCGACATAACAAATCCGTCGGTGGAGACGAGAGTCGCCATTTTGAGAAAAAAGGCGGAAATAAAAAAATTCAGCGTAAGCAACGAAGTAATATTCTTTATTGCGGAACATATCAGTTCCAACGTCAGAGAGCTTGAAGGCGCGCTTTCAAAAGTCATGTTCTACTGCTCTCTCATGAAAAAGGAAGTCTGCGATATAGATACGGCAAAAGATGCCCTCAAAGACTATATCGACGTCACGACGCACGTCATATCCATCGACAACATCGTGGACGCCACCTGCACTTATTTCAACATCAAGCGCGCGGATATAGTCGGCAAAAAGAAGGTCAAAAACATCGTGAACGCAAGACAGATAGCTATTTATCTGATAAATGATATGCTCGGCATACCCCTGACGAGTATAGGGGAATATTTCGGAGGAAGAGACCATACGACGGTCATGTACGCGCGCGATAAAATAACAAGTCTCTGCAAATCCGACCCGATGACGCAGGCGCAGATCAACGACATAAGAGCGATGATACAGAAGAAATAAACCTTCTCTGTTGATAATGTGGAAAACTTTTTTGACTTGTCAACATTGTTTTCCCTGAAATACGGATAATCAAAATTCAATGCGGGTGCCTGTAAAACGGGTTATAAAAAAGTTATCCACATATACACACCCTTTATTAGGATTTATATTATCCACTCGATAATATATAAATATGTAATAATTGACCCTGTCGTACAGGGCGCGGAGGAAATATGAAATTAAGCTGCAAAGGAAATCTGTTGTCTGAAGCATTGACGAGAGTCATGAAGGCTCTCCCGATCAAAAAAACCATGCCTATTCTCGAAGGTATAAAACTGACCGCGGAAGGCAAATCTCTGACCCTGACCGCTACCGATACCGAATTCGCGATCCAGAAAACCATTACGGCGGACGTAAAGATGGAAGGCGAAGCGCTCGTACCCGGCAAACTTTTCGGCGAACTCGTAAGAAAACTCCCCGCCGACGAAGACGTTGAACTCTCATATATGGACGAACAGAATTTCGTGATAAAATATATGGACAGCGAGACTACCCTCAAAGCGATGAAGCTCAAGGACTACCCGCCTATCCAGCAATTCGATTACGAAGTCAGCGTCGATATGCTTCAGAAAGACGTCAAAGACATGATAGGCAAGACGATATTCTGCGCCGCTACCGACGACGTCAGACCCGTCCTGAAAGGCTGCTTCATAGAGATAAAGGGCAACAAGATAAAATGCGTCGCTCTCGACGGCTTCCGCCTCGCAGTGACCGTCAAAGATCTTGTGATGGAATATCCCGATACTACGGCTATCATACCCGCCAAAAACCTCAGCGAGATATACAAGCTGCTCGAAGAGGACGAAGAGGTCGTAAGCCTCAATTTCTGCCCCAAAAAGATAATGGTGGACATGAAGCATACAAAGATAATAAGCAACCTTATGACAGGCGTATTTACGCGTTATGAGTCCAGCATACCGATTGGTTTCGAGACTGTGATCACGATCGACAAAACGATCCTTGAAAACAGCCTTGAAAGAACTTATGTCATGAGCCGCTTTGAAAAGGCTAATATGGTGAAGATAGAGATCAAAGAAGGCGGCAAAATGACAATCTCCTCCAACAGCGAGCTCGGCGACGTAAAAGAGGTCATCTCCGTATTCTCCACGGGTAAAGACATGACGATCCTTTTCAATTCCAAATATCTTCTCGACTGCATGAAGGTGATAGACGATCAATTCATAAAGTTGAGCCTAACCAACCCCACTTCCCCGAGTACGATAACCCCCGTGGAAGGAGACGGGTATTTGTATATGATACTTCCTCTTCGCGGCGGGTTCAGTCGCTGACGCTCCTCATAAGAGGCACCGTTTTTCTTAACGTACAGTCAAAAGACTTTTTACCTTTGGTAAGAAGTCTTTTTTTGTGTACTAAAAAACGTTTCCCCTTATGCTATCCCCTCCATGCCTCGACCTCACCCTGCGGCTTTCGGTCTTATAAAGTGCTATTTACAAAAAACGTGGTTTTTGTAAATAGAATTAAAAAATAAAAGTTTTTAAGCGGTTTATCGCGTAACTTGAATTACATAATAAAAAAGTAATAGACATATTTTACCCTGTCATCGAGTCGACTCTCACAATCGTTTACGACAAGTAAACCGGGTCGCTTTTTCACTCTCCTTCGTACAAAACCTGCAACCCTTCTGCGCGGTTTATTGCGTAGCCTGAAAGCATTAAGCAATATAAAAAATTAAGAGTAACCTTTTTTCTTAAAGTATCCGACAAAAAGTTTCGCTTTGACTCAACTTTTTGCAAGGCACTTTCGGCAAAAAGCGTGGTTTTCCCGAAAGAAAATAATCGTTTTACCTTATGCTATTTAATGTTATTATGGAAATGATTGATTTTAGGTCTTTTGACCTAAACTACTAACAACGGCATCAAATTCACGACGCTTAATCGTCATAAACTCCTCATATACGCGGCGGTCATGTTTCCACTTATGTTATCCCTTCCCGACAAAAAGTCTCGCCAAGACTCGATTTTTTGCAAGGTGCTTTTCACAAAAAGCGTGGCTACTTTTCGCAAGGGACACCAAAATTGCTACGCTAAATCAAAGCAATGAATTGCTTTTCATATACGCTTGAATTTTGTTTTCCCTTACGTTATCCCTTCCTGACAAAAAGTCTCGCCAAGACTCGACTTTTTGCAAGGTACTTTTCACAAAAAGCGTGGCTACTTTTCGCAAGGGACACCAAAATTGCTACGCTAAATCAAAGCAATGAATTGCTTTTCATATACGCTTGAATTTTGTTTTCCCTTACGTTATCCCTTCCTGACAAAAAGTCTCGCCAAGACTCGACTTTTTGCAAGGTACTTTTCACAAAAAGCGTGGTTTTTGTGAAAAGAAAGATAAAGTATAAAAAAAATAAATGATATGTTAAAGGAATAAATAAAAAGTTGATTTTAAGACTTCAAAGTGACGAATACAAGCTCCGGCATATTGTTCACGCGAGGGAGCACGGAATCGCCGAGTCCTCTGCTGACAATCATGAAAGTGTCGTTTTTTTCGTGTATTCCCGCCGTGTATTCGGGAAAAAATCCCTGACTCGGCGCGAAGATACCTTTGTTTCCTATCCTGATCTGCCCGCCGTGCGCGTGGCCGCAGAGTACGAGATCTGCGTTTGTCAAAGCGTAGACGTCAAAATACTCGGGTCTGTGACTCAATACGATATTAAAAATCCCCTCTTTTGAAAGAGAATTTATGACGTCGGCGATATGCTCTTTTACGGTATTGTCCGAAGCATATTCAAATTCAAACGCAGGATCTCTCAAACCTATAAGATTAATTTGAGAGCCGTTTTTTTGCAAAACCGCGTTTTCGTCGTTGAGGACTGTTGCGCCTGCGTTTTCAAACGATTTTTCGAGAGAGTCATAATCTGTCATATTAGCTTCGTGATTGCCGCTGACGTAATATACGGGAGCAATTTTTACTGCCTCTTTTAAGAAGTTAAGAGAGTTGTCGAAATATCTGTCGGAAGAATCCACCATATCTCCCGTAACGACTATTATGTCGGGTTTTTCGGCTGCAATGAGGTCTTCTGCTCTGCCGTCCCAATCTCTGTTGTGAAGATCGGAAACGTGCGCGATTTTGAAGCCGTCAAACTCGTCGGGAATAAGGTCGTCTTTTACGTCGTAATAAGACACCTCTATGTTGTCGTTTGTATAGGCTATCCATATCCCGAACGCCGCAAAAAGTATGGCGATTATCTCAAACGTGAAGATTGCGGCAAACGCCTTGTCTCTCTTTATCATAATTAAATTATGACCGATAAAGCGGGAAAAAGCAAGCCTCTGACTCAACGTGCGCGTTCTTTTGAAATATGCTTGTTTAACGGGTATCTTTTGTTTGGCAAAAGAAAAAGACGTTTTACAGAGACGATCTTTTTACAAAAAAAATAACCCGAAGGCGTACCTTCGGGTTTTTCTTATGTAAGCGGAAATCTTTTGTACTCAAAAACTTTTGTATCTTAAGATCTTTTGTAAATTCTTTTGTACGTCATGATCTTTTTGTATGCTCGAGTCTTTGGTATTTATTTTTTTTGAATTGTATCAAAATCTTTTGTGTTTTACTCCTGTTCAGACAGGGTATCTATGAGCTCGTATATCCTGATAAGGTCGTCCTTTGTATAATAATCTATAAATATTCTGCCCTTTTCGTTGTTTCCGACCGCTTTGACCTTTGTGCCGAACGTGCGCTGCATATTGTTGACAAGCTCTTTTAGTTCGGGAGAAATAAAAGTCTTTCTCTGCGTCTTTGGTTCTTTGCCGGGCTTTAAGTATGCCCTGACCATATTTTCGAGTTGTCTGACAGAAAGCTGTTTGTCACAAGCAGCAAGCGCGTAGGTCGCCTGCACGCCCATATCCTTTATCGCGGCGAGGCATCTTGCGTGACCTGCCGAAAGTCTGCCCGTTTCCACCATTTCAACGACAACGGGATTGAGAGAAAGAAGACGCAGGCTGTTGGCTATTACAGGTCTCGACTTGCCCAGCTTGTCCGCAAGTTCTTCCTGCGTGAAACCGTACTTGTCCATCAGCGCGCGGTATGCCCTCGCTTCTTCTATCGGGTTGAGGTCTTCTCTCTGCAGGTTTTCGATGAGAGCGATCTCCGCCATTTCCGATTCCGTAAATCTCTTGACGATTGCGGGGATAAAAGAAAGTCCCGCCATCTTGCTTGCGCGCAATCTTCTTTCGCCCGCGATAAGCTCATATCTTCCTCCCTCTTTGGGTGAAACGAGAATGGGCTGTATTACGCCGTAATTTTTAATGCTTACGGCAAGCTCCTGCAAAGATTCTTCGTCAAAGCGTTTTCTCGGCTGGTTTGGATTTGTATCGATGAGTTTTGTTTCGATCTGCGTGACCTTTTCGTCTTTCGTATCGTCGTTGGCGAGCTTTATCGCCAGGTCGATCGTGGAGCGGTCTTCCGATTTTTTAGCCATATGTACCTCGTAATGCAGTAATAAACAGTAAAATAACGTATTATACTGTTTTCAGTTGTCTTACAAGTCAATTATAACAAATACGCATTGCGATTGCAATACAAAAATTGCAAATATAAAACACGAATACGCACGCGGGCTCAGAAAAAAAGAAAGGGCGTATTTTTTAGTCGCAACAATAAAAAGATCTTTTTTTCAAGATCTTTTTTGAAAAAAGAGAAAAAATGTCAGACGATAGGATTCGATCTCGGCTTGTTGCCGCTTCTTGGATATTTTTTGTCGCAAAGTTTTGTCTTTGAATATATGACGACTGTGCGGCAATCTCCTCCCGGCAGAGTGAAATCCGCCGTTTTTGAAAGTTTGCAGCCGAGAACGGACGCGGCGTTTTTTGCGACGGCGATCTCCTCTTCCGCCCCCGAACCTTTGTACGCGATCACCTTGCCGCCCACATTGCAAAGAGGTGCGGTGTATTCCAGCAGAATATTCAGAGCGGCGACTGCTCTTGCGGTGACGACGTCGAATTTTTCTCTGTTGTCTTTTGCGAAATCCTCGGCGCGGGAATGTACCGCCACGCAGTTTTTCAAGCCGAGTTTTTCAATTACGTCGTTGAGAAAATTCACCCTTTTGTTGAGACTGTCCACGAGCGTGAAATTTACGTCGCTCATGACTATCGCGAGAGGTATCGCGGGGAAACCCGCGCCGCTGCCTATATCCGCGACCTTTTTTGCGCCGACAAATTCGCGCCACGGCAAGAGGCTGTCGAGAAAATGTTTTGTTTCAAAGTCCTTTTCGTCGGTGATGGCGGTCAGGTTCATAAACTTGTTCGTCTCGACGACGAGGTCGAAATAGGTCTGAAATTTCTTGTAAGTTTCTTCCGAATACAGTCCGTTGTCCTGCAAAAAACCTTTGAGAAGCTGAAACTCCGCCATCACTTTCCCCTCCTTGCAAGCCATACCATAAGCACGGTTATGTCGGCGGGCGAAACGCCGGAGATCCTCGAAGCCTGCCCGAGGTTGAGAGGACGGATCTTGTCCAGCTTCTGTCTCGCTTCAATGCGCAGACCTTCGATCGAAAGATAGTCTGCGTCTGCCGGCAGAGCCTTGTCTTCCAGCTTTTTCGTGCGCTCTATCGCGGAAAGCTGTTTTGTCAGATAGCCTTCGTATTTTGCGACCGTGGCGACCTCTCTGATATAACGGAGATCGTATTTTTCAAACTGCGGAAAATGTCTGACGAGAAGCTCCGCGGTGACTCCCGAGCGTTTGAGTATCTCCTTGAGAGACATACTCGTGCGGGGAACGTAGCCGGTTGCCGACTCCTCGAAAAGTGGTGCGGAAACCGACGGAGAAACGATTGTCGCAAGCTCCTCTTCTATCTTCGTCAACTGCGCTTTTTTGTCAAGAAAACGGGCGTAACGCGCGTCGTCGACAAGCCCTATCTCCCTGCCGATCGGAGTAAGCCTTTCGTCTGCGTTTTCCTGTCTCAAATTCAGGCGGTGTTCCGCGCGCGCGGTCATCATGCGGTATGGTTCGTTGGTGCCCTTGGTGACGAGGTCGTCGATAAGTACGCCGATATAAGAACTCTCTCTGCCGAGTATCACGGGCGCCTTGTCCGTGACGTATCTCGCGCAGTTTATGCCCGCCATTATGCCCTGCGCCGCCGCTTCTTCATAGCCGCTGCTGCCGTTGAGCTGACCTGCCATGAAAAGCCCGTCGACGCACTTGGTCATAAGCGAAGGATAGAGCGCGGTAGAGTCTATGCAGTCGTATTCGATCGCGTAAGCGTAACGCATGAGCCTGCATTTTTCAAGTCCGATGACGGAATGATACATTGCGATCTGCACGTCTACGGGCAGCGAACTGCTCATACCCTGGACGTACATTTCGTCCGTCGAGGCGCTCTCCGGCTCTATGAATATCTGATGTCTTTCCTTGTCCGCAAAGCGCATGACCTTGTCCTCTATGGACGGACAGTATCTGGGACCAGTGCTCTTTATGCTGCCGTTGTAAAGAGGAGAACGCGCTATGTTCGCCATGATTATCCGCTTTGTCTCCTCGGTCGTATATGTCAGGTAGCACGACTGTCTGTTTTCTATGAAACCGTCGGTCATAAAGGAGAAAGGATAGAGGTTTTCGTCGCCGTTCTGAACCGTCATCGCGTCGAAATTTATAGTTTTTCTGTCCACTCTCGCGGGAGTGCCCGTCTTGAAACGGCGGGTGGGTATGCCCATATCGAGCAGGCATTGAGTCAGCGCCGTGGCGCGGCAAAAACCGTTGGGACCCGTCTGCTGGCGGAACTCGCCTATTATGATGTCCGCATTGAGATATACGCCCGTCGCGACGACGACGCCTTTGCAGGCAAACGCCTGTCCTTGAAGGGTCGTTACGCCGACGACCTTGCCGTTTTCGGTGAGTATCTCCGCGACCTCTCCTTGCAGGACGGTCAGGTTCTTTTCGCGTTCGAGCACGCGCTTCATATAAAGATGATAAGAGGACTTGTCCGCCTGTCCGCGCAGACTCTGTACCGCCGCGCCCTTGCCCGTATTGAGCATTCTTATCTGAAGCAGATTTTTGTCCGCGCTCAACCCCATCTGCCCGCCGAGAGCGTCCACTTCGCGGACGAGATGTCCCTTTGCGGTGCCGCCGATAGCGGGGTTGCACGCCATAAAAGATATGGCGTCGAGAGACAGAGTGACGACGAGAGTTTTGAGTCCGAGGCGCGCGAGAGCAAGGCACGCTTCGACACCCGCGTGTCCCGCGCCTATGACCACTGCGTCGTATGTTTCGTCGTACTTGCGCTCCACAGTCCTCTCCTTTTTCGTATTGCGGGATAATTATAGCACAACGCGCTTTTATTTGCAATCGACGCGCGCGTGTGATATATTATAAGCGTTAAAAAACCTTGCGGAGAACGATATGCAGACGATAGCGGCAATATCCACTCCCGTCGGAGTCGGAGCGATAGGAATAGTCAGGATCAGCGGAGACGACGCTCTCAAAGTGGCGTCGCGGGTGTTCAGGACCGCCCGTCTCAAAGACCTGAAAGACGCGGTCCCCAATATGATGTATTACGGCACGGCGACTCATGGCGGAGTGTCGGACAAATGCCTCGGCGTATATTTCAAAGCGCCGAAAACCTACACGGGTGAAGATATTTTTGAGATACATTGTCACGGCGGCATAAGGATCGTACAGGAGATTCTGAAGGGCTGTACGGAGGCGGGCGCGCGTGCCGCGGACAAGGGCGAATTTACAAAGCGCGCGTTCCTCAACGGCAAACTTGCATTGAGCGACGCCGAAGCGGTCATATCCATGATCAATGCGGAAAGCGAAGCCCAGCTCAAGGCATCTTACCGTTCTATGACGGGCGAGCTGTCCAAAAGCGTTTTCGCCTTTGAGGAAAAACTGCTCGACGCGATAGCGACGATGGAAGCCGCGCTTGACTACCCCGAAGAAATGGAAGAAGAAAGCCGCAAGGTTGCCAAAGACACCGTGACGGAGCTGTGCGGAGAACTCGAAAAACTGCTCGCGACCGCAAAGACGGGCAGCTATGTCAAGCAAGGAATAGACGTTGCGATAGTTGGCATAGCCAACGTGGGCAAGTCCTCTACCCTGAACGCTCTGACGGGCAAGGACAGGGCGATCGTGACCGACGTTGCCGGCACGACGAGAGACAGCCTTGAAGAGCGCATCGAAGTCGACGGGCTTCTGATCAACCTGATAGATACCGCGGGCATACGCGAGACGGACGACAAGGTGGAAAAGCTGGGCGTGACGAGAAGCCGCGAGATAGCCGGGAGCAGCGACGTTGTGCTGTTTATCACGGAAGCGGGCAGAGATTTTGACGAAGAAGAAAAGAAGATACTCTCCTCTCTCGGCGGCGCAAAAGTGCTTTACGTCTTCAACAAGGACGACAAGCCGCACGCAAAGGACGACCGCAAAGGCGTGTTCGTGAGCGCAAAGACGGGCGCGGGGATTGACGCGCTCAAACGCGCGATAGTGGACAGCGTGATAGAAGGCGGCGTGGATTTTTCGGGCAATATCGTGACAGACAGCCGCCACAAAGACGCGCTTTCGCGCGCGTATTTCAGTCTTGTTCAGGCGAGAGACGGCTTTGACGTCGAGCCTGCCGAATGTATACTCGTGGATATGAGGGACGCCTACTCCGCTCTCGGAGAGATAACGGGAAGCACCGCGGACGAAAACATCGTCAACGCAATCTTTTCAAAATTCTGTCTCGGCAAATGACAAACGCTCGCGCTTTTGCGCGGGTAAAAGCAAATGCCGCCGCTTTATGCGGCGGTTTTTCGATGTTCCGAAGGCGGTTTTCCATTCGCGTACGAAAACGCGGAAAGACGTCAAATACCGCGTCCGGAATAAAAAAACGACGCGCCGGAAAAGCGCGCCGTATATTTTTAGTCTTAACCGTTTCAGAAAGTGCGTTTCTTTTCTCCGAAACTTCTCAACTTGCCGCCGCCCGTGCGTTTGAAGTTGATGCTGTACTCGTGATTGTACATATCCTTGGGCTGTTCCTCTTTGGGTTCGCTTTTCTGGACGGGAGCGGAAGAATTGCCGTAACCGTTTCTGTTGCCGCCCTGTCTGCCGCCGTTGAACTTGCCGCCTTCTCTGTTGCTGCTGCCGTATCTGCCGCCGCCGTTGCCGCCTCTGCGGGGACGGTCGGAGAAACTCCTCTTGTTGGGTTTGATGACGATATAGCGGTTGGGTTCTTCTCCTTCGCTTTCCGTCGTGACGAATCTGTCGTCCGCGAGCGCGGAATGGATGACGCGTCTTTCAAACGGGTTCATCGGTTCGAGCGTCACGTCTTTGCCCGTCTTCGCCGCTTTGATAGCCAGCTTTTTGGCGAGTTTTGAAAGGACGATCGTCCTCTTTTCTCTGTAATTTTCGCCGTCGATGATTATTCTCTTGTCCAGCTCGGACGTCTTGTTGACGACGAGCAAAGTGAGGTACTGCACGCAGTCGAGCACGTCGCCGCGGTAGCCGATGAGCGTAGCCGTGTCCTTGCCCGACAGGGAGACGTAATAAGCGTCGTCCTCTTCTCTTATCGTTGCGGTGCAAGAAAGTCCCATCTTTTGAATAAGGGTGTTGATGAAGTCGATCGCAATATCCTTGGGGGTCGCCTTCTGCGTGACTTTGACTGTTACCTTTTTGCGGATGAGTCCCGATTGTTTTACGATCTGGGCTTCAACCTGATCTTCGGTCAGACCCAACTGCTCGAGGGCCTGCGCAAGTGCGTCCTCATAGCTGGACGCGGTGATTTCTATTTCTTTCATTTCTTTCCTCCGACGTAGGTCGCGGACAACGCGTTGTCCTTTTCCTGCTTGTCTTTTCTTTTCATAATTAGATTGAATATAAGGCTGACCACCGTCGTGAACACGTTGCTAAGGAAGTAGTATATAGCGAACGCCGCGCTGTACATGATGGCGAAAACGCCCAGCATGAGCGGCATCATATAATTGAGTATCTTTGCGGTAGCCTTTTGCGTCTTGTCCTGTTCGGGATTGCCGGTGGACATCTGCGGATTCTGGCTTTGCATCAGTTTGGTGCTGATGAAGCTGGTTGCGATCGAAAGGATAGGCAGTACGAAATAGCCGTTCCAATTCTTGAAATCCCAGGTGCCGGTCTTGTTGTAAAGCTCCATTGCGGGACCGACGAGCGTCTGATAGGTGATGTCGGTGCCGAGATTGTCGGGCCATGTAGCGCCTATTTTGGAGCCGAGGTACATATCGAAGTCGGGAATGACGTCTGTGCCGATATCGGACATGAACAGGTTTTTGACCCATCCCCAACTGTGCAGATCGTAGCTCTTTGCGAGAAGAGCGTTGAGCTCGTCTGCCGAAAGCACGTCTTTGTTGGCGTTGTAGATCGCGGCGAGTTTTTCGATGATGACTTCGTTTTCGTACACGACGAGCGCCCTGAATCCTGCCCAGACGACGAAGAAGATGACGAGCGTGATTATCATCGGCAGACAGGAAGCAAACATATTGACCTTTTCTTTCTTTTGCAGCTCGGACTGCTTCTGTCTCAGAAGGTCGGGATGGTTGGCGTACTGCTTTTGCAGTTTTTCAAGCTGCGGGCGCAGACGTTCCATCGCCTTGGTCTGCTTTCTCATGGCGACTTTCTGCCAGATGTCGAAAGGAAGTACCACCGTGCGCAAAAGCAAGGTGAATACGACGACCGTCCATCCGAAATCGCCTATTTTTTCATACAACTCAAGCAAGAGTTTGCCGACAAGATTTGTCATCTCCGCAGAAAGCAGAGTGTTCATAAAAGCCATTTTGCACGACCTCTCAAATTGTCTTTGACGGGATCAAATCCTCCCTTCGAAAAGGGGTTGCACCTGAGCATTCGCCATATCCCCAAAACGAATCCGCACAAAAATCCGCGCTTCTTCACCGCCTGCACCATATATGAGGAACAGCTTGGCGTGTATTTGCAACGACCGCCCAACACGGGATTGTAATATTGTTTATAAACTCCGACGAGGAGAGACGTCACGCTCATGCGACCTCCGTCGTCATGCCCGCCTTTGCGAGCAGAGAGACGAGTCTTTCCTCGATCTCGTGAAAATCGCATTCCGCAAGCTGCGGGCGAGCGACTATCAGATAGTTGAAACCGTGTTTTATCTCAGGAATATGTTTGCGGAAAGCCTCTTTGAGTCTGCGCTTCGTCTTGTTGCGCACGACGCTCTTTCCCACTTTTTTACTCACCGAGAACCCGACTCTCATACCTCTGTTTGAAGGAGCGTAATAGAGCACGAGAAGCCCGTCGCGTACGCAGGTGCCTTTACGGTATAGATAATCGAACGACCGACTGTTGGTCAGCCTATACCGTTTTTGCATAAATTACGCGCTGAGATGTTTTCTGCCCTTGTTTCTGCGTCTCTTGATGACGTTTCTGCCGCCGGTAGAACTCATTCTCTTTCTGAAACCGTGCACTTTGCTGCGCTGGCGCTTCTTGGGTTGGAACGTTCTTTTCATAAATCTATCCTCTCTTTTTAGTATTGTCGTTATACGGTTGCCGCAAACGCGTGCGGCGCGGAAAAAGGCGCGAAAAGCGAACTGTTTTCCACAATAGCGAATGTATTATAATATAAATAAAGAAGCCGTGTCAAGTAAAAAACAGTCAAATAAAGTAATTGAGCGCAAAGGAGATTTTTCGGCTGTGAACGCGAAAGGGACGGCGTGAAAGAATAAGGCGGACGCCGAACAGAAAAATAAGGGCAAAAAGAAGGCGGAACAAAATGAAAGAAACGGAAAAAAGGTCTTCGGTTTTGCATAAAATCGTGCGGATAACAGACACGGGCAGGAAAATAAACAAAAAAAGGGAGAGATCGCTCTCTCCCCGGTTCCGTATCTGTCGTTAAGACAGCTTCACAGCGCGCGTATGCTCTCGACGGGGCGTTTTTTCGCAATAACATATACGGGCAGGAAGGTTGCGACGACCGACGTCAGCACAGCTATGCCCAGCATCACGAGCCATGATACGGGCCCGAAAACGAATATCGACGCGCCGAGTGCCGCCGCGATCTGGCTGTTGAGGATCGGGCATATCGCAAAGCACGCTATCATCGCAAGCGCGAAACAGATAAGCGTGATTATCGAGGATTCCGCATAGAAGATCGTAAACACGTCCGTGCTCCTTGCCCCTACCGCGCGGAGAATGCCGATCTCCTTTTTCTTGTTGGAGATGGAGACGGATATGAAGTTGAACAAAAGCAGCATCGAGAACAACGCCATTGCAACGCCCACCCAGAGGAATATCTTTTCGAGGCTGTCGATAAGCTCGTTGACGAATTTCAGCTGGGACGACAAAGGCGTCGAAAGGGTGAAGAACGAGTCGTCTTTCGCGACCGCGTTCTCGTCGTTTATGAGCGCGTTCAGAGCCGCGTCTTCCGGGAAGGGTATCACAAAGAAGTTGTATTTCGCGTCCGCGGGCTGGACGTACGCGGTCTCCTCGACGGAGTAGAACTCGCCGTTGGGGTCTGCGGGAACGTAAGACGAATATTCGGACGAGATCTTTTCATACAGCTTTTCGCCCGCATATACGTTGGAGATCGCGCTGCCGCCGTAATAATAACCGACGCATTTTATCTTCGTGTTGAGAACCGTCTTTCCCGACGTATCCGAAAGGGTCAGGGAAAGGTCGGATATCCCCGACAGATCGCAGTATCGGGACAGGAACTCGAAAGCGGCGTCGATCTCCTCTTTCGTCGCCGAAAATTCAATGCCGTCGCGGAATCCAGCGCGCCCGTCGGCTCGTCCGCAAGGATTATCTCCGGATTCTTGACAAGCGCCCTCGCTATGGCTATGCGCTGCTTCTGTCCTCCCGACAAAGTGTTGGGCTTGCGGTCGGCAAAA
Organism: uncultured Christensenellaceae bacterium; assembly: GCA_944383905.1. Lineage (GTDB taxonomy): Bacteria > Bacillota > Clostridia > Christensenellales > UBA3700 > Ornithoclostridium. The sequence goes on from CALWRI010000008.1 coordinate 37,294, forward strand.
CCTTCCATCTCCACCTAGCGGAGTATTTCCGTGACGTCGGATCTGTTTTTGCTCCTGCCCTGAAGATCGAGCGCGAGCGCTACGTTGTCCGCAACCGAAAATTCGTCCAATATGTTGTATTCCTGAAAAACGAAACCGACGAAAGTATTGCGGTAACTGTCAAAGTCGGCTTGAGAAAAGTCCTTGCTGCTCCTGCCTTTGATCACGATCTCCCCGCTGTCGGGAAAATCGAGCCCGCCGCACAAGTTGAGCAAGGTGGATTTTCCGCTCCCCGACTTGCCCAGCAGAAAGACCATTCCTTTGTCTCCGAAGCGGACGGATACGTCGTCGATCGCTCTGACGTCTGCGCCGCCCTTCGTCTTGTAAACCTTTACGAGATTTTTTACTTCTAACATTTGTCCTCCTGTTGCAGAGCTTTAACAAACATCCCACTCCGAGGTTAAGTCGATTATATATGAGGATAAAAGCAAAGTCAATACGGGTTGAGTTTGTTCCGCACTTTGCAGCGCTCTGGGCAGTATAATCACTGCGTTTTGCAAATCAGACGCCATAAAACGTCGGTTTTGTCGGGTTTGCCGGGATTATCCGTTTTATCGCCAATCCGCACGGCAATCCTCGTTTTTCGCTCGGTTTCATCTTAAAACTGACTTCTTTTGCGCCAAAAAGCAGCCGCAATTCTCAACGGTGTTGCGGGCAGAGAGAAAACCCGGCGAACGTCAGAGAGTTTTTTGGAAAGGTTTGAATAAAAGATCGATGCGGTCAAGGCAAACTCTTTTGTATGGGAAATCTGCAACGCCTTCTCTTTTTTCGTTTTCCACAAAACAAACTTTCGACACGCTACTCCCGGGTAGCGGAGCTTGAGCGCATGATAAAAAACATGACAACGAGGACGGCGTTTTCGTATCCCCTGCGGAAAATCCGAGAGTCCGACTTTAAAAAGATTAAACCGAAATCATAAAGGAAAAGACGGAAACGTAAAAACGGCGAAAAAAGATACCCATAAAATCTAAATCCTCTATATACAAAAAGACAAACGATCTGAAGCGACAAAGTAAAAACAAAAACCAGAGACGCAAATGTCGAAAAGAGAGATCTCCAAAAAGAGACAAAGCGAATAAAAACCAAAGACGAAATAACGAAAAAATAACGGTCAAGACGCTAAAACCGAAAATAAAAGGTAAAGACGCAAAAGGCAAAAAAACATTTATTAAAAAGTTTCAAACCTAAACATAGAAACAAGAAGCAAAACAACTCCGAAATAAAAAAACAGAGTTAAAGCGGACACGCATAACTATTAGTAATACAGTGTAAAATATCGGACAGATGTCCGAATTCGGCAGACGCATTTCCGCAATAATACGAGAGCTCTTAAGAGATCGCAAATCAAAGGAGAACCGAAAGCAAACAAGCAACAGAAAAGGGAAATTTACGAAAAAACAGCTCATTATCGTCGGACTTTGACCGATTATAATGAGATAAAAAGGGAAAACGGGCAAACATGTAGGTATATTCCTTCAAAAAAATCGTAAAAGAAGGATTTTATAGACCAAAAAAATGCGTGGCAAAAGCCGATTTTAGGAGTAAATTCCCAAAAAGTATTCAAACAGCGAAAAAAAGCTGATTTGAGAAGGCAAAACGACTTGAAGTCGTAAAATAACAAAAGAAAAGCGATAATAACGCAAAATCGAGTCGGTTAATAGCAACAGGCGAAGATTGATTGAAAATCAACGAACAGAAATCCGTCAAAAACATTATTAGACGATGTTCTGCAAGGCAACGTCGGCAAATAATCCTTATCGGGCAACGTCGCACAGTGCATTTATAGGCGACAGGCTCGCAAAACAGACGTTATGCTCTGCCATTGCAGATCTGTCAGAGGCGGCAAACGGTGAAAGTACGAAACGAAACGTGATAAACAATTGATTGACGTCAAACAAAAAAAGCCGACAAACAAAGGGAAGTTTCACATGAAACAGATATGTCGGAACAGTTATCCACAATGACCAAAGGAAATAGCGCGCGATCATTATTGTGTAGAGAAATGTTGAAAAACAGAAGAAAAAAGCGGTGGAAATCTTGAAAAACCACAAAAGTTTTCCACTTTATCTGAAAAACATAAAGAAAAGAACGTGCGGCAGCAGGTTTGAAGACAAAAAGAGTCACTCTAACGAGCGGTTTTGCTATTTAAAAGCCATAGAGTCATAATTTTCAAAAATTTTCGCGCTTCGCGCAGGTTATACGAGAAAGCATGATGAAGGCAAGAAAATACGATGTCAAAACTCAAACAGATACAATGAAAAGCAGATTTTCCGTCAGATCAAGAAGAAACGCTCTTTACTGTCGCTCGGCGTTAGCCAAAAAGTAGTACGAAAGACGTGACTTTGCAAAAAATTTAGATATTGCCGAAAAATAAAGGAAGAAAACCCGTTTGACAGATAATGACGTTGACAGAAAAAGTAAAATCTCTTTAAGACGGCACATTCTTTGAAAAAAGCAAAAAACGGCCTTTTTCCGCAATAGAAAGGTTTGCATAAAGGCAAAAATCAGGATCGGAGCCGGATAGCAATTAATTGCGAAAGAACGCCGGAACAACTGGAAAAACAGAGATCTATAAATTAGGTAAAACAACGATCGAACGTGGACAACCGAAGCGCGAGAATTCGAGATGGCGAAGACGCTGTCCGGGTTATCCGCCGCGGGATTAAAAATCAAGAGCAAAACGTATTCGCCCTTGCCTGCTACCCTGCTGTCGGAGCATTATCTGAAAGACCAATCGATCGGCAACGATCGAAGCCGGGTCGCGCTATGCGGGGTTGGGCAGCGACGGCACAAGCGCAAAAAAAAACAAAGCCGGCTCTGCGAACAGAAAACCGAGGAGCGTATATCATACGATTTACAATCGAAGGCAATAAAGGCACGGTTTCAGCAGAAAATTATATGTTCCATGTGAAACAAAGAGCTTTAAAAGAGAAAAGCGGGATCGTTCCAAACATAAGTTGCGAGAGGCTGCGAGGTCTAAGAGTTGATTTCGTCGGTGTGTGACAAGATTTGCGGCAGACTTGAGGTTCTCTTGCCCGTCAAAGAGCGGCGACAAACGCGATCGCGATGAGTCAAAGAAAAGGCGGCGTCGTCAAAACACCGTGGATATACATAGGCGCCGTGTAAGGTTTGACTTATTAACAACAAAACGAAAAGACGAAAATTCCGTTCTGGAGAGCTCGTCGTTTTTTAAAGAAGTTTATCGTTGTATGCTCTATCGACAGTAAAAACAGATATGGGCAGGGATTTTACTTTGCCAAAGATTTCGCATCCGGTACGGATAAGGGGTAAAGCCGCTCGGGGAGATAAAGTTCATAGGCTGCAATTAGAATAAGCCTGCGTGTAAATGCAAGGATTAGAGAAAATGCGATCCAAACGGAAACCGACGTCGCGTTTCAGTACGCATTTACCGACGAAAAGCGTTATATTGGCGGAGCCCACGTCTCAACATAGATAAGGTGCGGCAAAAAACTTTTTTCGCAAAGGGGTTGCTGCTACAAAAGCGCCAAAGCCATACGCAAAGACGATAAAAAGAAAAACGGTAAGGCGTTGACGGTCTTTTGCCGGCGCCGCTCGTACGGAGCGCGCGCTATGCCATGTGCCTATTATGCGGTTTTGTTTAAAAAAGTTTCGGATAAATACGGCGGGAATAAGAGGGCGCGGCCGCATATAAAAAGAAACAGTCTTTTATAACTAAAAGCGATAAAATGCCGTATAGAAAGTGTAGATAAGCGAGACTCCGAGAGCAGAAAACCGTTGCATTTCCGAAGGACTGAAGTTTTCGACTATGAGACAAGCGTAACGCGCGTGTGCAGGGCGGCGTAATTTTGCAAACATCGGGATCGACATCTGATCGAGATGCGTATAAATCAACGTATTCAACATAAGAGAAAACAAAGATCGTTTGACAAAAGAAGCTCGGACAGCCCAAAATCAAAGTAGGAGTCAAAACGCGCCCTGCCCGCTTTGCGTTTGCAAGCGTATTGATGCGTATACGCGAAAGAACGGAAACGGATTCATAGTCGGACAAACAAGAAAGCAGAGGAACAAATCAAAAGAATTACGAAAAAGCAAAACGCGCGCAATACAATGAAGAGAAAGCGAGAACAAAAGAAGATGTGCGACGTTGAAAGGAGTGAGCCAAAGGAAACGCGATTTTGACAACGGCTGCAAGCGTGACTGTACAAAACTTCCCTGCTTGCGTGACGTTGCGGAAGACGCAAGTTTGACGGAGAGCAAGAAGTGTGCCGCCTCGGTATGAAGGATTACGACGAAAAGGCGCGTCGAGGGTTGCCACGCCTGACAGTACGTCCGGCAGGACCCGCTCGCGGCGAAAAGCACCGGTCAACGAGGGTGTTTCACTGTTAAACAATGCGGTCAAAATAAAAAAGTTTCACGGGGAACAAAAACCGACAAAAACAAGACAATATATGGCTTTTATATAAATTTTATGGCTAATTCATAACCAAATATAATCAAAAATTCGATACAACTGATAAAAACCGGTTATATTTTGTCAGACTAAATTCGGCTTAAATTTTCAAAAACAAATTATTTTTACGTAATGTTTCACGCATTTTGTGAAACAATTTTAACGCAAAGTAATACTTTTTGCTTCTTGCATTCCGTACTTCTGAAAAGATGTGCTTTTACCGTTGTATACGGATTTTTCTTTGTGCGAATTGACTGCTTTTGTCAGACAAGTCTTTGACTCGTTGTGCCGAGTGGTTTGTTGCGGGTGCGGGACCTCTCTTCTCTTGTTTTTCTCTGATCGGGTTTTTATGTGAGTTTTGCTTTCCTTTGTATATTTTGCGTTTGCAGTGCGCTCTGTTTGCGCCCTCTGTCTTCGCGCTTGTAAGAGGTTTGGTTTTTCGACTGACGCAATCTATTTCGCTTTGAAAATGACTTTTTGACAAAGGTTTTGCCGCTTTGGAGACTTATTGTCTTTATTAAACGCTTGAATATAAAGCCTATGTGTGATATCTTTTTATCGAAGACGGAGGTAATATGCAGAAAGAACTTGATGCGGCAAGAGAGATAATCGCCGCGCTAACGGCTAAATACAGGTTTTACGCGGTCGGAGACGGGCACTCCATTGTCAAGCATATCAAGGGACTCGTTTCCAACAGCAAACCAAATCCGACGAGACAATTCGTTGCCGAAGGGCTGTGGTTTAACAAGATGATATTGCAGGCGGGAACGCCGTTGCACGCGCTTTTGATATGCCCCGAAAGGATATACACGATCGAGGCGGCGCGACTTGTCGAGCAGCTTGCCGAGAGGTGCGATCAGCGCTTTACCGTAAGCGAAAAGACGTTTGAAAAGATAAGCGAAAGGGAGAAACCCGACGGGGTAATGAGCATAGCGTATCTGACTCTTTGCGAGGTCGGAGACGTCGCTTTCGACGACAAAAGCGTCGTGCTCGTGCTCGACGGCGTGGAGATCCCGGGAAACGTCGGCACGATGATAAGGGTCGCGGACGGTGCGGGCGTGGACGCCGTGTTTATCTGCAACAGAAAGGCGCGTATGACTCATCCCAAGCTGCTGCAATCGAGCATGGGGAGCGTGCTCAATATCCCGATAGTCGAATTTGCGAGCGCGGACGAGTGTTACGAGGCGCTTGCGTCGCGTGGATTTGAGATATATCTCACCGACAGCAGGGCGGAGAAGAGCTATTACGAATATCCTTACGGCAAGAGGTGCGCGTTCGTAATGGGCAGCGAAAGATACGGGATCTCGAGAGGGTGGTACGAAAAGAACGTAAAGTTGCTTTCCATACCGATGTTCGGCAAATGCGATTCTCTCAACGTCGGAGTCGCGGCAACCGTGGTGTGTTACGAGGCAAGCCTGAAAAACAAGGGTTACATCAAGAGATAAGGAGAAAAGGCGGCGTAAGGGCGCGAAATCGGCAAAATAAGAGCGCGCGAGGCGGCGGCGCTGGAAAATTCCTGCGGACGAGTCGAAACGCGGAAATCAACGCAATTTGCGGGCGGAACGGTTTGTTCCGCTCTTTTTTATGCGAAATAAAGCGCGAGACGGCGGAAACGGCATAAAGGCGGGAAACAAAGAGAAAACGGGCGAAAAAGCCGAAAAGACAGTAAAAAGCGGGCGGAGCGGCGGAATCGGCTAAATCAAAGAAAACAACGGAAAACCGCGTGATTTTCCCTGAAAAAAGCAAAAGAAGGAGAAAAGGGTGAAAAGAGGCTCGAAAAGCCCGAAACAAAGGACTTTCGGGGGTTTCGAGCGTAAAAAACGAGAAAACGACAGAAGTAAAGTGAAAAAGGCGAAATCAGGCTTCAGCAAAGGAAAAACCGAGGTTTTGCGAGGATTTAAGCAAGAAGACGCGCAAACCCCCACAAAACAAGCGAAATGCCCGATAAACAAAGGCATTTTACGTTTTAACGGAAGGAAAGCGGAAAAACTGCAAAAACCGGCAAAAGCCCGATAAATAAAGGGAAAAACGGGGTTTACAAGGGAAAACCAAGAAAAGATCGCAAAAACCGAGGAAAAAAGGCTGAAACGCTTGAGAACCGCGTTGAACAGCCGAAAACAGGATTTTCCTTTATAACACGCGTAATATAATGAGCGACCCGACGAAAACGTCTGAATTTCATGTTTATGTAAAAAACGGTTATTTTCAATGGCGATACAACTTTAAGGAAACGGCAAATAACCGAAAACAGGTTGACAAAAATGCAAAAAAATAATTTTCGGAATTAGAGATATAAATTCTGAAAGATATTGAAAAAACGGTTTTTAAGGCTTATTTTAGTATGTGTCTGGCTATAAATCCGTCTTTGTGTGAATCTGAAAACCGCTTTGCCGCTTCTTTTGCCCGAGGAACAAGAGGGATGAGCGCTTTTGAGATACATATAAACAAAACCGTGCCGAAAACTGCTGTCGGGAAGACGAAAAACAGCCTGACTTCGCCTGCGCACATCCGCAGTACGACAAGCCAGAGCAAAGCGCCGCAACCCGTGGTGACAACAAATTCGGATAGAAACCGGGTGATCGCACGCAATCCGAGAGACGTTTCGACAAATCGAACGACCGCGAGAAGGCACCCCGCCGCCGCTCCGACGGCGGAAAGCGCGCATATCACCGCAAACTGATTGCCCGCGTCCGTCATTTGAACATCTTTGCAAAGAAACTTTTGGGCGTGAGTTGCTTGCTTTTCGAGACCGAGAAGATCTTGCCGCCGAGCACGGCTGTGCCTTTTTCTATGTCGATTATGCGCGGGTTGAGACCTTCTCCCTGAACGACGAGCACTCCCTCTCCCGCACGGGCGGTAAAAGTCTTGTCCGAAGAGGAGACGATCTCCGTTATGCCCGTAAGAGTGATGCCGTTTTCGAAATCCGTCTGCGCAGAGACCGCGCTTTGTCTTTTGACTGTTTCGTTGTTTTGCATATTCACCTTCCTTGATAGGATATGCGTCTGAAAGCCCGTCTATGACCGCGAGGCTTTTTGGGTGTTTCTGCGGATTCGGATAAGATCGCAATGACGTGCTGACGTTAAACACGACGAGCAGCAGGCAAATTCGACGTTAGTCTGATTGTCGGAAGTTTGTCTCGGATACGCGTGCCTGTAAGAAAGATAAAGATTTTGCGAAGACAAGTAAAAAAGTCGGCAGAATAGCCGACATGGAAAATCAATCTGAAATAAAAATATCGACTAGAGAAGATCAATCGCCCATGCCGGCGAGCGCGATGGAAGAAAACGCTTCGAGGACGTTGCTTTCGTCGTCCGTACAGTCAGACATTATCCAGCGCAGAGTAATCGCAGAGATCATGCCCGCGTACCCTGCGGCGAGGTAGACGTTTTCGTTTTCTTCCGAAAAAGTCTTGTTCATCGCCGAAGAAACGTAATCCGTATAAATATATTCGAGGCGCGCTTTGACGAGAAGTTGCAGGCGGTGTTTGTTTTTTCGGATATAGGTCAGCACGCGTTTTATTATGTCGAGGTAATCCTCTTTGCAGCGGGGGCGGTAGACCTGCTCGCTCGCAAAGTCTGATTTTGCACGGTCGAAAAAGAAGCGGAGCACGTCTTCCTTTGAAGAGAAATATCTGTAAAAAGTCGCTCTGCCGACCCCTGCTTTTCTTGCGACGTCCGAGACGGTTATCTCATTGTATGGATTATCTTCCATAAGGCGGAAAAGAGCTTCTGTGATGTAATGCCTAGAATAGTCTCCCGTAGTGTATTGCATAAGACAAAAACCTCCTTTGTGTTTCAAAACGCACGACATTGCGCGGGGTTGTGTTTCAAAGCGTTTTCGAGCGCTTGAAAAAGGAATTTTCGTATACTACAATACACTTGTCTCAACGGAAAGTCAAGTCGACGGATTTTTGCGGAGAGGTAATAATTGTAAGGAGAAAGAAAATGCAAGAAAAAAATTTCGTAACGTACGAATACAAAACCAAATCGGTAAAGAACAGCGAAAAAGCCCGTACCATGGACTTTTACGAGGCTTTCGGATGGGAGGCGACCGAAGTCGATTCTTCCGTCGGAGGCAACTGTGTTATTACTTTAAGGAGAGACCGCAGGATAGCGCACAGACAAGAGCTTGTCAGGCTGGAGAAAAAGGCGGAAGAAGAGAGAACATCGCTTGAGTCTCTCGAAAAGAGCAAGACGCTCGGCGCAAATATATTCGCCGGAATATTCGGGGCTTTTTCCGTACTTGTTTTCGGTGGAGGAATAAGTCTCGTGATGACTTCGACGGGGACGGTCGCGAATATGATAGGAGGTTCGATACTCGGGCTTGTCGGCATTGCGCTTTGTTGCTTGACCTATCCGATATACAATAAGATGGTGCTCAAAAAGACGAAAGAGGTGATCCCCGCCATAGACAGAGGAGAAGAGGTCCTCGCCAACGTACTCGAGCAGGGTAACGGTTTGCTCGAAAACAGAGAGATCTGAAAAAGACCCGACAATGCCGCGTCGATCGCGGAGGGAGGCGGATATGACAACGAAAAAAAGAACAAAAGACAAAGCAGCAGCGAAAATTTACTCCCTTATTTTGAGTGCGGCGACCGTTATCGTGAAATTTGCAGCGGGAGCGGTCACGTCGTCCGTGTTCGTTGTCGTATCCGCTTTTTATTCGTGCGGAACGGCAATAGCCAAAGCGTTGTGCATCAAAGGAGAAAGAGGCGGGCGAGGAGAAGGAGATTTCAACCTCTGTATTGCGTGCGCGGGGGTTATGTTCGCGTCCGCGTTGCTGTATTGCGCGGGCGCTATCAGACAATTCTGGATACCGTCGACGGTATATTTCGGCAAAATACCCGCGATAGCTATCGCCGCGGTGTCGTTTTGCGATCTCGGAGCGGCGATCGCCGGTATGGTGAAAGAGAGGAAAAGGGGCAGTTGTTTCGTAAAGGCTCTGAAGAGGATAAATTTTACGGGAGCGCTTGCGGCGATAGTTCTGACACAAACTGCGATTTTGTCTTTTGCCGACAACGGGGCAAACGATCATGCCAACGCTGTTGCGGGTATAATCGTCAGCGTTGTGATCGTGATTTGCGCCGCGGTAACGCTTGTCGACGCGGTCAGGGGTCGACGTGCCTTTTCAAACAACGCGTTGCGGGAGGAAGAAGACGGAGAAGACGCTTTCGAAAACCGGGAAAACACGACAGACGGCGCGCTTTGAGACAGAGTTTTGTCGGCGAAAAGACAAAATAAAAAACATTTTATCCTTCGGCTGAAATTTTACAAAAAAACCCTTGAAAAAATGATACGCTTTTTTGAAAAGTGTATTATAATGTCGCGGGAAAGAAAGATAAGGTATGTATTTCGCGGGGGCGGAATTGTGAGAATAATTGCACAAGGAATTATTCTATGACGAAGGATCTGACGGTAGGGAAACCGTTCAAAAGCATTTTGTTCTTTACGTTGCCGATTTTCATAGGCAACGTCTTTCAACAGCTTTACAGCATGATCGACGCGGTCATAGTCGGTCAGACCATTTCGGACGAAGCGCTCGCCGGCGTCGGCGCAACGGGAGCGATCTCCTTTCTCATCATAGGTTTCGTGCAGGGACTGACGGCGGGATTCGCGGTCAAGACGAGCCAGCTTTACGGCGCGCAGGACGAAGAAGGGATAAGGCGCAGCATAGCGAGCTCTATCGCTCTGTCCGCCGTGCTCACGGTGGCGCTTACGTTCGTCAGCGTATTCACGACGATGCCGCTTCTCCGACTCATGCAGACGCCCGAAGACATAATCGGATTTTCATACGACTATATAGTCACGATATATTGGGGACTTGCGGCGTCGGTATTTTACAATCTGGCGTCGAGCGTGCTCCGCGCTCTCGGGGACAGCAAGACGCCTCTCGTGTTCCTGATCGTTGCTGCGCTTCTCAACATCGGGTTCGACTTTTTGTTCATACTCGGATTCGGCACGGGCGTCGAAGGGGCGGGCTGGGCGACGGTATTGTCGCAGGCGCTTTCCGCGATCGGCTGTTTCGTATATATGTTCGTGCGTTTCCCCGTATGCAGGGTAAAGGCGAAGCACTTTCTCAACAAACCGCTGTTTTATCTGCAACATCTGGCGATCGGGGTGCCTATGGCGCTTCAGTATTCGATCACCGCGATCGGAATGATGGTGCAGCAGACCGCGCTCAACAAGCTGGGCACGCAGGTGGTAACGGCATATACGGCGGCGTCCAAAGTTGACAATCTGGCGCAGCAGAGTATGTCTGCGCTGGGTACGGCTGTGGCGACGTACTGCGGACAGAATTACGGCGCGGGCAAATTTCACAGAATACGCAAGGGCGTGACGGAGAGCATGATCATGGGCGCGGTATGCGCGGTCGCGAGCCTGGTCTTTGTCGTCGCGTGCGCCAAGCCGCTTACCATGCTGTTCGTGAAGGACGCGTCCGAGGAGATAATCTCTCTCAGCAAAGAATTTTTGCTCTGGCAGGGAGTGTTTTACGTTGCGCTTGCGGCGATATTCGTATACCGCAACGCGCTTCAGGGCATAGGAAGGAGCGCTCTTACTATGCTTGCCGGCGCGACGGAACTTCTGATGAGATCTCTCGCTGCGATATTCCTCGCAAAGTGGTTCGGCTTCACGGGTATATGTTTTTCAAGCCCGTCGGCGTGGGTGGGAGCGGACGTCTTCCTTCTGATAGCTTATTTCGTGATAATGCACAGGGTGATAAAAAAGGCAATGCGTTCGGGTTCCGACAATCCGATCAAGCTGGTCTACGAGAAGAAGGGAGTGCCCAACGACGGCAAAGTGACGCCCGTGGCGGACGAGGAGGTCTCCGCGGCTGCGGAAAGGATGACTACGGAAAGAGTCGCGCAGTGACCGCGGACAGAGGAGAAGAAAGCCGTTCCTTCGGGAGCGGCTTTTTTGCGTTGAAAGCAACAAGAAAGAAGAAGCGGCAGCGGCGCGGTCGCGGGGGTTTCTTAAACAGAAGGGCGGAAACACCGTCGGAAACAGGATAAGGGAAAGCGGCGCCGTATCTTTTTTTGCTTTTGCAAATAAGAAATCGGGTTTTCCGGACGGGTCAGCGGTCTTTGCGGGGGTCGGAGATGCGTCGCGCGACGGAGATCAGAGAAAGCGCGGGGTCGGAGCTGTCGAGACCGTAATGCCAGAAGGTCACGCCGGCAAGTCCCGCGTCGAGGGCGAGCGCGGTCTTGTCCGCGACGAGCTGTCGCCCGTTGAAGAAACAGGGTTTGAGCTGTCCGTCGCAATCCGCATACGAAATATTACAGAAAAAGGGGATAGAGTCGGCGTGGTCGGCGTATACGGGGGTATACTGCGAGCCGTCGGTCGGCTTTGCGTATAGCGGGATCCCGAGGATTATTTTGCCGAAAGGAACGCCTTCTTTTTTCAGATGTTTCAGCTGTGAATAAGCCGTGTAAAAAGTGGAATGGCACCCTCGTTTATCCGGTTCGTCGTAAGACATAAGGATTATTCTGTCAAAGGGCGCGAGCCTCTTTGCGCCGAGGCGTTTCTCATCCACGCACCACGCGCTGACCGCGGCGGACAGGCAGACGTATGGGGGGAGACAGGTTTTCAGATAGGCGCTAAAGTCGGCAAAGAGAGAATAGTCGGTCGGGGTCAACGGGTATTCGTAATCGAAAGAGATCCCGTCGAGAGCGTATTTTTCGACGAAAGAGAGCAGCTCTGCAGCGAGTTTTTCGCGCTTGGAAAAGGCGGAAGAGAGGCGTTGTTGCATCGTTAGGCCGTCGTCGAACTCTCTGTCTCCGAGCACGGTCGCGAATACTTTGGCGGCGGGGCAGGCGGAACGGACGTTTTTTACACAGGCGGACAGCACGTCTTCTCCGTCTATCCTTTGCCCGTCGAGGTAATAGTCGGGCAGGCGCACCCGCGCGTCCTTGTCGATATATGCGCTGTACACGACGTCGAACGCGTCGCAGTCGGTCGGCGGGTTTGAGGGAAAAGAGTAAGCGTATTTTGCGGTGACGTAAGAGGAGACCGAAAAAGAGCGGTCGTCTGCGGGAACGTAATACGCCTCCGCTTCAAAGATCTTCGGGTCGTTTTCCGCGTTTACGGAAAGGACGAGCTTATCCGTAGTCACGGCGGGAAAAGAGCAGTATCTGTACCCGCCTATGAAATCGTTGCCGTAAAAAGGAGAAGGGGAGGACGGGAGACTTATCGTGAAAGAGAAAGTCTCGTCGGTGCGGGCTTTGAGGACGAGTCTGTTGAAAGTCGCCGTCTTTTTGAGGTCGATCAGGACGGCGCCGTCTTCAAAAGAGGAGATCTTCGCGTCTTTCGCCAGGTTGTCGTATCTCGACGTTATTTCTGAAAAAGTTTCGTCGACTGCGCGGCACGAACACAGCAGGAAGCATAAAGACAGTGCGACAACAACCGTGACAACTGTTTTTTTCATAATAATATTGTGCGTTGCTCTGCGGGAATAATACAAAAAAAGGAAATACGGGGAAAAGGCTTTGTGTTTTTGGCAAAAAAACCGCAAAAACGGTTTTCGCGTCGGAAATTCGACGGGAGAGCGAAAGGATGCGCGCTTGCTTTCTCCCGTCGTTGAAAAGCGCGGAAAACTCAATACTTGTCGGCAAAAAAGAGACGAAAAAGAAAAGAAAAACAGTCTCCCGAAAGGGTTGAGGAAACGCCTTGAGACAAAAAAAGTTTGCAAAGCACGGATTTTATAGTATAATAGTATCGATCCGTCTGCGCATATATGCGCGGGAGAAAGGAGTGTTTTCGGTAAAGGCTGAAAGGTATGGATACAAAACGGTTCGTAAAAAACATAAAAGACAGGGTCTTTACTCCGATAAGGCTCGTGATGTTGAGCTTTTTCGTGATAATTGCGGTGGGGACGGTGTTGCTTCTGATGCCGTTTGCGACCAAACAGCAAGGCTCTTTGTCTTTTATCGATGCGCTTTTCACCGCGACGAGCGCGACATGCGTCACGGGATTGTCCGTTGAAAGTCTGCACGACGAGTTTACCGTGTTCGGACAGATCGTCGTATTGCTTCTCGTGCAGCTGGGCGGGCTCGGGTTCATGACCCTGACGTCCACGGTCTATATTCTCATAAGGCACAAGATATCTTTGAGGAAACGCCTGAGCATGAGAGAAGATCTCTCGCAGCCCGGGATGGCGGATCTCAAAAAGCTCACGCTCGACGTGATAAAACTGACTGCGACGGCGGAACTGACGGGCGCCGTACTGCTCGCGATAGGGTTTTCGCGCTATTACGATTTCGGCACGTCGGTATGGTACGGCATTTTTCACAGCGTGACGGCTTTCTGCAACGCGGGTTTCGACATAGTCAGCGGCAGCACGTCCTTGCAGAAGTTTTATTCCGACCCGTATATTCTCATCGTTCTCGCTTTGCTCATAATCATAGGCGGCATAGGTTTTGTCGTTGTCAGCGACGTGTTCCGCGTCAGGAGTTGGCGCAAATTCAAACTGCACACGAAGATAGTTCTTCCGATGACGCTCGCGCTCATTCTCGTGGGTACGTTTTCCTTTCTTGTGGCGGAGTATTCCAATCCCGCCACGCTCGGAAAAATGAGCTTGGGGGATAAGTTCGTCAACGCGTTTTTCCAATCGGTAACGGCAAGGACTGCGGGATTCGCTTCGATAGACCAGGGCGCGATGACCGACTTTTCCAAGTCGATGACGATAGTGCTGATGTTTGTCGGCGCGTGCCCCGGCGGTACGGGCGGCGGCATAAAGACGACGACGCTCTTCGTGCTTCTCGTGACGGTCTATGCGACGATAAGGCAAAAGAGAGAGATAATAATCGATATGAGAAGCGTCGGCAGAGAGACGCTCGCCAAAGCCGCGACAATACTCACGCTTGCGTTGTCTGTGGCGGTATTGAGCCTTATGGGGCTGGAGATATGTATGCAGGGCAGCGTGCCGTGGTCGGAGCTGATGTTCGAACAGGTCAGCGCTTACGCGACGGTGGGTCTCTCCGAAGGGATAACCCCTTCGCTCAACACGGGCGCGAAGCTCATACTTACGCTCAATATGTATATAGGAAGGATCGGCTCGTTCGGTTTCTTCATGGCGTTTTCGTCTACGGCAAAGGCGCAGGCGCACGTCAAATATCCCGAAGCGGGGATCATCTTGTAATCAGGAGGAGATATGGACAACAATTTACCCAAATCCAATATGAAACAGGTCGCGGTGCTCGGTCTCGGCAGGTTCGGTACCGAGGTCACGAAGGCGCTTTACAATTACGGTTGCGAAGTGCTTGCGGTCGACGAAAACGAGGAGAAGACCTATGAAGTCGCGGAGTTTGCGACTCATACCGTCACGACCAACGTCGCGGAAGAGAGCAATCTCAAGACAATAGGCATCACCGACTTCGACGCGGTAATAATCGCGATCGGCGACAACATTCAGGCTTCGATAATAACCGCGCTCATCTGCAAGGAGATGGGGGTAAATTACATCGTCGCGAAGGCGCAGAACAGCAAGCACGCAACAGTGCTCAAAAAGATAGGCGTGGATTACGTCGTGATACCGGAGCTGGACACCGCCATCAAGACCGCGAGACTTCTGACGCATCCGAAGATAAACGACCTCATCGAGATCGCGGCGGGGTACGGGCTTGCGGAGATCGAAGTCCCCAAAGAATGGGTCGGAAAGCCGCTTATCGAGCTTGATATACGCAACAGGTATGCGGTCAACGTGCTCGTAGTCATCAGCAAAAACGGAGAGGTCAACGCCAATCCTTACGGCGCGACAGTGCTCACAGAAGGAGGAAAACTCATAGTCGGCGGCAATATGGACGATATCGGCGCGTTGAGTTCGAGAATGTCTTAAAGTCGGATTGTCGGCAAAAAAGAACAATTTATCGGCGGAGAAAGATCTTTCTCCGCTTTTTTACTGGCGTGCAAATGAGTTTTGTCTCAAGGCAAGCGCGGCGGAAAAGTCCCGTTATACGACGTGCGACGAAGCAAAACAAAGCCTTGCCCGAGAGGATCCCGTGCCCGTACCGTACGGGCGAACGCGGCGTAGGCTTCAAGTCGCGTAAAACAGACGGGTTGAGGGCGTCAGGCTTGAGGATCTCTGAACAGAATGCAATCGGGCGGGCACAGAGTGAAAGTAAAAAAGCATACGCCGATCGCTATTATTCCGAGCACCGCGAGTCTGTTGAGTGCAGGTCGGGGTTTTGATTCGTACGCAAAGAAGGCGAGAGCGTATCCCGCAACGACGGATATTATGAAGACCGCGATGTCGGCGGGGAGAAAAGATCTGCCCGCGACAGCCGTATAGCTGTAAAAAAGCAGGGGAATCAAAGCGGCGCCGGCAAACAGCGCGACGAAGGACGCGAGGGCATAGTTGCCTCCCCGCACTTTGAGAGACGCTGCTCCGAGGTAGAGAGCAGTCGGGAAAAGGACGAGTTTCATATGCTCCCATACGCTTTCGTTGACGGGAAAGAACAGCCCGATCACCGGGTTGCCGCCCGACCATTCGTAAAAGAAATGTCCCACCGTTCCGAGCACGAGAGTGAAAAGCGCGCCGACCGAAAAGAAGATAAGAGATTGTTTTTTTGTCATACAGTGATATTATATCCTTCGCGTTTTGCGATTATTCCGATTGCAATAAAAATGCTGATAACGCACACGGGCAAGGAAAAATATTACAAAAAAAGTTGCGCTTCGCCGGCGGGTCGGAGAAAGGGAAAAGCAAGAAAAATTTTTCGTCGGAGACAACGCCCGTCAAAAAACCGCATGAAAAAGACCTTTTCGGGTCAAACAGACGGAAACGACGGGGAAAACTGCCAAGGGTCTATTCTCTGCAAGCAATTTGACATACGCGCATTAATATAGTATTATAGTTATGTATGAAATCGTTGTCGCAAAGGAGATGACAAAAGGAAAATATGGCTGAAATATCGGATATAGCAAAAAAATTCTGTTTTGAGGGAGAATATGTAAGCGCCGCGCCGTTCGGAAGCGGGCATATCAACGATACTTTTGCGCTCGTTTTCGAAAAAAACGGCGACAAGATAAGGTATATCCTTCAGAAGATGAACAAAAAAGTGTTTCCCGACACTCGCATACTTATGCACAACGTTGCTCTCGTTACCGAATTTCTTGCGGAAAAGATCAGGGAAAAAGGCGGGGACTGCGACAGAGAAACGCTCAAACTTGTGCGCACGCGGGACGGTCGCAGTTATTATACTGCGCCCGACGGAGGGTGCTGGAGAGCATTTTTGTTTGTGGAAAACACGGTCGCTTATCAGACGGTGGAAAACCCGGAGATGTTCGAGGATACAGGCAGGGCGTTCGGCACGTTTATTTCGCGGCTTGCCGACTTTGACGCTTCGCAGCTCGGAGAGGTGATAAAGAATTTTCACGACACCCGCGACAGATACCGCAAGTTCGAGGAGGCGCTCAATGCCGACAAGGTCGGCAGGGCTGCCGGAGTCGGCAAAGAGATATCTTTCGTCGAGAGCAGGAAGGAATATTGCGACAGGGTCGTCGGTATGCTCGAAAGGGGAGAGATACCTCTCCGCGTGACGCACAACGACACCAAGCTCAACAATATCCTTATCGACGCGGACACAAAAAAAGCGGTCTGTGTGATAGACCTCGACACGATAATGCCCGGGTCGTTGCTGTACGATTTCGGAGACGCAATCCGTTTCGGCTGTTCAACGGCGGCGGAAGACGAGAAGGATCTCGGCAAGGTGGACTTTGACGTCAGGCTTTTCGAGGCGTTCACAAAGGGTTTTCTGCACGGAATAGGCGACAGCATCACGCAAAAGGAGCGCGAAAATCTCGCGTTCGGCGCGATACTCATGACTTACGAATGCGGCATGAGGTTTCTGACCGATTATCTGGACGGAGACAACTATTTCAAGACGGCGTACCCGGAGCACAATCTCGTGCGTTGCCGTACGCAGTTCAGGCTGGTCGAGCTGATGGAAAAGCGTCTTGAAGAAATGAATTTAATAGTGCGTAAATACGCAAAATAAATTAAACCGCAAAAGCGGAAAAGGAGAGTTTTTATGAAGGTTCTGGTTACGGGAGGCGCCGGCTACATAGGCAGCCACACGGTAGTTGATCTTCTTGACAACGATTTTGATGTCGTAGTTGTGGACAATCTCTGCAACAGCAAACCCGCGGTTGTCGAGAGGGTGAAGAAAATCACGGGCAAAGACTTCGCTTTTTACCGGAGCGACGTATGCGACGAAAAGGCGCTGGACGAGATCTTCGAAAAGGAGAAACCGGATGCGGTGATACATTTTGCGGGACTCAAAGCGGTCGGGGAATCCTGCCGCAAGCCGCTCGAATATTATCGCAACAATCTCATAAGCACGCTCAACCTGCTCAAGGTTATGAGGGCGCACGACTGCAAGAACTTCGTGTTCTCGTCGTCCGCGACAGTTTACGGACAGCCCAAGAGCGTGCCGATAAAGGAGGATTTCCCGCTGTCGACGACAAATCCTTACGGGTCCACCAAACTGATGATCGAGGATATGCTCCGCGATCTCTACAAGGCGGACGACAGCTGGAATATTGCAATCCTGCGTTATTTTAACCCGATCGGCGCGCACAAGAGCGGGCTTATCGGCGAGGACCCTGCGGGAATACCCAACAACCTTATGCCTTACATCACGCAGGTCGCAATCGGAAAGCTGGAAAAGTTGAGCGTGTTCGGCAACGACTATCCGACGCCGGACGGAACGGGCGTCAGGGATTATATCCACGTCCTCGACCTTGCGAGAGGACATCTGCTCGCTCTCAAAAAGCTCGCGACGGGCAGCGGTCTCGTGACATACAATCTGGGTACGGGAAAGGGTTACAGCGTGCTTCAGATGGTAAAGGCGTTTGAAAAGGCGAGCGGCAAGGCGGTGCCTTACGTCATTGCGCCGAGACGCGCGGGCGATATTGCGGAATGCTATGCGGACGCGAGCCTCGCGAAAAAGGAGATCGGCTTCGAGTGTCGTTACGACCTTAAGGATATGTGCGAAGACAGCTGGAAATGGCAGATCAACAATCCGAAGGGTTACGACGAGGACTGATCTGAAATCAACGAAAGAGAGAAAACATAGGGAGAAGCGTTTTGTCGGGGTTGACTCTTTCGGCATACGAACGCAAGAGCGTTCTGCCGGAAAAATGGCTTAATATCGTAGACAAGGTTGTCTACTCGAATTGGTATCTGTTCGCCATAGCCGCGCTGATCGTCCTGTTCTGGGCGACGGGGGCGATGGTGACGGGTTTTGTGGTGCTGCTTCTGATCATGAGCTTTATTCTCGTGGTCAAAAGGGATATGACTCCCTGCCTGCCGATACTGATAGGCATATACTGCGTGATCTCGAAGGGAGAGTTTCCGCCGTATTTCGTCTATATGTTCATAATACTCGTACCCGTGGTCGGCAGCCTCGTCTTCCATTTCGTATATTACAGAAACGCGAAGATAAAAGGCGGGGCGTTCGGGCTTGCGTATCTGCTCGTCGCGGCGAGTATGTTCATGGGAGGGATAACGAGCAACCAGCTCAACGTGGAGATAAAAGGTTTCGCGTTTGCCGCGTTCCTCGGTCTTTTTCCGTTTGCCGTTTACGAACTCATCGTGAATTGTTGCGAAGGAATGAGCAAAACGCAGTTTGTGAGTTACGTTTGTCGCGCGTTCATGTTTCTCGGGCTTCTGATCACGGCGCAGTTGTTCATATATTACATCCGCGTCTGGATCGGCATGATACCCGAAAAGACGGAGGTGCATCTCGGCTGGGGTATAAGCAACGGCGCGGCGACGGTCCTGCTCGCGACGATGCCGATCTCGATGTACGTTGCGGTCACGGACAAAAAGCTGTGGCGTTCGGTAATATGCGCGTTCCTTTCGGTTGCGCAGTTCGTCGCGGTCGTGGCGACCGTTTCGAGAGGAGCGATCCTCGTCGGTGCGGCGGAATTCGTGCTCATGCTGATAGCGTCCGTAGTCTTCAACAAGCACCGCAAAGTCTATGCGGCGACTTATGCGGTCGTCGCCCTGATAGCGATCGTCGGCTGTATCGTATTCAAGGACAAACTGATAGCTTTTGTCGAAAGGGCGTTCAGCAACGGTCTTGACGGATCGGGCAGAGAGAAGATATACAAAGAGGCGATAAACGTCTTTTTGCAGAACAAGCTGTTCGGCGTAGGATTCGGATATATCGGAGAAAACGCATATCTCAACACTCATCCGATGTATTACTTCCATTCGACGTTCTTCCAGACGATCGCAAGTCTGGGTCTGTTCGGTCTTGCGGCGAGCGTCTATATGTATTATAAGAGAGTAAAATTCGCGTTCTCAAAGGGCAGGGCGTTCAATATCTTCCTGATAGTATCCTGCTTCGGCTTCGAAGGATACGCGATGATGAATACGTTCACGTTCCTTGCGGTGCCGGGACTTCTGATAATAGCCGTGCTGACCGCGCTCAACGAGCGTTGCAATTCCATATCCGACGACGAGTATGCCGAATGCGGCGCGCCGATGCTGTTCGCCTCAAAACCCGCGCATGCGCCCGACGGGGTGGTTTTCGGCTCGACTGCAAACAATGACGTTGACGGCGAAAGCGGATGTGCGAAAGACGGTTCCGACTACATAAAGGAAGGGGCGGCGACTTCTTCGGACGAAGTCGTTGCAGAAAACGGTAACGGAGAAATCAGAGATGAAAAAATTCAATAAAGACAGTTACAATATCCGAACGCTGCGCGAGTGGACGATGTTTATAATCGACATTGTCTTTATAGGAATATGCTTTATCATGTCCGTGGTGCTCGGACAGGCGTATATGCTCGACGACGGCGTCAGCAGACAAATAATAGAAAACGCGTTCAAGGCGTTGCCCGTTGCGCTGATACTGTTCTTTTTGAGTTTTATCGTTTTCAAGGTAAACAAAGTCGTATGGCGTTACGCGAGAGGCAGGGACTATCTGCGCCTTGTTGCCGCATGCGCTTTGGCGACTGCGGTGTTTGTCGTTATCGACCAGTTTCTCGGCGGCTGGATCTCGGGCGAAGTGGCGAGACCGGGCGACGGCGGAACGGAAATGCTTATTGCATATCCCGTATATGTCAATATCGGGTTTACGACTCTCGGGATAACGGTCTGTTACAGACTGTTCTACGAGATGATATACGCAAAGATAAAGGACAAGGCTTTGCCCAAACAGCGCAAGCGCACCATGATCGTCGGCGCGGGATATACCGCAAGCGCGATCCTCGAGGAGCTTTCGAGGGCGGGAAGCATATACAAGCCCGTCTGCCTCGTCGACGACGATCCCGACAAACAGGGCAGGATACTCAACGACATACCCGTCGTCGGCACGACAAAGGAGATCCCGAGACTTGCGCGCAAATACGACGTGGCGTGCATAATCTTTGCGATCCCGTCGATAAACCCGCAGGCAAGGCAGAGCATTCTCGCGACCTGTATGCAGACGGGGTGCCAGCTCAAGGTATTGCCGTATTTGAGCGAAATGATCTCCAACGTAGACCTCGTCGGGCAGGCAAAAGAGATCAATATCGGCGACCTTCTCGGCAGAGCGCAGATCACGTTCAACGACGCGGGCGTCAAGGGATATATCGAGGACAAAGTCTGTATGATAACGGGCGGCGGCGGCTCGATAGGAAGCGAGCTGGTCAGACAGATAGTCAAATACAAACCCCGCCGCATAATCGTGCTCGACGTGTACGAAAACTGCGCCTATACGATACAGCAGGAGATACTGCGCAATTACGGGTCGGATTACGATCTCAACGTCGAGATAGCGTCCATCACCGATTACGGCAAGATGAAGGATCTTTTCGAGCAATACCACCCGCAGATAATCTTCCATGCGGCGGCGCACAAGCACGTCCCGCTCATGGAGACCAACCCCGAAGAAGCGGTCAAGAACAACGTGTTCGGCACGCTCAACGTCGTCAGTCTCGCCTATGAGTACGGCGTGGAAAAGTTCATCATGATCTCCACCGACAAGGCGGTCAACCCCACCAACGTAATGGGCGCGACAAAGCGTTGTTGCGAAGAGATAATAGAGATGTTCAGCCAGAAATACGGCAATTCCCGCACCGAGTTCGCCGCGGTCAGATTCGGCAACGTGCTGGGCAGCAACGGCTCCGTAATACCTCTATTCAGAGAGCAGATAAAAAAAGGAGGACCCGTGACGGTCACTCACCCCGAGATAATCAGATACTTTATGACCATTCCCGAGGCGGTATCTCTCGTGTTGCAGGCGGGCGCATACGCTCATGGCGGAGAGGTGTTCATTCTCGATATGGGCGAACCCGTCAAGATAATCACTCTTGCCGAAAATATGATAAAGATGATGGGATACACGCCCTATGAGGACATTCAGATAAAGTTCACGGGACTGCGCCCCGGCGAAAAGCTGTACGAGGAGCTTCTGATGAAGGAAGAAGGGCTCAAAAAGACGGACAACAACAAGATATTCATCGGCAAGCAGATGACGATAGACACGGACAAGTTTACCGCAGATCTCGAAGATATGCGCGCAATTTGTCAGACCAACGACAAGGAAAAGGTGATAGAAAAGCTCAAGGTGCTCGTGCCCACTTTCCACCACGACACCGCGTATCTCGAACTCATGAGGCAGAAAGAGCTGCAATATCAGAAGGAGTATTCAGAGGAGCACAAGTCAGACGAGCTCAAAGAGGCGGAAGAGATCGCGGGCGAGTCCTCTGCGAAAGAGCAGGAAGTGTTGTCTGCGGACAGAAAGGAGGCGGAAGAATTGCTCGAGGCAGCGGATAACGTCAACGAAAAGGTTGAAAACAGCGCTTCTCCCGAAAAGGCGGCAAAAGAGGAAAAGAAATCCGAAAAACCCGCCGCAAAAAAGAAGACGACAAGGGGCAAAAAACAATAATAAATACAGGAGCGTATCACGGACGACGACCTGCGGGAGACTGCGGGTCGCTTTTTTTGTTTAACAGCAAAACGTAATAAATGTCTAAAAACATTGACGTAAACGACAACACATAATATAATATATACATACCGTTAGTTATGGAAAGGAGAGAAATATGGAAACGAGAGAAGAAACCTTGGGAAAACTCTATGCGCTCCGGGCAGGCTTGTCCTATATCGCGCAGGAAGTCGCCCCGATTTATCAAGAAGAGGGAGACCTCAGACCGTATGAATTAATGGATCATGCCGACGAGCAAAAACTTAATTCCATGACGGAAAGTCAAAGAAAGAAATACGACGAAATTCAAAAAATAAAAGAGAAAGCCGAAGAAAGAAGCACTTTTGAGGAAGAAATAAGTCTTTTTGAAGATGATTTGGAAGACGACAAAAAAACCGCAAAAAAGAGCAAGTTCGTTCACAGCGTCTTTATTCTTCCTTTAAGAATTTTGGGTATGATACTTGTTGCCGTGGGAATACTTTCTGCGGCGCTGGCGGCGTTCACCTTCATAGACGGCTGGATAATGGAACTGATCCCGGAAGAATATTTTTGGACGTGTATAGGTATAGGATTGGGAGGATTGGTCGTTTTCGGCGGCATTGGTTGGTTGTTATTGGCTTTTACCATTGAAAGCAAGTATGAAAAGGCAAAATCCTCTGTAAAAGGTACTAACAACATTATAGAGGGGCTGAAGGAAGATATCGAAACGTCCAAAACAGCCGAGAAAGAACTTGCGAGGTTGCGTCAGGAAGGAAAGCAGAAGAAGAGAGAAGTTGCAGAGCACAAAAGAGAGGTCGCGAAGCGCACGAGACCGATATATTACGCTCTGAAAGAGAGCACGGAATCTTTCATTTCCGAAAGAGATTGGGAAAACCTCGATCTGGTGATATATTATTTCGATACGGGCAGAGCGGACACGATAAAAGAAGCGCTCCAACTTGTGGACAGGCAGAAGCAGACCGATATGATAGTGAACGCGATTCGTCAGGCAAGCAGCGAGATCACGACGATGATAGTTACAGCTACCCGTGCGGTGATATCGGCTGTCGACGTTGCGTGCGAGCAGATATGCAGCAGACTTGACAGTATAGATTCGAATATAGGAAAGCTCAACGCAAGCATAGACGCCAATACGGCGGCGACGGCTTCGCTTGTAAGTGCGACGCAGCTTCAGAACGCGCTGATGGCGCAAGCCAACAGAACGAGTGCACAGCTTGCTTCTGACGTCTCGTATCTGAAAGGCGAGTACGCGCTGATGAGAAGAATGTAACAAAGTAACATTTGCAAAAAAACCCGACGCAGTCGCGCCGGGTTTTTTCTTGTAAATTTTTCTCGTTTAACCCAAAAAAGTTACAGCGTAACGGTGACTTTTTTCAGGTTTCTCGGGCTGTCCACGTTGAGACCTTTTGCAAGACCAATATTGAGCGCGAGAAGAGAGACCGCTGTGCCGTAAAGAACGGGTCCGCACAGGTCGCATACGGCGGGCATTTCCACCTTCTGCTTCGCGCAGGCGAGCACTTCGGGAATATCGCTGAATGCGGTCAGATTTGCGCCTGCGTCTTTGACGCGGTTTGCCATTTCAATGAATTCGGCGTCAAACCTGCCCTTGGGTGCGAGCATTATGACATTTGCTCCTTCCGCGAGCAGAGAGAGAGGTCCGTGCATGAAGTTTGCCGAAGAGTAGGAGCGGTTGAACAGATAGCAGCATTCGGTAAGTTTGAGAGAAAGCTCGTCGCCCGTGCCCTGCATCGTGCCACGGGACAGGATTATGAAGTTGTTGAGTTTGTAAAGCTGTTCCGCCACGGCTTTGATATCGTCGTTGAGCGCGAGGATGTCTTTGACGCGCGCAATCGTCTCGTTCACTTTTGTATCGCAGGGTTTGCCGACGACCGTCGCGAGCATATAAAGCGCAATTATCTCCGCGATAAACGTCTTTGTTGCCGCAACGGACTTTTCTTCGTCGACGTCGAGAAAGAGATGGAAGTCGCTCTCTTTAGCCGTGTCGCTTTCTTCATTGTTGGTTACGCCCACGATCATGGCGCCGAGTTTCTTTGCTTTTCTCAAAACGGCGATCGTGTCTTTGGACATACCGCTCTGGCTTATAACTACCATGCATGTGTTTTTCATATCGACGTCCGCGTCGTAAACCGTCGTGAGAGAAGGATGGTATTTGCCCACCTTCATGCCGCTGAAAAGCGGACAGACGAAGGAAAACACGGTTGCCGCGTTGTCAGACGAGCCTCTCGACATCGTGACGATATTGGTAATGCCTCTTTCTTCAAAAGCTTTTTTGATGGCGGGCAGTACGGGCGCGCAAGCCGCGACCGTTCTTTTGAGCATTTCGGGTTCGCTGAAAATTTCTTGTTGCATCAAACTTATCATGATAGCACCTCTCGATTTTTTGTTCTCTTATATTATATCCGCTAAAAAGGAATTTAGCAATAAATTGACCCAAAGAAAACAAATCGGAAGGGGAGAGACGGGTAAAATACGTTTGCGTGCAAAATGGCGCGGGCAACGGATTAATGACGGGGGAGAGGTCTCCTTGCGGTAAAAAGAGACGGGTGTATAGGCGATGAAAAGACAAAATTTTCCTGCCCGTGTAGTTAAAAGCGGGTTTACGAGAATGAAAAAACCGCCTTGCAGCGGTCGAACGATCAATCGTACTGCGTGAGCTTTCCCTTTTCTTTCAGACCTTCAAAGTCATGCTGGCGCAGATACTCGTATATTATTATCGCGACGCTGTTGGCGAGGTTGAGAGAACGCGCCTGCGCGCGCATCGGGATACGCACGCATCTTTCGTAATTCTCGTGCAGCAATTCTTCGGGGAGACCTTTCGTTTCTCTGCCGAAGAACACGAAGCAGTCCTCGTCGTATTTCACTTTCGTGAAGTTCTGCGCCGATTTGGTTGAAGCGAAAAACATCTGCGTGTCCGCTACTTCCGCGGTGGCTCTGACGGAGAGTCCGTCCGTTTCTCGCACCGCGGCTTTGTCGCCGAAGTTGGCGGCAAGAAACGCGTTCATGTCGGGGTAGCGTTTTACGTCCGCTATTTCCCAATAGTCGAGCCCGCTTCTTTTGAGATACTTGTCTTCCCAGCTGAAACCGCACGGCTCCACGACGTGCAGTATCGCGCCCGTTGCGGCGCAGGTGCGGACGATGTTGCCCGTGTTGTTGGGGATCTCGGGATTGACGAGGACGACGTTTATCATAAACCCAGCGCTTTCTGCAAAAGCCCGACGGAGAAGTCGAGACGTTTCAGAGATTCTTCTTTTCCGAACAGCTCCGCCATTTCCGTTGCGCCGCCCGGGGTCGTTGCCGCTCCGGTGATCGCAAGACGGAGGGGCAGGAAGACCTGACCCGTCTTGACGTTGAGTTCCGCGGCAAGGTCGTTTAGGCGCGCTTTGAGCGTTTCGTCCGTCCAGTCGTCTATTTCGGGGAGAACTTTTTGGCACGCGAGAAGAGAGGCAAGGGCGATTTCTTTGGTTATCTTCATCTTCTTGTGCTCGAACATATCGGGGTCGTATGCCTCGAATTTGCCGAGAGGTTCGACTTTTTCCGCAATTTCCCCGAAGGTCTCGACGCGGGGTATCAGAAGTTTTGCGATTCTTTCGTAATCGTATTTGCCGTTTATCGCGCTTGCGTCAAGGAAGGCGCGCGCCTTTTCGACGAATTGCGCCGGGGTGAGTTCCTTGATGTATCTGCCGTTGAGCCAGCGCATTTTGGTCTCGTCGAATATGCTCGGGGACTTGGAAATTCCGTCCACGCTGAATTGTTCGACAAGCTGTTGCATCGTCAGTTTTTCGTCGTTGTTTTTGGGGCTCCAGCCGAGCAGAGCGATATAGTTGACTATCGCTTCGGGCAGATAGCCTTTTGCGAGGAAGTCTTCGAAATTGGCGTCGCCGTAGCGCTTGGACAGCTTGCGCTGCGCGTCTTTCATTATCGGAGAGAGGTGCATATAGTGCGGTCTCTCCCAGCCGAACGCGTCGTACATCAGGTTGTATTTGGGGGTGCTGGAAAGATACTCGACTCCGCGGATGACGTAGTTTATCTTCATCAGGTGATCGTCGACGACATTTGCAAAGTTGTAAGTGGGCATGCCGTCCGACTTGATGAGGATATTGTCCTCCATATCCGCGTTGGGCACGCTTATGTGTCCGAAGACGAGGTCGTCGTATTCGCTGACGCCTTCGGTGGGGACGTTTTGTCTGATGACGTAAGGTTCGCCTGCCGCGAGTTTTGCGGCAACTTCTTCTTTGGAAAGAGAGAGGCAGTGTTTGTCGTATTTGTGTACCCCTGCCTCGTTGTCGCCGCCGAGGGTAGCAAGCCTCTCTTTGGTGCAGAAGCAGTAATACGCGCCGCCCAGCTCGACGAGTTTTTTCGCATACTCCATATAGATCGCCTTGCGTTCGCTCTGGACGTAGGGGCCGTAACCTTTGTCCTTGTCGGGACCTTCGTCATGCTCGATGCCCGCCGTCTTGAGAGTGCGGTATATCAGGTCGATCGCGCCTTCGACATAACGCTCTCTGTCCGTATCTTCTATGCGCAGCACGAAATCTCCGTTGTGCTGTTTAGCAAAAAGGTAAGCGTAGAGGCAGGTGCGCAGGTTGCCTATGTGCATGAATCCCGTGGGGGAGGGGGCGAATCTTGTTCTGACTTTTTCTTCCATAATGCGGTGCTCCGAAGCGCGTACGGACAACTGCCCGCCGCGCGAAATTTACTTATTACATATTATCACAAGTCGGAGCAAAAGACCATAAAATAAAGACAAAATCTGAAAATCGAACATGAGAGCTCGCGTGCAGAAGACGATCAATAAACGAAAAACAAAAATTGTTTAATAAAAGAAGGGGGATGAGGGACTCGGGAAGGCGAAACGGAGACGCGCGTCTCAATCGGAAAGCTGAATGAGCGGGTTTTCCGGATATAAAATTAAAGGTTTGAAAACGCCTGAAAGTAGTATAATATAAATAAGGATAAAAACGTCCTTTGGGTTATAAAAAACGGCAAAAAATTACAGCAAAGTGTTGTACTCAAACGACAAGGAGGAAAAGTAGGGTAAAATTCAGTCATAAAGGGCAGGTGAGGATCATGGATATATTTGCAGAAAGACTCAAAGAATTACGCTCGCAGAATCACATCACGCAAAAAGAGCTTTCACAGATACTCAACGTAAAGCAACAGTCCTATTCGAGGTATGAACTGGGCACAGGTCAGCCTTCGCTTGAAACTTTGTGCAAAATTGCGGAATATTACAACGTATCCGTAGACTATCTTCTCGGAATAACGGATATCTGACGGGAGTTGTCTGCGAGACGGTCGGTCTTGCGGGGCATAGAGGAGTCGGCGTGCGTCGCGGCAGCGGTACGCGGCTCGGAAAAAGAAGAAGGATCCGTCGGGAGACGGATTTTTTTATGCGCTTAAACGGGCAAAATATATTCGGGATTGTAGCGTTTTGCGCTTTTTTGGTATATTATAATAATTGAACGAATTTTCAGAGGTGGAATATGTATCTATTTGACAAGGCGCTTGACGCAACGATGAAGATTTTGTCATTCGACAGCGTTCAGAGCGCGCCGTGCGACCAGAGTCCGTTCGGAGAGGGCGTGGCAAAGTGCCTGCATTTCGTTGAAGACGAAGCGAAAGCGCACGGTTTCAGGACTTGTTACGGGGACGGCTATTATGTCTTTGCAGAGATCGGAGAAGGCGATCTTTTCGGCGTGCTCGGGCACGTCGACACCGTGCCGTATGAAGGCAAATGGGACGCAAACCCGCTCGGAGAAATAAAGGACGGCAGGATATACGGCAGGGGAGTGCTGGACGATAAAGGTCCGATGATCTGCTGTATGTATGCGGCGTTTCAACTTCTCCAAGAAGGATATCAGCCCAAATGCAGACTGCGTTTCATCTTCGGTGGCAACGAAGAGACGGGCTGGAAGTGTATCGAACGCTATATGCAGAAAGAGGAAAAGCCGGTCACGGGATTCTCTCCCGACGGCGATTTCCCGGTCATACATTGCGAAAGAGGAGTTGCGCAGATACTCGTCAGGTTCGTCAAGCCGGCAAGCCTTCTCTCTCTCGAAGGCGGCGTGCGCGCCAATATCGTTATCGACGACGCGACCGCGGTCATAGACGGCGAGGGCAGAGAAGTCGAAGAAAAGGACTTCTCCGCAAAGGTCAGGGACGGCAAGACGTATATAAAGGCGGCGGGCAGACCCGCGCACGGCTCTACTCCCGACAAAGGAGACAACGCGCTCTGGAAGATACTCGGGTACGCGGCGAAAAACTTCGGGGAAGAATACGCGACGCTCGAAAAGCAGATCTGCGACTGGACGGGCGCGGGGCTCGGCATAAACTGTGAAGATTACAGCGGCGCTCTGACCTGCAATGCGGGCATAGCGCGTTGCGAGGGAGACGAGCTTCTCATCACTCTCGACGTCAGACATCCCAACACAGTCGCGAGAGCGGAGATAGAAGAAAAACTGCGCGCGCAGAAAGGGGTGCTGAACGTCACGACGGAGCATTTTCACGATTCGCATTACGTCGACGAAAAAGAAGATCTCGTCAGAGGGCTTCTCGAAGCGTACAATTCGGTCACGGGTACGGACGGCAAGCCGCTTTCTATCGGTGGCGCGACCTATGCGAGGGCGCTCGAACACGGCGTCGCTTTCGGACCCATGTTCCCTTGGCAGGAGAGCACGATCCACCAGAAGAACGAGTATGCGACGATGGAGGATTTCAGACTGATGTACGACGTATATCTCGAAGCCCTAAAACGCACCGTCTTCACGAAATAACGTCAAAAAGAACGGTGAAAGAATGCGCATAGCATGAAAAATGCCGACAAGTATCTTAAAATCCGTGCGGTCGGACAAAAGCACTCGGCAAAAATTTCGGGAAGGCGCCCGCGAAACGCAAAAGTATCAGTCAGAGGATTTCAATAAAAAACGCAGCTCATGCAAGAGCTGCGTTTTTGCGTTTGTCTGTTTGCTTGACGTTTACTGCGCGTTTTCACCTTCGTCGACGGGAGGGACGTATGCCGTAACTGCAGCCGCGGAAGGATCGCTCTGCGTATAGTAACCGCTCGCCTGCGCGGTGACGGTTATCGCGTCGCCGACGTTGAGACCTTCGAGGACGACCGTCGTATCCGTCGCGATCAGAGTTACAGACTCTTTTGAGCCGCCCTGGACGGTGATCTGATAGGTTATCAGGTATGTGGTCGAAACTCCGGGCGTAGAGCTGATGTTGAGGACGACGGTGCCGTCTTCCTGCTTTACTGCGCTGAGAGACGGAGTGGCGAGTTTTTCGGTTTTGATAGCGGAGGTCATAGCCGCTTTGCTCGTCAGGATATCTGCGCTGTCGGAAATAGCTACAACTCTTATCGCATAAGCGCCGGCAACGGGCATCTTGTCGGAGATATCGACGGATACGACCGCTTCGTCGCCTTCGGGTCTGAAGGTGTACTTGGTGCCGTTTATATAATACTCATAACCAGTGGCGAACGGGACCTTGTTGAACGAGAGGGTCCAGACGCCTTCGCTTGACGAGACGTTGAGTCCCGACGGGGTGGAGAGCTGTATCCTGTAAGTATATTCGCACGCCGTTGTTCCGCCGGACAGATAGAGGGTGGAGTCGTCGGCAAAAGTGAACGGATCGTCATAAGAGTAGTTGCCTTTTGCGTAAACTTCGATCCTGTGCGTACCCGTCTGCGAGGTGAGTTGCGACGTGAATTCGTATTCGTTTTCGGCGACGTCGACCCATTCGCCTCCGTCCACTCTGAACGAGTAACCCTGCGCGTTCTGCACTTTGGACGCGACAGCGACGAGAGAACCGTCGGCGCGTTCGTCGATGTTTACGTCGATGGGGGCGGAGAGACGGTCTATATATTTGACAATAGAGCAGTTGTACACTTTGATCGAAAGGTCGTTTCTGCGTTCCATTGCAAGGGTGTCGATTCCGATGACTTCGGGGCAGGAGTAATCTGTGCCGAGAAGAGCCACGACGTTGCCTGCGGGTTGATCGTCTGCGTTTTCGTCAGCGAGCGTCGCCGCTTCGGAAGTTTCGGGGACGAGCGTGGTTACGGACGAGCTTATCTTGCCGTAGACCGCGGCGCGAGACGCGCTGTCGAGCGCGAGAGAACCTATCGTCGCGTTCTTTGCGAGATTGAGCGTAACGTCGCTTATCTCGACGGCGGACGTCACGTTGGCGTTGACGTTGACCGTCGCGTCGCATCCCTCTTTGGACTGCGCGACGAACTTTGCCTTTTCTCCTTCGCCGAACGAGATCGAGCCGTTTATGTCGATCGTGTTTTCCGCGGTCACTGTAACCGTGCCGTTGGCTTGCGCGGTGGAGGAGAGGGTAAAGGATTTCGCCGATACCGTCATCGTGTTCACGTTGAGAGAGGAGACGAGATTCACGTTCGCATAATCGGTCAGGATCTCCAGCGTGTCGGCGTAGAGAAGACCTTTCGAGGTGTACTCTTTTCCTTTTTTGGTGCCGATATAAAGCGTGCCTTCGTTGCCCGCGGATATCGTCATTTTGCCGTTGACCGTAAGAGTGTGTCCGTTGAGATCGATGTTGTAAAGTCTTTCGATCGTCAGATCTCCGTTTACGGTGACGTCTTTGTCAAGCACGAAGTATTTGCCGTCGTTGTAGTTTGCAAAGTCTTCCGCCGTCTTGACGAAGATCTTATCCTTGTTGACGAAATAGATCGGAAGCGCGATGCCCAGCGTAATCGCGACAACGAGCACGGCGGCGACTACCGCGATGATTATGCGCTTTTTCTTTTTGACAGAAGTCTCTTTGAGCCTCGGTTTGAGCGCCTCTTGCATTTCTTCCGCACCGGGTACGGGAGCGCTCTCGTCGATGACGGGGGTGTCGTCGTCCTCGTCCTTCTTTTCTTCTTCGACGAACCGATCTTCTGCGGAGATCTCTTCTTCGCGTTCTGCGGGCTTCTCTTCGCCGGAGAAGAGGTTTGAATCGTCTTCTGCGAGATAATCGGACGCTACGGCGTCGTCGGAGAAATCGGAATTGCCGTCCAGCGGGATGTCGTCCGCGAGAAGGGCGTCTTTCTCGGAAACTTCCGTTTTCTCGAGGTCTTTTTCTTTGTCGTCCATTGTCAGTCCTCCTTGATGAACTTTTCTATCAGGGCGCAGCTGTCGCCGTAATACACGCCGCTGTCCTTCGCGTTCTTTTCCGTCATCGACAGGAAAGGATTTTCCTTTTCGTCGAAAGAGCGGTAGAGGACGTAAGGTACGGGGTCGGACGTGTGAGTCTTCAGTTTTATCGGCGTCGGATGGTCGGGCGCCACGAGTATGCTGAAATCGACTTTCGCCTCTTTGAGCTTTTTCACAATATATTGTACCACAACACTGTCTATCAATTCAACAGATAAGATCTTGTGTTTGAGATCTCCCTGATGTCCGCATTCGTCGGGCGCTTCCATGTGGATATAGACGTAGTCGCAGCCGTCTTCGAGAAGAGCTTTGACCGCAGCCTGCGCCTTTCCCGCAAAGTTTGTCTCGTAAGTGCCGCACGCGCCGGGGACTTCGATGACCTTCATCTTTGCGCCGATACCGATGCCCTTGATGAGATCGACCGCGCTGATCACCGCGCCTTTTATGCCAAACACGTCTTCGAACGGAGACAATGCGGGACGGGTGCCTTCTCCCCACAGCCATATACTGTTGGCGGGGTTTTTGCCCGCTTTGATACGGGCGAGGTTGACGGGGTGATCCTTGAGAAGGTCATAGGATTTCTTCATAAGACCGAGCATCTCTTCGCCGTACAGCTCTTTGGGCAGATAGTCGGTTATCTTTTTGTCGGAGATGTCGTGCGGGGGAGTGTACTGCGTGCCGAGCACGGAGTCGTGTCTGACCAGGCAGTGACGGTAGCTCACTCCGCTGAAAAAGCGCAGCTTGTCGTTGCCCAGCTTGCTCTGGACGAATTCGATAAGCTCGCGGGCTTCCGCCGTGGAGATCTCGCCTGCGCTGTAATCCACCATCGTCTTGTTCTCGTAAGGCTCGTCGTCAGACAGAGTCACGAGGTTGCATCTTATCGCGATGTCGTTATCCTTGAGATCGATGCCTATGCTCAATGCTTCGAGAGGGGAACGACCGCTGTAATAGCGGGCGGGGGAGTAACCCATGACCGCGAGGTTGGCGACGTCGCTGCCCGGTTTCATTCCGTCGGGAACGGTCTTTACGAGACCGATCTCGCCCTTTGCGCAAAGCGCGTCGATGTTGGGTTTGCAAGCGACTTCGAGGGGCGTTTTGCCTCCGAGTTCGTCGATCGGATAGTCCGCCATTCCGTCTCCGAGGATGACGACGTATTTTCTTGCTTTTTCGTCTTTCATTGTAGTACCTTTCTATATCTATACGCAACGCGCATTTCTTTTTGTTGTTTTAGTGTACAGCTTCGCGCGCAAAAAGTCAAGCGTTGACCGCTTTTGCACTTTAACGACTCTTCAAAGAGAAAAGAAAGTTTTTTGCCGTCGTCAGAAAAAACCGCATATAACGAACACGGGTGCAAAAAAATTGTGCGCATGCAAGCGCGTCTGAAAACGGCGTTTCGTTTGACTCTATGACGGACAAAAAGACTTTCCCTCTTGAAACGGGAGCGCGGCGGGTATATAATTGAATTGTAAAAAAGCATAGAGGAGGCGCGCCGTGAAAGAGAAGCTGGGAGCCAAGGTATGGCTTTGCATAGTGTTTTTCGGGCTTGTCGGGCAGATAGCCTGGATGGTCGAAAATATGTATCTCAACGTCTATCTGTACAAGACGGTCACTTACGATCTCAACGCCGCAAGCGCGATGGTGGCTTCGAGCGCCGTCGTCGCGACGGTCGTCACCCTGTTTGCGGGAGGGCTGTCCGACAGGGCGGGCAAGCGCAAACTTTTCGTCTGCATAGGCTATATGCTGTGGGGCGTCAGCGTGTTCGCTTTTGCCCTGATAACGAAGGAAAACTCTCAAAAATTCTTCCCCGCAGCCAACGCCGTCACTCTGACCACGGTGATGATAATAGTCATGGATTGCCTGATGACCGCGGTAGGCTCTACAGCCAACGACGCGGCGTTCAACGCCTGGATAACCGACGTCACGACAAAAGGGACGCGAGCGAAAGCGGAAGGCGTTTTGCAGGTCATGCCGCTCGCAGCTCTGCTCGTGATATTCGGGATATTCGATTCCTTCACGCAGAAGGGGCAATGGATGCTCTTTTTCGGCGTACTCGGCGCGATCACCACGGTCATGGGAGTCGTAGGGTTGTTCCTTCTCAAAGACAGCCCCGACCTCAAACCGAAAAACGGCAATTTTCTCAAAGAACTCGTTTACGGTTTCCGTCCTTCGGCGGTAAAAAGCAACCGCGATCTCTATCTGACCTATGCCGCGGTATGCGTTGTCGGCATTGCAAACAACGTCTATATGACCTACCTCATCATATACGTCGAATATTTCCTCGGCATAAAGGATTACGTCCTGATGCTCGGCGCGATCCTGATATTGTCGGCGGTGTTCAGCGTTCTATTCGGTTTTCTGCGCGGGAAGATCTCGCTCTGGATCCTTCTTCCGACCTCGCTCGCGGTCTATACGGTCGGAGGGCTTCTGATGTTCTTTGCCCGCAACGTCTGGTTCGTCTCCGTCGCAGGGATTATAATGATGACGGGCTATCTGTGGGAGATGGCGCTCCTTTCCGCCTGCATGCGGGACAACACTCCGCAGGGCAAAGTCGGGCATTTCCAGGGCATAAGAATGGTGTTCAGCGTACTGATACCGATGTGCGTCGGACCCTTTATCGGCGCATACGTCAGCTCGACGAGCAACGGCGTTTACGTCGATCCGACCACGGGAGCGGAACAGCCCGTGCCTACCAACTATATATTCCTCGCCGCGGTGATAGTCAACGTCCTGATCGTAATCCCGATGGCGATCATGCTTTTCAAAGGTGCGAAGAAAAATACGGAAACGGAAATAATTACAGAGGGCGCCCCTGTCGACGAAGACGAAGGTAGCGGAGCCGATGAAAAAGCAGAAGAAGAGTTCGGGGGCGCAAGCGAAGTTCCCGCAAGCGGGGCGGATGTGACGGACGGCGAAAGGGTAGATAAGCGTTAAGTATTAAAATCGGTTGACTTGGCATTATCGTATGATATAATCAAAAGCACGGGGACATGTGACCTCATAATGAGGAACAGCCTAAAGGGCGGAACATTGTTTCCCGGATTGACGGGTGGAAGTGCGCCGGTGCATCCACCCCTTTTTATGTTTCAAACATTATTTTCAGAATTTCCACGAAGGTTGCATCTTTCGCAACAAATCACGCTTTGCGACAGTCGACAACTGTCGCGGTCATATAGGATTCGATTTTTGAAACAAGTTGCTCTTAACGGCAACGACCGATTGACAAACGCGTTTTGTTATGTTAGACTAACAAACGGTGAGGGAGTAGTCGGCGATACTCTCGTGATAAGTCAACATACTTGCCTTCGGGCATGGCTTATATTAAATGACAAGACTCACACATAGCGCTCGTACTATGTGTGATTTTTTTTATTGCACGGTACGAAAGAGAGGTATTTATGTCCGTTTTCGATATCATCGTGATTGCGCTCGGCGTTTCCGCAGACGCTTTTGCCGTGTCAATGTGCAAGGGCGTGGAAATGAAAAAAATCATCTGGAAGTACGCTATTCTCATTGCGGTTTTTTTCGGCGGCTTTCAGATGATAATGCCGCTTATCGGCTGGGGAGCCGGTTCTCTTTTTCAGAAGTATATCACGGAATTCGACCATTGGATAGCCTTCGGACTGCTGTTGATACTCGGCGGAAAAATGCTTTACGACGGTATTTTCGACAAAGACAAGAAGAAGGAAGGGGAAGAAGAAAAGCCGATGAAGCTCGGGTTTTTCACCTTGCTCCTTATGGCGATTGCGACGAGCATAGACGCGCTCGCAGTCGGCGTCACGTTCGCCTTTCTCAAAGTCAACGTATGGCTTGCGGTTTCGATAATCGGCGCGACCACGTTCGCGTTCAGTCTCGTAGGAGTGGGGATAGGAGTCAAGGTCGGCGACAAGTTCAAAAACAAGGCGGAAATACTCGGCGGCGCGATCCTCATACTTCTCGGGGTCAAGATTTTGCTCGAACATCTCGGAGTGATAAATTTCTGACGGGACATGCATGCGGCAGAAACAAAAACAGACGGCGGAAAGCGCCGTCTGTTTTTTGCGGAGGAAGCCACTTTTGCCCGCCCGGAAAAGCAGTCGTAAAAGGCAAAACAAAAAGCGCCCTGAAGGCGCTGTGATCGCAGATTGTTTCTGCCCGTGTTTGTAAAATGCGGTTTTGTCTGATCTATATCCTCGGTTTCACGGAGATCTCGCCGCAAGAAAGTCTGCGTTTTTCGCTTCTTCCGTCCTCGTTTATTATCAACGCGCCGTTGTCGTCTATATCCTCGACCACGCCGCTTTTCGTCTGTTTGTCTATTTCGTAATCCACGCGCGCCCCTATCACAAAACAGTTTTTGCGGTAATAATCCATATAGCTTTTGTCCGTCAGATCCGCGGAAAGATCGAGCAGATTGCCTATCGTCGCGGCAATGAGTTCGTTGCGTTTAGCGGGCGCGTCGCCGTAATACAGCGATCCCGCTTTGTTTTGAATGTCGCCTGAAAAGTCGCTTTGCGGCGTATTGTAGTTTATTCCCGTGCCGACTATTATCCCGCTTATGCCGCCGACCGCGATGTCTGCCTGCGCCTGCGTGGATATGCCCACGACTTTGCGCCCGTTCATATACACGTCGTTGACCCACTTTATGGAGACGGGAAGTCCGAGCACTTCCGTAATCGCCTTGTGTACGGCGACCGCTGCCGCGGGCGTTATCATCACCGCTTTGTCGATAGAAAGGGTGGGGCGTATCAGCGTTGAAAAATACAGTCCGCCTTTGGGGGAGCAGAAGCTTTTGCCGAGCCGGCCTTGTCCGCTTTTCTGTTCGAGCGCAACGACCGTCGTGCCGTGAGGTGCGCCGCTTGCCGCCGCCGCGCCGACGTCGATATTCGTCGATACCGTGCTTTGCTTTACTTCGAGAGGAATATCCTTATATCTTTCGGGAAGCGCCGCGCGTAATCCTTCGACGGAGACCACGTCGCTTTCGCCCGTTAGCATATAGCCCTTGTTCGTCGTCGCGACGATAGAGTAGCCGTCGCTTATCAGGCTTTTCACCGCCTTCCATACCGCCGCGCGCGTAACGCCCAGCCTGTCGGCTATCTGTTGCCCCGACAAAGCCGTCGATTTGTTTTCTTCGAGTAATTGCAGTACGGCGGATCTCGTATCCATTGTTCACCTCGTCAGTTTTAATTATTTTACCCCCTGACGGAGCGTTAAGTCAAGTTTGACATTCTTATCTGATGCGGTATCTTTTATTTGATAATACGGACAGACTGTCGCGCGGATAATCACATCTTATTGTCATCAGTATTAAACGCGGTTAAACCAACCCATCTCGAACCGTACCTCTTTGCGTGAGAGGTCGCTATTCGTATAGTCGCAGGAGAGGAAGCCGACGAGGTCAAACCCTTCATGCAGGTAAAACCCTATCGCGTTCACGTTGCAGGACTGCGTTTCGAGTATCAGCATGCGCGCGCCGCGCTTTTTCGCCTGCGCTTTGGCTATGTTCATAAGCCTTTTGCCTGTTCCTTGCCTGCGGTATTTTTCGTCGACCCACAGTTCGGTCACTCTTATTCTGTTCGCCCATTTTTCGGGATAAAGCTCTATTGCTCCGATAAGGTTTTCGCCGTCGAACGCGCCGTATGCGAACGCTCCCCTCCAATGTTTCTGAAACAGTTTGTCCGGGTAGTCGTATTCTTCCTGCGTATGAGTTACGGGAGAAGGGAAGCGGGCGACGGAAAAATCCGCTTTCCAGCCGTCGTCGGTGCGGATCAGGGATACGTCGTAATACGAATCCGTCGTGTATTCGATCGGCAGACGATAGCCTTCGTAATCCTTTTTATAAATGCGTTTAATCGTCACGGGCGTCATATTTTATTTTGTCTTATATTCTCCGCTTGCTTTCAGCTTTGACAAAGTGATCGTCCTGTCGTTGTCGTAAGCCGCTTTGAGCTCCTCGGCAGTTGTATAGCTTCCGCAATATTCGGGATAGGTTATCACGGATATTCCGTCGTCGGCGATCTCCGTCACGCAGACGTAGTCGCGGCACCAGGTTGCGAAGCCCAGCCACGTCGCGCCCTTGTCAAACGCAGAGTCGACGTCGGGCACATAATCGATCTCGCTCATCAGTACCATTTTTTTCGGGCTTATTTCGGACGTGATTCTGAAACGGGAAGTGTTGCCCGGGTTGAGCGTGTATTTCGTGCGGGAGTTGTAATAAGGATCGTCGCTTATGATGTCGCACTTGTCGTCTCCGACGTACCAATCCGCGGACTGCGAATTGTTGACCCAGATCAGATTGTTGAGTTTGTGCACGTTGGTCATGCGGTCGTACAAAAGGTCCCACAGCTCTTTGTATGCGTCCGCGCCCGTTGCGCCCCACCAGAACCAGCCGCCGCTCGCTTCGTGCAGAGGTCTCCACAGTATGGGCACGCCCGCTTCGGCAAGAGGTTTCAGCGCTTCGGAAACGACGTCGATGTCCTTGAGAAGTCCTTTGTACTGTTCGCTCTCCTTGTCTGCGAGCGCTGCGGCGAGGTTGAAATCGGTGTATTCGGTATAAAACATACGCGGCTTGCCGTCAAAGTTGTCCACGCGCCAATGCCAGGTGATCGTCACTATGCCGCCCGCGTTGTGCCATTCTTCCGCTTGTTCGACGGAGAAGCACCTGTCTCCGCATTCTATGCCCGCGATGTCAAGACCGAGAATGGCGGGGTATTCGCCCGTTACGGAGTAAACCGCCTGCAATTCGTTTGCCTTGAATACGGTGCGCGGACTTTCGGGGTCGTCTTCGTCCTTGTGGAAGGCGGGCAGATCGAAGTCCTCGTACATATTGACGTACTGTCCGCTCAAAATGTATTTTCCGTAAACGCTTTGCAGATAGCGCATCAACGTCTGTGCGTTTTCGTCCGCATTCGGATTTATCAAAGGATTGACGTCCGTCTCCGACGTCGGAGTGCAGCCGCACAAAGACAACGCGATGACAAGAGCGGTTATGACAAAACAAAAAAACTTCTTTAAGACGGTTTCCCCCATGCCGGATATTGCCGCGTGCCTGAATCATAGTTTTCCTGCGCGGCTGTGGCTATGCATATATTATAAAACGGGTAAGAGTCCGATTTCAAGTCGAAAGGCAGGGCAAAAAAAGAAAAACCCCCGAAAAAATCAAAACAGCGCAAAAAATCCGTTTTTTCGCACCGCATTTTTTTCGTTGTCCTTGACTCGTCGCCCTCGTTGTGTTAATCTAACTTATAGACAACAGAATACGCGCAGGTATAGTTCAATGGTAGAATACGGGCTTCCCAAGCCTGGGGCGCGGGTCCGATTCCCGTTACCTGCTCCAGCGAGGGAGCAAAGGCAACTTTGCTCCGCTTTTTTTATTCAAAAAAGCTGCGCTGTAAGTCTTGCTCCCTCGCTATTCGTGAAAAGTCACGCTCGATTCGCCTGCTCGCTTATAAATGCACTCGCAACGGCTCGGACTCGCTACCAACTTTTCACGACGGCTCGCTTTGCTCGCATTGATTTGCGCAAAGGCAACTTTGCTCCCGAGCTGGTCGGAGTGACTAAATATTCGCTTATCGGCAAAGTGCGAAGAGCAAGTTTTCTGCAAACCGCGAAAGCAACCGCAAAGCGGATTGCCGTAAGGAACGAGCAAAGCGAGTGACGGAATAACGGAGTGAGGAACGAACGTAGCGTCACAATTTCGAACTGTCTAGTCGCGGAGACGCAAGAAAGCGAAGGCGTAAACAGGGCATAAAAAATACCGAAACAATTCGGTATTTTTTATGCTCGCGAAAGCCGAGCTTTCGCTCTGGTCGGAGTGACTAGATTCGAACTAGCGGCCTCTTGAACCCCATTCAAGCGCGCTACCAAACTGCGCCACACCCCGACGCCTGTACTAAATAATTATACACAATTTATTTGCTTTGTCAAGCCAAAAGAGGCACAATCGGGCGCA
This sequence comes from uncultured Christensenellaceae bacterium, assembly GCA_944383905.1. GTDB lineage: Bacteria > Bacillota > Clostridia > Christensenellales > UBA3700 > Ornithoclostridium. The sequence goes on from CALWRI010000008.1 coordinate 76,776, forward strand.
ATTTTGACGATTTTTATTTGTTCAGGCTGTCGATAAACTGTTGTGCCGTGCGTCCCGACTTGCCGGAGCCGCGCATTTGCCACTGAAGGGCGCGTTCGCAAAGTTCTGCGTCCGGCATATCGATCCCTGCGCGTTGCGCGAGGGCGCGGACAATGTTGAGATATTCTTCCTGGTTGGGGGAAGTGAACAGGATTGTCAGACCGAAGCGTGCGACGAGCGAAAGTTTTTCTGCGAGAGTATCGCTGCGGTGTACTTCGTCGCTGTCCTTTCTCATATCGTTTCTGTCTGCAAAAGTTTCCTTGATCAGGTGCCTGCGGTTGGACGTCGCGTATATGAGCACGTTGGACGGACGGCATTCGATGCCGCCTTCGATGATCGCTTTGAAATATTTGTATTCGGTCTCGAATTCTTCAAACGAGAGATCGTCGAGGTAGAGGATAAACCGATAGTTGCGGTCTTTGATTTTGGAGATCAGTTCGCTTATGGAAGTGAATTGATGTTTGTATACTTCGATGATGCGCAGCCCTCTGTCGGAGTATTCGTTGAGCAGCGCTTTGACCGAGGAGGATTTGCCTGTGCCGCCGTCTCCGTAGAGGAGCACGTTGTTCGCGCTCTTGCCGTCGAGGAAGGCGAGGGTGTTGTCAAGCAGCATCTTTTTCTGGTGTTCATAGCCGACGAGATCGGATAGTTTTTTGCGCTCCGTGTTTGTTATGTACTGCAATTCGATTTCCGTGCTTCCCGATTTGCTGACAAGTCTGAACGCGCGGTAGAGTCCGAATTCGCCGACGCCGTAGTTTGCGTAATAGCTTTTTACCGCGTCGAGAAATTCGCTTTCGTCATGCGCTTCTTCAAGGCTTTTCGCGAGGCAATCTATTTTTTCACCCGCCTCGCCGTGATAGCTCTCGTCGTCAGCGACGTCGAAGTCGAGCAGGGAAACAAGGCTTCCGGGATACAGGGTCTTGAGGTCGAAGTGCCAGAGCTTGAAGATCTGTTCGATATCGAAAAGGGCGATCTTCGACAGCTTGTCGTCGGGCGCGGTTCTTCTTTCGCAGGAAAGAGAAAAGGCGTTTTCGTCCGTAGCGATGAGATATGCGAGATACTTTTTCCACACGTTGCCGCCGACGTTGAATTTTTTTGCGAAAGCCGCCAGCTCTCCCACGGCTTTAATACGACCGTTTTCCGCGCATGTCAGCGTTTTGATTATCCCTCTGTCGAAATCGTAAAGGCAAAGCCCGTCGATCAAGTCCTTCATTTTGTCAACCTCGTCGTTTTTTTACAGTATAAACCCTTTGCCCGACAAAATAAACTGTTTTGACGGCACAAAAACTCCGCCACACAAAAATTTTCTCGCAAAACAGGTCAATATCGGTTGCAAATCTCAACAAATATGATAAAATATATCTACACGTGCGGGTGTGGCGGAACTGGCAGACGCGTAAGATTCAGGTTCTTATAGTCGCAAGGCTGTGCAGGTTCAAGTCCTGTCACCCGCACCAATCATGAATAATACGAACCCTGTAAATTCAAGGTTCGTATTTTTCTTTGCAAAAGATTGGTTTGGAATGATCTTCAAACTGGATACCGACAAACATAGCTTTTCTGCACAATCCGTCGATATATCTGCCGACTTCTCTGTAACAAGCTAATTTTATCGTGATGTTCTTGCCGATGCGGTCTTTTCCGTAATCGTCGTAAACGCTTTTTCCTGCAAATTGCCAAAGAAAGCATATTGCAATCTGCGCGCAATCATATCCATCTGTAACAGCGTAATCTCTTTCTCCCATATGGTGCAAGTCTTTTATGTAGTCGACATATAGTTTATCCGCAACGTCGAAATCGTATTTTTTGATTGTACGTAAGGACTGCAACGCAATCATTTCACCCATCAGTTTGACGGTTTCTTCCGAGATCGGCTCTGCAAAGAGTTCGCTTTCGTTTTCGTACTTCCCGTTAGAGAATTTTTTTACCAGTAATTCCATATTCAATACCTCCGAAATTTTCTGCCGTTTCCGGCAGAGAGCGAAGGTGCATAGGACGATAAAAATTCTATAACTTGCAAATACAATCTGCAAAAGTCAACGGAGCAAAGCAAAATCGTTGTCTTCAATTTCCACGCCTTCAATGCATAGAAAAAGCCGAGCAAGAAAACCTTCTTACTCGGCTTAAACACTTTATCATCATATTATACTAAAACGATTTTGCGACCGTTGACTTCTGCGAGGACTATGCTACCATAGCGAGACGGAAACGGCAAATTTCGGAGAGGCGTCAAAATGAATCACTACCTATCATAGACTATTCTTTCACATTGTTTGGTAACTTTTTCGAAAGAAACAATGTGGAAACAAGCAAAATCGTAAACATCACAGCTAAAAAAGCAGGAAATAACCTTACAGAAATGTTCTGCGCTATAAGTCCGAAAACTGCCGGCATCGCTAATATGCCTATATAGGAAGAAGTCATTTGAGTGCTGATAATAGCCTGAGAATCAAGATCGGGGGCTATTCGAGGTCCTAAATACAACATATTAGGGAAAATCGGCCCGTTGCCCATACCTATAAGAAAAAGAGCAATCCCGGATGCAAGAGGAGGCAAAGGCATAAACAGTAAAATTATTGCCGTCAAAACTATTCCTTGACCTATGAATATCAATAACTTATTGGATAATTTATATGACAGTATTCCCGAGAGAAATCGTCCTAAAGTAATTCCGACATAATAGAATGTTATTATCAATGCTGCTTTGTCAACAGCCATACCTATTGTATCGACGAGATAAGAACTTCCCCATGTACTGCAGGTGTATTCGATCGCACAAGAGCTGAAAAATACAAGCCACGACTGCCTTACGCTGCCATTTTTTATTGCCGCAACCAAACCGTGAGAAACACCCTTTCTGTCTGTTTCCGATTTATCGTTTTTATTGTTTAAACGCTTACATTTTAGCCACAACGGCAAAGCAGCCAGCGCTATTACAGATATTGCAAGTTGAATGCAGAACATTATTCTGTATCCGCCTCTCCATCCGCCGTCGCCAGCCAACGCTATAGACATAAGAAAGGGGCTTGCTGCTACTCCTATTCCGTAAAAACAATGCAGGAAGTTCATTTGAATAGACTTATAATTATTAGCTACGTAATCGTTAAGCGCCGCATCTATCCCTCCTGCCCCCAGACCGAGAGGAACAGAAAATATACATATAAATATAAAGTCGGAAGAAACAGATATACAAATAAGCGCAACGGCCGTCATAACGGTACTTATTGCAGTTATGCCGCCTGTTCCTATTTTTTTCGTTATTTTAACCGATAGGATACTGGAAAGTATCGTACATCCCGATATAATAATCGTGACAAAATTAGCGTAGCCTATCGGCAAAGCAAGCTCTCTGTATATTGTTGGCCACGCAGAACCGAATAAAGAATCAGGTATCCCCAAACCGATAAAGCAAATGTATATAATTACCAATAAAATTGTTGCCATAAATATCCTCTCAATACTGTAATTATAAATACTTTTTGATTATTGCGTCTATAATCAAAATGTGTTAGTATTATAAAAATAGCGACAAAAACGAGGAACTTTCATGCTTTACAATATAGATGGCAACAAAAAAGAACTTACGCTTCACGGCAATAGTAATTTCCCTCTTGCAGTTTATATCGACACATACGAAGGTAACGGTTATCCCCTGCACTGGCATGACGAATTTGAGTTCGCATATGTAAAAGAGGGCGAAATATGCGCGACTGTGGACGGAAAAGAAATAACCCTGAAAAAAGATCAAGGTGTGTTTATAAACAGTAAAACACTTCACGCTTATGCCGGCAAAAAAAGTATTCGTTCAGAAATGCCAAATATTCTTTTTCACCCTATGTTTTTAGCAGACAGCGATTTTTCTGCAATATATCAGAAATATATTATGCCTTTTACGCAGAGTTCTTTGTCTTATATTAAAATAGACGGCAATACGGAGTGGCAAAAACAAATATTGTTTTTTGCCAAACAGATTGTTAATTCGTTTTATTCCGAAAATTATGGCTACGAACTGAAAATAAGAAATTTAGCCTGCGAAATATTTTACGAAATATGTTCAAACAATGCCGTTTTGCCTGTTAAACAATTTAATAATAGAGACTATGAGCGTTGCAGAAAAATGATAGCCTTTATATCGAATCATTTTCAAGAAAAAATATATATTAAAGACATTGCAGCATCGGTAAATGTAAGCACCAGAGAATGCCTTAGATGTTTTAAAAAAATCATCGGAACTTCACCAATGAAAATTGTGGAAGAATACAGAATTAACAAAGCTAAATATTTCTTATGCAACACTGATTTGTCTATAAGCGAAATCGGTGCGCTGTGCGGATATCAGGATCAAAGCTATTTTACAAAAATATTCTCGTCGGTTGAGCTTGTGTCTCCGGGAAAATTCAGATCAAAACATCAAGCTGATTAGTATGCATATTTAATCATATGCGTTTCATCGTTTGCAAAAAACTATTATTCCAAAATAATCTCTTGCAAAAAATAATACGAACCTTGAATCTTCTTCTTGGTTCGTATTATTCTGGTCTGGTGCCGAAGGCGGGACTTGTAAGGAGGGAGCGTAGCGAACGACGGAATAGTGAGCAAAGCGAACGTCACTATTTCGGACTATCCCGACCTTTGGCACCGAAAAAGTCTGCCTAAATGGCAAAAAAAGAACGGGGAGGGTCTCCCTCTCCGTTTTTTTGCCTCATACGGCAAGACTTTTGATTTGGTGCGGAGCGCCGGAATTTATACGAACACAGGGAAAAAGAAGAAGCAGATCGGGAAGCCTCCCCGACCTGCTTTTCTAATTGCTCGACATAGGATTTGCAGAACCTGTCCGTCGTAGCATACTCTTGAAAGTTGTAAGTGATGACGATGTGGTCGCCGTACCAGAGGATGTCGCGGATAAAGGTGTTTACGAGCAGTTTTCGTGTCTTGATGTCGTCCGAGTCTTCGAAGACTTTGGAGAG
>CALWRI010000009.1 GCA_944383905.1 uncultured Christensenellaceae bacterium
GGTATTTCCGACGCAAGCGGCAAGCTGATCGCAGAAGTGCTCGCAGGCGACAACCTCGCTCGCGACAGCTTCGGTCACGCGCAGCTCGGCGGCGTAGGCGCGGCTCTCGCCAACATGTGCAAGGCGGAGTTCGGCTGCAAGACCCGTGCGGTGGAGTTCTCTCTTATGCAGAGATGCGGCGCGCATCTCGCTTCCAAGACCGACGTCGAAGAGGCTTTCAAGGCAGGCGCGGCGGCTGTCAAGTATGCAGTGAAGGGTACGACCGACAAAATGGTCATTCTCAAGAGAGATATGTCAAGCGGCAAGTATAAGTGCAAGATCGGCGTTATGAGCGTCGCAAAAGCGGCAAACGCAGAAAAGAAAGTTCCGCTCGAGTGGATTATCAACGACGGCACGATGCTCTCGCAGGAGTACGTCGACTATGCGCTCCCGCTCATTCAGGGCGACAGCAAAGCTCCGCTCGAGGACGGTCTCCCCAGATTCGCACAGCTCAAGAAAGTGCTCGTAAAGAAGTAAGACAAGCGGTTTGACCGCGACGATAAGGACCGTCCTTCGGGGCGGTCTTTTCGTGCCCGACAAGATTTCGGGGCGGCAAAGGGATATGGTGCGCTACCCGCCGTGCGCTTACTTCGCCGCAACGCGCGGTATTGTAAAGGTCGGGCGAATGTGCTATGATTAAAAAGCGGAACAGCCGCGCGGTTCGTCTGTGAAAAGTGCAGAACGGACGCAAAGGAGAAGATCATGCTGGCATACGTTTACAAGGATAAAGGGCGCTTCGCGCTCGAAGAAAGGCAAAAACCGACGTTGACAGACCCCAAAGACGCGATAGTAAAAATCACGCTGGCAAGTATATGCACCAGCGATCTGCATATAAAGCACGGCTTTGTGCCGCGCGCTGTCAAGGGGATAACGGTAGGACACGAAGCGGTGGGAATAGTCGAAGAAGTCGGAGAGGAAGTGAAGAACGTCAAGGTCGGAGACAGGGTGGCGATAAACGTCGAGACCTTTTGCGGAGAGTGCTTTTTCTGCAAGAGGGGATATGTCAACAACTGCACGGACAAAAACGGCGGCTGGGCGCTCGGGTGTCGTATGGACGGCTTGCAGGCGGAGTATGCAAAAGTGCCGTTTGCGAACACGGGCTTGACAAAAATACCCGAAAACGTATCGGATGAAGCAGCGCTTTTCGTCGGAGACATACTTGCGACGGGATATTGGGCGGCAGACATATCGGGCATAGAAAAGGGAGATGCCGTTCTCGTCATAGGTGCGGGACCCACGGGCATATGCACCGCGCTGTGCGCCGCGCTGAAGAATCCTTCAAGGCTTATAATATGCGAAAAGGACGAAAAGAGGAGAGAATTTGCAAGCAGGATTTTCCCCAAAGCGGAAGTTGTTTCTCCCGAACGTGTACAGGAGCGTATAATGCAGAGCTGCGCGCGCGGCGGCGCGGACGTCGTGTTCGAGGTCGCGGGTGCGGAAGACACGTTCGGGCTCGCATGGAAATGCGCGCGCCCCAACGCGACCGTGGTCGTTGTTGCGATGTACGACAAGCCCCAGGTCCTGCCCCTTCCCGATATGTACGGCAAAAACCTGACCTTCAAGACGGGCGGCGTTGACGGCTGCAAGTGCGGGGAGATACTCTCTCTGATCTCCGCGGGCAAAATAGACACGACCCCGCTTGTCACTCATACTTTCGCGCTCAAAGACATTGAAAAGGCGTACGATCTTTTCGAAAACAGAAAGGACGGCGTAATAAAAGTCGCAATCAAGCCGTGAATTGAAAAAAGTCGGACAAAAACATTTCTTGTGCGTTTATATATTGAGAGAGATCTCTCGGGAGGAGAAAATGAAGAAAACGACTTTATTTGTCGCGATAGCGGCGATCGTGGTATTGTTGGCGGCATCTTTTGCGGCGTGCGAAAAGATAAAGACCGAAGACGTTGTCGGAGATTGGTATCTCGAAGACGGAAAACTGACCGTTTCCGCCGACGGAGCGACGTTCAACGGAGAAAAAAAGGAGTTTGTTCTCAACGCGAAGAACGGCTTTTTTTCTGTTTCAGGACAAGAATATCTTGTCGGGGACAATAATTCAAGCGTATACGCAAAAGACTCCAAAGCGCAAAACGTCATGACGAGACCGGCAAAAAGGGATTCTTTCGCAGAAGGAGAGGGCTTTACTTATACGGACGCTCAAGGCAGGCTGTGCACTCTCGCATTCCATGCCGGAAACAAAGTTTCGGTCAGTTACGTCGGGCAGGGGACACTCGGCGCGGATCTCGGCGAAGGCACTTATTCATATTCGGACGGGGTCGTAACTGCGCTGGTGCAGATGGCTCGCGGAGACGTCGTCGTGCTTTTCTATTACATAGACAAAAACGTGGATCTCTATACAAAAGCGGGAGTCAGGGAGGTTCCCGACTTTGCGAAAACCGCGTACGACGATCAGTTGGCGAAAGCAAACGGGCAGCAGACGACCTTCACCGTTACATACACGGCGGGAGAGGGAGGAAGCGTCTCGGGCGAAACGCAGCAGACGGTCAGAAAAAACGCGGATACGACTTCTGTGAGAGCGGTTGCGGAAGAAGGTTACGAGTTTGAAAAGTGGAGCGACGGAAACACGTCTGCATCCCGCAAGGAAACAAACGTAACTTCTGATATGACGTTGAAGGCGGTGTTTACAAAAATCAGATATACCGTGACGTATTCCGCAGGCGCAAACGGCAGCGTGAGCGGAGTGACGACGCAAAAAGTCGCACACGGCGAAAACGGAAAAAAAGTGGTGGCGATCCCTGCCTCCGGATACGTCTTTGCCGGTTGGAGCGACGGAGTCAAAACGGCTGAAAGATATGAAGAAAAAGTAAAGGGAAACAAGTCTTTTACCGCCAATTTCGCAAAAGGAGTTACCGTCAATTACGTTGCGGCGCTCGGCGGCAGCATACAGGGAAAAGACAGTCAGTTCGTGGGCGTGGGGACAGAAGGTTCGACGGTCGTGGCGATCCCCGCCGACGGATACGTCTTTTCAGGCTGGAGCGACGGCTGGTTCCTGCCCGCGAGAACGGATACGGGTGAAAAAGACGTGACCTATACCGCGTATTTTGCGGAGACTCAAAAAGTGGTCGTGCGTTATTCGGCAGGTAAAGGAGGCAGGATAGAAGGTTGCGCGGTGCAGCAGGTTGACATCGGCAAAGACGCGCTCAAGGTCGTCGCGGTAGCGGATACGGGCTATGTGTTCGCGGCATGGAGCGACGGCGTTATGACCGCAGAGAGGACGGATACCGCAGTCGTTTCCGCAATCAACGCGGAGGCGAGATTCATAAAGATCGCGCAGAGCATCGTGACGATAGATTACGGCGACGGTCAGACCTTCAAAGTCACTATGTCAAAGGGAGACAAAGTCAACTTCCCGATACCCGAAAGGCCCGGGTACCGTTTCGTCGCGTTCGATACTCCGCAAGGAAATATAGTCAACGGCGAAGTGTGGCAGCAGGATCAGGACTGTGAAGTTTCCGCGATATGGGAGAATATAACTTACAATATCATTCTCAATGCCGGTTTGGGGAGCGTAAGTCAGAACACTCTGAATTATACCGTTGACGATCTGCCTCTGGCGTTGCCCGACGCTGCGCACGAGACGCTGGTTTTCAACGGTTGGAGATCGCCCGACGGCAATTATGTCGAGCAGATAACCGCGGACAACTTCGGAGACATATATCTCTCGGCTCATTTTTCGGAAGACAACGAGAGACTGACCTATACTCTCAATCAGGCGGGCACGGGATACATTGTCAGCGGATACGAAGGAAAGAGCGGGAAGATAATCGTTCCTTCCGAAAAGGACGGCTTGCCCGTGACGGAAATCGCCGCGAAAGTGTTTGAATACAACGCGGGCGTTACATACTTCAGAGCGGGAGAAAATCTCGAAAGCATCGGGGCGCAGGCATTTTACTATTGCAAAAATCTGACTGAAGTCGATCTTTCAAGGGGCATCGATCTCGTTGTTATCGGCGATTCCGCGTTTGACAAGTGCTCAAAGTTGTCCGTCGCAAATCTCGACAACTGCGCCGCTCTCAAAACGATCGGTAACGGAGCGTTTTCCGCGACCGCACTGACGGAGATAAATCTGAAAGGATGCGTTTCGCTTGAAAGTATACAGAGTTACGCTTTCCTCAACACAATGCTTGCGACGATCGACGTTTCCGGTCTGGCGAACCTCAAAGAGGTCGGACTCAATGCGTTTTCGTGTTCAACGATGACGAACGCGTATTTCAACGACTGCGAGTCGCTTGCCTCGATGATCGGAGTTTTCGGAAATGGAACGCTCAAAAAGCTTGAGATAAGAAACTGTCCCTCCCTCGGCTCGTACGACGTGCTTTTCGGAGAAGCAACCGTCGAGACTCTCGACATCACGGGCAGTTGCGGAAGTTTCCCTCCCGGAAGGGATCTGCCGTCGTCGGTTAACGTGACGAAACTGTATCTCGACGACGCACAGCCGCTCAACTCAATGTACGGAGAAAATGCGTTCTTCCTCGCAAAAGCGCAAAGAATAGCGTTGGCGGGAGACGGGGAAGTGAACAATTCGTATTTCTTCGAAAACTTCAAGGCAACGGGAGCAACCGAAGACAGAAACGGCGAGACTTACACGATCTATACGAGAAAGACGGCATAAAAAACGACGACTCCCGCACCTTCGGGTACGGGAGCGATTTTAAGATAAAGACGACAGATGCTTGGAGACGAAGTACAAAAAGTAAACCGTTGCGTTGCCCGTATGCAGAAAGGGGATACGCAGGCTTTTTCGTTGCTGTTCGATATTACGAACGGCAAGTTGGCTTTTTATGCGCGTCAATATCTCAACGACAAGCAATATGCCGAAGACGTGGTCAACGAAACGTATCTCCGACTGTGCTCCAACATTGATCTGCTGGATCCGGAGCGGAATATGCTCGGCTGGCTCATAACCGTCGTCAAGCGCGTCGCGATCGACTACAACCGCAAGACGGGCAGAGAGATCTCGCGCGAAGTCGTTTACAGGGACGACGACGAATTTTTCGAATGTAACGGAGAAAAGGAGATAATCAAGGACTGCGTACTCGGTTTGTCCGCCGAAGAAAACGAACTTTTCTATCTCTATTTCATAGAGGAGAAAACGGTCAGACAGATAGCAAAACTGCTGGGAGTGTCAAAGACCACGGCAGCGGAAAGAGTGTCGAGGCTCAAACGGAAACTGCGCGACAAACTGTTGGAAAACGGTTTGTCGGCAAACGACAGGGGGACGATATGAAAGACGTTGAAAAAGAACGCTTGAAGAAAAGACTGTTTCCCGAGACCGTGAACAAAGGAGAGGTCGAAAAGAAATGCCTGCCCGTCCTGTCGTCCTTCGCAGGAAAGGGAAAAGTCGGTTTTGCGACGAGAAGACTTGCGGTTTTCGCGACGGCGTTCGTATGCGTTTTCGTGATCCTCACGATACTTCTCGGAGTGTTCCTTCCCAAAGCGTTTACTCTCCCGTGGCAAAAACCCGGAGACGAAGACGAGAACGGAAACGACAATCCCGACGTTCTGTGGGGAGACATATTCTATGCAAGCATGGATTATCTCGACATGATAGCGGAGTTTGACGAAACCGAACAGGCGGAGAGTTATCTTTCCGACACTTCGTTCAACGGAGAGATCATAAAGAACGAAGCCGAAGTCCTCAACACCACGGCGTACGGAGAGGACGGAGAGCCGTCCGTTCTCATGCAGAAACTATTAAGAGAGACTCCGGATGGAGAGACGAGAGGCGCGCTTTTCGTCGTCGACGATCCCATGGTCAACGCCGTACTGTCTTATCTCAAACTGCTTTTGACTTACGAAGACGTGCAGGGCGTGCCCGTCTATTCGGAAGACAGCGAGAGCGAAGGAGTCTATTCGAGCCTGTTCTTCTTTGAGAGAGAGGGCTATTATTACGTTTTCGGACTTTCGGGGGCGCAGCCGCCCGACAAGGATTATTTTGTGGGTACGATAATTTCGGATTAAAATAAACAAAAAGGCAAAAAAAGAGGCTTCCTTTGCGGAGCCTTTTTTGATACGCTTTTTGCGAATACGTTTATGTATTTTGTTGCAGAAAAAGTCCGGACTTTTCAGAGCTTCACAGCTTTTTTACAAAACAGATAATTCTGTTTGCTTCTTCAAATCCCGTTTTCAAGTGAAACGCAAGACTGCTTTTATTGTTCAGTTCGCAGTCGCTTGCAAATTCGAGGCACCCTTTCGATCTTGCCCAACTTTCGCATTTATCGAGAAGTTCTTTTGCAAAGCCTTTTTTTCTGAAAGGCTCGTCAATGAAGACGCCTTCGAGATAGCCTACGGGAGAGGAGTTCGTTCCTTCGACGTAATCGCGCCTGAGTCCGCATTGAGCGAAGCCGACGGCGTTTGCGTCGACGTATTTTATAAAGCAGGCGCAGTTTTCGCTTGAAACGGCAGACAAAAACCCGTCTTTCAGTTCGCTTTCGGGGCAGTCGCTCCAAAGCGAAGATGCGAGGCGGGTAAGATCTTCAATATCGTTGAAATCTGCTTTTTTTATCATTTTATTTGTGATATTTCGCGCCTTTTCGGTGCGCCTTCATTTCCTTGCGGGTAGGTTTGACGAGCTTTATCTCGTCTTTGCCGGCGATCATCTGATCGATATACTGTCGTGCGTATTCAAAAAACAGACGGCTTATCGGGCGGCGGTAGTGCCACAGGTGGAAGCAATGTTCGCCTGCGCCTTCCGCGCGGTAAACGAGGTGAGGTATCTTGAGCTCGTCGAGTTTGTCGAGCACGAGTTTTTCGTTGCCGCCGACGAACGCGTCGAAACGTCCGTAAGTCACAAATACGTTTTTGGGGAATTTATCGGTAATGAAATCGGACGGACGGAGAAGGTCGAAGTCGGCAAATTCGCGCAGGTGCTTTCTTCCGCACCCCGTCATCTCGACCCACATTTTGTTTGAAAGGGGATTTTTCGCCATGGCTTCGGGGTCGTAAGCGCCGCAGACGAGCAGGCCGCCTTTGAAGCGCAGGGGCTCGGTTTGCAGACCCAGCCTTTGCTGCAATGCGGGATTGTCCTGCGCCGCAAGCATAAGGCAGGCGAGCTGTCCGCCCGCGCTGTCGCCCGTTATGAACAGGTTGTCGAGATCGAGGTCGTATTTTTCCGTATTTTCGCGCACCCACTCCAAAGCCTTGTACAGGTGAGTCACGCAGGCGGGGTATTTGAATTTGGGGCTGAGTCCGTAATTGGGACAGACGACGAAAAGTCCGAGATCGGCAAACGCGAGGTTGAGCCCGCGTCTCCAATACTTGTCGCCCGTGATCCAGCCTCCGCCGTGCACGTTGAACAGTACGGGGAGCTTTTTGCCGTTTCTCGGCGGGTAGTAGAGGTCGAGGACGCAGGTCTCGGCGTCGGAAGCGTCGTAAACGACGTCTTTTTCCGCTTTTATTTCGTTTTGCGTGCGCACGCGGTTGGTAAAGAAATCTTTTGCCGCGTCGTCGAAGTCGAAAGCTATTTTCGCGATGTTCATTTTTTACTCCTTGCGCCCCGGCGAAGAGATACGGACGGGATCAGACGTTGACCTGTCTGCCCGCGAGGAATGTCGCCTTTACGCGGTAGTCGCCGTCGAGGACGTTGACGTCGGCGAAGTTGCCGACTTTTATATCTCCCTGTCCGCGCAGAGATACGAGTCTCGCGGGGACCTTTGTAGCCATATAGATCGCGTGAGCGGGCGCGATGCCGCAGCCGATGAGGTTGGGGACCATTTGGGATACGGGAGTGACCGAACCCGCATAGGTGTTTTCGGACGGGAGCACCGCAACGCCGTCCTCGACGCGTATCGACTGTTTGCTGTCGCCCGCGCCTATGTAGTAATCGCCCGCGGGCATACCCGCGACGCTCAAAGAGTCGGAAACGAGGCAGATCCTGCGATAACCTTTGAGCTTGTATATCATTCTGAAAAGGGTATTTGCGACGTGTCTGTCGTCCGCGATTATCTCGGTCGTCAGGCGGTCGTCGATAAGTCCCACTTCGGTGAGTCCGAGATGCTTTTTGGGATTGTCGCGGCGGGTGGGACGCGAAGTGCAGTTGTACATATGAGTCACGCTGGTCGCGCCCGCGTCTATGCACGCATAGATCTCGTCGTCGATCGAGTTGTCGTGTCCGATGGAGATCTGCACGCCTTTTTTGCTGTATTTTGCGGTGAATTCCGCGCTCCCGCGCACGTTGGGAGCGATCGTCACTCTCTTTACGACGTCGAGGTTGTTCCTGACAAAAGAGTCGTCGTCGAGAGGGGAGATGAGCAGGTGAGGCGGATGCGCGCCCGCGGCTTTCTGCGAGAGATACGGACCTTCGAGATGCACTCCGATTATGCGCGCATAGCGGCTTTCGTATTTCCTTATGTTGTCGACCGCCTTGTCTATATCCTCCGGGCTTGCCGTCATCGTCGTCGGGCAAAAAGATGTTATGCCCGTTTCAAGGTGGTAGCGGGCGATCGTGTCTATGCAGTCGTAGGTCGGCTCCATGCAGTCCTTGCCGTAGCCGCCGTGCGTATGCACGTCGATATATCCTGCGGCGCAGGGGTTGCCGTTAAAAGTCAGAGTTTTGCCCTCGACCTGGTTTCCCACGGCGACTATCTTGCCGTCGTCGGACATCGTGACGTTGCAGTTCGGTAAAAATCTGCCGCCCGAAAGAGGGCGCACGTTTACGAGAGTTATCATTTCCTGTTTCTCCTGACTTCGCCGTACTGATCGGCGGTTTTCCAAATGAATATGTCGCGGCTCTTGAAGAAAGCGTTGCCTCTCGCGAGTCTGTCGCAAGCCCAATTCGCGTCCACGATGTCGAGAATTTTGCGGTTGCTCTGCCAGCGCTTTGCGAAAGAGGAATAATCTCTGGCTTCTTTCGGCGACCAGCCGATCTCGCCGAGAGCGCACATACGCGGCAGGCTGTTGAATTCGACTTTTTGCAGGTCGTAGACCCATTCGCCCCAGAGCAGGCCTTCGGTGCCCAGCACGTTTTCGGGCTTGACGTAATGAGTAGGTTCCATGGCGTAAAGGGGTTTTATCGGGGTCATGACGTAGGGTACGTCGAAAGAGCAGAGGTGATGGGGAGAAACGATGAATTTTCTCCCTTCCTTTTCAAAATTCTCGAGAGTAGCAGAGGGCATGTTCTTGAAGAAATGCAAGACGGCGCGTTTGTCCAGCCCGTCTATGTATTCGCTCGTGCGGACGATAGCGGTTTTGCCTTTTTTGTCGAGATGATCTATGATCCTGTTTAGGGTATAGGCAAGAAGTCCGTGCTCGTCGCCGAGTCCGTTTTCTTCGACGATCTTTTTGCACGCCGGGCACGTCTTCCAATCCGAAAAGTCGAACGGATCACCGCCGATATGAACGTATTTGCTGTCGAACAGAGAGCAGACCTCGTCGAGAAGCGCGAAGACGACTTCCCACGCCTTTTCCGACCCTGCGCAGAAAGAACCGGCGAAGTTGCCGAAAGTGGTCGGCACGCTGTGGCTTTCTCCCGAACACGAAATGTCGGTGAACGCCGCGGTGAGCGCGCTTATATGCCCGGGCAGGTCGATCTCCGGCTGCACGTCGATATTGCGTTCTTTTGCATAAGCGATCAGCTTTTTGATCTGACCCTGTGTGTAATAGCCTTCGTGTTTGCAACCCGCGAATTTGTTGGATCCGAAGCCTCCGACCTGCGTGTCGTTGCGGCGGGTGGAGATCCTGTTTATCTGCGGGGAGATCTTGCTTTCGATGCGGTAGCCCTGGTCGTCGGAAAGATGCCAATGAAGGACGTTGAGCTTGTAAAAGCTCATCAGATTGAGCACGCGTTTGACGACGTCTTCGCCGAGGAAGTTGCGCGCTTCGTCAAGCATGAATCCGCGGTAAGGGTAGCGCGGCTCGTCTTCGATATGGCAGCAGGGGCATTTGAGAAGGAAGGGTTTGGAGTCGTCGTCCGCGGTCAGCAGCTGGCGCAGGGTGATAAGCGCGTAAGTCCAGCCGGAGGCGTCCTTCGCTTCGATTTTTATTTCGTCGTCGTTGACGTCCATGCGGTATCCTTCTTCGGGGATATTCTCGTCTTTAAGGAAGGAGACCGTGAGAGTTGAATTTTCAAAGTCGGGTTTGATGGCGGGGCAGATATTCTGAAAGACCTTTCTCGCGAGAGGCTCGCAGAATTCGGCGCCTTCGCAACAGATTATCTTTGGTTGTCTTTCGGTCGCGACGTCGCCGCCGTAGATCTTGCAGGATTTTGCCTGCGGTATCAGATTGAGCATATTACTCCTTTTTGCGCCCATAGGAGCGGTATGTGACGTATTTTCCTTTCGTCCGTCTTCGTTTGTACTCAAATATTATAAAACAACGCGCGCGATATGTCAAACCCGCGTCGGAAATTGAGGCGTTGAGCGGGAAAACATACGGCAAATGCGGCTATTTGAAAACTTTACATTCTAAAATCCGCTTTACAGACCGGGAGGGAGTTTGTCTTTCATCTCGTCGCGGTATACGAATTTCTCTCCGTCGGCGAAAAACGTCCCGTCTCCGACGGCGTGACAGATACGCGCGTCGACGTCGTCGTTGACGACGACCCTGTTGCAATGGATAACGAGGAGAGAGTATTCGGGCAGATAATCCGTCACGGTACATTCGAGGCACGCCGAACATTCCGCGATGAGGCAAGCCTTTACCGCCTTGGCTCCGACGGCGGTGAAACCGAGAGAGGAAAACTTGTCGGCGTCCTTTCCGCTCACCGTGCCCGCAAGCACCGCGCGGCGCAGCAGAGAGGGGGGAGGGATGCAGACGACGCACTCTTTCGTTTCCGTCAAAGCGCGGAAAGAGTGATTCCACGGTCCCGTCGCCAGAATAAAATCGTTGTCGAAGTTGACGGGGCACGTCCACGTCAGAGTCATCACGTTGTGCTTTTTTCCGTCGAAAGTGGTGACGAGGACGACGGGTCCCGGCTCGATGAAAGTGAGCGCCTTTTGAGGTTCGATTTCTCTGAAAGCCATAAAAACTCCTTTGCGAATTTTCCTGCCCGTGTGGAAACAACGCGTTTTTTGAAGGAAGAGCCGTCAATGCGGGAGGCGCTGTCCTCAATCGGATTATACAACAAAAACGGGCAAAACGGAATACCTTTCCGAAAAGAAGCGGCGGTTGTTGTAAACAGGGTTGACAAAAATAATATTATGGCATACAATATAGTTGCGGACGCAACCGTTGCGGTCGCAACTTAAAAGTAAAGCGCAAAGGAGAAAAGTATGTCGTACATAATAAGCAACACGGGGCAGATATGGAGATGCGGCAATCTTTACCGCACGGCGAGGTACGGGGAGCTGGGGCTGGGCAGCTATCAGGATTCTTATATCGTCAACGTATGCGCACATCCCGGCATAACGCAGGAGGGGCTTTCGAGACTTATCTTCGTGCACAAGAGCAACGTGGCGCGTCAGCTCGGGTCTCTCGAAGAAAAGGGGTTCGTCAGGAGGGAGACCGATCCTGCGGACAAGCGCAACACGCTCGTATATCCGACGCAAAAGGCGGTCGAGGCGCTCGGCGTGATAGAGAAGGTCAACGGCGAATGGAGAGATCTTTTGCTTGAAGGGCTTTCGGAGAAAGAAAGAGAGGCGGCGGAAAAATACGCCGCGTTGATAGCGGAAAACGCAAGGAAGATCCTGGAAAGAGAGGAGAAAAAACCGGAGGAGACAAGATGAAAAGTCTCGGCGGATATTTGTCGGTACACAGAAAACGTATGGCGGCGGGGCTGGCGATAAAGTCGCTCGGCACCGTGGCGGAGCTGTTTCTGCCGATGATAATGGCGTATATGATCGACGAGGTCGCGCCGACGGGCAGCGTACTCGCGCTCTCGCTCTGGGGCGTGGCGATGCTCGTTTTCGCCGTAGTCGCGTGGAGCGGCAACGTAATCGCCAACCGTATGGCTTCGCGCGTCGCGAGGGATACGACGGAGAAGATCAGAAACGATCTGTTTTCGTCCACGCTGTATCTTTCCGCGCGTCAGACCGACGAAGTGACCGTGCCTTCGCTCGTGTCGCGTCTCTCGTCCGACACTTACAACGTGCACAACATGATAGGCATGATACAGAGGCTGGGGGTGCGCGTTCCGATACTGCTCGTCGGCGGCGTCGCGCTCACTTTCAGCGTCGAGCCGGTGCTCGCGCTCGTACTGCTCGCGGTCGTGCCCTTTCTTACGGTCATAGTCATCGTGGTTTCGTCCAAGGGCATAACGCTTTATACCGATCTTCAGCGCGCGGTGGACACGATGGTCCGCAAGGTGCGCGACGATTACACGGGCATACGGGTGATAAAGGCGCTTTCGCGCACGGAATACGAAAAAGAGGGCTTCGGCAGGATAAACGACGACGTCGTCGCCAAGGAGACGAAGGCAGGCGTCACTATAAGCGCGACCAATCCCGTTATGAACGCGGTGCTCAACCTGGGTATGACGGTAGTCGTGCTCGTCGGCGCGTACAGGGTGGACAAGGGGCTTGCGCAGGTCGGCGAGATAATCGCGTTCACGTCCTATTTCACGATAATCCTCAACGCGGTCATATCGATAAGCAGGATATTCGTCAACGTCAGCAAGGGTTCGGCTTCGGCAAAACGTATATGCGCGGTGCTCAATATGCCCGACGAGCTTGTCACTGACGAGGCTTTTGCGGGCGAGGAAGGCGAAAAGGGAAGCGTGAAATTTGAAAACGTGACCTTCTCGTACGACGGAGCGCCGGCGCTCAAAAACGTGAATTTCGAGATAGGAAGAGGAGAAACGCTTGGCGTTATAGGGGCAACGGGCAGCGGCAAGACGACTCTCGTCGCGCTGTTGCTGCGTTTTTACGACGCGGACAAGGGCAGGGTGCTCGTGGACGGCGTCGACGTCAGGGGATACGACGAAAAGAAGCTGCGGGCAAAATTCGGCGTGGTACTGCAAAACGACTTTCTTATGGCGGCGAGCGTATCCGAAAACGTGAAATTCGACAGGGAAATATCGGACGAGGATATGAAAAGGGCGGCGAAAAACGCGAAGGCGGCGCCCTTCGTCGAAGCGCTCGGAGACGGCTATGACAGTATGCTCACGGTGCGCGGCGCCAATTTCAGCGGCGGGCAGAAGCAGAGGATGCTCATAGCGCGCGCCCTTGCGGGCGACCCCGAGATACTCGTGCTCGACGATTCGTCCAGCGCGCTCGACTACAAGACGGACGCGCAGTTGAGGGCAACGCTCGAAAAGGAGTATCCCGATACGACCAAGATAATCATTGCGCAGAGGATAAGCTCCGTCCGTTTTGCGGACAAGATACTCGTGCTCGAGAGGGGAGAGGCGGCGGGCTTCGGCGACGACGCGACCCTGATGAAGACCTGCGAGGCTTACAGGCGGATATACGATTCTCAACACGAAGGGGGTGACGGACGGTGAAAGACGACGGGATAGCAAAGTCGGATCGCCGCGCCGTCGCGGTCAGACTCGCAAAATATTTCATGCGCTACAAGTTCAGCGTGCTGTTCGCGTTCTTCCTTATGCTGGGCAGCAACCTGTTCGCGCTTCTCGGTCCGCTCCTTACCGGCAAAGCGATAAACGCGATAGACCTCGAGGAGGGCGTAGACTTTGCCGCTGTGACGCAATACTGCATACTCATGGCTGTGTTTTACGTCGTGTCGAGTGTGCTGTCTTATATACTTTCGGTCGTCATGATAAAGTTGAGTCAGAAGATCGTCAAGAGTATGAGAAAGGATCTGTTCGACAAGATCCTCTCGCTTCCCGTCGGTTATCTCGACAAAATGCAGGCGGGCGATCTGATCAACCGCATATCTTACGATATAGATACCGTCAACGCGTCTCTGTCCAACGATATATTGCAGGCGGCGACGGGCGTCGTAACCGTCATAGGCGCGTTGATAGGTATGCTGGCGATCTCGCCCGCGCTGTTCGGCGTATTTGCGATCACGATACCTCTTTCGATATTCATTACCGTGCAGAGGAGCAGGCAGGTCAGACCCCTTTTCCGCAAGAGATCGGGCAAGCTCGCGCAGCTCAACGGGTTCTCGGAAGAAATGATCTCGGGAATAAAGACGATAAAGGCGTACGGCAGAGAGGACAAGATAATCGGGCGCTTCGCGCAGAGGAACAAGGACGCCGTCGACGCGTATTACGCGGCGGATTATTACGGCAGTCTGATCGGACCTTCGGTCAACTTCGTCAACAATCTGGGCACGGTGCTCATAAGCACCGCGGGGTCGCTTATGTATCTTTACGGAATGATAATGCTGGGCGACATATCCTCGTTTCTTCTGTACGCGAGAAAGTTCTCGGGACCGATAAACGAATATGCCAACATAATGAGCGAGATACAATCCGCGCTCGCGGCGGCGGAAAGAGTTTTCAGGCTGCTCGACGAGCTGCCGGAAGGCGCGACCGACAACGCGGAGACGTCTCTCGAGGATCCCGTCGGCGACGTCGCGTTTGAGCACGTCCGCTTCGGGTACGATCCCGAAAAGGTGATAATAAAAGACCTGTCCTTTGAGGCAAAGGCGGGGCAGACCGTCGCGATAGTCGGACCTACGGGCGCCGGCAAGACGACTCTCGTCAACCTTCTCATGCGTTTTTACGACCCGCAGGACGGCAGGATCACTCTTGACGGCAGAGACACGAGAGAATACACGAGAGACAGCCTGCGCGCCGCGTTTTCGATGGTACTTCAGGACACATGGCTTTTTGAAGGCACCGTCAGGGAGAATATAGCATACGGCAAGGTCGGCGCGACGGACGAGGAGATAAGAAAGGCGGCGGCGGACGCCAATATCGCCGACTTCGTCGACGCGCTCCCGCAAGGGTACGACACGAGGGTTACGGACGGGGGCGTAAATCTTTCCAAAGGGCAGAAACAGCTGATGACGATAGCCCGCGCCATGCTGTCGCCCGCGCATCTGCTGATACTTGACGAGGCGACATCCAACGTCGACACGCGTACGGAGCTGATGATACGCGACGCGATGAACAGACTGATGAAAGGCAAGACGTGTTTCGTGATCGCGCACAGACTTTCGACGATAAGAAACGCCGATCTGATACTCGTCGTCAAGGACGGAGACATCGTCGAGAGGGGAAGACACGAGGAGCTGCTCGCAAAAGGCGGGTTTTACAGCGAGATATACAACGCGCAGTTCGAGTAAAAACGCCTGTCCGCGGGAGAAAAGGCGAAGACGGGCAGGACCGTCGATCGCAAAAGAAAGACGCGTCCCGATCGGGACGCGTTTTCACAGTCTTTTTTCAAACAAAAAATATTCCTGCATGCCCGGCAGGTCTTTTTCTTCTTCGGGCACGACGTAATCGGGATCGACGTGTTTTTCGTTGAAGAATTCGACGACGCTGAATCCGCATTTGTTGACGTAAAAATTCACGTTGCGCTTTTCAAAGTACGGCGTGACGGTGCGCCACACCTTTACTGAGGGATATGTCTTTTCTATGAGTTGCCAGGCATTCAGACCTATGCCGAGGTTGTGAAATTCGGGAAGAACGAAGAACAGTTCGAGAGAGCCTTCGTCCTTTCCGTTCGTGCTCACCACCGCGCCGCCCGCGTATTCGCCGTCGCAGAAAATGCGGTAAGTATCGGCTTTTTCGTCTTCGATGCTTTCGGTTACGGTTCTTGTGCACGGCACCGGACTGCCTTTGAAGTCGGGAAAAGTTTCTTTTACCGCGACGCCGAAAGAGCGTTGCAGGTCTTTTACGAACCCGTCCGTTTCTTCTTTGCGTAGAGGCGACAGAGTTATTCCTTTCATATTTTCTCCTTGACAGTCGTATATTTTGCGTTTGCCCACAGGTGCTCGCCGGATACTCGCAGGATATATATTGATTATAAAATGTTGCGCGATGTTTTTCAACATATAAAGAGGATGTAGGTTTGACATATTTCAAAACCGATGGTAGAATATAAATATCAAAAAAGCAGAAACGGAGAGAGGAAATGTATTTCGTAGTTAAAAATTCGTGTGCAGACGATCCCGCATGGCAGGACAAGGTAAAGAAAAACTATATCCGCAAGGTTTCGAAAGAAAAAGGAGTGAGCTCTGCTTTCGTCAAGTGGATCTCGGACAAAAACGTAATCCACATACGCAAAAAACCGAGATACGTCGTCGAGGAGACGTTTGACGTGACGCTTTCTTTCGACGTCGAAGTTTCGGGAGGAAAAGACCCCGGCAAGACCTCTTCAAAGAGCAGGAAGGAATACGGTTTAACAAAGACCGTGTCCACGAAAGAGGACGGATTCGACAAGGAAGATCCGTTGCACGGGGCGGGAAAAGCAAAGGAAAACAAGGATTTGTACGCAAAGACGGACGACGAAACGGGCGAAAATTATATGAAAATTTGCAACGGTTACGAAGCCGCGGACGTCGAAAAAGTCCTGGCGGCAGCGTTGAAGCAAAAAAAATATTTTTCGCACGAGACAGAAATTCTCCGCCGCAGTGCGCGCGAGAAAGCGGAAAGCGAAGGGATGAAGCTGTCCGAATTCGGCAATACGGGGATAAAAGTGCAACCTCGCCCAGGCAGCATGAACGTCTATATCGACTTCGATTATCAGATAGAAGTGCAGTATTACAACAAGAGTTACGTTGCGGAAGTATCCGAAAACGGATCCGTCGGCAAAGTAGACGTTGCGCTTTCAGAAAACAACGTGAAGACTTATCAGGCAAAGCTCGAGCTTTGCAGGAACCAGAAAAAGGTCAACGTCTTTTGCTCCGCGGCGTCTGGCGCGATTGCTCTCATCATGTTTGTCTGCGCTTGCGCTTTCGGAAGAGATCTCGAAGGTTTCAGTGCGTTCAGATCGGTGCTCGGAATGCCGTTGTCGCTTTTGTCGTTGCTGTTTGTTGCTATCGACGTGGCAGCGATTTTGCTCTATGCAAAGCACGTTGACCGTATGCTCAAAAACGACGACATAGAAAAATCGCACGTCAGAGCAAAGGCAAAATCGTGGATGAGAACGGAAAGGCTTCTGATGGTTTTTTGCGGCGCTTCGTGGACTTTCTGCGGACTTTTCGGCGTGCTTCAGTTGATAGCGCTCGTGGTCTGAAAAAAGAAAAGAAAGAGATTTTCGACAAAACAGTAAAAACCGTTTCATCAACACGGGTAAAGAAAATACTGCAAAAGAACAAAAAATTTCGGCAAGGCGGGAGTCTGTCTCCCGTCTTGCTTTTTTCAGTCCGGAGAGCGATTCTCCGAAACGTAGACGGTCCGCGGGCGTCTTTTTTGTCAAAACTTATGGACAAGGCGGTGAAACTGTGGTACGTTTAGACGGGGTAGGCAAAAGTATATATATTTGATAAGGGGGAAAACAATAAAAAACTTAAAGACTAAAATCAAAGTAATTGCTGTTCTATTGTCTTTTGCGGTAAGCATGACGTTTATAGGAAATCAAATTGTTTTCGCGCAAGAAGAAACGAATAGAACATTTTTGGAGAATTACAGTTACGAACAGAATAGACGGGCTGCCAATTCGTTGGATTCAGATGGATTACTCTTGTTCGGTATCAGCTCAAATCCTTTTTCAGGTGGAGAACATCCAGGAGAAAATAGGCAGATTTTTTGTTGTGCGCAAATTGATCCAACATTATTTTCATCCCATTATACCGACTATATAATTATAAATTGGAACAACAGTCAATATAGATTTGTGCAAGGTAGCGAAGAAATATATGTAACGTATTATACTGATTTTTTCGGTCAAATTGGAGATGTCGAAAAAAGGCATAATTTTAATTATGTAGGAGAAGGTGTCAGATCCGTTGCGGTTGATATTGAAACTTATGTATTTGATGATTGGAAATATTCTGAAGTGACAAAAATTTTTTGTTTTATAATATTTGAATTAGAGCCGGTAAACAACCAGATACAAACAGAGATTTACGCAAATTATTTTCATGCTTCAGGGGATGTTTCGATTACCGGCATAGGGTTTAACATTGGTGTTGGCACGGAAATAAGCGGAGGATTGAGTATTAGTTGGAATAATAATACTCAAGTAGCTCCAATATGGGGAGAAATGGATTATATTTGGGAAGAATAAAAAAGATTGAACAAATATAAATATTTAATTGGGGGAAAACTATGCTTGTCAGGCTCGAAGGGATCTCAAAGGTTTACCGGATGCGAAATTCCACGGTAAAAGCTCTCGACAAAGTGGACCTTGCTTTTGAAGGCGCGGGGCTCGTCCTGATCACGGGAGAAAACGGCTGCGGAAAGTCCACGCTTCTCAACATAATAGGTGGACTCGACAAGCCGACGGAAGGAAAGGTTTCCGTATTCGGGACGGACGAAAAAGCCGATTTGCAGTCGAGGGCGGAGAATACGAGTTATATTTTTCAGACGGCAAATCTGATTGACACTCTCACCGTAAAACAGAATATAGAAGTCGTTGCCGACAAAGACGCGGACGTCAATGCCGCGTTGCAGAAGGTCGGGATCTCGGACCTCGCGGGCAGGATGCCTTACGAGCTGTCGGTCGGGCAACAACAAAGGGTCTGTATTGCAAGGGCGATAGCAAAAAAAGACGTGATTCTACTTGCCGACGAACCCACGAGCAGTCTTGATCCCGAAATGAGAAAGGAGATCGCGGCGTTTCTTACGGAGCTTGCACGGGACAGGCTTGTCATCGTGGTCACCCATTATCCCGAGGATTTCGAAAACATAGACAGGCGTATAGTCATGAGCGCGGGAAAGATCGCTTCAGACGAAACGTTCAACGCCCCGAGGGAATACGCAGAGGAAAAGAACTGCAAGAGCAAAGGGACAAAAGCGCTCTTTCAAAGCACGTTTACAAGGACAAGGAAGCACGCTTTCAGATTTATCGTGAATCTACTTATGCTGTTTGTAGGCATAGCGTGTATTGTGGTAAACGAGAGCGTTTTCTCGTTTTACGAAGATGACAACGATTCTTGGAGGCAGGTGCTCGCAAACGACGAAGCGCTGGTTACGTCGGACGATTTTTCCGCGTTGGGAGCAAAAGTCAGACAGATTTACGGAAACTATTTATGGTATGATTTTCCCGAAAAGATAAGAAACGGATATACTTCCGATTACTCTACGATGCAATCCGACTATTACGGAGTGAGCTTCTTGTATACGCCGTATTTTATGGACTCGCAGGACATCGGGGGCAAAAAGCTCGTTGCGGGCAGGATGCCGCAGGCAGACGACGAAGTCGTGATCAACAAATATCTCGCAGATATGTACATTGAGTTTTATGAGAAAGTGGATCTGACTTCTTACGGCGACGTCATAGAAAAAGCGGTGCTCACAGGTTTCGATTACGGTCTGTCCGTTCAACAGAACCCCGTGTTCAGGATAGTGGGTATAACCGACGACGATCTGTCGGGTTTCTATCCGCTCAAAGAAAAGCTCAGCGACTATAATACCGTCGTTGCTACTGCGGACAAAAACGCGGACGACGACACGGTATCTCTTTTCAACGAAATGGTCGAGTGGCTGAAGATTGGCGGCGGCGCCGTCTATGCGATCGACTGCGGGTCGTCTCACAAAGCCGTAAACGATTATTTCAACGGGGAAGTCGATTGGGCAACCGCGAAAAAAGATCAGAGTGCCGAAAGCGGCAGCGGAATAATCAACTACGATTACGGTTACGATTGGCTCAAGGATGTGAAAATATACGGCGACCTTGAGGGGGCGGTCGTCAATTTTGACACGATTTCTCCTTTGTCTTACAAAGAATTATGCGAAAAATACACAGATCCTGCGGATATCGAAAGGGAGATAGCCTACGTTCTGGAAAAGAACGAAGGCAGGAAGCTGTATTTTTCGATGGATTATGTCGCAATGCAGAAGAATTCGGGCGGAGTGAACGAGATCATTGTGGGCAGAGACCCTTTCAAAAACGTATATTATTTCTCTGTAGAGCTTCCCATTACCGGGGTGTACGTCGCGTCTTCGGAAGATTTTTCGTCGGGCGGGCTGTTCGTTCACGGTGAAGGAAGCGTGAGATCGTCCGTTGCGCTTGTCGGAGAGGAAAATTACGAGACTTTGAATTTCTTTTACAATTCGCCTCCCGGCTGCGGGCTTGGAATGCTTGACGTCAGCGGTCTGAAAAACTCAAAAGAGGTATACGAAAAGATCGTCACGAACAAGCACGTTGCGCAGCTTGAATATCTCGGACAATATCTGATCGAGGCGAAGAGGAGCGATATCTCCGTCGTAAACATCGTGGCGCTTGCGATAGGGGCGGCAATGCTGTTGTTCGCGACGATATTTATCCTTTACAGCGTGTCGCAGTATTTCAAACAACATTCAGGAGATCTCGGCATATTGATGAGTCTCGGAAAAGGAAAGAGGTATTGCGGTATGTTCATGCTGGGAGAGTATCTGTTTATGGCGGCAATAGCGTTGTTGCTTGCGGTGCCGACGCTTTTCGTCGTGCCGGAGATACTCAATTCGTTCATATCGGGAGTGTGCATAAAAGTGCAGTTGTTTATGGCTTCAGGCATGGCTTTTGTGTATATTCTCGCCTATTTTGCGGCGGTATTCCTTTTCGCCGTCTGCGGCGTGGCGACGGGGATGAGGAGAAAAACTCCGATAGAGAGGATAAAAGAGCGGACCTGACGGGCGATAAGGAGCGGGGAGAAACTTTCTCCCCGTTTTCATTGTCTTTTTCGACGGCGGTTTCGTGCAATCCGGCGCGACAGACGCGTATATTAAATACGCGTTGACATTATACGAAATAAAATGTATAATTGTTTTATAGCGTTGATACAAAAAAACCGTTATCGCGCTTGTTAATACGGAGGAATTTATGAGCGAAGCAGCTGAAAAAAGTCTGAAGAAAACTTCTCCCAAAAAGAAAAAGATCGTTGCGGGGTCGGTTGTCGCCGTCATTGCGGTCGTCGTCATCGTTGCGGTGATCCTTTTCGTCGCGCTGGGTGACAAGCTCCTGTCTCATACGGAAGAACTCAACGTCGGTTTTTCCAAGGACGAGGTGCTCGCGGTCATGGGCGAGCCTTATGCGGGCAAGGATACCGACACATGGGAGTATTACAGCAAGAATTATAAAGAGGGCGACGAAGAATTCGAATATGTCTGCATAGTTTTCGACGGCAACGACAAGGCGGTGCAGATATCCTACAACGCAAAAGGAAAGGATACGAACAAGGAGCTCAACTCGGTCACTCTCAACGCTTTCAAAAACAGCGGAGATAAAAATCAAGCCGTCACGACCCTTTACGTCAGCATACCCACTCCCGCGGATAACCCCGACGCGTGGGAAGCCAACGAATACGATCTCGTCTATACGACCGATTACAAAGACGGCAGTTTCAGCAAGGTTCTCGTAAAAGAAGCATTTTCTTCCGAAAGCACCGAAACGATCGTTCTGACATGGAACGACGGCTTCGGGATCGGCAGCCAGGCGAAGGTCAGGTTTGAATATCCCAAAACCGTGACCTACGTTCTCAACGGCGGCATAAACGACAGCTCCAATATCGAAGGCTTTACCGACGAGTATCTCGAGAGTCTCGAAAACGGCTTTGAGCTCAAGGCTCCCGCGATCAACGCCTGCGAGTTCGCGGATGTCAAGGCAAATGCGGACGGCAGCATCAGCTGCGTCGTGATAGAAAAGGGTTTCGAGGGTTGGTATACCGACTCTTCGTTCAAAAACAAGGTCACGAGCATAAAAGCGGGATCGGGCAACGTCACGCTCTACGCTAAATGGGGCGCGGAGATAAACAGAACGACTTACACCGACGAAGAATACGTCCGCGGCGCGGACACCGTGCTCTTCGGCGTATATCCGCAGTCTCTCAAAGCGGACAACGTGACGATTTCGGGCGGAGCGGACGCAAACGGATATTATACCGGATCGGACGGCAATCTTTACGTCAAGGTCACCGCAACTCCGCAGGACAGCGACTATAAATTCAAGAACGGCACCAAGATCTCCAAAGGAAACAGTTACTACTTCATGCTCGAGCCCGTCGAATGGCGCGTGCTCGGCACCGACGGCGACAATGCGATTTTGCTTGCGGACAAGATCCTCGCGGGGCACAGCTATGACAAGGACGGCGTCAAGTGGAAGGACAGCGACGTCAGAGAGTGGCTCAATTCCGATTTCATGAACGATATGTTCAATTCCGCTCAACAGGCGCTCATAGTCAATACGCAGGTCAGCAACGACCTCGCTTCCGCTCCCGTAGATACCAGCGGTAAAAACGGCAATATCGACGATAACGACAACGTAACCGAGGATATGGTCTGGCTGCTCAGCTATGCCGAAGTTCAGAACGAGGCTTACGGCTTTGTCGGAGAGCTTGCGATGGGCGACAGCGTCGATGACGGCATCGATCCGTTGCGCGCAAAGACTGTTACCGATTACGCTCGCGCGACCGGAGCGTTCATGAAGACCGAAAAGAAGAATTACGGCAACGGTTGCTGGTGGTTGCGCTCTCCCTATTACGACAGCGCAAAGGTCATGGACGTGCGCAGCGACGGTTACGTCGACGTCTATGACGAAGGCACTTTCGTCAGCGGAATAGTTCCCGCGGTAACGCTCAATCTCGGTTGACGCAAAACGAAAAAAGAAACAAAAGAAGGGCGCTTGCCCTTCTTTTTTATAGAAAAAAACATAAAAATATTCCGTTGAACAAAAGAGAACGGAAATCGCAACATACAAAAAAACTGTCTGATAATCGCGGATTTATTGACGGAAAACAATAAGTTATGTTAAAATAAATTAAAACAAGGAGAGGAGTTTTGTCAGATGAAAAAAGCCAACGCATTGCTTTTGTTTTTTGTGATCCTGGCGTCTGCATTGTGCGTTTTGTGCGCTTGCGACAAGGACGACGCCTGCGAGCATTCCTTCGGAGAGTGGCAGGTCACGCAGCAGGCAACCTGCACGCAGGACGGAGAAGAAGAGAGGAAATGTTCTTTGTGCGGATATGTCGTCAGCAAGGCGCCCGGGCACGAGTACGGAGAGACGGGATGCGTGCGTTGCAATGTGAGTTTCGCGGGATATCTCACATACGAACTCACCGATGACGGCGCGGGATACCGCATTTCACGTCTTTTGTTCAGGCGCGTTTTCGCCGCGTGATTCCGCGAGCTTTTTTTCGTACCACGCGAGATTGGCTTCGGCAACCGGATCGTGAGGTTTGAACGAGAGCGCCCGTTTTGTAAACGAGATCGCCTGCTTCAGATCTCCTTTTTTGTAATGACACAACCCCGTCTGAACGAGAGGATAGTAGTTGTAACAATACACGTCCACAAACGCGAGCGTGTTTTCGGGGACGGGACGCATTGCGGCGTTGTACCAAAAAATTGCCGCGTCCGTGTTTGTTAAAGCCAAATATATGTTGCCGAGCGCGACGCAGGTCTCCGCTGTGGGTTCTCCGTATGACAGCGCGCGGAGCAGCGCGCGGAGCGCGGCGTCAAAGTCGTTTTCGGCAGAGTAGATCCTCGACAGGTTTATCGCCGCCTGGATCTTGTTTTCCTTCATTCCGTCCGAGTCGAGGAAGTCCGCGTACGCCGCTTTCGCGAGAGAGGGCAGATTGTTTGAATACAGCTCGTTTGCAAAATAGAATTTCTGCCTCGGCGACAGATCTTTCCCCGACGACAGCAAGGACAGATAAATATCCAGATTGCGGCGTGCGGGCGACGGTCTCGTCTTTTTGTGTCTGACCGTCACGTCCGCGAAACGTCGCGATCCGGCGGCGTAAAAGACCTCATGCACGGGGTCTGTCCAGCATGCGCCGAGAGAGCGGCGGAACACGCGTTCGCGCCAATATTCAAAGGTGGGTCTGCCGTCATCCGAGAAGGCAGTCGCGTATTTCATATACCATATATCCGCTTCGTCGAGGCGGGGTTTGAGGGCGATCAGTTTCTGCACGTTATCGCCGTCCAACACGTCGTCGCAGTCGAGCCACATGACGTAATCGCAGGTCGTATTTGAAAACGAAAAATTGCGGGCCTCGGAAAAATCGTCGCGCCACGGAAAGGAGAATACTTTTGCTCCGAGAGATCTTGCGATCTTGACCGTCTTGTCGCCGCTTCCCGTATCCGCGACGACGATCTCGTCGGCAAAGCGCGCCGCGCACGAGAGCGCCCGCCCGATAACGTCTTCTTCGTCTTTTGCGATCATCGAAACGCTCAAAGTAGCCATGCTTCATTATATGTCGCAGCTTTGTCAGCGCGTTACGACAGAGCGTGAAAAAAAGCCGGGGAATACGCCCCCGGCTTTATTTCCGACTTATCCGCTTATCGGGTTACGCCGAGACTGCGAACTTGCTTTTTTGCCACTTTTTGGACAGGTAGAATCCGACTGCTAACGCCGTGCCTATGACCCAGCCAATCGGCCACGCGATGCATATTCCCGTAAACCCGAGCGAGGGCGCGAGGATATAGCAGAGCGCGACGCGCAGTATCAGATCGACAAACGTGGAGATCATGAACTGGACGAGTTTGCCCGCGCCCTTTATAACTCCGTCTGCGGTTGTCTTGACGGCGATGAACATATAAAAAGGGCAGGTTATCCAGAGGAATTTTGCACCCGTAGCGATGACTTCGGCGCTCGATACCGCGGAAGCCGAGTCCTGCGTGTTGATGAAAAATCCCGTCAGATGTTTTGCGAATACGGCGACGAGGACGATTATCGTCAGCGCAAAGGAGCATAGGAGCAGAGTAGCCGAGCGCATACCCTGCTTGACGCGTTTGAGGTCTCCCGCGCCCATATTCTGCGCAGTGAACGCCGCGACCGCGTTTGCCATAGTTACGAGGCAGGCGATACAAAATGTGTTTATCTTCATTGCCGCCGTGTACGCCGCGATTGTCTGTTCGCCGAATCCGTTTATCAGACCCTGCACGAAGAGCTGTCCGACGGACACGAAGGATTGCTGGCACACGCCGGGTATGGAAATTGCGAGTACGGAACGGAGAAGCCTGAAATTGAAAGTGCGCTTTGCATAAGAGAGCGGGGGCGTCCCTTCTTCTTCGCCGTCAGGGAGCTTTTTCATTTTAACTATCACGAGAACGAACGCTATTACGCCCGCGACAGCCTGCGCGATCAGAGTCGCGTATGCAAGTCCCTGCACGCCGAGAGGCTTTGCCATCACGACGTCGAGTATTACGTTGCCCACGGACGAGCAGATGAGGAGAATGAGGGGGGTAATGCTGTCGCCCATGCCGGTGAACACCGCGTTGCAGGCGTTGTAGATAAAGACGAATATCAGTCCGAGCGTGTATATCCGAAGGTATGCGGAGCTGTCGGCTTCGATCGACGAAGGGGTCTGAAGCAGTTTTACGAGCGGGGTCGAAATGAATACGCCGACGACTGTCAGCACAGCGGAAAGCACGAACATAAATACGAGAGAGGTGCATGCCGCCGTCTTTACGGAACGGTATTTGCGTTGACCGAAAAGGTTGGCGACGACGACGCTTATACCGCCGCTGCAACCGACGGCGATCGCGACGTATATCATGGTGACGGGAGTGGAAACTCCGATCGCCGCAAGCGCGTTGTTTGAGATCATCTTGCCCGCGATAATGCTGTCCGCCATATTGTAGAGCTGTTGGAATACCATTGACAGCAAAAGCGGAAGACTGAACATCAGTATGACTTTTGAAGGTTTGCCTTGAGTGAGATCTTTTACCATACCGAAAACACTCCTTGAATAATTCGCATATATTTTACGCTTGAAAAACGGATATGTAAAGGAGTTTTGCGCCACAAAAGAGTAAAATCTCAAAAAAATAAGGCAGCCGCGCGTGGGTCTGCGAGAGGAGAAAACGGACGTTTTGTCGCGGGAAAATCATGAGAAAAATCAGATCGGCGCGGGAAACCCGCTTTCGCATATCACGGTTTTGCCCGTTGTCGGGTGCGGAAAGACGAGACGGGAACAGTGCAGCATAAGTCTCGGTGCTTCGTCCTTTGCGTTGTAAAGCGCGTCGCCCGCTATCGGGTGCCCCATGTACGCCGCGTGCACGCGGATCTGATGTGTTCTTCCCGTCAACAGAATGAATTCGGCAAGCGAGTCTTCGCCAACCGTAGCAAGCCGTCTGAAAAGGGTGATTGCGGGTTTGCCTCCTTCCGATACCTCGCGGTGCACGCCGTCCGCGGAGAGGGCGATCGGCGCGTCTATCCGTCCGCTTTCGGGGATAAGACCTCTGACGAGAGCGGTATATATCTTTTCTATGCCGCCTGAGAGTTGCAGCTCGTGCATACGCCATGCGGTCAGCGCGTTTCTCGCGACGGCGACGAGTCCCGACGTATCCTTGTCCAGTCTTCCGACAGGGCGGTAGACGAATTCTCCCCACTCCGTGCCGAGTATGCTCGCAAGACTGTCTTTGTAATGCGACTTTATCGGCACCGTCGCTATTCCCGAAGGCTTGACGACGACGGCGACGTCGTCGTCAATATACGAAAATTCGGGTTTGAGAGCGCTTGCGGGATAGAGAACCGGGCAGACGGGGAGAGAAAGGTTTATCTCGTCGCCTTTGCGCACCCGAGCCGTCGCGAAAACGGCTTTTTCGCAGCCGTTTTCCGTCACGCGGATAAGTCCGAGCTCCTTTCTCATCTGCGATATCATCGTCCTTGAGAACCCCTCCGCGCGCAGGACGTCGTCGACCTTGCCGTCGAAAGTTGCTCTGACGGTATACTTTTCTACCATTCGAGTCCCTCTTGCCACTGATATTTTTTCAGATCCACGATGTGGTTTTCGTCGCAGAAAACGCCTTCTTCGGCGAGAAGAGCCGCCTGCGCCTCGATGCCGCCGAAAGCGAAGGCGCGAGCGAGCGAGCCGTAGCGGTTGACCACTCTGTGGCAGGGTATTATTATCGGGGTCGGGTTGTCGTGCAGCGCATAGCCGACCGCGCGGGACGCGCGCGGAGAACTGAGGATCCTCGCTATCTGACCGTAAGTCGCCACTTTTCCGCGGGGGATCGCCTTCACCACCTGATAAACGTCGTCGTAAAAACTCATAGTCCGCTCCTTTTTCAATATTATAGCAGACGCGCGCGCGCGGCGCAACGCCGTCGGAAGAAGTGTGCGTTTTGATTGGAAATTTATTCCGACGTTGGCGCGGTAAGGCGCTTTTTTGCAGGAGGTTTAGGGCAGAACGTTATCGGACAAGCTCTTTGCGGCGGTCGGAGCGCAGGGTTTCGCCATTTTCTCCCGCATATTATTGCGCGGACGGTTTTGCTTATGATAAAATTTTTAAGGACGATAAAATTTTACATTCGTCCGCCAATAAACATAACGAAACGATTGTTTAATATTTGAACAGGGAGAGGGATTTGGATAAAAAAGAATTAGACTTGTGCCTGCAGGAGGTCGCAAGGGGAGACAACGCCGCTTTCGAAAAACTGTACGCAGAGACGAGAAAAGGAATATTCGCTTTTCTTTACGGGTTTTGCGGCAACTACCATACGGCGGAGGATCTGACGCAGACGGTATACCTGAAGGTCAAGGCGAACGTAAGCAAATACAAAGCGGGAACGGACGCGAGAGCGTGGCTGTTTCAGATCGCGAAAAACACGGCGCTCAACGAGATAAAAAAGAACAAGCGCGAAGTGATCGCGACAGACGACAACGGCGCGTTTGCGGGGTCGTACGAAATGCAGGATTCGCCGGTATTCGACGCGATAAACACCGTGCTCGACGAAAAGGAGAGACAGATAGTGATAATGCATATTTTGTGGGGCTTCAAGCACCGTGAAATTGCCGATATGTTATCCCTCGCGCTGGGAACCGTACTTTGGAAATACAATGCAGCGATAAAAAAACTGCAAAATAAATTGAGGGAGGGCTGAGCTATGGACGAGAAAGAACTCAAACGACTGCTTGAAAAAGAGCTTGACAGTATTGCGCCTCCTATGTCCGAAAAGGTAAAGAAAGCGAAGATACTCACAGAGCCCGAACAGGCAGAGAAGAGTACGCAAAAGATAGATATAAGACCGACTGCGAGAAAGAACAGAGGGTTCGTTTTCGGCGCGATAGCGGCAGTGCTCGTGATAGCGATAGCGCTGTCGGTGATCCTTCCCGCCGCGCTCGGCGGAGGCGAAGAGCCGGTATTTGCGGCAGGTTATCTGCGAATGGATATCAATCCTTCGGTGGAATTCGTTTACGGCGAAGACATGAAGGTGATAGCTGTCAAGAGCGCGAATTCGGACGCCGACCTGCTCGTGACCGACGAGGTCAGAAAAAATGTCGTCGGCAAAGACGTCAACGAAGCGGCGGCAATCGTCGCGGAAGAAGCGGGAAGACTCGGGTATATCGAACCGGACAAAGATAATGCCGTCAAGATAACCGTTGTCGGGAAGAACGACGACGACGTGTTGAAGCAGACGACGGTCGCCATAGAAAGCAACTTTATGCAAAAAGGCGTGCTTTGCGCGGTAGTGGCGGTCAAGGAGAGCACCGACTATCTCGCGGGACTTTACGGCACGGCGGCGGACGATCTCAAAGGCGCGCTCGACAACGTCTGCGACAAGGCGGACGGATATTTCGAGCAACTCGCAAAGGAAAATACGGACAGCCTCGAAGAACTGCGCGCTTATTACGAAACCGAAGTGTTCGAATATCTGCGCGGTCTCCTCGAAGCGGAATGCGCAAAGATAACCAAGACCAGGACCCTTCTGCACGAAGCGCAGAACGTAAACGACGCAATAAAGGATTACACCTTTGACAAGACGTTGCTCGTAAAGGATTACTGGGCGGTCGTCGAGACGGGAGACTGGCAGGAAGACGAACAGCTTGCTGCGCTGTGCAAAGAGATGAAGGAACTCCTTGACAAAGCGGCGGCGCTGCGCGACGACAAAGTCGACAATTCCGCGGAACTTGATTTCCTCGTGTTCACATACGACGCGCTGATAGACGAAGAATGGATAAAAGACATCGGCAACGCGACGATAGACGAGCTCAAAAACAGCATGGACGTCATCATCGACGCGCTCGAGGAAATCAATATCACGATAACGCAGGGCATAAGGGACGCGATCGCGAGCGTACCCGACAACGTCGGAGAATTCCTCGAAGGCACGCAAGCGGTCATCGACGGAATGAGAGAATCTCTCCGGGACGTATATTCCGATCTTTACGACGAGGAGAGAGAGGCTTTGTCGAGAGATGATTATGACGATTTCTATCTGCGCATAACTTCGGAATACGGTTCTCTCGAAGCGTATTGGGATTTTTGCAGACAGAACTGACGACGTCCTCGCAAGCAAAACGAACCGACAAATCCATTAAGTGCTTTCAAAGCATGACATAAATATCCCCCTTATCTGAAAAAGGCGACCGCAGAGAGCGGTCGTCTTTTTACATCCGGAGAGGGCGGCAGACCGCATTTCTCAAAGAAAAGCTGTAGTCGGCGGAGCGTTTCGGGAGGATAAGGGAAGAAAAGTCGGCTGTTTGTATATTGTTATACGGAAAAATATTTATACAAAAAATAAAAAAATTTTTCGCAAATCCAATAAACGTCCCGTTTACGTTGTTTAATATATGAACGAAATCCAAAAGGAGGATGTCAGTATGAAAAAAATCAGCGCGATTTTAGCGGTAGTCATCACGGCGGTATTGCTGTGCACCGCGTTTGTGGGTTGCGTGAACGCCGACGAGGGCAAGACATACGTCAGCATGGACATCAATCCGTCGGTCAACCTTGTTATCGACGGTAAGGGCAAGGTCGAATCCGTCGAGGCGGCAAACGAAGACGCCCAGATAATGCTTTACGGCGAAGCGGTCGTGGGCAAGACGGCGGAGGAAGCGTTCGAACTCATTGCAAAACTCGCGGTTGACTGCGGTTATCTGACCGAGGAGAACAGCGGTATCAATGTCACGGTAGTGGCGGGAGACGGTTCCGCAAAGACGGAGGCAAACATCGGTAAACTTGTCGAAACCACGTTTGCGGCAGAAGCGGAAAAAGCAAACATAACTGTCAATATCAACACGGGCGCCAGTTTTTCGCTCAACAGACAGTTTGAATACGCAAAGGGCAAGTACCCCAACGTCAGCGCTGTTCAGAATATGTCCATCGGCAAGTTCAAGCTCGTGACCGAGCTCGTTGCCAACGACGACGGCATCACCTTCGAGTATGCGGCTACCCTCGACGAAGAGGATCTGATCGCAAGACTCAACAAGTGCTATGAGAAGATCGAGCCGTACGCTACCGAGGCATACAAGGCAGCTGTTGCGGAGGCAAACGAAATCTTCGACATCGCCAAAGTTACCGCGGAAGGCACTGCATGGACGGCATATTACACGCTCAACGCGCTGTCGCATCCTTACAATTACGGCGCAGCATATTCGGCTTACAGCATAGCGGCGGTCTCTCTCGACTATACTCTCGACAAAATCGAGCAGATAAGAAATCTTGCCGATCAGGCGCTTGCAGATGTCGACACCCAGAAGATAGCGGACGCGCTCGGCGTTGAAAAGAGCGAAGTGGACGCTGCGATCGTCGACGAAAACGGCAACGTCACTCTCGAAAGCATAGACGCTTATATCGACAGGACGATCAAGAACATGAGCGCGGAGGCTTATCAGCAGATCAAGGACGAGCTGCCCGAACTCGAAGCGTACATCGACGGTATGCAGGCGGAAGTCGAAGAATTCATCAACACGCTTCCCGAAGAGTACGCAACCGCAATCAACGACATCATCGCAGACGTCAAAGTGCTCGGCGGAGACATAGTCGATTTCGTTGCAAGCCTCGGAGATCTGACCGTTGACGACGTCAGGAGCGTAGTGACCTACCTCGAGAACAAGCGCGACGAAGCCATAGCGGACATCGAAGCGGATCTCGACGACAAGGAACTTGCGGCTGCTAAAGAGTACGTCAAGAGCGCAAACGACCTGATCACTTCGGCACAGAACGTCTACAACCAGACTCTCGAGATGGCGAAGAAGGAAGCGGAAGAATTCCTCGCGCAGGCTAAAGAGGGCAGATTCCAATGGCAGCATCAGCACGGACAGGAAGAGGACGTTCAGGCGTAATAAAGACTTATTCCGGGAGAAATCCCGCCAACATAATTCCATACAAAGCCTATTTGAAATAGGGTAACCAAATCCCAAATCTACACACAACTGGCTGAATGGCAACCGAGAGATCGGTTGCCATTTGGTCGTTCTGACGTTTTTCAAGCCGCTTTTTGCGGGTACGATCGCGCCGCGCTGCGTCCCGACGTCGTCGGAGGGAGGAAAAGGAAGCAACGGCGCGTTTGAGTAAAAATCGAGGATTTTGATGAAAAAGTCAAAAAAGTATGTTATTATAATAATATATGCGCTATGCGCGAGGTGAAAAATGTATATAAAGGAATTGTTTGAAAAGAAAAAAGTCGTGATGTCCGCAGAGGTTTTTCCGCCCAAGAGAAACGGTATGCTCGAAGGAGTCATCAGAGCGCTCAAAGAGATCAGACCACTCGATCCCGACTACGTGTCGATAACTTACGGAGCGAGCGGGAGCGGCGGCATGACCACGGCGGACGTGGCGAGCGTTGTCATCGACGCGTTCGATATGACCGCGGTGGCGCACATGACCGCGGTAAATATGACGAAGGATCTGCTTGAAGAAAGATTGCAGATGTTGTCGCGCAAAGGCGTAAAAAGCATCCTTACTCTGCGCGGAGACATCGTCGAGGACAGCAGGTTTTACGACTTCCGTCACGCCAACGAACTTGCGGCGTACATAAGCGAAAGATATCCGCAGTTCGAGCTCCTCGGCGCTTGTTATCCCGAAGGTCATCCCGAGGCGAAGAACCTGGACGCGGATCTCGACATGATAAAGCTCAAAACCGAATGCGGAGTGTCCCATCTCGTCACGCAGCTTTTTTTCGACAACGCGACTTTTTACGATTTTGCCGAAAAGGCGGCGAAAAAGGGGATCGGCGCTACGGTGTCGGCAGGCATTATGCCGATAACGAGCGTGCAGCAGGTCGAAAGGATCGTTTCGATGTGCGGCGTGCAGATACCCACGAAATTCAGCAAGATATGCGCCACTTACCAGGGCGAGGATCTCTACAAGGCGGGCATAGACTACGCGATAGAACAGATCCGCGATCTTATCGACAACGGGGTCAGGGGCATACATCTTTATACGATGAACAAAGGCGACGTCGCAAAAGCGGTGTTCACCGCGTTTGAGGAAGACAGAAAGTGATATCCGCCGAAATCCTTGCAAAATATCTCGGCAGAGGAGACGACGCGCTCCGACTTGCTCGGAAGGCAGTCGAAGAGGTGAAAAAGACTGCGCGTTGCCGCGCGGTCGAAGCGAGCGCGCGGCTCGTCAGAGAAAACGGCAGACTGTTTGCGGAAAATACCGTGCTCGAGTTTGAGGGCAAGGACATTGAGAGATTGCTCGAAAACTGCGACGCGGTATATTATTTCTGCGCCACGGCGGGCGCGGAGACGGACAGGCTCATAGAGACGCTCAAACTCACCGATCTGACTCTCGCATACGCGGTCGATCTGTGCGCGGGGCTGTGGGTGGACGACTATTGCGACGAGCTCGAAGCAAAGCAGAGAGAGAGGCTCGAACAACGCGGGCTTACTCTTACGAGGCGGTTTTCGTGCGGTTACGGGGATATGCCTCTCGCGTCGCAGGCGAATTTCATAGAGGCGCTCAAAGCGGACAAATTTTTGGGCATAAGACTTACCGAAGGAGGAATGATGATTCCCTCCAAGACGGTCAGCGCGGTCGCGGGTATAGGCAGGTCGCGCCGTGATTTCGACAGGTGCGCCGTATGCGTCAGACGCGATTCTTGCGAAGGAGGAATTTGCAATGACAGACTTTAGAAAGAGGATAATTCTCGACGGCGCCACGGGCAGTCTTCTCTCCGAAAGAAGCGGGGCGCCCGCGGGATACCGTCTCGAAAAGCTCAATATTCAGGATCCCGAAGTCGTATTTTCCGTCCATCGCGATTACGTCGAGGCGGGAAGCGACGTGATATATACCAACACTTTCGGAGCCAATCCGCTCAAACTCGGCAACGAAACGGCAGAGGCGGTAAAGGCAGCCGTCGCGATAGCGAGAAGGGCGGCGGGGAAAAAGGCGAGCGTCGCGCTCGACATCGGACCTCTCGGCAAACTTATCGGAGAAGGAGGCATATCTTTTGACGAAGCGTACGAAAATTATGCGGCGGTCATTCGCGCGGCGGGCGACGAGACAGATCTCGTCGTGATAGAGACGATGACAGACCTCGCGGATGCGCGCATAGCGTTGCTTGCCGCAAAGGAAAACAGTTCTCTTCCGGTAATGCTTTCGATGTCCTTCGAGGCGGGAGGAAGGAGCGCTTTCGGCACCGATGTGGAGAGCTTTGCCCGCACTGTGTCGGGCATGGGCGTCGCCGCGATCGGCATCAACTGTTCGCTCGGACCGGTCGAAATGCTCCCGATGGCGAAAAAACTGATAGAAAGCACCGATCTGCCCGTATTTATCAAGCCCAACGCAGGCATGCCGCGGTTTGAAAACGGCAGGACGGTATACGATATAGACAAGCGCAGGTTCTGCGACGCGATGCGTGATATACACGCGCTCGGAGTGAATATTCTGGGCGGCTGTTGCGGCACCGATCCCGATTATATAAGAATGCTCGACGAGAGCATAAGGGGAGTTGCGAAACGTCCGCCGTACAAGCCCGTCCGCGCCCTCGCAAGTTCGACTTCCACCGTCGTCGTGGACGGTATGAAGGTCGTCGGGGAAAGGATAAATCCGACGGGCAAAAAGGTCTTTCAGCAGGCTTTGAGAGAGGGGAATTTCGACTATATCCTCGCGCAGGGCATAGAGCAGTCGCAGGCTGGAGCCGACCTTCTCGACGTCAACGTGGGACTCAACGGCACGGACGAAAAGTCGAATATGGTCAGGGTCGTCGAGGGATTGCAGAAAGTCGTGTCGAGACCTCTCGTGATAGACAGCTCGTCTCCCGAGGTGCTCGAAGCGGCTTTGAGAAGATACAACGGAAAAGCGCTCGTAAACAGCGTGAACGGCAAGGCGAGCAGTATCGCAAGCGTGCTTCCGCTCGTCAAAAAGTACGGCGCGGCGGTCGTATGCCTCGCGCTCGACGAAAACGGGATCCCGGATACCGTCGAAGGCAGAGTGGAGATCGGCAAACGTCTCGTTGCGGAATGTGAAAAGGCGGGGATTGCCAAAGAGGACGTATACGTCGACGCCCTTACGATGGCGGAGTCGGCGCAAAAGGGCAGCGCGATGTGCACTCTCGGCGCACTCGGAGAGATAAAGACGCTCGGCGCGGGCAGCGTGCTCGGCGTGAGCAACATATCTTTCGGAATGCCGCACAGAGAGGACATAAACGCGTGTTTTCTCGGCATGGCAAAAGACGCGGGACTCGATCTCGCGATAATAAATCCCTCGCTTGTCAACATCAGACCGTCGGAGTACGCGAGAGACTTCCTCGAGAATAAGGAAGGCGCGACCGACGCGTATATTGCCTATGCGGCGAAGACGGACAGCGTAAAGACGGAGGATTTCGCTCCCGCGGACGCACCCGACATGACCCGTGCCATCGTGGGCGGAATGGGCGGACTCGCCGCAGAAACCGCGCGAAAACTGCTTGAAACACTCGATCCGCTCAAAGTCGCTTCGGACCATATCGTACCCGCGCTCGACCGCGTCGGAGAGCTTTACGAAAGCGGCAAGATATTCCTGCCGCAGCTCATCGCCGCCGCAGACAGCGCGAAACAGGCTTTTGCGGTACTCGAGGAGAAGATGAACGAAAAAGGCGTAAAGGGCGAGGACAAGCGCTTCGTGATAGCCACCGTAAAAGGAGACATTCACGATATAGGCAAGAACATAGTCAAAGCCGTGGTGTCCAACTACGGCTTCAAGGTGATAGACCTCGGCAGAGACGTGGATTACAAGACGGTCCTCGACGCTGTCGAAAAGAACTATCCGTGCGTGCTCGGTCTTTCCGCACTGATGACGACGACGGCGCAGAATATGGCGGAGACGATCTCCGTCGTCAGAAAGAGCTATCCCGACATAACCGTACTCGTCGGCGGCGCCGTGATAACTCCCGAATACGCAAAGACGATAGGCGGCGTCTACTGCAAGGACGCAAACACGACGGTAAAGGCTCTGAAAGAGATATTCGCACGGGGAACGGTTTGACGGAAGAAGGAGACTGCGTGCTCCTTTGGCGCGGGGAGACCCGCGCCTTTTTTTGCGCTTTTTGAGTTTTGCCGCAAGAGTGCGGCATTTCATGGATATGTATTTTTCTTTGCCCGTGTGCACAAAAGCATTAAAAGCATAGTGAGAGGCAGGCAGCAGACTCGTCTGCCGTCCTGTTTTCGCGGTTTCGCGGGCGATGGGGAAATAGCCCCGCCGAGGTTTTCAGACAGCCGCTTGCGTCCCGGAAAAGAATGAGATCCCGCCGCGCCGCCCGCGGCGGTGACAACGGGAAAAGGTTGCCTCTTCTGAATATTTGTCTCCTTCGTGAAGATACTAATTGCGACGAATACGGAGGGAAAATGAAAGAAACGGGAATTGTCAGGCGTATCGACGAGCTCGGCAGAGTCGTGATACCCAAAGAACTCAGGAAGACTCTCAAGCTCAAAGAGGGCGAACAGATGGAGATTTTCACGACGGGCGACAAGTCGCTCGTTCTCAAAAGGTACAGCGCGCTCGGCGCGGGAGCCGATTTTTCGCAGGCTTATTGCGACGCGCTTTACCGCGCGACGGGCAAAGGGGCGGTGATATGCGACAGCTCCACCGTGCTGGGGGCGAGCGGAGCCGCCTGCAAAGAGCTTGTGGGAGGGGAGATAAGCGACAGATTGTTCAGGACGCTCGACGACCGCAGGACCTGCGCGCCTGAAAACCCCGTGCAGATCGTCAAGGACGCGCCGCCGACGTGCAGGAACCAGCATATCGTCCCCGTCATAGTAGGCGGAGATCTGTACGGCGGCGTGGTGCTGTGTTCCGATGCGGAGATCTCCGCGACGGAGGAAAGACTCTGCGAGCTCGCGGCGGAGCTGATAGCGGCTACGCTCGAATAATGCGCGGAGCGGGGAAGAACTCCGTACTGCGTTCGACTGCGGGACTCGCGCTGGCGGGCATAGTCTCCAAGGCGGTAGGCGCCTTTTACAGGATACCCCTGACAAACGTGCTGGGCGCGGAGGGGATAGGTCTTTACCAGACCTTTTTCCCCGTTTACGCGCTCTTTCTGACCTTTACGAGCGCAGCGCTTCCCACGGTCGTCGGCAGGTACGTCGCCTATTCGGATGCGCTGGGGATAGCGATACCCGAGACGCGCGCGGCGGCGAAAAGAGTGGCGTTCGCGCTCGGTGCGACGGGGCTTGTCTTCACCGCGCTTCTTGCCTATCCCGTCGCCGCGTTGCAGTCGCGCCCGCAGGTATGGCAAGGCTATCTGATAGTTGCGCCCGCGGTGCTTGCGGTCACTCTTTCGGCATATTACAAGGGGTATTTCATAGGCAAAGGCAGGATGACGAGCAACGCGTTGTCGCAGACTGCGGAACAAGCCGTCAAGCTCGCCGTGGGTCTCACCGCGGCTTATCTGCTTGCGCCGAAAGGGATCGTGCTTGCGGTTTACGGCGCGCTTTTTGCCGTTACGGCAAGCGAAGCGGCGGGGCTGTTCTTTATGGCGGCGGCATACGGCAAGGACGTCGGAAAATCAAATAATTTTCCTGCCAGTGTCGATAAAAGAATATATTACGATATAATAAGAACAATGTTTCCGATAGCGGCTGCGGCGCTTGTAGTGCCCGTGTCGGGGTTTATCGACAGCTTTCTGATCGTCAGGCTACTCGCCGCGGGAGGGGAAGAGCTGTCGTCCGCGACGGCGGCATACGGCATTTACAGTGGCGCGGTCGGCACGGTGATAAACCTGCCCGTAGTCGTCGCGATCTCGCTTGCGGTCGCGGTGATACCAAGGGTGTCGGCGGGAGTGGCGAAAGGCGAGTATGTCGGCGTCAACAAGGCGACGGGGCTCACTCTCGGCGCGGGGCTTGCCGTGGCTGTGCCGTGTTTTTTCGCGTTACTGATACTTTCGGACGACGTGATAAATCTGCTTTACCCCGGGTTTTCCGCAGAGGAGGCGGGGAGAGCCGCCGAGCTTCTGAAGATACAGTCCTTCAACGTGATTGCCGCTTCTCTCGTGCAGTTGCTCTGCGGGATACTTCAGGCGCTCGGCGCGGGCAGGAGTGCGGCGTGCTATCTTGCGGTTTCCGTCGCGCTGAAGACGGCGGTGCAGGCGGTGCTTTTACCGCGTATGGGAATCGTTGCCGCGCCGATAGCGCAACTGACGATGTATGCGCTTGCAACCGTGCTCGCGCTGGTCAGATATACCGAACTTGTCGGCAAAAATCCCCAACTTGCAAAAAGCGTTAGTAAAATCGCGCTCGGGGGTGTTATAATGGGCGTGTGCGTAAGAGTCGTTTCGCTTGTCGTAAACGGCGGGGCGGCGAGACTCGCGCTGTCCGCGTTGATCGGCGGAGCGGCGTATTTCGCGACGCTGGCGTTGACCGGAGCGTTCGGGAAAGAAGCTCTTTCCTCGATATTCGGGCGCGCGGCGAAAGGAGAATGATATGATAGAAGTTGTCGGACTCGGATGTCGCAAAGGGCAGATCACGCTCGAAGGAGCGCAGGCAGTCGCAAGGGCAAAACACGTCTTCGTAAAGACGGCGAAGACGGATACTTTTTCTTATTTCGAAGACAAAGACGTCATGACTATGGACGACGTTTACGACAGCTGCGAGAATTTCGACGACCTCGACGAAAAGATAGTCGAAAGACTCGTCTCGCAAAAAGGCAAGATATGCTACTGCGTGAACGGGAGCGGCTACGACGACAGGTCCGTCGCTTTGCTTGCTTCCCGCACAGACGTGAAGATCTATCCGTCCGTATCCCGCGCGGCTGTGACGGCGGGGTTTACGACGGCGGCGGTTTACATAAGCGCGAGCGATCTCGTCTCGATGCGCGGGTTCGATTACGACGGCAGGCTCCCGCTCGTCGTGACCGACGTGGACGACAGGTATACGGCGTCCGAAGTAAAACTCGTGCTCCTCGACGTGTTAGGAGAGGACGAAAAAGTCTTCGTGTCGGGAAAAGAGACCACGGTCGCGGAAATGGATTTCTTCAAGAAATACGATTATTCGACCACGGTCTACTGTCCTCCGAGGGATTATCTCAAAAAGCACAGATACAACTTTGCCGACGTGATAGAGATGCTTTACCGCCTGCGCGGGGAAGACGGCTGTCCGTGGGACAGGGCGCAGACGCACGAGAGCATACGCTCCAACCTGATAGAGGAGGCGTACGAGCTCGTCGAGGCAATCAACAACAAGGACGTGGACAACATGATAGA
This sequence comes from uncultured Christensenellaceae bacterium, assembly GCA_944383905.1. GTDB lineage: Bacteria > Bacillota > Clostridia > Christensenellales > UBA3700 > Ornithoclostridium. The sequence continues at coordinate 38,333 of CALWRI010000009.1, forward strand.
GGAGACGGGCGACGTTCTGCTTCAGGCGGTTTTCCACAGCGTTATCGCAGAGGACTGCGGAGAGTACGACGCGCACGACGTGGCGACCGCGCTCTGCAAAAAACTCATCGGCAGGCACGAGCACGTCTTCGGCGACGTCGTCGCAAAGACGGCGGAAGAAGGTCTTGCCGCCTGGGACAGGGCGAAGGGAAAGGAAAAGCATTACAGCTCTTTCACCGACAAGATGGACAAGACTTCGGCAAGCCTTCCCGCGCTTATGAGAGCTTACAAGATACAAAAGACCGCGGCGAAAGCGGGCATGGATTTCGACAGCGCGGAGAGCGCGGCGGAGAAGTTGCGCGAGGAGATCGGAGAATTTCTTTCCGCTCCCGCAGAGGAAAGAGAGAACGAGGGCGGCGACGTGTTGTTCGCGGCGGTCAACGTACTGCGCGCTCTCGGTGTGGAGCCCGAAGTCGCGCTCGTCGCGGCGACCGAAAAGTTCTGCAAACGCTTCGCTTACGTCGAAAGCCGTTGCGAAAAACCTATGAACGAATACAGCGCGCAGGAGCTTGACGCGCTTTGGAGAGAAGCAAAGAATGAAGATTGACGGGATAACGCTCGCAAGCGACGTCGTGCTTGCTCCGATAGCGGGTTTCAGCGACGTCGGAATGAGATACCTGTGCGCGCAGGCGGGCGCGGGACTCACTTATACCGAAATGGTTTCGGCAAAAGGTCTCGTCTACGGCAACGAGCATACCGAAGACCTGCTCCACACCACGGACGAGGAAAAGGTGCGCGCCGTTCAGATATTCGGCAACGATCCCGAGATAATGTTGCGCGCGGTATGCGGCAGGGAGCTTGAAAAATTCGATATAATAGACGTCAATATGGGTTGTCCCGTCAAAAAGATAGTTTCCAACGGCGAAGGCAGCGCGCTTCTCAAAAACCCGAAGCTCGCCGCGGAGATAGTCAGGACTTTGCGTTCTTCGGGCAAACCTGTCACGGTCAAATTCCGGATAGGATTTTGCAAAGACGAGCGCACGGGCGTCGATTTCGCAAAGTATATGACGGACGCGGGCGCGGCTGCGCTCACCGTGCACGGCAGGACGAGAGAACAGTTTTACGAGGGCGCCGCGGATTGGGATTACATAGCCGAGGTCGTCCGCGCGACCGACGTACCCGTCATTGCCAACGGAGACGTATTTTCAAAAGAGGACTACGAAAAGATAAAGGCGCATACGGGCGCGGTGGGAGTCATGATAGCGCGCGGCGCGCTGGGCAATCCGCAAATATTTTCTCAGATCACGGGCAGGAAATTCGCTTACGCGACGGTGAAGGAGACCGTGCTCAGGCATATAGAGGTGCTTGCGTCCTTCCATTCGGAGATATACACGGTCAACAATATGAAAAAACAGATTGCCTGCTATTGCAAGGGATTGCGCGGAGGCAAACAGCTCAAACTCGCGGCGTTCGGAGCAAGGACGCTCGACGAGCTCGTGCGCGCGGTGACGGAGTCGGAAGCGCTCGACGTTGCCGTGCCCGAAAGAAGATGACCCCGGAGGGAATATGAAAAAAACTGCGATCGCGATCTTGATACTCGTTGCGTTGCTTGCGGCGTTCTGCGCCTGCGAGCCTGTCGACGTACCCGACGTTCCGTCGGGAGGAGGGCAGGAAGAGCAGACCGCAAATCTTTATTTTTATTCAGACGGTATCCTTTACGGGATAGCGGTATGCTCGGGCGATACGCTCGCAATGCCGGAAGAGCCGACAAAGAACGGCTTTGCTTTCGTAGGCTGGTTTTACGACGAGGAGCTCACGACCGCGTTTTCGGTCGAAGAATACATCGCGAGAGAAAACAAGACGGACGTGTCGCTTTACGCCGCGTGGAATCCGATAGTTCTGCCGCCCGAGCAGGGAGACGATGACGAGGATGAGGACGAGGGCGCGCAGGATACGCCGGAAGAACCCGTTGTCGCGACTTACACCGTGACGTTCGTGCTCGACGGCGAGATCGTGAGCCGGCAGACCGTCGAAGAAGGCAAAAGCGCGACGCTTCCTTACGCGCAGTACAAAGCGGAAGGCAACGAGCTTTTCTCGCTGGCGGTAGACGGCAATTATACGAAAGTCACGCAAAACGAGACCGTGACGCTCTCCTGGGAGCCTGCGGACGAAGAGGACAAGGGCATATTCGCGCTTCAGTATCTGACTTTGTTGATAAAGAACGGCAAATTTTACGTTTCCGACGTTGCGGGGAGCTATCCTCTCGACTATCTGGTTCTCCCGTCTTCTTGGGGGATATTCTCGATAAGCGGAATAAAAGAGGGCGCTTTCGCCCGCATACCGCACGTCGTATCCGTCACTCTCGGCGACGGGTATACCGAAGTCGAATGGGGAGCTTTCCGCGATCTGATACTGCTCGGGGAGCTTGAAATAGACGGCGATAATCCCGCATACGCGTCGGACGGACTTTTCGTGACCGACGTTTCGGGAGACAGACTTCTCGCATACGTCGGACAGGGCGGCGAAGAGCTTGTGTTGCCTGCGGCAAAGACGATCGCCCAAGGCGCGCTCGCGGGCGCGGATTGCGAAAAGATAGTCGTTTCCGAAGGTACGACGACGATAGAAGCACGCGCTTTTGCGGATTGCGTCCGTCTGCGCGAAGCAACGCTCCCGACGACCCTCTCGACGATAGGGGAGAGCGCTTTTGAAAACTGCACGGCGCTTGAAAGTATCTGCCTGCCCGAAAACGTGACGAAACTCGGAAACCGCGCGTTCGCAGGGTGCGGCGCGTTGACGACGGTATATTACGACGCGACGGAAGTACAGGCGCCCGTTGAAGGCAACGGCATATTCGACGGGGCGGGAGAGCAAAACGGACTTTCTCTCGTCGTCGGGCAAAAAGTCAAGACAATTCCCGCGAGGATGTTCGACGGCGAAGGGGAAGGGGGCGTGTATCTGACCGAAGTCGTATTCGCCGAAGGTGGAGTTCTCGCGAGCATAGGCGTCCACGCGTTCAGAGGGACGGCGCTGACGACTCTGAATTTGCCAAGTTCTCTCAAGGTGTTGTCGTCGGGCGCGTTTGAAAACTGCGCGCTGCTGACAAGCGTTTATTACGATTGTGCAAACGCCGTTTCGCAGGGGATAAGCGGCACCGCGTTCGGCGGTGCAGGCGCGGACGGATCGGTGTTTACGGTCGGCAAGGACGTTTCGGCGGTACCCGATTATATGCTGTATTCGCTCGGGGGCAAGGTGAATTTCTCCGCGCTCGTATTCGAAGGAGAAAATCTCGGGAGCATAGGAAAACTCGCTTTTGCGGGGACGTTGGTCTCGGGATCGGTCACGTTGCCGTTTTCGGTCGCGTTTGTCGGAGAAGGCGCGTTCGCGCAATGCGAGGGACTGTCGGAGATATTGTCGGACGGCGGCGCTTACGTCTCGAATGGCGGAGTGCTGTATTCCGCGGACGGCGCGCTCGTCGCTTACCCTGCAGGAAAGACGGACGTCGGGTACGTCGTCGAGGACGGCACGGTTGAGATCGGAGGATATGCTTTTGCCGGCGCGACGAGGCTTGAAAAAGTCGAATTTTCTTGTGCCCGTGTAGGAGATATGGCGTTTTACGATTGCGACGTCCTCAAAGAAGTCGTCTTCGGGGAAGGAGTTGAGGAGATAGGAACGGGCGCGTTCGGATATTGCGACGCGCTGTCTTCGGTGACTCTCGCGAGCACGACGAAGGTCGTCGGAGAAAACGCGTTCATGCACTGCGGAGCGCTTGCTGAGGTCACTCTCAACGAGGGACTCGAAACGCTGGGCAGCTACTCGTTTGCATATTGTCCGTTGCTCGGAGAGGTGGCTCTGCCGTCTTCTCTCGTCAACGTCGGCAACGGAGTGTTTGTCAAATAACCGCGGACAAATGCGTTTTGTGCGCGGCGCAAAGCGTTGACTTGCCTGCGCGCGTGTGATACAATGACAGCGGAAAAATTTTTTACCCGAAAGGGAAAAGAGGTATAGATATGAAATTTACCGGTCTTATCATTATGGACGGCTACGGCATCAACAAGTTCGGCGCGAATAACGCTATTTCGCCCGAGACTTCTCCCAACGTGCTTGCGCTCGAGAAAAAATATCCGTTTACTCAACTCAACGCGAGCGGTCTTGCGGTCGGTCTTCCCGAAGGGCAGATGGGCAACAGCGAGGTCGGACATCTCAACATCGGCGCGGGCAGGATAATTTATCAGGAGCTCACGAGGATCACCAAATCGATAGAGGACGGCGACTTCTTTGAAAATCCGGCTCTCGTCAGAGCGATGGACAGCGCAAAGGCAAACGGCAAGAAACTGCACGTCATGGGGCTTCTCTCCGACGGCGGCGTTCACAGCAACATCAATCACCTTTTCGCGCTTATAAGAATGGCAAAACAGCGCGGGCTTTCGCAGGTTTACGTCCATTGCTTCATGGACGGCAGAGACGTTCCGCCCAAGAGCGGCGAAGGTTTCGTCAAAGAGCTCGTCGACTTTATGAACAAGGAAAAATTCGGCAGGATAGCGACGATAAGCGGCAGGTTTTACGCGATGGACAGAGACAATATCTGGGACAGGGTGGAGAAGGCTTACTCGGCGCTCGTCGACGGAGAAGGGGTGTTTGAGACCGACCCCGTTCAGGCGATGGAAAACAGCTATGCAAAAGGCGTTACCGACGAGTTCGTCGTGCCCGTCGTCCTCACCGAGGGCGGCAAGCCCGTCGCGACCGTGGATAACGGCGACAGCGTGATATTCTTTAACTTCAGACCCGACAGGGCAAGACAGATCTCGCGTGCGTTCATTATGCCCGATTTTCCGTCTTTCCCGAGGAAAAAGGGATTCCTTTCTCCCGTTTACGTTTCGTTTACGCAGTACGACGTCAAGTTCAACGACTTCCTCGACGTCGCGTTCAGACCCGAGGTTTACGTCAACACGCTGGGCGAATACCTGTCCAAAAAGGGCATAAAGCAGTTCAGGATCGCGGAGACGCAGAAGTACGCTCACGTCACCTTCTTCTTCAACGGCGGCGTCGAGGCGGCTAATCCCGGCGAGGACAGGATTCTTATCGATTCTCCGAAGATAGCGACTTTCGATATGAAACCCGAGATGAGCGCTTACGAGGTATGCGACAGGGCGGTCGAGGAGATAAAGAGCGGCAAGTACGAGGTCATGATCCTCAACTTTGCCAACTGCGACATGGTTGGTCATACCGGCGTAATGGCGGCTGCCGAAAAGGCGGTAAAAGTCGTCGACGAATGCGTGCAGAAGGTCATCGACGCGATACTTTCCGTCGGCGGACAGGCGCTTCTCACCGCAGACCACGGCAACGCGGACTATATGTTCGAGGCGGACGGCACCCCGTTCACCGCGCATACGACCAACCCCGTACCCTTCCTCGTCATCGGCGCGGACGGCGTAAAGGCGCTCGCGGACGGCGGCAAGCTGTGCGACATCGCGCCGACGATGCTCGACGTGATGGGCGTTGAGATCCCCAAGGAAATGACGGGTAGATCTCTTATCGTCAGATAAGGATTTTTGAATACCTATTCCGAAAAACGCGATAAAATAACGGGACGGGGCGATTGCCCCGTCTTTTTTTGCCGCACGGCGGGCAGACTGCGGGATTTCGCAACGGCAATCGCTTGTCAAAAAAAGAAAGCGTTGATATAATGAATTAAGGCTGAACAGCTTTATATACTCGCAAGAGGAACTTGCTCTGTCAGGTTGACCGCGCGGCGGTCATTAAAAGGGAAACGGGTGAAAGACCCGTACAGCCCCCGCTACTGTAAGCGGCGCCAAAATTTTGCATTATGCCACTTGAAAAGGGGAAGGCGCAGGATTTTGCCGCAAGTCAGGAGACCTGCCGACGGAGACGAAAAAGCGGAATTTCGGAGGGAGATTCAACGGCTATCAGGTACGGCGCGTCCGCGCCGCCGTTTGCTTTGTTTTTCCGCCGCTATGAGCGGCTTTTGTTTTTGCTTCCGCTTTTTATAAACAGGTCTTCGGGACGGAATGAAAAAAGGATTTCTGCGCAAAAAGAGCGTTTGTCCGCCTTCCGCTCAAAAGACGTTAAAAAAGAATAAATTTACCGCCCGCGCAGGAAAGCGCGGCATGGCGGAAAAGGAGTTTTTATGAACAAAAAAAGAATAACGGCAGTTTTGCTCACCCTCGTTCTTGCGCTTGCGCTCGCGTTCGCGTTTGCGGCGTGCACGGACGATACTCTTCCTCCCGCGGCGCAGGAAGGCACTTTCAGAATAGTATTGGCGCCCGCGTCCGGCGAAGCGGACGTATACACCGTCGACATCGCGAAGCTCGAAAGAAAAGGAGAGTCGTCCGTATACGACGCTCTCGTATACCTTGTCGACAACGAAGGGCTTGAAATGACCGGCACGTCGAGCGCGGAATACGGGTATATGATAAGCACGGTCGGCAAACTGACGCCCGATTCATCCAAAGGCGAATGGATAAGTATTCTGACTTCCGTCGACAGATACCAGGACAAAGAGAGCGTTTATGCGGTGAACAGAGAATACGACGGCGTGACCGTCTGGTCGTCTACGGTCGGCGTTTCGTCGCACAGAGTTGAAAAGGATTGCGTCATATATATTACTATCCTTACGATGTAACTTTGAAGAGCGGAGATTTGTCTCCGCGCTTACGGTGAAACTGTGGAAAGGCAAAGATTTCTCAAGGCGGGCAGGCTCGCCGCAAGACAGATAGCGCTCACCGCGCTTGCCGCCGCGCTCATAGAAGCGGTCAAGTTCGCGCTCAACGCAGTGCCCAACGTGGAGGGGGTGACTCTTCTCTGCGCCGTTTTCGGCTACTGTCTGGGCGCGGGCGGCGTGGTCGCCGCCGTCGTGTTCTGCGCGATAGAGACGGCGATATTCGGTGCGGGCACCTGGGTGATTTCTTACTTTATACACTGGCCGTGCGTCGCGCTCGTCTTTATGCTTCTTGCCAAGCTCAAAGTGAAAAACAGGTGGATCGTTACTCTCGTCGCAGGGGTGATGACGGCGCTTTTCGGGGTGCTCACCTCTCTCGTGGACACGGGGCTTTTCAGCGGATTTTTCGATCGCTTTTTAGAGAGGTTCGGCATAATCTATCTGCGTGGCGTGGCATTTTACGTCGTGCAGGTAATCTGCAATCTGATAGTCTTTCCGCTTCTTTTTAAGCCTCTCGTCAGGATATTTCTGCCGGCGGCGAGAAAGGCGGGTATGTGTCCTTTGCCCGAAGAACAGAGAAAAAGAGGCATGCAAGAGGTCGGCTTCGGAAAGGATAAGAGAGAGGGAGAGATGAGCGGGGATACGCCGCGAAACGGCGGAGAAAAGCAAAATTTTTGACTATCGGGCGCAAAAACGCTTTACACCCCCGTTTTGTTGTGCTATATTATATTAGCATTTTGAATATTATTTTTCAAAATCCTTGCTTCCCGCTTGACGGGAAGACATCAGACCAAAAGGAGGTTTCTATGAACAAGTACGAGCTTTTGTACATCATCGACAACGACGTGACTGAAGAAGGAAAGCAGGCTGTTATCGACAGGATCGAAGCGGTTGTTACGAGTGCAGGCGGCGAGATCGTCAGTCTGGACAAGTGGGGCACCCGCAAGTACGCTTATCCGATCAACTTCAAGAACGAAGGCTATTATGTGCTGACCACGTTCAACGCTCCCGCGAGCGTTCCTGCGGAGATCACGCGCCTCGGCCGTATCGTCGACGAGATCGTCAGACTTATGATAGTCCGCAAGTAATAAGGAGGATTTTATGAACAAGATCATTCTTATAGGCAACCTGACCAGAGATCCCGAGAGCGGCACCACCCCCAGCGGAGTGAGCTACTGCAGATTCTCGATCGCGGTCAACAGGAGATTCAGCAAAGAAAACAACGAAGCGGACTATTTCAACATAGTCACCTGGAGAGGAGTGGCGGAGAGCTGTGCAAAGTCCCTGACCAAAGGCAGAAAGGTCGGCGTCGTGGGCTCTTTGCAGATCCGCAACTATGAGACCCAGGACGGCGCAAAGCGCACTTCGGTCGAAGTCATTGCCGACGAGGTGGAATTCCTTTCTTCCGCGAACGGCAGCAAAGAGGACGCTCCCCAGGGCAGATCCTCGCGTGCGGACGTAACCAAGCTCGAAGAAGTCGAGCCGTCCGACGACAATTTACCATTCTGATTATAAGGAGATATAAAAATGAGCGAAGAGAAAGTTGTCAAGAGACCGGCAAGAAAGGCTCCCCGCAAAAAGGTTTGCACCTTCTGCGTAGACAAAGCTACCGAGATCGATTACAAGGACGTTGCAAAACTGCGCAAGTTCATCACCGAAAAGGGCAAGATCGTCCCGAGACGTATGAGCGGCGTTTGCGCAAAGCACCAGAGACTTCTCGCAGAAGCTATCAAGCGCGCGAGAGTCATGGCTCTGCTCCCCTATGTTGCAGAGTAATAACGTATATTAAAACAAAAGATCACGGCTTCCGCAAGGGAGCCGTTTTTTTATTTTCAAAATCAAAATCCGCAGTTTTTATACAAAAACGGTTTCGATACGATATTGTTCGTTATGTTTTCAGATATGGCGGAGAGACGCTTTGTTTTGCAGCTCTCAAAACGGTGAAAAGAGAGGGAAAAAGCCCTCAATATTCCTTTCTGCCTGTCAGAAAGTCGAGACTTTCGCCGAAATAATCGGCTATCCTGCACAGATTTTCCAGCCCTATTTCTCTTTGACAGAGCAGGTATCTCGACAGAGTAGCCTGCGGGATCCCTATTTTTTTGGCTACCGAGTTCACGCTTTCGTCTCCGATGAGCTCTTTGAGCCGCTTTGCAAAAATTTCGATATGAGTTTTGTCGTTCATAGATATAGGTTACGCCAAACGGTATAAAAATAGCGACATTATACCAAACGGTATAAAAATGTTGACAAAATATGCGATCGTGTGTATACTGAAGTTGAAAATGAGGTGCTAAAGTTATGAGAAAATTCAGATTGATCACGGCAACGATGTTGCTTATCGTTTCGCTTCTGACGTTGTCTGTCGCTTGCGACGACAAAAACACGGAAAAAAAGGACGCCTGGCAAATCCTCAAAGAAGAATTTGAAGCGGAAACGTCGGAAAAGGTAACCGATGAAGAATTCACTCTCATGATTGAAGACGCTGCCGACGCAGACAACTACCGCATGAAGTCTTCGCAAACTTTCGAAGACGGCAGGCGTGTCACATTGTTTTACGATCGCTGCGGAGACAGGGAAAAGACAGTGCAGATGACGAGCTACCCCGAAGGCATTGAAGTGGTAGAATACTGTTATCAGTACAAAGACGGCGATTCGTATTACAATCTGACGAGTCTGGACGAAATAAGATGGGAAAAGAAGCTCATCGAAAGCGAAATCCTAATTTCATTGAAAGACAACTATTATCTCGAATTACTCCAAGCGATAAAATTATATCATGACAACGACGATTTGACGGACATAGACTATGTCGGATGGAATGAAAAGGCAAAAGGATATTTGATCAAAACGGGAGTATATAGCAACGTGTTCAAATTCAAAGACGGCAGAGTATCGCTTGGCACTTACGACGACAATGGACTGACGGATTTGCAAGAAGTATCCGTAATCTACGACGTGGGAAAAGTCCCCGAAATTAAGCTTCCCGAAATAGCAGAATAAATTATATAAATAACGTAAACGTAACGGGCAGGAATTTTCCTGCCCGTGTTTGTTTTGTCAATGTTTTACTGTTGACGCGTCTTGCTTGCGATCGGGATGAAAAGCCGATTTTTCTTGCCGATCAACTCACAGCGTTTTCAGGATCTCGCTCATATTGTCCGCGAGGGTTTTGAGCGTTCCGTCGCCGAACGGATAGGCTATGCCCGCGGTCTTTACTATCTCGGAGAAGAACTTTTCGCCGCCCGTCCTGCACATTTCTTTGTACTTTGCGAGGGCGAGAGAGTAGTCCTTGCGAGAGAGCGCGAGGAAGCCGAGCGCGACCGTCTGCGCCAGGCAGTAGTCGATATAATAGAACGGCGCTTCGAAGATATGCGACTGAAATTGCCAGCGCGTGCCCGTCTCGAGATAGGGGATGCCTTGGTAAGAGAGATAGGGGCGGTATTTTGCGGACAACTCGAGATATTTTGCGTTGCGCTCCGCGGGCGTCATCTCGGGGTGATCGTATACCTCATGCTGGAACTCGTCGACGAGACAGCCGTAAGGTATGAAGGTGAGCGCGTCGGACAGGTGTTTTTTGCGGTATGCGTCTGCCAATCTTCCGAAGAACTTGTCCATATAAGGCCACGCGAGGAACTCCATGCTCATAGAGTGACATTCCGCTGTTTCGCAGCCGCCGATACCGAGCTCGTCGTCCTCTTTATGCAAGGCGTAATTCATCGCGATCGCGTGCCCGAACTCGTGCGTGATCACGTCGATGTCTCCGCTTGCGCCGTTGAAGTTGGCGAGGATGAAAATTTTGCCGAAGTCGTCGAATGATGTGCAGTAACCGCCGCCCGTCTTGCCGTCTCTCGGGAGGACGTCGAAGGCTTCTTCGTTCACCATACGGTCGAACAAAGAGGAAAGTTCTTTGTCCATAGAAGAGTACATCTCCTTTGCACGATTGAAGAATTCTTCGACGGAGCAATCGCGGACGGGCACTTCGTCCTTGGAGTAGACGGCGTCGTCGTAATATCTGAAGTCCGTTATGCCGAGCTTTTCCGCAACGGCTTTTTTCATTTCCGCAACGACGGGGGTCAGGGATGAGACTACGTTTTTGCGGAATTTTTCGACAGCCGCGCGGTCGTAATCTATCCTGCCGCGGCGGTAATAGCCGAGCTGTGTGAAATTCTTATAACCCATTTTCTTCGCCATTTTGTCTCTGACTCTGACGAGGCGGTCGAAGACGTCGTCAAACTCCGCGGAGTGAGCCTGCATTGCTTTTCCTATGCTTTCCGCGGCGGCTTTTCTGACGTCTCTGTCCTTGTCTTCGAGGAAGCCGCGGACGTAAGAGAGGGGCTTTTTTTCACCCTTAAAGTCGCATTCCACGGTAGAGAGCAGCTTGACGTATTCGGTGACGTAGGCGTTTTCGGTCTTGACTTCTTCCTCTATCGCGTCGTCGTAAGACGCTTTCTGAAACTCGAAAGTGCGGTAGAGCACCTTGCCGAGCTTTTTCTCAAGCTCTTTGCGAAAGGGGGAGGACAGCATACAGTCGACGTATCTGACGCACAGACCGTTGAACGCGGGCGATACAGTGTCGTAATAATTGACTTCGCCGTCGTAAAATTCGTCTCTCGTATTCTGCGTAAAGCGTGCGTTGGCGAGAGAATAGGCGGTCGAAAAAGCTCTGTTTGCGACGGAGACGTATTTCGAGCGCGCGGACAGCACGTCGTCCGCACATTTTGCGTTTTTCGCCGCGGCGAAAAACTTGTCGAAGTTTTCTCTTGCTTCTTCGAGAGTGTAGCGCTTGTAAGGCAGATCTTTGATTTTGACGTTTTCGTATTTTTTGAAATCCATAAAAAACCTCTTTTTTAATTATCTTTATTATCATACCACTTCGGCGCGCAAATATCAACGACGGCGAGGCACGCGCTCATAAATATACGCGCGCGACGCGCCGGCGCGGGAAAAATCACAAAAGTATTGACATTCGGGTAAAAAAATAAGATAATAAAACAGGGCAAAAAGGAGAAAAGCATGCAGGGTTATCCCAACGTCACGGTATTCGATCATCCGCTTATCGGGCACAAGATCGCGATACTGCGCAACAAAAACACGGGTACGAAGGAATTCAGAGAGCTTATCGAGGAGATCACTTTGCTTATGACTTTCGAGGCGTTCAAGGACGCGCCGACAAAGGAAACGGAAGTTGAAACTCCGCTTGAAACGTGTCGTCAGAGAGTGGTGCAGGAGAGAAAGATAGCCGTCGTTCCGATACTCCGTGCGGGTCTGGGCATGGTCGGAGGGGTGCAAAAGATATTTCCTCTCGCCAAGGTTGGGCATATCGGGCTTTGCCGCGACGAGGAGACAATGCAGCCCGGCGCATACTACTGCAAGCTGCCGCAAGGCATAGAGGATATGCAGGTGACGCTGCTCGATCCGATGCTCGCGACGGGCGGGTCGGCAAACGCGGCGATAGAGTTTTTGCGCAACAAGGGGGTCGGGGAGATCAGGCTCATGTCCGTGATCGCGGCTCCGCAGGGCGTAAAAAAGGTCGCGGAGGCGAATCCCGACGTAAAGATATTCATAGCTGCTCTCGACAGGACTCTCAACGAGCACGGGTATATTCTGCCCGGGCTCGGAGACGCGGGAGACAGGTTGTTCGGCACAAAGTAAAAGGCAAAGACAAGCAAAATACGCCGTGCCGCAAAAGGTACGGCTTTTTATACGCCTTAACGGCGGCGCGACAGCGCAAAAGGAGAAAAAGATGAAATACGATACCGTTATAATAGGCGCGGGTCCCGCGGGAATATTCACTGCGATAGAGATGATACGCCACGACTACAAAGGCTCCATACTCATTGTGGAAAAGGGCGTCGCGATCGAAAAACGCCGTTGTCCCAAGGCAAAGACCAACGTATGCGTCAACTGCAAACCCTATTGCCATATCACGACGGGCTTCAGCGGCGCGGGCGCGTTTTCGGACGGCAAGCTGTCGCTCAGCCACGAGGTCGGCGGTCAGCTTCCCGAGCTTATCGGCGAGGATTACGCGCAGAAGATGATCGAGTATACCGACAAGATATACCTCGACTTCGGCGCGGACACGCACGTCGAAGGTCTGGGACAGGAAGAAGAGGTCAAGGAGATCAGAAAGCGCGCGATAAAGGCGGGTCTTAAGCTCGTCGATTGTCCTATACGTCATCTCGGTACCGAAAAGGCGCAGCAGATATATTATGCGATAGAGCAGTATCTGATAAAGAACGGCGTGGAGATATGGTTCGGCTACCAATGCGAAAACATTATTCTCGAGGGCGACAAGTGCTGCGGCGTTATAATCGACAACGGCAAGAAGACAGAAGAAGTGCGCGCTGAAAACACGGTAATAGCTACGGGCAGACGCGGAGCGGATTGGCTCGAGCATCTGTGCGCGGAGCACAACATCATGCACCAGCCCGGCACGGTAGATATCGGCGTAAGAGTAGAGGTGCGCAACGAGGTCATGGAAAAGGTCAACCGCGTGCTTTACGAATCCAAACTCATAGGATATCCCAAGCCGTTCAAGAACAAGGTGCGCACTTTCTGTCAGAACCCGGGCGGTTTCGTAAGCCAGGAAAATTACGACAACGATCTCGCCGTGGTCAACGGGCACAGCTACAAAGAGCTCAAGTCCCCCAATACCAACCTTGCGATACTTTGCTCGCACAACTTTTCAGAGCCGTTCAATCAGCCTATCGCTTATGCGCAGAAGATAGGAGAGCTCACCAATATGCTCGGTGCGGGACATATACTCGTTCAGAGATACGGCGACATCATAGACGGCAAGAGAACGTGGCAGAAGGAGCTCGCGCGCAGCAACGTGCGTCCCACGCTCCCCGATGCGGTAGCTGGCGATATCACGGCGGCAATGCCTTACCGCGCGATGATCAATATTATCAACTTCATACAGGCGGTCGACGAGGTAGTGCCCGGATTCGCTGCGGCGGAAACCTTGCTCTATTCGCCTGAACTCAAGTTCTACTCCAATAAAGTCAAGATGGACGAAGATTTCAACACGAGCATAAAGGGACTGCATTGTCTCGGCGACAGCAGCGGCTGGACGAGAGGTCTTATGATGGCGTCTGTTATGGGCGTGATCATGGGACAGAAGCTCGCGGCAAAAGCGAAAAAATAAGAAGTTTCGCGGCGTGAGCCGTGCGGGGAAAATATGCAAAAGAAGCCTGACATAATCTTTATATTCAGCGATCAGCAGAGGGCGGATACGATCAACGAACGCGTTACGCCCAATCTCGCAACCTACGCGCAGGAAGGCGATATTTTCGACAGCGCCTATACCTGTCAGCCCGTGTGCGGACCTGCGCGCGCCTGTTTGCAGACGGGCGTATATCCCAACAAAAACGGCTGTATAACCAACGGCGTGCCGATGAGAAAAGAGGACGTGCACCTCGCGGACGCGTTCAACGCGGGCGGTTACGAGACCGCGTATATCGGCAAATGGCACTTAGCGTCAAAGGGTCTCCAATACAGAAATAAGGGAGTGCCCGAGGAACTTCGCGGCGGATATAAATACTGGCTTGCGGCGGATCTGCTCGAGTTTTCGTCCAACGGCAGCGGCGGAGTGCTGTGGGATAACGACTGCAAAGAAGTCAGTTTCGACGGCATACGCGCGGACAGGATGACCGACTTCGCGATAGATTATATCAATTCTCCGCACGAAAAACCGTATTTTCTTTTCCTGTCCTATCTTGAGCCTCATCATCAGAACACGTCGGGGCGCTTCGAGTGCCCCAAGGGCGCGGCGGCGAAGTACAGCAGCGAGCCGTATCCGGAAGATCTGAAAGGACTGAAAGGAGACTACGTGCTGCATTATCCGAGTTATCTGGCGTGTTGTGAAACACTGGACGACAACGTCGCGCGCATAGTCGACAAGCTGAAAAAGACGGGCAGATACGACAATACGCTGATAATATACACGTCAGATCACGGCTGTCATTTCAGAACGCGAAATCTCGAATATAAGAGGTCCTGTCACAGCGCGTCCACGCATATTCCGCTCGTGATCTTCGGCGGCGCGTATAAGAAAGGAGAACTCGACGCGCAAAAACTCGTGTCGCTCATCGACCTGCCGCCTACGCTTCTGACCGCGGCGGGGATAGACGTGCCCGAGCGTTTTGACGGCGTGCCTCTGCAATCGGATAAAAAACGCGACTGCGTGTTTGTCCACATCAGCGAGAGCGGCAACGGCAGGTGCGTGATAACGGACAGATACGTTTACAGCGTGACTTCGGGATTCAATTACAACACCAACGTATACAAGGACGACTACCTTTACGACAAACTCAGCGACGCGGGTGAGCGCAGGAATCTGATAAATTCAAAAGAGTACGCAGACGTGAAGAAATGGCTGAGATCGCTTCTCTCAAGAGAAATGGTGCGGGCGGGCGAAAAAGAGCCGATATTCAAAAGAAGGATATTCAAAAAGAACGTATAAGACAAAACTCCGCTTGAAAAAGCGGAGTTTTTCACGCTTTTCGGGGTAAAGGAGCAAGCCGTGCCGTCGCCTGTCGGAAACAGATGAAAAGGGTTTGTCCGCTTTGCGACAGAGCGCGAAGAAAAGTCGCGCCGTCTACGGTTGCTTTTTTAAGCGGCAAATACCCTTCTTGCAATGCAACTAACGACGAAAAGGAGAAAAACTCAAAACGTATCGCGTATTTTGTGCACGGAGAAAATAAAAAAGGCGGTGAATACCGCCGTATTCTTGTGATTTTTTGTGAACAAAGCAAAGGATCATGCGTTTTTGTGAAATGCGGAGTACCACATAGAGCAAATCGCGGCGACGGCTAAGGTCGCGCATTTGTCGAGCGCGGAAAGCGCGTATTTGCCCGCGATAGAGAAGTCGAAGGAGAGGCGGAAAAGCGCGACGAAGAAGGAGACAATTGTCGCGATCACGGCTGAAACAAGCCCTGCCGCCGATATTATCACGCTTGCGACGAGTACGAAAGGCGACAACAATATGCCTTTTATCAGACATTTTTCAGGCTCGGTATCTTCTTCAAAATATTCTTCGTATTTTTCTCTCATAATGTTTTCAGAGAGCGATCGGGACGCTCTGTATCGTAATAATATGTTTATAAAAAGAAAGATCCCCGAAAATATCGGGGATCGCTGTCATACTGTTATTTCTTTATTACTTCTTTGCCGCCCATATAGGGTCTGAGAGCAACGGGGATACGCACGCTGCCGTCTTCGTTCAGGTTGTTTTCGAGGAAGGCTATCAGCATACGCGGCGGAGCCACGACGGTGTTGTTGAGAGTGTGAGCAAAGTAGTTGCCGTCCGCTCCCTTGATGCGGATGCCGAGTCTTCTCGCCTGTGCGTCGCCGAGGTTGGAGCAGCTGCCGACTTCGAAGTATTTTTTCTGACGGGGAGACCACGCTTCGACGTCGAGGCTCTTGACCTTGAGATCCGCGAGATCGCCGGAGCAACATTCGAGCGTCCGGACGGGAATGTTCAGAGTGCGGAAGAAATCGACCGTATTGGTATAGAGTTTTACAAACCATTCGGGGCTTTCTTCGGGCTTGCAGATGACGATCATCTCCTGCTTTTCGAATTGGTGGATGCGGTATACGCCGCGTTCTTCGATGCCGTGCGCGCCGACCTCTTTGCGGAAGCAGGGAGAGTAGCTCGTCAGCGTTCTGGGCAGGGTGTTTTCGGGCAGTATCGTATTCATGAACCTGCCGATCATCGAGTGTTCGCTCGTGCCGATAAGGTAGAGGTCTTCGCCCTCGATCTTGTACATCATATTCTCCATTTCGGCAAAGCTCATGACGCCCGTCACGACGTCGGAACGGATCATAAAAGGCGGTATGCAGTATGTGAAACCGCGGTCGATCATAAAGTCGCGCGCATAGGAGAGGATCGCGCTGTGCAGTCTCGCGATGTCGCCGGTCAGATAATAGAAGCCGTTACCGCTCGTGCGGCGCGCGCTGTCGAGGTCGATGCCGTTGAGGCTTTCCATTATGTCGACGTGGTAGGGGATCTCAAACGGGGGAACGTAAGGCTCGCCGAAGCGTTCGACTTCGACGTTTTCGCTGTCGTCCTTGCCGATGGGCACGCTGTCGTCGATTATATTGGGAATGACGAGCATACGTTTTCTGATCTCCTCTTGCAGGACCTCTTCGCGTTTTTCGAGGTCGAGAAGCTCCTGCGCCATGGCAGCGACCTGTTTTTTTGCTTCTTCTGCGGCGGCTTTGTCGCCTTTTGCCATATATCCGCCGATCTGTTTGCTTACGGCGTTGCGTTGACCGCGCAGGTAATCGCCGCGCGTTTTCGCCTCTCTGAACTCTTTGTCGAAAGCGGCGACTTCGTCGACGAGCACGAGTTTTTCGTCCTGGAATTTCTTTTTGATGTTTTCCTTTACGAGCTCGGGATTTGTTCTTATCAATTTTATGTCTATCATATCTGACTCCTTATTTTACGACGATATTGACGAGGCGCTTGGGTATGACGATGACTTTGACGACGTTCATATCGCCGACCGCCTGTTTTACCTGCTCGTTGGCGAGCGCGGTTTCTCTGATCTTGTTTTCGTCCGCGTCCACGGGCACGACGATCTTTGCCTTCATACGGCTGTTGACCTGCACGGCGAGCTCGTATTCGTCGAGCACGAGCGCTTTCTGATCGCACTTGGGATAAGGACGGTTGAAAACGCTGCATTCGTGTCCGAGCATCTCGTTGAGCTCTTCGGCAAAATGCGGGGTGAACGGAGCCATCATAAGCACGAGGTCTTCGACGCAGTCGCGCACGAATTTCGCGTTGACGCAAGCGCCGTCGAGATATTTGTAGGTTGCGTTGACAAATTCCATGAGACGCGCTATCGCGGTGTTGAAGGAGAATTGCTTTGTGTCGTCGGTAACTCGTCTTATCGTGTTGTGGCGCACGAAATTGAGCGCTTTTTCGGCTTCTCCGAAAGCGCCGTCCTTGTCTTTGAGATCTATGCTGCGGTTGACGAGGCGCTCGACGCGTTCCATGAATTTGACGATGGATTCAAGCCCGTTGCTGTTCCACGGACCGCCCTCGATATACGAGAAGCCGAACATCAGGTAGAGCCTGAACGCGTCGGAGCCGTATTTGCCGACGTAATCGTCGGGAGATACGACGTTGCCGCGCGACTTGCTCATCTTGAAGCCGTCGGGTCCGAGGATCGTGCCCTGGTGCACGAGAGAGGTGAACGGCTCGTCGAATTTGAGGTAGCCGAGGTCACGGAGCGCTTTGGTGAAGAAGCGCGCGTACAGCAGGTGCATACAAGCGTGTTCCGCGCCGCCGATATACTTGTCGACGGGGAGCATTTTGTTTATTATTTCGGGGTCGAACGCCATCTTGTCGTTTTTGGCGTCGGGGTAGCGCAGGAAATACCAGCTCGAGCACACGAAGGTGTCGAGGGTGTCGGGGTCTCTGCGCGCGGGTCTGCCGCATATCGGGCAGACGGTATTCATATATTCCTCGCATTTGAGAAGCGGGGATTTGCCGTCGGGCTTGAAGTCGACGTTGTACGGCAGTTTGACCGGCAGGTCGCTTTCGGGGACGGGGACTTCGCCGCAATGCGGGCAGTGTATGATCGGGATCGGACAGCCCCAATAGCGCTGGCGGGATATCAGCCAGTCGCGCAGGCGGTAATTCGTCTTGAGCTCTCCGTGACCTGATTTTGCGAGCCATTCGATGACCTTCGTCTTGCCTTCTTCGGTGGTGAGACCGTCAAACTGACCGCTGTTTGTCATCACGCCGTAATCGCAATAGGGGAGGGAGTCGTCGGAGCCGTCTTTGGAGCGGATGACTCTCCTTATCAGCAGGTCGTACTTTTTTGCGAAGTCGAAGTCGCGTTCGTCGTGAGCGGCAACGCCCATAACCGCGCCCGTGCCGTAAGAGTAGAGGACGTAATCGCCTATCCAGATGGGCACTCTCTCTCCGTTGGCGGGGTTTATGCAGTAAGAACCGGTAAACGCGCCTGTTTTTTCGCGTGAAGTGGAAAGACGTTCGATTTCGGAGCTTTTCGCGCACATTTCCTTGTACGCTTCGACTTCCGCTTTATGTTCGGGAGTCGTCAGCTTGTCGACGAGCGGGTGCTCGGGAGCGAGAATGACGTAAGATACGCCGAAGATCGTGTCCGCGCGGGTCGTGAAGACCTTGAACGAGTCTCCGTTTTCGCAGTCGAAGGTTATCTCGCCGCCCGAGGATTTGCCGATCCAGTTTTTCTGCATGAGTTTTGTCTTTTCGGGCCAGTCGAGCTTGTCGAGGTCGCGGAGGAGCTCCTCTGCATAATCGGTTATCTTGAAAAACCATTGCGTGAGGTTTTTGCGGACGACGGTCGTGCCGCAACGCTCGCAGGCGCCGTCGACGACCTGTTCGTTTGCAAGGACGGTATTGCAGTTGGGGCACCAGTTGACGGGCGCCTCTTTGCGGTAAGCGAGACCCTTTTTGTAAAACTGAAGGAATATCCACTGCGTCCACTTGTAGTAGTCGGGCATACACGTCTTGATCTCGTAGTCCCAGTCGAAGGACGCGCCCATTGCCTTGAGCTGTTTTTCCATCGTATCGATGTTTTTGAGGGTGCTGTCCTGCGGGTGGATACCCGTCTTTATCGCGTAGTTTTCTGCGGGCAGACCGAATGCGTCAAACCCCATAGGCTGAAAAACTTCGTAGCCGTTCATGCGCATGAAACGCGCATAGCTGTCCGACGGACCGAAGTTGTACCAATGTCCGACGTGCAGTTTTGCGCCCGAAGGATAGGAGAACATTTCGAGCACATAATATTTTTTGTCGATCCTGGACTTGTCAAAGCTGTACAGCTTTTCGTCAGCCCAGCGTTTTTGCCACTTTTTTTCGATAGAAAGAAAATCCATATAAACTCCGTATCGGTTGTTTTTCGAGTTTCGCGTCGCGTTGGTCGGGCACAGCCGTCCCGCTTTTCGGCGACGATCGCAAATATATAGATATATTATAAATCAAGTGTATTTTTTTGTAAAGTAAAAGAGTAAAAAAGCGTGCGCAAGCGCGCGGGAGAGAAATATGGCGGAGTGGCGATCAAAAAACGCCGTCCGTCGGAAGGGGAGGAGGAGAGTCCGCGCTTTTTTGTCGTTTGTTTTTGCCTTTATGAGAAGGGGTTGTTCCGGACGGTCAGAGAGCACGCGCGCGCGCCGAAGTCTTGCGGATCGTCGACGGGCTGGGCAGTTTGCGTCCCGGGACGGGAAAAGCGCAAAAAAGAGGAGCCCTTGCGAGCTCCTCCTTGAGTTTCAATCGATGCGATTGAGTTTGCAATTACTTGCTTGCCACCCAGCCTGCGCCGTCTCTGAACACGTTGATGGTCTCAGCGTCTGCGTCGATAGGAGTCCTGACCGCGCAAGCGTAACCGATCTTGTTGATGTCGAGAGCGACGTAGACGTACAGCGGATCGCCGACTTTCTTGGTCTGGTCAACGGTGATTTCAGCCTTGAACAGGTTGCCTTCGCCGCCGATCTGGATAGAAGCGTCTACCTCGGTGAGGACTTCGCCGTTGTTGTAGTTTGCGACGAAGGAATCGTTGGTGACGACCTTGATGCCGTTTACTTTTCCCGCTTCGTCCTTGATCAGGCTCGCGGTGATGTCGAAGGTGAGGTCAGCGCCGCCGATGACGTATTCGTATTCATCGGAATTCGCAGCGGTAACGCTGTCGGTTCCGAAGGTGAGAGAAGCGATGATCTGGTTGATGAGACCCTTCTCTTCGGTGGTGGTGTCGCCGGTGGTGTCGTCGCCGGTGGTGTCGTCGCCGGTAGTGTCGTCGCCGGTGGTGTCGTCGTCCTTGTTAGCTTCTTCCTTTGCAGCTTCTTCCTTCTCTTCGAAGTCAGCGGGCTTGGCAAGGGTCATGTTAGCCTGTTCCTCATCGGAGGGATAGATAAATCCTGCAAGCGCGGGTCTGATTATACCGAGGAATGCGTCGACGCCGAACGAACCGTCCAGGTCGCCGATAAGAGAGGTGACCGCATCGGGGAGCTGGAGACCGAACAGCGAGACGATGTTGTTGAACGCCGCGAGGTTGATCGTGATTCTGCCGCCTTTGAAGTTGCCGCCTTCGTCAACGGTGATAGGTTCGTCAACGTTGATCAGGAGTTTGTCTTCCGAATTTTCGGTGTTTTCGAGGCAGACGTACAGGCTGTTGATGCCCGGGAGCAGAGCCTGGATAACGTCGGCGTCGGTTTCAGCTGCGAACATTCCTGCGCCTCTGAGGTAGAACCAGTCGGCGTACTTGTAAGTGCCGTCAGCTTCGGTGACGTAGTTGCCTTCGCCGTCGGTGTAGTAAACTCTCTTGGTGAATACCGCGTCCGCGACTTTTGCCGCGTTGATGTCTGCGGAAACAGTCATCTTGTAGGTGGAGACGTTATCAGCGGAGTTGCCGAGTTTTACGTCAGCTTCGAAAGCGAAGTTGAGAACGCTGGTGTCGATCCACTCAAGGTCTTCTGCGAGAACCGCATCGAGAGAAGCAGCGACGTTGTCGTATGCGTCAAGGCTTTCGAGAATGGTGAAGCCGATGGTTGCGGAGAGGTCGGTATCAACAAATCCTTCTGCAATCAGATCGATGCCGTCGCCTTTGATCTGCGGGATCGTGATGCCGGTATCCTGACCTGCAACCGCAAGTCCGAGACCGATGCTCTTAAAGGTAGAACCTTCATAGTTGCCGGTGACTACAAGAGAGAGGTCGGGGAGCAGTTCCATGAGATCGTTCAGAGAAGCGATGTCGATGTCAAACTGTGCGAGGATCTCGTCAGCGGAAGCACCGATGAGGTTCTTGATGGAAGCTTTGGGTCCGAAGAGGAGGCTGTTTGCCATGATACCGAGCGTGCCGGTGGGATCGAGGAGCTCGGTCAGGCTGACGGAAAACTCCTTGTTGCCGTTGTTTTCGGTATAAACGATGGGAAGCATTTCCGCAAATGTGTCGAGGCCGAGTTCTTCGTCTACCATGTCGGTAATGTTGACGTCTGCGAGTTTGTCGCTTACGGGGACGTTTGCATTGACGTTGTAGGTAGCAAGGACATTTGCGAGAGTCAGAGCGTCGATCTTGAGGTTCTGACCGCCGGCAGAGAGGTAAACGAAGTTGTCTTCGTTATCGCCAGCGTCGACGTACCAGATGCCGAAGACTCTTGTAAGGCCGTTTTCGCCGTCGTCAGTGGAGATGGTGAATCCGAAGCCGTTGTTGGCATATCCGAATTCAGAATCCTTGAGAAGGTCGAGAGAAAGGTCGAGATCGATCCTGATCATCTTCTTGACGCCGTCCTGCTCGATAGCAAGTTCCACAAAAGCGTCGGTGCCGAGATTGCCGACGTTGTCTATGCCGCCGAGAGCAGCGACCGCGTCGTCAATAACACCGAAGAGAGCCTCGACAGCAGTGGTGTCCGTGACGGGTGTCGGGGGCTTCTTAATGGGAACGTCAGCGCCGCAATTGTCGCATTTGCCGTCGTTGTTTGCGTCAACGTGATTCTTACATTCTTTATCGCAAGCGACGAAGAACACGCCAACCATGGCTACGATCAAAGCGACAATGAGCAACTTTGCCCAAATGTGTTTCTTTGTCATAATTTGATAACCTCCTAAGTTATGCATTTTTTTGTAGTTTAATTATACAAAACCGACAAATTAAAGTCAAGATAAAAAAATGTCCTAAAATATACCATTATTCCCATAAATACAGGGTTGAAACGGCGTGTTTTGGCAAAAAAAAGCGTTTTGGCGAAAAAACAGTATAATATTGTTTTAATACAAATTAAATCAAAATTTTACATACGCATACGCGAGAGCGTAAAGATAATTCACATTCGTGTATAAAAACCGTTGATGTTTGGGAGACGCGCCGAGGGGGAGATGTTTTCAAAAAGGTCGGCAACGCGGGGCGGGAACAAGCATAGGGAGGGCGTTTGCAGGCAGCAGAGAGGTATGTTGAGGCGGGCAAACGGCGGAGCGCGGAGCAGGCATATGTGTAAAAATCAGAAATCAGGCGTGAAATTCGTCGTAAAAAACAAAATACCGCATGCATCCCGTCGGCTTGAAAAACAAGAAGCGTATACCTGTCTCCTTTTTTCGGATAAAACAGCAGAAAACTCAATACATGTTCACGTTTTCACCTTAAAAAAACCTGAACGAAAAATCGGCGTCAAGCGGTCTAAAACTCAATATATCTCAAGAAAAACGCAAATTCAAGAGAAATAATTTTCAAAAAACATATTGACAGCGTCGGATTTTGCGTTTATCATATCAGTATAAGGCGTTATTTTCGCGTTGTGTGGTAAGGAGGCAAATTCGCCGTATGGGGAAAACGGCTACCGTCAAAAAACCCGTGTCATATTGCTACATGCCCTACTTTGGCGGGGAAGGCGGGACAAAATTAATCGAGGTCTGGCAGGTGCTGGAAGACGAAGTGCTCGGCGTTTTGTATCCGTGGCAATACGGCCCCGCGGCACAGACGAGTTCCCGCATAGAAACCCTCAATTTTCTCGCTCTCACGCAATTCGAAGAGGATTCGCAAAGATATCCCGACGTCAGATTCGTTTACAAGATAAGCAGCCGCCTTCTCGGGGAAGGCAACGTGCACAGACTTGCGGGAATGCTCAAGGACAATCTGGTCTTGTGTTTCGACATATTCCAGCTTGAAGCGTTCGGCGACAGGAACAGCCGCATAGGGCTCAATTTTCTGACAAAGAGGGGAGCGCACGTCATGATCGAGGGTATCGAGCGTGCTCCGATGGACGTAATAGCCAAGTATAATCCCGAGTATTTTCTCTTGGATTACCGCTATTACAATCAGAGCAACTTTTCTCTTCTTTCGATATTCTCCAATATCGCAAATCAGAAGGGCGTAAAACTCGTGCTCGGCAACGCGGTCAACAAAAACAACGTCGCGCTATTTGAAAAAGAAGGCGTTGCGGCAATAGGCGGCAGCGCATACGCAAAACCGAAAAAGAAGCTGGAAACGCTTCTCGGGAAAGCAAACTGATACGGCACAAAACCGCCGCAAGGCGGAGACTTAAGGACACAACAAAATCAAATCTAAAAAGATAAGGAGAGAAAATTATGAAAAAGAGTTTGGTAATCACAACTATCGCGACCATGCTCGTTATCGTAGTTGCTTTGACCACCGCGACCTTCGCATGGTTCTCGACCAGCACCGTCAGCACCGTCAACAACAACTTCAACGTGTCACCGAGTGATTCCGCGGTAAGTATTTACAGATGGAAACCCGAACAGGGCGCCACTGCCGGCGCTTACGAGGCTACGCCTCTGACCGCCAACTGGGCGATCGGTGCGGGCGGCGATTACGAATGGGACTATGCTACGGCAACGACTGAGGGCAGCGCTAACGACGCTTATACGCTTCTGATGCCGACAGAAGAGATCCTCGGTACCGAATTTGCCGAAAATACGGGCGATACGGCGGATAAAGACGGCTTGCCCAGCGTCAACTTCTTCAGAGCGCAGAAAAGCAGCGCCACCCAAGACAAGGTCACCGCGATCAACGTACATCCCGTTGCCGTCAGGTTCCGCCTGATGCCAGGTAAGAGCGACATGACGATCAGGGCGACGATCACCGTTTCCGTTGCTGCAGGCGCTACTTCAAAAGACTATCTTGCGGCACAGGCGGCGAGAGTGTTGCTCATCGGCAAGACCGAAGCTACGGCTACCGAAGAAACCCCCAATATAATGATCGCGACCAACTACAAGTATTCCACCAGCAGCGCAATCGCTGTTGACAACGTGTTGACTTCCGCAAGCTATTCGACGACCAACTATTCCCAGACGCTCACCGGATCCGATCTTATCGGCATCCTCGACACGTCCGTGATAAAGTCCGGTACCACCGCTGTGAACAGCGCGACTTCTAAGCTTGAGTTCTCCGCTGACCCGACCAACGCACTCGACTGCGTGCTTTACATCTGGTTTGACGGCGGCACGGCAAGCGACAGCGCGGCTCTCGGTGCGATATCCGTAAGCGTCGACTTCTCAGAAGTAACCGAAGAGCCCTGATCAGATCGTGATCTGAAAAGTTGAACGATTCAAACCTCACCCCGCTTGCGGGGTGGGGCTTTTACGCGCCTGAAAGGGCGTTTTTTGGAAAAAATTGCCGTTTTCAGACCCGTTTTTGGGTCTGTTTTTTTGATTTTGGTATTGACAGTGCCTGAAGATTATAATATAATATTTATATATGCGATTGTGCGTATGCGCAACACACGGCGCATAACGCGCAGCAGACTTTGCGTCAGATAAGGGAATGGGAAAGAGAGAGTTCACAAAGTCCAAACAGGATGAGATCATAAAAAATCAAAAGATCAGGGCGGCGAGCAAAAGGCGCACCGCTACGACCGTCATAATCATTTTTCTCTTGTGCGCGCTTCTGCTTACCGGTGCCACCTGGGGCACGATCACCTTTATCGACGCCAACAGTATGAGGATCGTCGTCGACAAGAGCAACGTCGGGGAGATATCCATCAGCAAGACTGCGGACTTTTCTTCGCCCACGACCATGCTCAAAATGGACGGACCCGAGGAGATGTCCAACATCACTTATGACTGGATACTCAAAGACGAGGTTTTCGGCAAAGAGGGAGATCATCACGGCGACAACTATATCGCATACAGCTTTTTCCTCAAAAACGTCAGTGATTCCGACATTCTTTTCAAAAGCTCGATCGTGCTCAACTACGTCTCCAAGGACATTGAGAGGACGGTCAGGATAGTGGTCGTCGAAGATGAAGAAAAGGCGACCTGTTATGCCGTCACGAGGTCCGACGGTTCGCCGGAATATATAGCGTACGATACGGACGAAAAGGCGACTCAAAAACCGCTGCCGCTCGGCAACAGCCGTCTCGACGAGCTGCTCGGCACCAACGTGACGACGCCGTTTGTGACCGACGAGCCGGTGGACAGCAACGTCAAGGTCTTTGAGTCTGCGGACGTGTTCCTCGCTGTGGACGAGGTAAAAAAGTACACCGTTCTGATCTGGATCGAAGGCTCGGACAGCGATTGCATGGACGACGTCATCGGGGCAAAAGTCAATTTTGAATACAGCTTCCGCGTCACGCAGGTCGACGCAATAAAACCGTAAGGTGAGGGGAAATCTATGGACAACATGTTAAATTTTATCAAAGCGTTTCTGGGGGTTCTGTGGGGAGGCATAAGTCAGATATTCACCGGGATTTTCGGCGGTATCTTTCAGATGTTCAATTTTCCCGCATACTACGACGCTTTCTGGGTGAATGCCAACGGATGGGGCGCGGGAGAGTGGATCCTCGCCGTGCTCATAGCCATTCTCGTCGTCGCCATTCTCGGCGCGCTGATATGGCTGTTGGTCTGGTTTTCCATCCGCTTCTTCAAGAGGTTCAGAAAGCCCGTTATAAATCAGGATCTGCTTGACGAGATACACAATCTGAAAAAGCAGATACTCAAAGTCACGCAGGAAAAAGACAGGATCCTCCGCATGAAGGTCACGGGCGCGGAAGGCGACGCGTTCCTCGAAGGTCTCGAAGCCGAAGAAGGTGAAGAAGGTCAGGGTGAGGACAGCAAACTCAAAGAAGGAGAGAGCCGATTCTTCAAACTTACCGAAGTCGATCAGATATACGAAAACTACACTCCGCCGGAGTATGACAACGAGATCACCCTTTCGGAGATATGCGACCGCTTCCGCAACTTTGCGGCAAGCAGACTGCGCCTCTATTACGAACCGCGCATAATCCGTCTTTTCTGGGCGGGTATGTCCACGACGAGACTTCTGATCCTGCAAGGTATTTCCGGTACAGGTAAAACGTCGCTCGCATACGCGACGGGGCAGTTCCTCGACAACCCGGCGACGATAGCTTCGGTCCAGCCGTCCTGGCGTGACCGTACCGAGCTTTTCGGATACTTCAACGAATTTACCAAGCGCTTCAACGAGACCGAGGTCCTCAAAAAGATGTACGAAGCGACCTGGAACGAGAACATCTACATCACCGTCCTCGACGAAATGAACATTGCGCGTGTCGAGTATTATTTTGCGGAAATGCTTTCTATCCTCGAAATGCCGTCCCGCGACAACTGGATCGTCGACCTCGTCCCGAGCGGCTGGCCGAACGACCCCAAACACGTCGTCAAAGGAAGATTTACCCTGCCGCAGAATATGTGGTTTATCGGCACCGCGAACAACGACGACTCGACCTTCGCGATCTCGGATAAGGTCTACGACCGTGCGATCCCGATCAACATCAATACGAAAGGCGTGCCTTTCGACGCTCCCGACACGGACAAACTTTACGTTTCGTTCAAGCACGTCGAAGGTATGTTCAAAAAGGCGCAGGAAGAGCACAAGGTCTCGCAGGAGATCATCGACAAGATCAATACCCTCGACGATTACGTCATCGAACACTTCAGGCTGGCGTTCGGTAACCGTATCGTCAAGCAGCTCAAAGAGTTCGTCCCCGCCTACGTCGCCTGCGGCGGCACCGAGATCGACGGCATCGACTATGTTCTCTGCAACAAGATTCTGAGAAAGTTCGAGTCCCTCAACCTCGGTTTTATCCGCGACGAGATCGACGGTCTTTGCGACTATCTGTCGGAGCTGTTCGGCGAGGAAAACATGGGAGAGAGCAAGGAATATCTGCAAAGACTCAAAAAGCTGTTCTGATACGGCTTTGCAGTCGGACTATCCGTGGCGGGGTGCCGCGTCAAAGACGCGCGCCTGTCTGCCCGTAGTAAAAACTATCGAAAAAACGTCGCGTTGCGACGGCATATACGCGTCGCGGACAATACCGCCGCAAAGGAGTATACATGTCAAAGAAAAAAGAAGCTGTCAAACCGACAAGCAAGGGAAAACGCGCCCTCAACATCACGCTTATCGTCATTCAGGTGGCGCTCGTCATCGCGGCGATCGCGTTCTCCGTTTCGATTCTGCTTTCCACCGGTTACGAAAGCAATACCGATTTCGGCAAATCGTCAATCAGGCTCATGCCCGTTCTGACGGGGAGTATGGCGGGAGAAAACGCTGACAGTTTTGACGTCGGAGATCTGATAATCGTGAAGAGGGCGGAGGAGGAAGACGTTGCCAATCTCAAAGTCGGCGACGTAATAACTTATCTCGGCTCCGTCGGCGGCGAGATCCAGTTTGTGACCCACCGTATCGTGGATATTCAGGAAGCTACGCTCGCGAGCGGCAAAGTTACGCGCACGTTCTATACGATGGGCGACGCCGAAACTTCGGGCATTACGAAAGCCGTTGAGGACGTGAACGTGCAAGGCGTTTACGTCGGCAAGATTCCTGGAGTCGGAAGCGCGGTGTTCTGGTTGCAGGATCCCACGCATTTCTTCCTCGTGATAATGCTTCCGCTTATACTTCTTTTGCTGTACAACGCATATCTCGTGGTGCGCTATGTCATGGAAGCCAAGCTCAAAAAGCAGAGAGAACAGCTTGTCGGAGCAGGCTCTGCGGGTGCGACTGCGCTTGACGAAGAGGAGATCAAACGCCGCGCGATAGAAGAATATCTCAAACAGAAGGCCGGAGATAAGGCGGAAAACGCGGCGGTAAGCGTCGAAGATCCCGCGCCGGCGCAAAATTCGGAATCGGTGGAGAAAACCGAGGCGTCCGCGCAAGAAATCTCTGTCGGAGAGGAGAATGCCGAGACGGATATCGTCCCCGACGTCGCAACCGGGGAAAATAACGAAGCAGCCGAAGAAAAAGAGGAAAACGTCGTCGCGGAGGAGGAAGTCTCCGATGAAGACGTCGATCCCGAGGCGGAGAAAGAGTCTCCCGCAACTGAAGAAAAGGCATACGACGACGTCGTTTCCGCGGAAGAACAGGCGGACGGCGCGGTCAAGGCGGTCGAAGTCGCGGAGGCATTGCGCGTGGAAGAAGCTCCGTCGTTGCCGGACGAGGATAAATCCGCAGAGGAGCCCGCGAGCGAAAACGAGGTTCCGGCACCCAAAAATAAACCCGTGAAAAAGCCTGCGGCAAAGAAGACCGCGACGAAGACGGCGGAAAAGAAACCCGCGGCAAAGGCAAAGTCAACGACGACAAAGACGGCTTCGGCAAAGGCGTCTTCGTCAAAGACGACGGCAAAGACCACTGCCGCAAAGAGCGAAAAGAAACCCGCTGCAAAGACTGCGGGAGCAAAGACATCCGCGGCAAGCAAGTCTACTGCAACCTCAAAGACTGCGGCAAAGCCGACAACTGCAAAAAAGGCTGCGGGAACAAAGACTTCCGCGGCAAAAAAATAGACCTTGATCTGAAGAGGGATTATGGACGACAGACAAAAATTTGACGCTTACGTCGAAAAGATCAACGCGATGCTGCGTTCGGACGAGTTTTACCAGACGTTCAAACGCAGGCTCCGTGCGTCCAAACCGCAGCTCAAACTCGCGAAAAAGAGCAGGAGCAAGCAGTTTGAAACGGATTGGATAGACATGATAGAGTCATGCATTACAAGCCTCGACAATATCGTCCGCAACCCGAGAAAATTCATCGTCATAGAAGAAGACATCGTGGATATTTCGCTCGCGAGAGCGATCTCCACGGAGTCGGTCAAACACCTCGCCCAGCATACCAATATGATAGCGAGCGTGGACAAAGAGGGCAACGTCACGCCCAACAAGATACTCAACACCACAAAAGAGGAGAGTTTCGAGATATACGAAA
Organism: uncultured Christensenellaceae bacterium; assembly: GCA_944383905.1. Classification (GTDB taxonomy): domain Bacteria; phylum Bacillota; class Clostridia; order Christensenellales; family UBA3700; genus Ornithoclostridium. The sequence goes on from CALWRI010000009.1 coordinate 67,637, forward strand.
ACAGGTTTATCTATACGCTTCTCAAAAACCTGTCCAACTTTGTTGCGCGGCGTATGGACGCGATAAAAAAGGCTTACGTCAACGACAATATACTCGAGCTTGACGTGGACGCCAACTTCTATATGGGCAAGACGCGTGTGTTCTACAATCTCGAACTCATAGGCTCCGTGCCTTCCGACGTCGAAGAGGAGATACAGGGGGCCGACCTCAAGATCGTGGAAAGAGTGACCAAACTGCAACGCATAATATCCGACTTTCTTTCGTCGCCGTTTGCGAAGCAGATGATCAACAGCGCGCCCGTGCGGCCGCCCATCACGCGCACGAACGTGATACTTAAAAACCCCGACTTCAAAAAGGCGCTCGTGCTCTGGCAGTTTATCGAAAGCTATTCAAAAATGGGATTTTCGGTGGAAAACGTCAGCGAAAAGATGAACGTGGACGAGGGCGTGGAGACAGCCGTCGGGGATATGATGTTCATCTGCAATTCCCTTATGGAAGGACTCGTCAACGCGAAGGTGGAAGACGCTCTGTTCTTCGACGAGGCGAACATGACCGAAACGGAGACGGCGGAAGGAGAAGCGGAAGGAGAAAAGGAAAAGGAAGTGGAGAAAGAGGTGCCGGAAGAAGCGCCGGCTCCCGAGACGGTGGAGACTCCGTCGCCCGAAGAAGAGGAAGGAGAAAAGGGAGAAGAACAGCCCGCGGAGGAAAAGGAGAAGGAAGACGAGGGAGAAGAAGAACTCCCCGACGAATTCGGAGTCGCGGAAATACGCAATATGTTCCAGCAGACGGACGGAAAGGTGGACAAGGCGCAGCTCGCCCGCATCAACAAGGCGATCGACCGCGTGTTGCTCAACGAAAGCACGTTGCGCGCGCAGAAGAAGTCGCAGGTCGCAGAGATACGTTACCGCCAGCAGGAGATAGAAAAAGAGAAATTGCTCAAGGAGATGGAAAAGGAAAAGCTCGCTCTCGAAAGATCTCTCGCAAAGAAGGAGAAGATCGCGGCAAAAGAGCGCGAGTCGCTTGAAAAGCAACGCGAGCGCGACAAAAAACGCCTCGAAAAACTCGAACGCGAAATGCGCGAGAAACAGGAAGAAGTCGCGGCGTCCGTCGAGGAAGAAAGCGAAAAAGAGGATCTCGGACAGGTCGAGGATCTTTCCGTAACGCCTATGCTCGAAGCGCTCAAATCTGCGTCCGACGACGCGGAGGAAGAAATGGTAAATGCGCCACAAGAGACTGAACAGGCGCAGGAAACCCCGACGGAAAACGCAGTCGGGGAGGAGAACGCTCCCGGACAGGCGCAGGTAACCCCGGCTGAAAACGTAGTTGCGGAGGAAAATTCTCCCGAAGCCGACGACGTGCGGGAAGGAGAGGAAACGCGATCCGAAGACGCTCCCGACGTGAAGGACGGAGAGCTTGTCACGGTTCCCGATGAATCCCTCGAGAACGAGGAAAGATCCGACTCTGCGCCAGACGCGGAGACTTGCGCGCAGAACGCGGTTTCCGACGAGGAAGTCGTTGAGAACGGCCAGGCTTCCGCGCCCGACGGGACGGCGGACGGAGAAGGCTCACAGGAGACCGAAAACGTGACGGGAGATAGCGTCGGCACAGAAGAAACCGTCGCGGAAAAGGAAGATGGACGAAAATAGAAAAAAGAAAAAAATTTCCGTGCCCGTGTTGATTATGAATATTATCGTGACGGCTCTGTTCGTTTTTGTGTTCGGCTGTCTGCTCACGGTGATGATACAGTATTTCACGGGCAAAGAGCCCACTCTTTTCGGATACAGGTCTTTCGTGGTCGTGACCGAAAGCATGAGCGGCACATACGACAAAGGGGACGTGATCCTCGTTAAAGTGCTTGACGCGGATGAACTCGGAGAAGATCCGTCGCAGCTCAAAGAGGGAGACGTCGTCACGTTCGTGGCGCCGGAAGGGTTCGGCTCCGTCGACGGGTATACGGTCACGCACAGGATTGTGGTAGCTCCGTACAAAGCCGATGACGGAAAATGGTATATCCGCACAAAGGGGGACGCGGTCGACGAATACGACAAGGTCGCCGTGCCTCTCGAAAACGTGACGGGCATCGTCCTCGGCAAGAGCGAGGCGCTTGCAGGATTGCAGAAGGTTTTGTCGAGCAAGGCGGGATTTTTGCTGATAATAGTCGTGCCGCTCATCGCCATTGCGTGCTGGCAGTTGGCAGTTTTTGCCGCGGCAAGCGCAAAGAATAAGAAGAAAAAAGAGCTGGAAAGAGAAAAGCAAAAGGAAGACGATCGCGAAAAGAGGATCGAAGAACTCAAAAAACAGGCGATAGAAGAATACGTCAAAGGTAAAGAAGGGAGCAATCCCGAAGAAGGAGACGGAGACAAATAATATAACGACGGGTCCGGCGATATGAAAACTGCGAAAATTCTGACACCGATAATCATGCTCGTGCTGGTATTCAGTATGCTGGCGCTGACTTTCGCGTGGTTTTCGGCAAACCAACAGGCGGAAACGACGAGCGTGCTGACCGTCGGCAGCTACATAAAAGTCGAGTTTGACGGAGACGGCGCTCTCGGCAACGAAAAGTACAACGGACAAAAGGGATACGACGAAAACGGCGTCGCATATACCGACGACGACAAGGCTTACGAGGCGTATTATCATACCTATATCAAGTTGCAGGGCGACGGAGATCTGTCTCTGAAATTCGAGTTTTCAGACCTTGTCATCAAGGTCTCGGAGACGTTTTATATGTTAAGCGCGAAGAGAACGGTTGACGAGATAATCTCGAAATTCGACGGTTACGATCCCGACAAATCGCATATAGGCAAGGCGGAGAAGGTTGTCGGAGAAAACGGTGCGGACGTGGTCTTTACCGAGCCTCAGGACGGCAGCGTCGGTTTTGTATATACGACCGACGGCACGGTGAACGGCGACGTGCTTTATATAAAGCTCGACAAGGCGAATACGGACAAATTCTTCGCGATGGAATACGCAAAGATCACGTCGGACGATCCGCCTTACGAGTACGGCACTTTCGCCAAAGAGGGAGAGAGACTGCCTTTCACATACGGCGCCAACCTGCCCGCTTATTCGAGCGAGGTCGTCTCGGACTCGAGCTTCGGCAAGTCCAATCCCGTATGCGTGAAAATAATTTATTCGGACGCGGGATACGCAAGGACTTTTCCGTTCAGCGGCGAGAGTTTCAAGGGGTCGCTGTTCGGATTCGGCGTGATAGCGTCTGCAGAATACAGGTAAAGGATAGGGCGAAGGAGAAAAATGAAAGGACAATTTGCGAGACTGACCGTATTTTTATTCGTTTGCGTGATACTCGTTCTGGGCGTTACGGCGGCGGCTTACGCCGTCTGGACGACCACGGACGGGAGCTCGACTCCCGCGACAACGCAGACGGGAGAGTGGGACGACCCGTCTTTCAGATATCTCGTACTCGGTCTGACTTTCGCGGACGGAAGTTACAGAGAGGCGTCTTACAGGCAAAAATCGGACGACGGTTCCGATTATTCCGCTTTCGACGCCGAAGGAGCGGATCTTGCGGACGTGACGAAGGTTTCTGTCGTAGGATACCAAGGAATACTGCCGACGTTGAAGATACCCCCCACCGTAGTTGTCGGATCGGCGGGAGAGACAAAGGAATTCGACGTGACGGTTATCGCAATGGGAACCGTGGAGCAATACGACGGATTGAGGATAGTAGAAACGCTCGAGATACCCGCTTCGGTCACGTCGGTGGAAGCGTACTCGTTCGCGTTCTGTGACAGTCTGCGCGAGGTGACTTTCGTCGCGGGCGGCGGGGCGCTGTCTCTGGGAGATAAATGTTTTTACGGCTGCGTGAACCTCGACAGGAGCGCGGTCGACTTCGGAGAAAGAGAGATCGCCGAAGGGGAATATTGTTTCGGATAGATAAAAAACGGGATACTTATCGCGAAAAACGAGGTTTGCGACGACGCTTGCAAACCTTTTTTTTTACGCCTGAAAAGGCAAAGAGGAAAGAGAAGAAATCCGCAAAAAGTCTTTCAGACGCGTTTTTGCGGAAAAGTAATATCCGGCACGAAAGGTGCATAAAAAGCAGTAGTTATGTAAAATTTTTGAAAAGAGTATTGACAACAAGCGCGGTGAGTTATATTATAATTATATAATAAAATAAGGACAAGGTCGGATAAGGGGAAATGAAAAAAAAGACTGTTGTCATAACCGTGATTTTCGTGTTAATGATCGCGCTGGTCGGCGTCGGCGCGTCTTTTGCATTTTTCTCCAATCTCAACGATTCTTCATACCTTGTCGTGGGTTCCAACGACAAATTCAGCATAAGCATCGGCGTCGGCGAAACGCAGGGCACTCTCATACCCGTAGAGGCCGCCAACGACAATACCGCGGACGGGGTTTTCTCCGATACGGACGGGGTCAGGATAGAGGTGCCTTACGTTATAGGCGAAGCCGAAGAAGGCGTTACGGCGATGAAAGTGGCGGTTTACGGAGTTTCCGCGATATGGCGCGACGCGGCGGGCAACGAGTTAGGCGCAGACGTTCAGGAATACATGAGGGGGAAGCTGGATTTTTTCATTTATGAAGGAGAGGCGACTTCTTATTCGTGGGACAGCGTCTCCGCGTCTTACACTTTCGGCTCTCTTTCGACGGGCACGACGGGCACGCTCATTCTCGCGATCAGATTCAACGTGACGGACGAGAGATTGCCCGACGAGATAATGGGCGGGACGGTCACCGTCAGCGTAACGTCGGAATTCGTCAGGACGTGACGGCTCCGCAAGGCGCGGGATAAGGCGCCGAGACAAAGGATAAAGAAAAAAGGAAACCTGCTGCCGGGGTGAAGCGGCAGGATAAGGGAAGCAAGGAAAACTATGACAAACAATGCCGCGAAACGCAGGATATGGCTTAACGCGACGGCTGTGATAATCGCAGTCGCGCTTTTGCTGTCGTGTGCTTTTGCGGCTTTTCTTTACACGCGCACGGGCGGCGCGGGTACGGGCACGGTCGCTGAAGGGGAAGGGGCGGAAGAGGTCTACGGTCTCAGCAACAGAGGATACGGCACGTCGATCTATAACGGCGAGACTCCCGCTATCCCCTCAGGTGCAACGAGAAAACAGATAAACAGCGAATCTGCCCTTACGAATTTTCTTACGGAAGCAAGCAATAATCCCGGTACGACCTATTACGGCTATCTTACAGCCAACTTTAAGGTCGGCGAAAAACCCGTAACTAACAGGGTTTTGCCTGCAAATGCGACTTTAGACGGAAACGGATACACGATAACAT